>CANESI010000010.1 GCA_947441065.1 Caulobacteraceae bacterium
CGGCAAAGGTGTCCAGGTCAGTGAGGCGACCGTCGTCACCTCCGGGGTCTGGGCCGGGCGTTTGCCATTGAGCTGCGCTGCAGTGGTGCCGCCATCGACCCGCGCATGGGTCGCCGAGATCGCCGCGCGCAGCTTGAGCGTCTGGGTCAGATCGGTCGAGGCTTCGGCTTCGATACCGTAGGCATCAATCTGTCCGGCATTTTGGCGCTGGCGAAGGACGCCGCCCGCCGGAATGAACCCGGCGGTTGGGAAGGTCTTTGGCCCGACTCCGACCGTGACATTGGTGATCGGGTCGCTGATGCGATTGACGAATCCGCCAAGGCTCCAGGTCCAAGCCTGATCGCCGCCGATGGCCAGATCAAGCCCGCCCAACCGCTCGGGCTTGAGGCCGGGATTGGCCTCGGTCACGTCATTGCCAACGCGGAAGGGCCGATGAAGCTCATTCAAGGTCGGGGTCCGGAAACCGGAATAGACCGCGCTTCTGATCCACTGGTTCTCCCCCAGACTGCGGCGAAGGCCAAGGCGGGCCGTGGGCTGGATGCCATCCTTATTAGCCGAGGTCTGATCTAAGGTCACGGCACCGGTCTGGATATCGCGCTCGCGGCGGAAGCCATCACTGGCCGACCAGCGGTCCACCCGCGCCCCGCCGGCCAGCAACCAAGGCCCCATCTGGCGCGAGGCCTCGGCATAGGCACCGATCACCTGGGTCTGCCCCCCGGCGCGGCGATCGCGGGTAAAGACGCCGTTCAGATACCGGAACCTTTCGTGCACCTCGCCGTCGGTCAGTCGCGCGTCGGCTCCGACCTCAGCACTCCAACCGGGCTGAACCCAGCGCCAAGCGGCGTTGGCGCCGTAGCCCGTCGAGGGGGTCTCATATTGCTCATTGGCTGGGGTGGTGGTCGCCCGCCCTGCGGCCACGGCGGCGGAACTGTTGGCCAGATCGGACTGGCGAGCCCAAGCCTGCAGCCGCCAACCGGCCGCATTTAGCCTCGCATCGCGCACCAGCGTCAGGCTGGCCTGCTGGCCCTCAACCCGGCTATTGGCCCCGCGAAGGCCAGCGCCTCGCCCTTCTTCATAGGCACCGATCCGCAGAGCCCCGACGGCATTGCCAATATCGCCCTGCAAGCGAGCGGAAGCGGTCCATGTGTCCAGACCCGCCCGGACATCTGCCGCGCCCGCCTTTGCGCCGCGCACCGGCACATAGCCGTCCGACTGTTCCTTGCTGCCCACGATCAAGAGCGGACCCGTGGCCGCAGACAGGGCCAGCCTTTGTGCGCCCAATTCACCCGCCGAAAGGTCCAAGATATAGCCGCTATCCGGTCCGGCCTCATCAAGGCTGACCACACCGGTCAAGGCTCCTGCGCCATAGGCCCCAGCACCGGCACCACGAACGACCGAAGCTCCTGACAGACCTTCTGGAGGCAGCGCGGTCCAGATGACCCAACCGCCGAAGGGATCGTTTTGGGGCACGCCGTCGAGTGTCACGAGGGCCCGGCCAGCGCCGGACGGGGCTATGGCCCTCAAAGACACCCCTTGCGAGGTCGGATTGGCCGAAAGGCTGGAGGTGCGGCGAAACAGAGAGGCCCCCGGAACCGCTTTCAAAGCCTCGTCCAGACGCGGCGAGGCCTGTAGGTCCTGCGCCTTCAATCGAACGATAGAAAAGACCGGATCGGTGGGGGATGGAGACAGACGGGCCGCCCGAACGACGATGGTTTCAACCGGCGCGGCTTCGACCTGCGCGAGCGGTTGGGCGTTAGGCATATCCATAATCATTCGAGACGTCGTCCTGTTTAAAGATCAAACCCGACCGAAGGCGCTTAATGGGCGCGAAGCAACCCTTTATTGGCCCTTGAACCGTTGCCATCGGCGCGCCGATGCAACATGATCGGTGTCAACCTAGATACTAATCAATCGTCTCGCGACAAGTGGGTCGAAATCAGGGTGGGAACAGATGGGTAAATTTACAATCATTGGGGCGCTAACCGCGTCCCTGCTTTTAGCAGCATGTCAGCCCGGCCCTAAGGCGGGCAAGGTCGATGCCGTTCGCTTGACCGCGGCCGATGCCGATAGCAGTAACTGGATGTCCTATGGACGGACCTATTCGGAACAGCGCTTCAGCCCCCTGACTCAGGTCAATACCGACACGGTTGCGAAGCTGGGCGTGGCCTGGTCGCACGAATTTGACACTGACCGCGGTCAAGAGGCCACGCCTCTGATCATCGACGGCACCCTCTACACCACCACCAACTGGTCCAAGGTCTATGCGTTCGACGCCAAGACCGGCGCGCCCAAGTGGTCCTATGACCCCAAGGTCGATGGCAAGCGCGGCTTCAGCGCCTGCTGTGACACAGTCAATCGCGGCGTCGCGGTTTGGAACGGCATGGTCTATGTCGGAGCCCTCGATGGCCGCCTGATCGCTCTGGATGCCGAGACCGGCAAGGTCAAATGGTCCGTCGTGACCGTCGACCAGTCCAAGCCCTACACCATCACCGGTGCCCCCCGTGTCATCAAGGGCAAGGTCATGATCGGCAATGGCGGCGCCGAATATGGCGTGCGCGGCTATCTGTCAGCCTATGACGCGGCCACCGGCAAGATGGCCTGGCGTTTCTATACGACCCCCAATCCAGAGGGTAAGCCAGACGGCGCGGCCTCGGACAAGATTTTGGCTGAGAAGGCCAAAGGCACTTGGTTCGGTGAAGGTTGGAAGAAGACCGGCGGCGGCGGCACCGTGTGGGACGCCATGGCCTATGACCCAGACCTCGATATTCTCTATATCGGTACCGGCAATGGCTCGCCTTGGAACCATCTGAAGCGTTCGGACGGCAAGGGTGACAACCTGTTCCTGTCCTCCATCGTGGCGCTCAAGCCCGACAATGGCGACTATGTCTGGCACTATCAGACCACCCCCGCCGACAGCTGGGACTATACCGCCACGCAGCACATCATGCTGGCCGAAATGGATATTGACGGTAAGGCCCGAAAGGTCGTGATGCAGGCCCCCAAGAACGGCTTCTTCTACGTTCTGGACCGCGCGACCGGCGAACTGATCTCGGCCAAGAACTACATCCCCATCACCTGGGCCACGGGCGTCGACCAGAAGACTGGCCGTCCCATCGAGGTGCCCGGCGCACGGTATGAAAAGAACCCTGCCCTGGCCATGCCCGCCCCCTATGGCGGTCACAACTGGCACCCGATGGCCTACAGCCCCAAGGAAAACCTCGTCTATATCCCAGCCATGACGGTGCCTTTCGGCTATATGGATGACGGCAAATATACCCATCAGCAGGGCAAGTGGAATGTCGGCATTGATACGCTGGCCACCGCCCTTCCAGACGGTGACGCGGCTCGTAAGGCTGTTAAGGCCATGATGAAGGGCCACCTGATCGCTTGGGATCCCGTCGCGCAAAAGGCACGCTGGACCGTAGAACACCCCTATTTCTGGAACGCTGGCGTTCTGGCAACAGCCGGTGATCTGGTGTTCCAAGGCTCGGCTGAAGGCGTTTTCGCAGCCTATAATGCCAAGGATGGCTCCAAGGTTTGGAGCTACAAGACCCATAACGGCATCATTGCAGCCCCCTCGACCTATTCGATCGATGGTGAGCAATATATCGCCCTGATGGTTGGCTATGGCGGCGCGGCACCTCTGGCGGCGAATGTCTTCCTGCCCGACCGTCAGCGTCTGCCAGGCCGTCTGATCGTCTTCAAGCTGGGCGGAACCGCCAAGGTTCCCGAACAGCCTCTGGCGGAGAAGATGCAGATCGACCTGACTGGCGTGACCTCTAAGGGCTCCGTCACAGATGGCTTCGCGCTCTATCACGCCAACTGCTCGGTCTGCCACGGTGCGAGCGTCTCTGGCACCTATCTGCCAGACCTGAAGACATCGCCGATGTTGCTGTCAGCCGAAAACTGGAAGTCCGTCGTCATTGATGGCGCGCGCCAGCCCATGGGCATGATCAGTTTCAAGGACTATCTGACCAACGATCAGTCCGAATCGATCCGGGCCTATGTCCTGAGCGAATCCGCTAAGGCCAAGGCCGAAATGGCGAAAGCCAAATAGGTCGATCTAGACCCTCAGGGACTCCCTCGAAAGACGGGTCCCTGAACCGATCCAGATCAACCCTCTCCCTGACCTCAGGGGGAGGGTTTTTCTATGGGCCGCTGACCTGTACCCACATTGACGCGCTGTTCGATCGCGAGGTTACCCAAAGAAATTACTATCACTATTTAAGAATTTAATGTTTAAACCACATTTATAGACTGTAAATTGAAATTGATTCCGATAGCTGACAAGGTGTGGATTCTCAAGACGATGAAAACGATAGCTTTCATTTCGAATAAGGGCGGAACCGGCAAGACCACCCTGTCGGTGAATATGGCGGTCACCGCTCATAACCTTGGATACAGGGTTATGATTGGTGATTTGGACCCCCAAAGATCATCCGTCGACTGGGCCAAAGGGCGCAAGGCGGACGGCCCAGCAGTCAGTCCGTTCAAACGCGGCTCACTCTTCCCCGCGCAATTTGCGGCGGACAGGGCCGGGCTCGACCTTCTCATTCTCGACACACCCTCAGCCTCTCCGGAAATCTCGCTCCAAGCGGCAAAGGCGGCCGACCTATCGGTGCTGGTCTCCCGCCCGACGGTGATGGATCTGCGAACCATGACTGACATGGTCACGACCCTGAAGTCACTCAAACTCAAGAGCGTCATTCTGCTCAATCAGGCCCCATCACAACGCAATGGTCGGGAGCCGACCTTGGTAAAGGAAGCGATCGACATTCTTGTCGGCTTTGGCCTTCCTGTCGCGCCCTGCTGTTTTCGCTCCCGGACGGCTTTTCAGGCCTCCATATCCTGCGGACTGTCGGCGGCTGAACAGTTTCCAGGCAGCGCGGCTGCGAAGGAGATTGAGGCCGTTTGGGCCTATCTTGCTGACCAGCTTGCGCTCAAAAGCAAACTGAAAACCCCTAGCCCAAAGATCGAAACGCCAGAGCGACTACAGTCCATCTGGTACAGGCCGCGCATGCAGGTCGATCCCCAAGCCCTTGCAGGCTAGCCATTAGCGCGCAGGGCAAGCGGGTCTTTGTCGACGTCGTCGTTCACGCCTTCAGCCAGCCATGCAGCCTGAACCCCGGCAACGGTTAGGCGACATACCAGCCAATCGGGCGCGAGAGGATTGGCGAACCAAGGCTCGGCCCATCCGCAGTCGACGCAGGACTGAATGATCGCCGAATGGATCCTCTGACCACTGTCATCGAACAGGGGCAGCTTATAGCCCGGCTGGTTCAGACCCATGCACAGATAGAGCAACTCACCCTTGCGGGGCTGCCTGCCATTCTTTGGGTCAAACCTGCTCATCGCGCCTGAGATTCCAACCCTTGAGACATGATTTCCGAAAACAAAACCCTATAACGGCTCCATCTCGTCCTTGTCCCCAACAATAGGCATGGCCTATCCGAAGAAAAGCGTAAAAGCATCTTTGCGGACGCCCTGTTACTCGATAGTTTTCCGGAAGCGGATGAACCCTCCGGCACCTATTTTCCGGTGTGCATGCCGCAGACAAGGTCGGCAATGAAGGTCAAAAAGACATCAGGCTCTGGAAGCGGCGCGTCCAATATCGGCGATGCGACGACCCAAGCGCCGTTTGACGCCGCCACAGATGGGCCAAACTCTGCCTATGACTATAGCCCAACAGCGCTTGAGCCCGATGCCGAGCCCCCTCACGGCACCCGCAATCCGCTTGAGAAGGCCTCAGCCGCCATGGCGCAGCGCGACACTGAGACCCGGCTGACCGAAACGGGCTTGCAGGACGATGACCTTGAGACGCCCACACAGATGCGTTCTGATCAGTCGCTCGGTGCCCTCGCCACAACGGATCAAGCAGTCGAGGTCGAGACCAGCCCAGAAACCTCTCCCACGCAGCAAGACGAGACGCCCCTCTTTGCGCCGCGCGTTGTTACTGGTCCGGCTAGGCCGAAGACCGCCACCAAGCGCACTACGGCCTCACTGGAGGTCTATCTGTTCGCGCTCCTCGCCTCGGCCCTGTGGATCGGCGGATTGCTAGCCTTTGCCGTCGGATTTCAAAGCCGCGTGGGCCCCTTTGCCTTCGAACCCTTTACCACGGCGGTCTTCGGCTTCTTGGCCCTCGCCCCGGTCGGCTTCATCGGCTTCTCGGCCTTTGCCTTCAATCAAGGTGCCCGGTTCGCGCGCGAGGCTGAGCGGGCCAAGGGTCTGGCCGAGGATCTCGCCGCTCCGGTCACCAACGCCGCTGTGGCGGCAGGGTCAGCCGTTGCCGCCATCCGTTCGGAGATCAATGGGGCAACCGATGCTGCCAGCCGGGCGCGGATCGAACTGACCGCCCTGCGCGAAGGTCTGGCCGAAGAAACCCGCCGCCTCCTCGAAGCGGCCAACGAGTCGATCCGCACGACCCAGCACGTGACCCAAGTGATGAGCGAAGAACGAGAAGCCCTCGGCCGGGTCACCTCTGCGCTCGATCATCAGGCCGACCGCGTGGTCAGCAGCGTCGAGCGTCAAGCCCGGATGGTCGCCGAAGCCTCTGATCTGGCGGAGACCCAATTGCGCGAAGCCGAAGCGTCCCTGACCGCGCGGGCCGCCGACCTGACCGCCGCCGCCGAAGATGCCAATCGCGGCACCCAGGCGGCTGGCCAAGGCCTAGAGGTCCAGATCGAGCGTCTCGAAAGCGCAAGCCGCACGGTTTATGATCGCATGAGCGACGCCGACGCCGGAATGGATCGGCAAAGGGTCATGTTGTCCGCCACCGTCGACAGCCTAAAGGCCGAGCAGGAACAGTTCGAGCAGACCTTTGCTGAACGCCACGACCAGTTGGCCATTCTGGTCAGCCAGTCGATTGAGGCTGCGAACGCCGTGACCCAATCGGTCACCGACGCCAATCAGCAGTTCGATGATCTCGCAGGCACCAGCATTGACCGCGCCGAGGCCATGAGCGATGCCGCCCGCCAACACAGGGCCGCCATTGCCAGCGCCGCTGTTGACTCGCTCAGCGCCCTGACCGACGCATCCCTGCGCCACCGCGACGTGCTTCTGGCTGAAACCCAGTACATGATCGACACGATGGTGCAGGCCGCCGAGGAGGCCCGTCTGGCGGCTGAAGAGCAGATGGCCCACGTCAAGGGACAGATCGATCAGTTGGGCGAGGCCTCCTTCACCGCTGGTCAACAGGCTGAAGCCATGTTCGAGGCGCGCCTCAGCGAAGCGCGGACCTTGATTGAACAGTCCGCTCGCCTTGCCGAAGAGGCCGGCGCGCGCTCGTCAGAGCAATTGACCGAGGGGCTGGTCTCGACCCGCGCCGTGGTGTCTGAATTTGCCGAGCTTCTGGCCAGCCTCGAAGCGCGCATGGCCAACCTGCCCAAGGAAGCGGCACGTCAGGCTGAGATCGTCACCTCAGGACTGGCTCAAGGCCTGATCCAAGGCATTGAGGACCTGACGCTCGCCGCGCGGCGCGCCGCTGAGGACAGCCAGACCTTCGATGTTGAGTTCAAAGATCGCGTCCGGCGCAACTATGAGGCGCTCGGCCTTGCGGTCATGCAGTTGGAAGCCATGGGCAAGAGAACCCCGTCGCCGGTCTCTGCCCCCTTAGCCGAAAGGCCACCGCTGGCGGTCAGTTCCAGCTTACGCCAACCCGTCGCGGGTCGCCCCGTCTTGCGCACGCCACCGGCCTCACCGACAAGGCCTGCCCCCCTCACGCGGCCCTTGGTCCGTCCCGACGACAGTCCGCCGCGTCCGCGCCTGAAATTGACGCCCGCCATTGAGGCACCGCCTGCTCCGACCCCAGCACCAACCGCTGAACCGGTACCTTCCGTCACACCTGTGAACCTTGGCAGCGGCGCGGAAAAGTCTGACCAATGGACGTGGAAGGACCTTCTGACCTCACTGGAAGAGGACTTTGTCGAGGATGAACAGCTTGGGCCGATCTTGGCTCAGGAGATCCACGATATGAAGATCGACACCCAATCGCTTCTACCAAGGGCAAGCGTTGAGGAGATCGCTTCATCGATCAATGCTGGCGACTATGATGCGGCCTTGGATAAGGTCACCGCCTTGGCCCAGAACTCGATCCGCCGCCTAGCCAAACGCCTGCAGTCTGACCGGGGCCTGATGACCAAGGCTGAGCGGTTTGTCGAAATTCAATCCAATATGATCGTCGATGCCGCCTCGCGCGATCGCGAGGGCTTCCTCATGCCGACCCTTTTGTCCAATGAGCAGGGCCGCGCCTATCTGCTCTATGCCGCAGCCCTCGCCGATACGGAATAGCCATCATCGCCGTGCGCCAACTGACCTTTAGCGACGAGCGCTGGCCCATTGCGGGCGGCTTTGTCATCGCGCGCGGGGCCAAGACCGAGGCCCATGTGGCACTGGTCACGATCACCCAAGATGGCATGACCGGTCGCGGTGAAGCCGTTCCCTATGGCCGTTATGGTGAGACCATGGCCGGGGTGCAGGATCAGATTGAGCAGGTTCGGGCCGCCATTGAGGCCGGTGCTGACCTTGCCGCGCTGCAGACCCTCCTGCCCGCTGGCGCGGCCCGCAATGCGCTGGACTGTGCCCTCTGGGACCTTCAGGCCAAGCAAACGGGCGTTCCCGCCGCCGCACGCGCGGGCTATGCGCGTCTGGACCCAGTCAAGACGGCCTACACCATCAGCCTTGGCACGCCCGAAGCCATGGGTGAGGCCGCTGCGAGGTCCGCGAAACGTCCCATGCTCAAGCTGAAGATCGGCGGGCCAGATGATCTGGACCGGGTCGAGGCCGTCCGGGTCGCCGCCCCGCTGACCCGACTGGTGGTCGACGCCAATGAGGCCCTCAGCTTTGACGATCTGGTCCGCCTGGCCCCGGACTTCGCCAAGCTGGACGTCAAGCTGATCGAACAGCCCCTCAAGGCGGGAGAAGATGAGGCTTTGGAAGGCTATCAGAGCCCGGTCCTCCTCTGCGCCGACGAGAGCCTGCACACGCGCCAAGACATTGCCCTCTGCGCCCGGCGCTATGGGGCGGTCAATATCAAGCTCGACAAGACCGGCGGCCTTACCGAGGCCCTCCTCCTGAAGGCAGAGGCGCAGGCCTTGGGCCTAGAGGTCATGGCCGGTTGCATGGTGGCCACGTCCCTCTCTATGGCCCCCGCTATGATCATCGCCCAAGGGGTCGGGTTCGTAGATCTCGACGGGCCACTCCTCTTGGCCAAGGACCGCGAGCCGGGATTGGAATTTGTTGGCTCCGTGATCATGCCGCCAAGCCGCGACCTTTGGGGGTGAGCCTTTAGTTCGACGGGCCGTGGACGACCCCCTCACCCGACCCTCCCCCCCAAGGGGGCGAGGGCTTATCGGTGCTAGCCCTCTCCCTGTGGGAGAGGGTTGGGTGAGGGCCTTACTTGTTTTCTTAAACGAAACCCCCTTCCCCGGCTTCGCCGGTACTTCCCCCAGAGGGGGAAGATCTTGGAGTTTTAAATCTTCCCCCTCTGGGGGAAGTGGCCCGAAGGGCCGAAGGGGGCCTTGTTTTCCTTACGCCTTCAAACCCGCCGTCAAACTGCGAAGCTTCAACGCGACCAACAGTCCAGTCAGGGCCATGAGCGCCATCGCCCAATAGCCCCTGGCCCCAACATGGTCGAACAGGGGGCCAGACACACTGGTGGCCAGTCCGATCAGTAGACCGCTCGATAGGGCCGAATTGACCACCTGAGCCGCCGAGGCACTTTCAGGCGGGCTGTGACGCTCGATCAGGGGCAAGGAGGCCATGAACACCGCCGCGAAGGTCAAGGCGTGCAGGGCTTGCAAGGCAAAGAGCATCGGCACCGGCGGTGAAAAGCCCATCGCGATCCAGCGTAGGACCGCGCAGACGCCGCCGATGATCAACATGGTCTCAGGGCCAAGGCGCCGACGCACCCCTTCGAGGAACCACATAAAGCCGACCTCGGCGATCACACCCCAGCCCCAGAGGGCTCCGATGGTGCTGGCCGGGATGCCTTGGGCCTGCCAGATCAGAGTGGAAAATGCATAATAGAAGGCGTGGGCGGCTTGAATCAGGCCGCTGGAAAAGATGGCCCACAGAAACATTGGGCTCTGGAACAGATTACCGAGGCCTTTCAGACGATCGCGACTGTTCAGTTGCGCGCCCTCCTGCACCGGCTCAGGGGGCAGCAGGATCCAAGCGCCAAGGCCGCACAGGGCGGAAAAGCCTATGGTCGCATAGAGGATCGCTTGGTGGGAAAAGAGGGTCAGCGCCCACCCCATCCCGATATTGGCCAGCACAAAGGCGACCGACCCGATCCCGCGCGGCCAGCCATAGGCAAAGCCTTCTCGCCGCGCCATTCTCAGGCCCAAAACGTCGGTGAGGGGCGGAAGCGTAGCGACCAGAGACGAGGCCAAAAACCAGGCCGCAAACCAGAACCAAAAGCCCTCTAACAGCGAAATGGCCCCATAGGCGATGGCCGAGCCTGCCGCCAACAGCATGACCGGTGTGCGCCGCAGCCGAAAACCATCCGCCCAAAGCGCAATCAATGGACCGGTGACGGTGCGTGCGATCATGGGCGCAGACAGGATCAGGCCGATCTGCGCGCCGCTTAGGCCCTCTGCCCGAAACCAGGCCGGCATGAAGGGTGTGCTGATCCCCATCACCGTAAAGATGGTGGCGTAGAACAGGCCAAGGGGCATCCACTGTTTCATGGACGAGCCCTAGCAGAGTCGGTCCACAAGGTCGCTCAGCTTCCCGGCATCACGGGCAAGACCAGCATGCGCCTGTCGGCCATCGCCTGATAGAGGGTCAAGATCTCGCGATCTAGCGTCACGTCGCCCTTGGCCTCCACCGCCTCATGAACGGCGATCAGGGCCAGACGAAGCTTGGCGTTTAGGGCGTCCAAAGCCGTGATCGAGAGATCATCGGTCGAGGCCGCTAACGGCGCACCGGCCTTGGACAGCAGGGCCGAGATGGCACCGTTCTCCCAAACCCGAACAGCCGCTCCCATTTCCGTCTCTTGGCTGGCGAGCAGGGAGTTCATGCCGATGACCGAAATGCGGCTGGCCATATAGTCACCCACCGATTCCTGCGGCGGCGGCTCGATCAGAGCCATGAAATTACCCATCAGAACTTCTGCGGCGGTGGGGGTCATGCCCAGCCCTCCAAGGATGCAAGGCGATCAGCAATGATCTTGTCGTGACGACGGGCCGTGTACCAACCCGAGAGGGCCAGAACCGGGTCCTTGCCGCCGCTATCGCGATATTCACGGGCCGATGAGGTCCAGATGGCTTGGCCCTTGACCGCATTGAACAGCGACCACCAGTCCAACGCCTGTTCATCAACCTTGAGACCGCTGACCCGTTCCCAGAGCGTCAAGGCCTCGGCGCGCGGCATCATGCCCCCAACCTTGTCGGGATCAAAATGGCCCCAAAGCGGGTCAATGGCCCAGCCCAGATCTTCCATCGGATCGCCCAGATGGGCCATTTCCCAATCGAGGATAGCGATGATCTTGCCCTCCCCGTCATGCAGGAAGTTACCGGTGCGATAGTCGCCGTGGACGACACTGATCTTCTGAGCGGGCGGCGGTGGATTGCGCCGAAGCTTGCGGATCGCGGCCCAGACGATGGGTTGAGGATGGAGTTGGTCGGTCTCGATGACCTTGGCCCAATAGTCCAATTCCTTGGACCAACAGGCGGCAGGTTCGGGCATTTCGGCCACTTCGCTGATCTGCAGGCCAACCGGATCGGCCTTGGCGATGGTGCCGAGGATCGAGAAGAACTGCTCGCCGATGGTCGCGGCATGGGCAGCATAGGGATCCACCGTGAAGGGACTGGCAGCCTTGCCCCCATCAATGCGGCCCATGATGAAGAAGGGGCGCTCCAACTCGGTCTCGGCCATTTCCAGCGCCACCGGCTCAGGCGCAGGAACCCCGCGACCATAGAAGGACTGATAGGCCAAGAATTCTAAGCGCCGGTCCGTATCGATCAGGCTACCGACCGGGTCGCGGCGCAGGATCAAGCCCTTGCGCTCGCCATCGACGTCAACATCGAACCGGTAGGTTTCACGGCTGGCCCCGCCGGGAATCCGGGTCAGGTCAAGCACCTGCACCGGACGACCCCAGAGACGACCCAAATAGCTCGAGAGCTGGTCGGCCAAACTCATTTTGCGAAGTCCGTCACGCCGGTGAAGCCTGCGGGCTCATAGGCCCCCAACACCAGTTGCTCCAGCACGCCCCGGCCAACCCGCGTGCGACCGTGGGCATCAACATAGGTGACCTTCGAGATGGCTTGGATATGCAGATTATGCATCTGCTGAACATCAACATCCTTCAGGATGATGTCTTCGCGCTCGACCTCGAGCATCCCGTGCGAAATGCCGTGGCCCCAGGTCGGATGGGTATAGCCAATGCCGCGCATAAAGAACTGATGTTCAGGTTCAAAGGTCACCGACCCCTTGCCACCCTCTTCATCAACCAGATCAATAACCGCGCGGGTGGCGTGACGGGTGCCGGACTTCCACTCGACCTTGGCCTTGGCGGCCTCAAAGTGAGCATGTTCCTCCGCATTGGACTGATCCGCAGCCCAGACCGCGCGCGTGTTCCAAGGCCGTCCATGGGCGTCATCATTGGTGTGGAAGAAGAAGCTGCCATCCTCAAAGCTGGTCGGGGACCAGAGCCAATAGAACTGCATCGGTGCAGGCGGCATCATCTCTTGCGGATCGCGTGAGCCGACGGGACGCACGCCCCATGAGCGGTCGCGGGTGCCGCAAAAGCCATCGACGCTCTCGCGCTTGCCGTCGACTTCGATCCAACCCGTATAGTGGCCGTTCTGGGTCAGGCGGGTATAGTCCATGAAGGCGCGCGGACCGATGCGGCGCATGAAGCGCGGCTCTTCAATCGGGAAGGACCGGCCGACAAATTCGATATCGGCCTTAATGCCGTTCTTGGCGTCGTCAACAATGACCCGCAGCTTTTGTAGCGGCTCTTGAATCTCGATGCTGATCGGGCCAGCGGCGATGTTCATCCGCTCCATATTCAGGCAGGCGCTGGCATGGAGACAGACCTGCACGCCGTCGCGGATGACGCTGAAGTGCGCGTCAATAACGTTCAGGTGCGGATAGACCCCAAGGGCCACGGCAAACATCCGGTCACCCTCAGCGGCATAGCCATTGAAGAAATAGCGATCATAGAAATTCCGGTCGGTGCCGGAATAGGCGATGGGTTCAGGGGTCTGGTGAAGGGGATAGTCGTCCCCGCGGGTCAAGGTCATGGTTGTCGTCCTTCGCTCTATCGTTTCCACACCAGCTCAAACCGTCTGTCGCGGCCATATCGCTTTGTTCGGGGTCACGTTAAGGTCCTGTGCAGGCTTTGCAACGGTGACGAAGGGTCAAGCAATGACGTCGCGACAAAATATCCTGATGGCATTGGCCGCAGTCAGCGGATTGCTCGCCGTTGGTGCCGGGGCCTTTGGGGCGCACGCGATCACGGACCTGAAGGCCCAGGACTGGCTCAAGACCGGCGCGCACTATCAACTGGTCCACGCGGTCGCGGCTCTGGTGGCGTTGAGCCTAACCAGAGCAGGGCTGGAGCGGATGCAGACCGTGGCCGGTTTGTTCCTCGGCGGCGGCCTGATCTTTGCCGGAACGCTCTATGCCATGGCGCTGGGAGCGCCTCGGATCTTAGGGGCCGTGACGCCTATCGGTGGGCTTGGCCTGATGGCGGGTTGGAGCCTCTTGGCTTGGCAGGCCTACCGCGCGGGCTTGGGCAAGGCCAAACCATAGAGGGCCCACGCGCTGCCAAAGACACTGACCAAGATGATCAGGGCCATGGGCTTGGCGCTTCCATCATGCATCATCCCCGCCAAGGCCGAAGATACGGCTCCAACGCCAAAGGCTGATCCGCCCAGCATGGCCGCGACCGATCCGGCGCGGAGGGGATCGATGGTTAAGGCCCCCGCCGCCGTATTGGACTGCATGAAGCCGAAGGTGGTCATCAGGGCAAAGATCGGCAAGAACACGCCCCAAAATCCGCCAAAGCCGGTTGAGGTCGTGACCATCATCAGCACCCCAATCACCAAGGTCACGATGCTGGCGACACTCAAGATGCGATCTAAGCTATGGCGACGCAGCAGGTGACGGTTCACCTGACCTGCGCCAATCAATCCGATCGCATTGACCCCGAAATAGAGCCCAAACTGCCCCGGCGAAATGCCGTAGGTGGTGATGAACAGGTCTGCTGAGGACGAGACATAGGCAAAGAGGCAGGCGCTATTGAGCGCCCCGGCCAACAGATAGCCCATCAGACGGGGATTTTTCAGCAAGATGCCATAGGCCTGAAAAGGGTTCTCCGCCCGCGCCTGTGCCGCTGTTTCGGGCGAGCGCGTCTCCTTGAGCAAGAAAATCACCGCCAGACCCACCACCGTTCCAAACAGCGCTAGGCACCAAAAGATCGCGCGCCATCCAGCGAGACTAAGGACGACACTACCGAGCATCGGGGCCAGGATCGGGGCCATCCCCATGACTAGGGTCATCAGGGATAGGACCCGCGCCATCT
Organism: Caulobacteraceae bacterium; assembly: GCA_947441065.1. GTDB lineage: Bacteria > Pseudomonadota > Alphaproteobacteria > Caulobacterales > Caulobacteraceae > CAISGS01. Next base: position 14,528 of record CANESI010000010.1, read on the forward strand.
CTTGGCTGCTGAACAGATCGCGCACCACAGCGCGGGATACGACCGCCCCAGCGCACCCACCCAGAGCCTGAGCCACCCGTGCCGCCCACAAGACCTCAATGGTTGGGGCAAGGGCGCAGGCGATCGATGAGGCGACATAGACACTGATGCCAATCAGGACCGGAAGGCGTCGTCCGAACCGATCAGAGGCCGGACCAACAAAGAACTGACCAAAGGCTAGGCCTGCGAAAAAAATGGCCAAACTGGTCTGTACGGCTTGCGGTGTGGTCTGCAGATCGCGGCCAATGGCGGGGAAGGCTGGCAGATACATGTCGATGGACATGGGGGCGAAGGCTGTCAAGGTGCCCAGCAGCATGACAATGCCAAAGGTCGACGAACGGATTTGGGTCTCGGTCATGGGCAGGTCATGAACCACCCGGCAAGGCTGGGCAAGCCCAAGGTGGCAAAAGAGCTTGGCACACAGCCCCTCTGCCCCCTATCCATATAGGCAAGACGAAGGCGGGCCTAAAAGGTCTAGGGGATGGGGTAAAGACATGACCGCACTGCAACGGCTGATGCCGCCGGTCCAATATGCCGAACTCAACGGTATCCGAATGGCCTTCTATGAGGCCGGTCCACGCGGCGGCATTCCGGTGATCTTCTGTCATGGCTGGCCAGAACTGGCCTTTTCTTGGCGTCACCAACTCAAGGGGATGGGCGATGCCGGTCGCTGGGTCATAGCGCCCGATCAGCGCGGCTTTGGCCTGACCTCGTCGCCAGAGGCTGTCACCGACTTTGATATGGAGCACCTGACCGACGATCTTATCGGTCTGCTGGATCATCTGGGCATCGAGAAGGCCATCTGGTGCGGGCACGATTGGGGCGGGCTGATCGCTTGGCAAATGCCCCTGCGCCATCCGGATCGCACAGCCGGGGTCATGGGCCTGAACACCCCCTTCATCCCACGCCTGTCCCGCGACCCCATCGCGCTCTATCGCGACAATTTGGGCGAGGACATGTATATCGTCTATTTCCAAAAGCCGGGTGAGGCCGAGGCCGTCTTTGAGGCCGATCTGGAAAAAACCTTCCGCTTTAATCTGCGCCGCCCCAACGCAGCCATGGCCAAAGAGGCCCGCGAGCCGATCTACAAGGCCATACCCAACTATGTGCCCAGCGCGGCTGACAGCCCGATCCTGACGGATGAGGAACTGGGCGTCTATGTCGAGATGTACCGCCATTCTGGCTTTCGCGGCGGCATCAACTGGTATCGCAACTTTACCCGCAATTGGGAGAACTCCGCCCATCTGGTAGACCGGGTCGATGTTCCGTCGCTGATGGTCATGGCCGAGAAGGACGCCGTCCTGCCGCCCTCCATGGCCGACAAGATGGGCAAATATTGTTCGGATTTGGAAAAGGCGCTGGTCCTAGACTCCGGTCACTGGACACAGCAGGAAAAGCCCGACGAGGTGAATGCAATCTTTTTAGACTGGCTCAATCGCCGGTTTCCGCGCTAGGGCGAGACCATGGACCCGACAACCGCCTCGACCCTCGCCAGCCCCGCCATGCGCCGGGGCCTCTATATTGAGAACCAGCCCTTCAACAGCGGCTTCCTGCCCGAACAAGACGGTCATTCGGTCTTTTTTGAAGAGTGCGGGCGGCCCAAGGGCAAGCCCTGCCTGATCCTGCATGGCGGGCCGGGTGGTGCGATCAATCCGACCATGAGACGCTATTTCGATCCTTCACGCTGGCACATGGTCCTGTTTGATCAGCGCGGATGCGGGCGCTCGACCCCTAATGCCTCGCTCGAGGATAATACGACCTGGACCTTGATCGAAGATATTGAGCGACTGCGCGTTCAGTTAGGCCTTGAAAAATGGACCGTCTTTGGCGGCTCGTGGGGCTCGACGCTGGCCCTTGCCTACGCCATCACCCATCCAGAACGGGTTGAGGCTCTGGTCCTGCGCGGCATCTTTATGGGCTCTCAGCGCGAGTTGCATTGGTTCTATCAGAACGGGGCCTCGATGCTGTTTCCCGATGTGTGGGAGCGTTATGTCGCGCCGATCCCGGTGGCGGAGCGCGGCAATCTGATGGCGGCTTTCCATAAGCGCCTCACAGGCTCCGACCCCGTCGCGCAAGCGGAGGCGGCAGCGGCTTGGAGCCAATGGGAGGGCGACACCATCTCCATCCGTGGCCCTGTAGATCGCCCTGACAAGTTCAACGAGACCGCCTTCGCCGTCGCCTTTGCTCGGATCGAGTGCCACTATTTCATGAATGGCTGTTTCTTCGAGGAAGACGACTGGATCATCAAAAACCTTGACCGCATCCGTCATATTCCCGGCTGGATCGTGCAGGGGCGCTATGATGTGGTAACCCCGATGGACGCGGCTTGGCGGGTCAAGACCGGCTGGCCGGAAGTGAACTTCAACCTGATCTGGGATGCGGGTCACGCCTCAACAGAGCCGGGCGTCATCGACGGACTGGTCCGGGCCACAGACGCGGCCTTCAGCCGCTAGAGCAGGGTGCCGCGTCCACTGGTGATTTCGGAATAGCGGTGAACCCGGACCGACTGGACCAGTCCAAAACCGACCATGACGGTCAGCATAACTGTGCCGCCGTAGGACAGTAGCGGCATGGGCACACCCACAACCGGGGCAAGGCCCATGACCATCGCCCCATTGATCATCACATAGAGCGCGAAGGTCGCGGTCACGCCCGCTGCCCCTAGGCGGCCAAAATGGCTGTGGGAAACGCTAGCAATGCGCAGGGCAATGGTGATGGCGGCGGCAAACAGCAGCAGCACAGATATACAACCGATAAAGCCAAATTCCTCCGCCAAGGTGGCGAAGATGAAGTCGGTGTGTTTTTCTGGCAGGAAGTTCAGCTGGCTTTGCGAGCCCAAGCCATAGCCCTTGCCAAGCAGACCGCCAGAGCCCAGCGCAATCTTGGACTGCAAAATGTGATAGCCAGACCCGGAGGGATCGGCCTCCGGATTAAGGAAGGTCAAGATTCGACTGCGCTGATAGTCATGCAGCACGAACATCACAAAGGGTGGAATTGAGGCGGCGAGTGTCACGGCCAAGGCGACCACGACCCTGAGGCTCAGACCTGCCAAGACCATAACCGCGCCGCCACTGGACGCTAACAGAACCGCCGTGCCAAGATCCGGCTGATGGGCCACCAACAGGGTGGGCAAGGCGATCAAAACGACCGGCACCACCAGACGCCACGAGAACTTGGCCGCCTCCGCCGAGAGGCCATGATAGAATCGGGCCAGCGCCAAAACCAAGCCGATCTTCATGATTTCAGACGGTTGCAGTCGCACAAAGCCGAGGTCTAGCCAGCGCTGGGCACCCAGCGATACGTCGCCCATAATCTCAACGGCGATCAGCAATACCAGCCCCAACCCATAGACCGGATAGGCCGACATAAACCATAGACGCACGTCCACCGTCGCGAGCACGATCATCATGCCAATGCACAGGCCAAACCGAACCAGATGTTTCGCGGCCCAAGGCTCCCACGACAGGCCTGATATCGAATAGAGCATGGCCGCGCCCGTGGCCGCGATCAGGCACAGGACGAGCATCAAGGTCCAGTCAATCTGAGCCAGCTTGACGATCAAGCGGTCCCGTTCACCCGGACGGGTAATGGCGCTCGCAGTCATGGGGTCGGGCCTCCCGAAAGGATGGGTGCAGCCACAGGCAAGATCGTCTCGCTGGGCGGCGGCGGGGCCTCACCCTCGACCTCACCCGCCGCAGGCACGGGAGCCTCGGGCATGGGTAGGGGCGATTCAATCCGCGCGCGGATGGCGGCGTCTTTCAGCAAGACCACACGCATAATCTCCCGTGCCATTGGGGCAGCAACAGCCGCTCCACCACCGCCGTGCTGCACAATGATCGACAGGGCATAGCGCGGCGCATCATAGGGCGCGAAGGCGACAAAGAGCGCATGGTCACGCAGGCGCCAAGGCAGTGACTCGTTCGTGCGCACGCCACTGGCCCGCTCGGCGCGGCTTATGACGCGAACCTGTGCGGTACCGGTCTTTCCCGCCATCAAAACGGGGCCAAGACCCAACTGACTGGCGCGATAGGCGGTACCGGTCGTGTCATTGGCCACGGCCGCCATAGCCGATCGGACCATCTCCATATGCTCAGGCTTGAAGGGCAGGTCAGCCGCAGCGGCGCCGCTGGGGGTCTCAACGCCGCCGATGGACTTGATTAGGCGAGGATTGAGCGCCTTGCGTCCATTGGCCAAACGCGCGGTCATGACCGCGAGTTGAAGGGCATTGGCCGACAGGGCCCCCTGCCCGATGCCGAAGCTGAGGGACTCCCCCGGATACCAAGGCTGCTTATATTGCCGACGTTTCCAAGCCGTCGATGGGACCAGTCCCGCCTTTTGGCCTGAAATCCCAATATCGAAGGTTTGCCCCATACCAAAGGCCTCAGCGACCCGCGCGATCCGGTCGGGGCCGATCTTCAAGGCCGTCTGGTAGAAATAGATGTCGCAGGAGTTCTTGATCGCCTCATGCATATTCTGCGGACCGTGCCCGCCACGCTTCCAGCAGTGGAAGAAGCGATTGCCGAACCACATCTGGCCCGAACAGACAATGGTCTCATTCGGATCGACCATGCCTGAGTCCAACACCGCCAAGGCCGTCATCGGCTTGAAGGTCGAGCCCGGCGGATAGGTCCCGGAGAGGGCCTTGTCCAACAAAGGACGGCGCTCATAGTCGGACAGGGCCCGGTAGTCTGCAGTGGAGAGGCCCTTGACGAACTGGTTGGCATCAAAGCTGGGGGCCGAGGCCATGCAGATCAGGTCGCCGGACTGTATATCCATCACCACGCAGGCGCCGCTTTCCTCACCGAGCACTTCCAGCGCCCGGCTCTGAACATCGGCGTCGAGCGACAGGACGACCGTCTTTCCCGCGACGGGGTTAATATCGCCCTCAGGGTCCTTACGAACCTCACGGCCCAAGGCATCGACCTCGGTCTTAACCGCACCCGACTTGCCGCGCAGGACGGTGTCGAGGGCCTTTTCCACGCCCTGCTTGCCGATACGAAAGCCAGGATGGTGCAGAAGCGGATCGGGATTGAGCCCCGCCGCTGCAACGTCGCGGTCCGAAACCTTGGCCACATAGCCGACCACATGGGCAAAGGCCCCGCCATGGGGATAGACCCTCGCCTCGCCCATATCGGCCGTGACGCCAGGAAGTTCGGGTGTCCGAACATTGACCCGTGAGAACTCCTCCCAAGTCAGGTCTTCGGCAACAGCGACGGGAACCAGCTTGGGACTGCGTGAAATTTCGCGCAGTAGCTGGCGACGTCGCTCCGGCGTGATCGGGATCAGTTGCGACAGGGCATCGAGCGTGGCGTCAATATCATTGATCTCGTCACGCACCACCAGAACGCGGAAATTGGGCCGGTTGGAGGCGAGCTCGACTCCGAACCGATCCATTATCCGGCCACGGGGCGGTGGGATCAGACGAAAATTGAACTGGTTTTCCGTCGACATCAGGCGATAGCGGTCAAACTCTAGGAGCTGGAGCTGAGCCAATCGCCCGCCAAGCGCCAAGATGGTGCCGCCCGCCAAACCGCCCATCAGAAAGGCGCGCCGGTTGAAAACGCCCTGGCGCTCATTGACCTCAGAAAAGAAGATCGACGGTTCACTCATTTGAAGCGGACGTCCGCATCCTCGAAACGCTCAATCAGTTGGTGGGCGAACGGATAGAGCGCAGCGGTTACGGCCCACTGCCAAAAGGCCCCAACCAGACTGGGCGCGGCTTGGACATCGATGAGGGTCACAAGATAGGCGGTCAGTTCAACGATCAGGCAGGTGATGGCATACCAGACCCAATTCATCGACTGTCCCTGCCCGCTGGCAAAACTGCGCGAGGCCAGAACACCGGCATAGCCAAACAGCAGCGAGAAGCCCCACAGGCCAAGGGATGCACCCCAAAGAACGTCCAGCAGCAAGCCCGAAACCATCAAAATGAAAGGCGGCAGGATCGAGGGCCGGATCACCGCCCAGACAAAGGCGGGTACCATCAAAAAGACAGGCTCCGGCGGCACAAGACCAAAGACCCTTATGGGCAGTGCAAATAGCAGGGTCAGCACCAGGCAGGTCAGTGTCGGGACCGCTAACCAGTTCCACGGATCCATCGAGCGTGCAGCCGTCTGACGCGAGGTCTGAAACGTCATCGGGCCGGCTCCTCCGCAGCCGCGCTCGGCTGGGCAACCGGTTTGGCCAGCGCAGGCGGTGGCGCGATGGGCTTGACCAGCGCAGGGGCAGGCTTGGCCATCACAGGCTTCGTCGCGGAAGGCTTCGGCGCGACTGGAGCAACAACCGGCGCGGCGGCAGGCTTTGCTGTCAGCGCAGGTGGCAGGACGGACGACGAGGCCACTGGCGCGGGAACATCGGTCAAGGGCGGCATCTTCGAGGCCTGCAACGCCTTTTGGGCCGCAAGATCGGTGAAGTCCTTGAACAGAAGAATACGCACAAGATCGATTGGCACAGAATCCGAACTCAAACGCACTCGCCATTGGCCATCCAAGCCCTTGACGGCCGTTCCAACAGGCAGGCCGCGCGGCAAGACACCGCCATCGCCAGAACTCAAGATCCGGTCGCCATTACGAACCGGCTCAACGCCCCGCAAATAGTCCAAAGTCGGATTGGGACCGCCATCTCCAGACAGGATCGCGCGCGCATTGGTGCGGTCTACGAGAACCGGCATGTGACTGGCGACATCGGTCAGCAGCAGAATGCGACTAATGCCCTGACCTGTCCCGACAACCCGGCCGACCAGACCGGCATCGCTCATCACCGGCTGACCGACCCTGACCCCCATCTCTTCACCGGCATTGGCGAGGCGAGTATTGGCAAAGGGACCGCGCGCATCGAGTACGATCCGCGCCGTGACCATGGGGATCGGGGGATCAATCTTGACGCCAAGCAGCGCGCGGTAACGCGAATTGATGTCTTCCAACGCGATGGCCGCGTCTCGCCACTGTCGCAGCCGCGCATTTTCGAGCTTCAGGCGGCGATTTTCACTGACCGCAAAGAAATAGTCACCGATGCCGTCGCCAAGGGCCCGCGCCCAATCGGCTGGGGTTGATAGGACATCGGCGGCCGGCGCCACGACCCGATCAACAACCACACGCCCGGCCCCATAGGCCTCATCCTTATAGGTTTCGCGCCGATCGCTGAGTAAAAGGCCAAGAGCCGCCACGCCCGCGACAATCACCGCCATGGCTGCGGCCCAGGTTAACGGGACCTTGAGGTCTTGAAATGGCCCGTCCCTTAAGGACAACGCTGGTCTCCACGGCAGATCCGGACAGGGCCAAGATCATAGAAATTCGTCAGGACACGATAGGTGCCGCCAAGAGGCGGTTAGGACATGGACGATTCCAAGATGCCCTTCATCCAACGCGGATGCTCAAGCACCTTGCCACAGCCTAGGGCCACGCAGGACAGAGGGTCATCAGCGACCGTGACGGGCAGGCCCGTATGGTCACGAATTTCCAGGTCCAGACCGCGCAGCAAGGCGCCGCCGCCGGTTAGCATGATGCCCTTATCGGCAATGTCCGACGCCAGTTCAGGCGGCGTGGCCTCGAGCGCAACCTTGACCGCCTCAACGATCTGGCTGACCGGTTCTGCCAAGGCGTCAGAGGCCTGCTTTTCGCTGATCCGAACCTCGCGAGGCACGCCCTGCATCAGGTCGCGGCCCTTGACCTCGATGGCGAGGCCCTCGCCATCGGCGGGGGACCGTGCTGTTCCAATTTCCTTCTTGATCCGCTCAGCGGTGGTTTCACCGATCAGCAGATTATGGTGACGGCGCATATAGGAAATGATCGCCTCGTCCATCTTGTCGCCGCCAACCCGAACCGAGCGCGAATAGACGATGCCGGACAGGGACAGGACCGCGACCTCGGTCGTACCACCACCGATGTCGACAACCATCGAGCCGGTGGGCTCATGGATCGGCAGGCCAGCGCCGATGGCGGCGGCCATGGGCTCATCGATCAGGCCCACGCGGCGGGCCGAAGCGTTCAGGCAACTGTCATTGATCGCCCGGCGCTCAACGGCGGTCGCACCCGATGGCACGCAGACAATGACCTTGGGGTTCACGAAGCTCTTACGATTATGGACCTTGTGGATGAAGTGCTTGATCATCTCTTCGGCCACTTCGAAGTCCGCGATCACGCCGTCACGCATGGGGCGGATGGCCTCCATGTGACCGGGGGTGCGGCCCAGCATCTGCTTGGCTTCGATACCCACAGCGTGAACGATCTTGCGTCCGCCGACCGTGCGCAGCGCCACAACCGAAGGCTCGTTCAGGACGATGCCCTTACCCTTCATATAGATCAGGGTGTTGGCCGTGCCGAGGTCAATGGCGATGTCGTTGGAGACCATGCCGAAGAGGGACGAAAACATGATGTGCCTTGGGACTCAGGGATTGAAGGGCGTCTTACCTAAGGTAGCGAATAGATGGTCTTTTGGCTGCAGTCCTTGACGGTTCATCCACACGAATTGCGTTGCGTAAGGACAATCGACAGACAAGAAGAACTCTTACTCGGTTTCAAGCCCTGCAGACAGGTCGGTTTGCCCTGTGAGCGCGTTGAATTCAAGGCATTTTGTGATTCGGTTTGACAGGCGTCTATAGGCACACCGCTCAAAAGGGTAAGAGAACAAACTATCCGATCGCGGCTAAAACCACGCCGAGCGCGGTAATGGTCCCCGCGACGATCTGAGACAGGGTCAACCGCTCCGCAAAGAGCCTGCGCCCCATCAGGGCCGCGACCGGCATCTCGACAACGCCAACGGCGCGAACCGGACCCGCCGGGCTCATGGTCAAGGCGATAAACCAAAGGGCTGAGGCCCCTGCCCCAAAGAAACCCGCGCCCAAAGATGACTTCCACGCGCCGATCGCGCCCCTCAGCGCCTTGGGGTCAAGGATCATCAGGCCGATGATCAGCACGAGGGTCTGGATCGTTTGAACCACCGCCACGGTCACGAGCGCTGAAAAGACCGCGTGATGCGGATCAAAGGCTAGGCCCCCTTGGCGAAAGGCATTGGCGCTTAGGGCGAAACAGGCCCCTGACGTCAGGCCGAGCAGAGCCGGGCTCCAGTCGCGAACCCCCTCCATCCGACGCGGCCAAGACAGATAGACGAGGCCCGCTGTTGCGATAAATAGCCCAGCCCAAGCGACCGGGCTGATCGGATCGTGGAACAGGAAGAACCCGACCAAGGCGGTAAAGGGCAGCGAGCTTTGCTGAAAGGCCGTGCCAATGGCAAAGCTGGACCGCTGCATCGACACCAAAAGCGCCGCCGTCGCCCCAACCTGCGCCAAGGCGCCAATGGCGCAGGCCATAAAGAAATAGGCGCTGAAATGACCTTGCGCCTGAGGCGTGATCAGCTTGGCCACAGCGATGAAGGCTAGCGTAAAGGGCAGTCCAAACAGAAACCGCACCAAGGTCGCGCCCCATGGACCCGCAACCCGCAATAGCCCGCGCTGCAAGGCATTGCGCGATACCTGCAGAACCGTCGCCGCGAGGGTCAGGGGGATCCAGATCAACATGAAACTATGGCCTCATCTCGCGCCCGGCCAGACCCAGAGCGAGAATGAGGATTAGGCACCGGTCTCTAGAACTGGCCAGCGACGAGGGGCTCTGGAGCCGACTTCTGCTTGCGCGCCATCAGGTTGTTGAGCGCATTGACATAGGCCTTGGCCGAGGCGGTCATGGTGTCAGTATCGGCGGCTTGACCGGTCGCGATGCGGCCATCCTCTTCCAGACGCACCGAGACCTGAGCCTGAGCATCGGTGCCTTCGGTCACGGCATGGACCTGGAACAGGCGCAGGGCCGCCTCGTGGGGCACGATCTCGCGAATGGCGTTGAAGACGGCATCCACCGGACCATCGCCGGTTGAGGTCGCCTTCTGTTCGACGCCGTCAATGTCCAAGGTCAGGTCAGCCGATTGGCCTTCGGTGCCCGCAATGACGCGCAGATGGGTCACGCGGATACGCTCCCCGCCCCGCGCCAAGGCATCATCGACCAGCGCAATAATATCGTCGTCATAGACGTGCTTCTTGCGGTCGGCCAAGTCCTTGAAGCGGACAAAGGCCTCCTTCAGGGCGTTCTGACCCAGCTCATAGCCCAGATCCTTCAGCTTGGCGCGGAAGGCGTGACTGCCGGAATGTTTACCCATGACCAGGGTCGAGGGGGCCTGACCGACCGACTCCGGGGTCATGATCTCGTAGGTCTCGCGGTTCTTCAGCATGCCATCCTGATGGATGCCGCTTTCATGGGCGAAGGCGTTCTTACCGACGATGGCCTTATTGTACTGGACCGCAAAGCCAGTGATGGCCGAGACATAGCGGCTGGCGCGGGTGATGTGGGTGCTGTCGATGCGGGTCTGGAAGGGCAGACGGTCGGCCCGAACCTTCAGCGCCATGACGATCTCTTCCAGCGCCGCATTACCGGCCCGCTCGCCAAGGCCATTGATGGCACATTCCACCTGACGCGCCCCGCCCTGAACCCCGGCCAGAGAGTTGGCCACGGCCAGACCCAAGTCGTTATGACAGTGGGTCGAGAAGATCACCCGGTCGGCGCCCTCGACATTCTGGGTCATCCAGCTGAACAGGTCGGCATATTCAGACGGATAGGTATAGCCGACCGTGTCCGGCAGATTGATCGTGGTGGCACCAGCCCGGATGGCCGCCTCGACGGCGCGGCGCAGGAACTGGCGCTCACTGCGGGTCGCGTCTTCGGCGGACCACTCGACATCATCACGCAGGTTGCGGGCATGGGTGACCGAGCGGGTGATGGTTTCCAGAACCTGTTCCGGTTCCATCTGCAGCTTATGCTTCATATGCAGGTCGCTGGTGGCGATCACCACGTGGATGCGGCCGCGGGCGGCAGGCTTCAAGGCCTCGGCGCAGCGGTCAATATCCACCTGATGGGCGCGGCACAGGCCCGCAATGGTGCTGGTCTTGACGATCTTGGCGATCTCGCGAACCGCTTCGAAGTCACCATTGGAGGCGATGGGGAAGCCGGCCTCTATGACATCGACCCCCATCTCTTCCAAGATCTTGGCCAGTTCGAGCTTTTCATCCAGGCTCATGGAGGCGCCGGGCGATTGCTCGCCGTCGCGCATGGTGGTGTCAAAGATGATGACATTTTCGCGCGCCTTAGCAGCGGCTATGGCGGTCGTATCAATGGAAGCGGTCATGTGAGTTGCTCTTGGCGTTGGTCATGGACGGTTTAGGGTTTTGTCTTTCACCCCCTGCACGTCCGGCCGCGATAGATACGCGCCTCAGAACGCCCAGGGGCAGCTAAGCCCTAGGACCCCACCCAAGAGGGGGTACAGCACTGCCGAAGCAACCTGTCCAGTCATGTGAAGACACATATTCATGCCACGCTTCTAACGAATCTTCGAGATTTGAGCAAGCCTCTTGCGCCGAAGGGGTGCATTTTACGGCTCACGGCAAGAAATTTTCACTTTGTCCGGTCATTTGGTGAAATTTCATTCCCATCGTGCTTCATCCAGCGCCGCGCGACAAATCCGGCTCCGAGCCAAACCGCCGCCGCCAAAACAAGCAGGATTATGGGCTGATAGCCCCCGCCCTTCATGGCTTGGACGATACTATTGCCGGCAAAGGCGGTCAGGGCGATCTTGGGGATGATGCCAAGGGCCGTGCCGGCGAGAAAATGGCGAAAACGCATGGGTGTCACGCCTGCGGCCATATTGACGACGATAAAGGGCGCCGACGGCACCAGACGCACGATCAGGCTGGCCATAAAACCGTTGCGGCCAATCAGCCCCATGAAGCGCGTCACGCCCTCACCGCCCCCGACACTGCCCAGCGCTGACAGGGCCCCGCTGCCGATCTTGCGGCCTAGCCCAAAGCCCACCACCGCCGAAACCAGCGTGCCGATCCAGCTATAGGTCAGTCCAACCCACGGACCGAAGGCGAGGACCGTCGCGGCGATCAAGACAAACTGCGGCACACCCAAAAAGGCCATCAGGGCAAAGACCGCCACCGCGACGGGCAGGGCAAAGGGGCCGTGGGGCGCGCTGTCCAGCCAATGCTCGACCGTCGTTTCGCCATTAAAACCCAAGAGCTGAGCGCCGAACACAAAGACAATTCCCACGCCGCCAAACAGCACGAATGACACACCAACGCTGCGCCAAGCGCGGGCGTCCATATTCATCAGGAATCGGATCAGTGCGGTCATGGGTTCCTTATAGAGCGGAGTGACGGGTAAGACACCTGCCACCGTAAACCCCCTACCCCGGCTTCGCCGGTACTTCCCCCAGAGGGGGAGGAACATCAGCGCTAAATCTTCCCCCTCTGGGGGAAGTGGCGCGAAGCGACGAAGGGGGACTTGTTTCCTTACCTAAGGCCTTTTTTTCTGATCACACCCCCAACCCTTTGCCAACAGAACCACATGGGGCTAAACCAACCCGTCTTTTGAAATCGGAGTTGATCATGTCCTTGGAGTCGCAGGCCCTTCGCCGCGTGAAGCCGTCCGCCACTATCGCTGTGTCCGCCAAGGCGCGCGAATTGATCCGTCAGGGCCGGGATGTCATTTCCCTCGGCGCGGGCGAGCCGGACTTTGATACGCCGGACACGATCAAGGCCGCTGCGATCAAGGCGATCCAGGAGGGTAAGACCAAATATACGGATGTTGATGGCATCCCCGAACTAAAGGCCGCGATCTGCGCCAAGTTCGAGCGTGAAAATGGCCTCAGCTACAAGCCGTCTCAGGTCAATGTCTCGCCCGGCGGCAAGCCTGTGATCTATAATGCTCTGGTCGCCACCCTGTCGCCCGGCGACGAGGTGATCGTGCCAGCCCCCTACTGGGTGTCCTATCCGGACATGGTGCTGCTGGCGGGCGGTGAGCCGGTCTTCGTTGCCACCACGGCCAAGAACAATTTCAAGCTCCAGCCCGCTGACTTGGAAGCCGCCATCACGCCGCGCACCAAGTGGCTCTTGCTCAATTCGCCGTCGAACCCGTCCGGCGCGGCCTACAGCCGTGAGGAACTACAGGCTGTGGCCGACGTGCTGCTGCGCCATCCGCACGTCTGGATCCTGACCGACGATATGTATGAGCACCTGATCTATGACGGGTTCGAGTTCACCACCATCGCGCAGGTCGAGCCTAAGCTCTATGACCGCACCTTGACCATGAATGGCGTGTCCAAGGCCTATTCGATGACCGGCTGGCGGATCGGCTATGCGGCAGGTCCTGAGCCCCTGATCAAGGCCATGGCCAAGGTCATGAGCCAGTCTACCTCCAACCCCTGCTCGATCGCCCAGTGGGCCGCCGTAGAGGCCCTGAACGGGCCTCAGGACTTTATTCCTGAGCGCGCGGCCATCTTCCAGACGCGCCGCGATCTGGTCGTGTCGATGCTCAACCAAGCCAACGGCCTGTTCTGTCCCACACCAGAAGGGGCCTTCTATGTCTATCCGTCCTGTGAAGGTCTGATCGGTAAGACGGCTCCGTCAGGCCGGGTGATCAAGAACGATGAGGACTTTGCCGCTGAGCTCTTGGAATCTGAGGGCGTGGCCGTGGTCCATGGCGAGGCCTTTGGCCTGTCACCCTTCTTCCGCATCTCCTACGCAACCTCGACGGAGGTCCTTGAAGATGCTTGCACCCGCATCCAGCGCTTCTGCGCCGCTGTTCGCTAAGGACCTCACCCCGTGACCGACCAACTGGCCTTAGCGGCAGCGTTGGCTTGGGCAACGGGGACCGTGGTCGCAGGACTGGTGTCCCGTTGGGGACCGGTTGATCCGCCAAGGGATCGGGGCGCGCACAAGGCCCCGACACCCACCAGCGGCGGCCTTGGGATCATGGCCGGCACCTGCGCCGGCCTCGTCCTCTTGGCCAGCCAATTGCCCAAAGACCATCTGGCACCGCTCGTCGCCCTATTGGGCATGGCGCTTGCCATGGGGGTGTTAGGCCTGATCGACGACATTTTTGATCTGAATGCCCGGCTAAAGCTTGGCATCCATGTCGCGCTGGCCATCGCCTTTGCGGCCTTCGTGGCAAAGATCGGGGTTCTGCCGTTGGCGGCGGGGCTCGACCTGCCGCTGCTGCCGATCTTCAGCATCCTCGGCACAGCTCTGTGGATCGTGGTTCTGGTCAATGGCTTGAATTTCATCGACGGGGCCAATGGGCTGGCTCCTGGCGCCGCCATCATCATTCTGGCCGCCATAGGCCTGCTGGCCGGGCTTCAGGGGCAGAGCGCCCTGAGCGCCGTCGCCATCATCGCGGCAGCCGCCTCTCTGGGGTTCTTGCCGTGGAACCTGCCGGGCGGGCGGGTGTTTCAAGGCGATGCGGGGGCCCTGTTCAGTGGCTTTCTGATCGCGGGCCTCGCCGTGCTGATGGCCGACCCGAAAGCAGGCGGTCGTCTATCGCCCTATCCCGTGGTCTTTGCCAGCCTACCGCTGCTCTCCGACGTGTTCTTGACCCTGTTGTCACGCGCGCGTCGAAAACAGGGCCTCTTAACCGCCCATCGAGACCATCTGTTTCAGCGCTGGCTGATCGCTGACCCCAAGCGCACCCATGCAGGCCTATCGGTCAGGTTCTGGATCCTAACCGCCGCCTTCGCTGGACTGGGCGTCATAGCCGAGACCACACAAGTGGGCTCACAGGCAGGCCTCCTGGCCCTCAGCATCCTGATCTGCGTCTTGCTGTGGCGGCGTTGGGATCGGTCGCTTCAGGCCTAGGCGGCGCGGCTGACCGAGAAGTCGGCCAGAGCCTCGAGGGCCTGACGCCAATCATTGTTCGGGAATACCGCCAACGCGGCCTTGGCCGTTTCGGCATAGTCCACCGCCAGATCGAGGCTGGCATCGAGTGCGCCCGTGCTCAGGATAAGATCACGCGCGCGAAGGAAGTCCGCGTCGGTCTGATCCAGCCGCCCCACCGTCCGCTCCCAGAAAGCCGTCTCGGCCGCGCCCGTGCGGGCCATGGCCAAGAGCAGCGGCAAGGTCGCCTTGCCCTCTCTGAAATCATCACCGGCATTCTTGCCCAGCGTCTCGGTCTTGCCGCCATAGTCCAGCGCATCATCGGTCAGTTGGAAGGCCAGCCCAAGATTGAGGCCATAGGCGCGCAGGGCTTGGATATCGGTCTCAGACGCGCCACTGACCACCGCGCCCGCTTCGGCGGCGGCGGCGAACAGTTCGGCGGTCTTGGCCTTGATGATTTCCAGATAGGTGTCCTGATCCAGCGCCAGATCATGGGCGCGGGTTAGTTGCAAAACCTCGCCCTCAGCAATGACGCTAGAGGCATGGGCCAGAATATTCAGCGCCCGTAAGGACCCCGTCTCGACCATCAGCTCGAACGAGCGGGCGAACAGAAAGTCTCCGACCAGAACGCTGGAGGCCCCGCCCCAGATCAGGTGCGCGGCAACCTTGCCTCGGCGGAGCGTGCTGCCATCGACCACATCATCATGCAAAAGGGTCGCGGTGTGGATGAACTCGACCGCTGCCGCCAGCTTCAAGAAGCCGTCTTCGGGCAAGCCATTGGCGACCGTAGAGGCCTGCCCCCGCGCCAGCCGCGCGGCGGCGACCGTCAGGAGCGGCCTTAACCGCTTGCCGCCCGCCACGATCAGATGTTCGGCCAAGGCAGGGATCACCGGCACAGGGCTATCCATGCGCCCCATGATCAGGCTGTCGACGCCCGCCATATCCGACGCCGCCAAACGCACGAGGCGCTCGACAGAACCGATTGGTCGGGTGATGACCTCCGTGGCGTCCAAGATCTGGCTCCTCGCTGATGCCGCTAGCAGACTAGACCCCTGCCCATCGCCTTCATACTGAATATGCGCTGACGGTTGCAGGAGACAAGGATTGCGGGATAGGTCAGGGGAGAGGCGAGCACAAGTCTTGAAGCGGTCAAACCATGACGGAATCTGAATCAGACGGCGGCAAGGGGTCCAATTTGGCTCAATCTTGGTCGCAAGACACTGTCATGAACGGCAAGGTCGTCCTGCGCCAGCCGATCAAGGGCTATCGCGCGGGGCTGGATGCGGCCCTGCTGGCGGCATGCTGTGACGCGGTTTCGGGCCAAAGGGTTGTGGAGGCAGGCTGCGGCGTCGGTGGAGCCTTGCTGGCGGCTGCGACGCGCTGTCCGGGGGCTGCGTTCTTCGGGATTGAGCGCGACCCTCAGGCGGCGTCCCTGGCCCGTGACAATATAGCGCTCAATGGTCTGCAAGATCGGGTTCAAATCGTTGAGGCCGCCCTGCCCGCCTCCGTCGCCAAGCTGGGGCTAGAGCCGTTTGACGCGGCCATCAGCAATCCGCCCTTCTTTGATGATCCCGCCAGCCTGCGTGCGCCAGATGCCAGTCGCTTAGGCGCCTATATGGCCGAAGAGGGCTTGGGCGCCTGGATCGGCTTTTTGCTGAAATCGGTGCGCGAGGGTGGCAGCGTCACCGTCATCCACCGCGCCGACCGTTTGGGCGATATTCTTGGCCTTCTGGCCCCCAAGGCTGGGTCGGTCAGGATCAGACCCATCGCCCCGTTCTCGGATGCCCCCGCCAAGCGGGTTCTGGTGCGCGCCATCAAGACCGGCAAGGCCCCGATGGTGCTGCTCGCGCCGCTCGTACTGCATGAACGCGGCGGGGGGCATACGGTGCAGACCGAGGCGATCCTGCGCGGAGAGGCGGCACTGGGTTGGGAGTGATGGCCCCATAGAAAAACCACCCAGAGGGCCAACCGGGCGATCCGGTCGGGCTCTGGGTGGCCTGCGTTCTCTGGCTGCCCGAAGGCGGCTTAGATTAGTTCTTGGCCTTATCGACCAGCTTGTTCTTGCCGATCCAAGGCATCATGGCGCGAAGGCGGGCGCCGACCTCTTCGATCTCATGTTCCGAAGCGCGGCGACGAATGGCCTTGAAGCTGGGCTGACCGGCTTGATTTTCCAACATGAAGTCGCGAACAAAACGGCCTTCTTGAATGTCGAGCAGGACGCGCTTCATCTCGGCCTTGGTGTCCGAGGTCACGATGCGAGGGCCGGTAACATATTCGCCATATTCAGCGGTGTTGCTGATCGAATAGTTCATGTTGGCGATGCCGCCTTCATAGATCAGATCGACGATCAGCTTCACCTCGTGCAGGCACTCGAAATAGGCCATTTCCGGCGCGTAACCGGCTTCGACCAGGGTTTCGAAACCGGCGCGGATCAGTTCGACCAGACCACCGCACAGGACGACCTGCTCGCCGAACAGATCGGTCTCGCATTCTTCGCGGAAGTTGGTCTCGATGATGCCCGAACGACCACCGCCGATGGCCGAGGCATAGGCAAGGCCCAGATCCATAGCTTGGCCGGTAGCGTTCTGATGCACGGCGATCAGGCAAGGCACGCCGCCGCCCTTAAGGTATTCACCGCGAACCGTGTGGCCGGGGCCCTTTGGCGCGACCATCAGCACGTCGATGCTGGCCTTGGGCTCGATCAGCTTGAAGTGAACATTCAGGCCGTGGGCGAACAGCAGGGCTGCGCCGTCGCGGATATGGGGGGCGATCTCGTTCTCATAGATGCCGCGCTGTAGCTCATCGGGCGCCAAGATCATCAGCATGTCGGCCCAGCCAGCGGCTTCGGCGACGGTCATGACCTTCAGGCCCTCGGCTTCGGCCTTCTTAGCCGAGACAGAACCGGGGCGCAGGGCGATGGCGACATTGGTATGGCCAGAATCGCGCAGGTTCAGGGCGTGGGCGTGACCTTGGCTGCCATAGCCTACGATCGCGACCTTCTTGTCGAGGACGCGGCCAATGTCGGCGTCGCGATCGTAATAAACACGCATGATCAAGTCTCCAGACGGGTCATTCAAGAGCCCCTTCGCGGGACGCTTTTCGGAAAGGCTGCTTTCGAGCGTTTTTTTGCCCTCACGTCAAGGTCTGGGTGCATTGCGCGCAAGCTCTTGCCCTTATATGTGCTGGAATAGTGGATCTGAACCGGCCGCTTTGAGGAATATCGCCCATGTCACGACTAGCGACGCCACATGACGTGGTGGTCTATTGGCAAAATGCGGGACCCAGCAAATGGTTCGCCAAGAACGACCGGTTTGACGAGGCCCTGAGCCTGCGGTTCGAACCGATGCATATGGCTGCCGCACGCGGCGAGCACGATGATTGGGAAGCCCAAGGCGCTGTCGGTGCGCTGGGCCTCATTCTTCTGTTCGACCAGATCCCCCGCAATATCTATCGCAAGACGGCCCACGCCTTCGCCACCGACGGCCGCGCCCGGTCCATTGCCCGCAAGGCCGTTGCCAGTGGCTTTGATCAGGAGATGGAGCCGCCCCTTCGGCCCTTTTTCTATCTGCCCTTTGAACACTCCGAGGACCCCAGCGATCAGGCCTTTTCCGTCGAGCTGTTCAGTGCCCACAGCCTGTCCAGCGGCGATGAGGACAGCCTAAAATGGGCCATCGCCCATAGCCAAATCATCGAGCGGTTTGGGCGCTTTCCACACCGCAATCCGGCCCTTGGTCGGTCAACGACGGTGGAAGAAAAGATGTTCCTGAGCGAAGGTGGGTTCGGCGGTTGATGGAACTGTTGGATTTCTGCCCGCCCGCCCTTTAGCCTGCCTTGAGCCTAAGGGTCAGAATCATATGAATGCACACGCCCCCGCCTCTGCCGCAATGACCGCTGCCCATCCTGAGCAGCAATATCTTGATCTGTTGGCCGATATCCTCGCCAACGGCTCCTTTCGGCAGGACCGGACCGGGACGGGCGCCAAAAGCCTGTTCGGGCGGCAGATGCGCTTTGATCTGGCCGCTGGCTTTCCGCTCCTGACCACCAAGAAGCTGCATCTGAAATCGATCATTGTGGAACTGCTCTGGTTCCTGCGCGGCGATACCAACGTCAAATATCTGCATGATCATGGGGTTAGCATCTGGGATGAGTGGGCTGACGAGGCCGGTGATCTTGGCCCGGTCTATGGCAAGCAATGGCGCAGTTGGGCTGCCCCCGATGGGCGCGTCATCGATCAGATGGCGCAAGTCGTCCAGAGCCTGAAGACCAACCCCAATAGCCGGCGCCATATTGTCAGCGCTTGGAACCCGTCAGAGGTGGACGACATGGCCCTGCCGCCCTGTCACTGCCTGTTCCAGTTCTTCGTGGCCGACGGCAAGCTGTCCTGCCAACTCTATCAGCGATCCGCCGACATGTTCCTTGGCGTGCCATTCAACATCGCCTCCTACGCCCTCCTGACCCTGATGGTGGCGCAGGCGACAGGGCTGGAGCCGGGGGAATTTGTCCATACGCTGGGTGACGCCCACATCTATTCCAACCATGTCGAGCAGTGCGAACTGCAACTGTCCCGCCAGCCTCGGGCCTTCCCGACCCTGATCATGGCCCCCAAGACCGACCTGTTCAACTTTGACTATGCCGACTTCAAATTGGAGGGCTACGACGCCCACCCCGGTATCAAGGCCCCCATCGCGGTTTGAACTGGCGCTTCCCCTCGGGCGCAGAAGCGACTAAATCCTTGTCATGGCTCTGATCCCTATCGCTCTCGTCGTCGCTCGCGCGCGCAATAATGTCATTGGTGCCCAAGGGGGCATTCCTTGGCGGCTGAAGACCGATCTGGTGAATTTCAAGGCGGTGACCCTGTTTAAGCCGGTGATCATGGGCCGCGCGACCTGGGACTCCTTGCCGTTCAAGCCCCTGCCCGGGCGGTTGAACATTGTCCTGTCCCGCGATGGATCATTCGAGCCCAAGGGTGCCCTGCCATGCGAGCGGCTGGATGAGGCCCTTGGCATTGCGCGCGAGCAGGCCGAAGAGGATGGGGCCGAAGAGGTCTGCGTCATCGGCGGGGCTCAGATCTATGCGGGCCTCATGCCCAAGGCCAAAAGGCTCTACATCACCGAGGTCGAGACCGAGGTAGAGGGTGATACCCTGTTCCCTGATTTTGACGAAACGGAATGGCGCGAAACCAAGCGGGAAGCCCATCCGGCAGGGCCTGACGATCAGTTCCCCTTCGTCTTTCGGGTTCTCGAACGTCTTTAAGCCGCCATATCGAACACGACCCTCTAGCAGGGGGTGACGGCGCGAACCATTTCGCTAATCTGCTTCGTGAACGCCGCTCACCTGACGAGGCGGCCGCAAGAGGAAGACGTCTGTGAACATCGAACTGGTCGCCGAAAACCTACAATTTCCTGAAGGCCCTATCGCCATGAACGATGGGTCCGTGATCTTGACCGAGATCAAGCGCGGCACCCTGACCCGCGTCATGCCAGACGGCACAACCAGCGTGGTAGCCAATGTCGGCGGTGGACCGAACGGAGCCGCAATCGGCCCTGACGGCGCGATCTATGTGACCAATAATGGCGGCAGCTTTGAATGGCTCGACGTCAATGGCATGACCATCCCTGGCCCCACGCCCCCCAGCCATACGGGTGGATATATCCAACGCGTGGATCTTACGACCGGCGAGGTCCGCACCCTCTATAGCGAGTGCGATGGCAAGAAACTGGTCGGGCCGAACGATCTGGTCTTCGATAAGCAGGGCGGGATGTGGTTCACCGATCACGGCTGCTCGACGCCAGAGGGGCGCAAGTTTGGCGCGCTCTACTATGCCCAGCCAGACGGTTCGAGCATCACCCGCATCAAGGACCACTTTGTGTCGCCCAATGGGGTTGGTCTCTCGCCCGATGAGAAGACCGTCTATATGGCCGACACCAATCTGGGCCGCCTGTGGGCCTTCGACCTGACCGCGCCTGGCGTGGTGTCAGAGCCGCCGCCCTTCCAGCCTGCGCGGGTCGTGCACAATCTGCCCGGCTTCCAGTTGCTCGATAGTCTGGCCGTCGAGGCCGGCGGCAAGGTCTGTGTGGCGACGATTATCAATGGCGGGATCACCGCTTTCGACGAAGATGGCACGACCGAGCACTATCCCTTCCCGGACATTCTGGTCACCAACATCTGTTTTGGTGGCGCGGATATGAAGGATGCTTGGATCACGGCGTCGGGCACGGGCAAGCTCTATAAGTGCCGCTGGCCTCGCCCCGGCCTGAAGCTGAACTACAACGCCTAAAAGAAAGGGGTGAGGGCTGAAACCAGCCCTCACCCCATCAATTTTATCGAAATTACAGTGACTTAGAACAGGGTTCCGAGCGCGCTGGTATTATAGTCCAACAGCTCGGCATCGCGGCCATCGCGAACCTTTTCCACCCAGTAGGGATCGACCAGCAGGGCGCGGCCCACGCCGACCAGATCAAACTCGTCATTTTCCAGACGGGTCAGAAGCGCGTCGAGCGAGGCGGGCTTAGAGCCCTCGCCCGCCATACCGGCCACAAATTCCCCCGTCAGGCCGACCGAGCCGACCGTGATGGTTGGCCGACCGATCAGCTTCTTGGCCCAACCGGCAAAGTTCAGGTCCGAGCCTTCAAACTCCGGCTCCCAGAACCGGCGCTGCGAGCAGTGGAAAATATCTGCTCCGGCGTCGGCCATAGGCTGGAGCCAAGCTTCCATTTCCTTAGGCGTGTGGGCCATCTTGACCGCAAAGTCCTGCTGCTTCCACTGCGACAGGCGGATGATGATGGCAAAGTCCTCGCCCACGGCGGCGCGGCAGGCCTTGATGATTTCCGACGCGAAACGGGCGCGCTCGGCCAGAGCCGTACCACCGAAGCTGTCTTCCCGCACATTGGTGCCGTCCCAGAAGAACTGGTCGATCAGATAGCCGTGGGCGCCGTGAAGCTCGATGGATTCAAATCCGAGACGTTTGGCGTCCGCCGCCGCGCGGGCGAAGGAGGCGATGGCATCGGCCACATCCGCATCGCTCATGGCCTCACCAAACTGCTTGCCGGGTGAGGACAGACCCGAGGGGCTATCGACTGGGCCGGGAGCGACCCATTCGGTGCGGCGGTTGCGCACCGCGCCCACATGCCAGAGCTGAGGTGCCATGGCCCCGCCCTTGGCGTGAACCGCGTCAATCACCTTCTGCCAACCAGCAAGGGCCTCGTCGCCAGAGAACCTAGGGACATTCGGATCGTTAAGCGAGGCGGCGCGGTCAACGCCCGTGCCTTCCGACACGATCAGACCGACATCGGCGGCGGCTCGGCGCTCATAATAGTCCGCAACCTCTTGGGTTGGGATGCCATTTGGCGAGAATGACCGCGTCATGGGGGCCATGACCACGCGGTTACGCAGGTTCAGCGACTTGTAGCTAAAGGGACGAAACAGGGCGTCAGCGGCCATGGGGGATCTCGCAAATGTGAGGGAAATACCAATCCGGGCAGCCCTTTATCAAGGACTGCCCGTCAGGAAGTGGGTCGAAAAAAGCTGGCCTTGGCCTAGAGGCCGAGGATCAGCTTGGCCATGATATTGTGCTGGATCTCGTTGGAACCGGCATAGATCGAGGCCTTGCGATAGTTGAGATAGGTGGGCGCTGCTGGGGCCGCATAGTCTGGACCGGGACGCGCCTCATTGGTCTCGCCGCGCATTTCGGCCCAGGTGTCAGCGATGAAGGGCGCAGAATAGTTGCCCACCGCTTCGAGCGTCAGTTCGGTGATGGCCTGCTGAGCCTCAGAGCCTTCAAGCTTGAGCATCGACGAGGCTGGACCCACGGGCGTACCCGAAGCCATGGCCGAGAAGATACGCAGTTCGGTGGCGTTCAGGGTCTCAACCTTGATTTCCAAGCTCGCCAGCTTGCGACGGAAATCAGCATCTTGGATCAGGCTGGTGCCTTGGCCCGAAGCCTCGGTCGAGGCGATCTTGCGGACCTTGTGAAGCATGTTCATCAGGCCGGGCGCATAGGCATTGCCCCGCTCAAATTCGAGCAGGTACTTGGCATAGGTCCAGCCCATGCCCTCTTCGCCGATGCGGTTTGAAATCGGCACGCGGACATCTTCGAAGAAGACCTGATTGATCTCTTGCTCGCCTTCCACCGGACCATCGAGGGTCGGCAGGGGACGAATGGTGATGCCGGGAGTGTTCATTTCCAGAAGCAGGAACGAGATACCGTTCTGCGGCTTGGCCTCTTGGCTGGTACGCACCAGACAGAACATCCAGTCCGCCCACTGGGCGTGGGTCGTCCAGATCTTCGAGCCGTTGAGCACATAGTCGTCACCATCACGCACGGCGCGCATCTGCAAGGAGGCCAGATCGGAGCCGGAGCCGGGTTCCGAATAGCCCTGACACCACCAGATGTCTGACGTCAGGATCGGCGGCAGGTGCTTTTTCTTTTGCTCATCAGAGCCAAAGGCCATGATCACCGGAGCGACCATCTTCAGGCCCATGGGCGACGAGGTCGGAACGCCAGCCAGCGACATCTCCATATTGAAGATATAGTGCTGAGACGGCGTCCAGCCGGGACCGCCAAATTCGACGGGCCAATTGACCGCCGCCCAGCCCTTTTCGCCGAGCAGTTTTTGCCATTTGACCTGGCCAGCCTTGTCCAGATAGCCGTTCTTGGACTGAGCCATCTGACGGCGCAGGTCTGGATCATAGGCCTGTTCAATCCAGGACCGAACCTCATCGCGGAACTTCAAATCTTCGGGGGCAAAGGCCAGATCCATAATGGCCTACTCCACGGCGTCGAGATATTCGACCGATGGCGCACCGGCCATGGTCGGGCCCATCTTGGCACCGGCGGCTTTGAAATAGTCGGTCTTGCCGTGGGCCTTCAGGCTATCTTCGTCGGCATAGAGTTCCAGCACCTTATAGATGCCTGGCTCCGTGCGGCTCTTGGTCAGTTGATAGGTCAGGCAGCCAGGCTCATTGGCCTTGACCGTGGCAGCGAGGTCTAGGAACACCGCTTCAAACTCAGCGGCCTTTTCGACTTGGACCTTCAAGGTTGCGACAACGCCAATCATGTTCGTTTCTCCGTCTATTGGTTTTGAGTTTCTAATTTCAAACAGATGTTAGACCGATAGGCCCACAGGGCAACCATGACCTGACGGCAGGCTCAGAATTTCTTGACCTAGCGCCCCTTAAAGTCGGCAGGACGCTTTTCGAGAAGGGCGTCGACGCCTTCCATATGGTCTTCGGTCAGGTGGCTGATGGCTTGAGCCGAGGCGCTCATCTCCATGATCGTGTCATAGGAGGCGGTCTGGCCGTGCTTGAGCAAGGACTTGGCAAGGCGCAGGGCGTGGGGCGGCTGCTGAGCGATCTTTTCCGCCATCTCTAGGGCGGTAGCCATCAGAACATCAGCGGCCACGACGCGGCTAACCAGACCCCATTCGCAGGCCTGCTGAGCGCTGATCACATCGCCGGTGAACAGAAGCTCGCTCGCGCGGCTCATGCCGATGGTGCGCGGCAGGAGCCAAGCCCCGCCATCGCCCGGGATCAGGCCAAGCTTGAGGAAGGTGACGCCGAACTTGGCGCTGTCGGCGGCAATGCGAATATCAGTCATGCACGCAACGTCACAGCCAAGGCCGATGGCTGGGCCGTTGACCGCCGCGATCGAGGGCACTTCGAGGCCATAGATCGATTTGACGACGCGGTGGATGTTCTTGCGATAGCCGTCGCGGATCGCCACGCCCGTGCCGGCAAAGGCGCCGGAGCGGGTCTTCATGGCCTTGACGTCACCGCCCGCCGAAAAGGCGCGGCCTGCACCCGTCAGGATCACACAGCGGACCTCTTGGTCATCATTGACCTGCTCACAGACCCGCTGGACCTCATCGCCATCGCCCGGCGCACCGAGCGCGTTCATAGCATCGGGACGGTTGAGGGTCAGGATCGCGACGTGACCGCGCTTTTCGAATGTCAGCAGGCTCATGGGGATGTCTCCGTCAGAATCTTAGGCGACAAACGCAGGAGCCGCCCCCTCACCCAACCCTCTCCCCCAAGGGGGCGAGGGCTAGATAAGGAAAAGCCCTCTCCCTGAGGGAGAGGGTTGGGTGAGGGCCTTTTTTCTTAGGCTGCCGCGTCGATCGACAGGTGCTCATAGCGGCGCAGGTGATGGTCGACGGAGCCGAACTGGCCTTCGATCATTGTGGCGCGCTTGAAGTAGTGGCCCACGGCCAGCTCGTCCGTCATGCCCATGCCGCCATGGATCTGGATCGCGGCTTGGCCAACGAACTTAGCCGAGCGACCGATCTGGACCTTGGCTGCCGAAACGGCCTTGGCGCGGTCATGGGCGCTTTCGTCCAGCTTCAGGGTGGCCATATAGGTCATGGACAGGGACTGTTCGACATTGATGAACATGTCGACCATGCGGTGTTGCAGGACTTGGAAGGTGGCGATAGCCGCACCGAACTGCTTGCGCTGACGGGCATATTCCAAGGTGTTCTCGTGCATCCGGCGCATGGCACCGACGCCCTCGGCGCAGATGGCGGCGATGGCTTCATCGACAACCTTCTCGATCAGCGGCAGGCCTGCACCTTCGACGCCGATCAGGGCATCAGCAGGGATCGACACGTTCTCGAAATAGACTTCCGAGGCGCGCTGGCCGTCAACGGTGGGATAGTCGCGAGTCACGATGCCAGCCGAGGCCTTATCGACCAAGAACACCGACACGCCTGAGGCTTCGCGCTGGCTGCCGCCGGTGCGCGCGGTCACGACCAGATGGGTGGCCCAAGGGGCGCCCAGAACAACCGCCTTATGACCGTTCAGCACATAGCCCGAACCGTCCTTCTTGGCCGTGGTCTTCAGGTCGGCCAGGTTGTACCGGCCCTGAGGCTCGGCATAGGCAAAGGCCGTGATGATTTCGCCGCCAATGATGCCGCCAATCAGGTCGGTCGCGCTGGCATGGCCGGAATATTTCAGGAAGCCGCCGCCGATGACCACGGTGCCCAGATAGGGCTCGATGACCAGCGCCTTACCGCACTCTTCCATGACGATCATGTTTTCAATGGCCGAGCCACCCAGGCCGCCCAGATCTTCGGAGAAAGGAGCGCCAAGGATGCCGAGCTCTTCGGCGAAGGCCTTCCAATAGTCTGCACGCCAGCCGCTGGCCGACTTCACCGAAGCGCGACGGGTGTCGAAGCTGTACTTATCTTGCAGGAAGCTGGCGAGGGTATCGCGCAGCATTGATTGTTCTTCGGTGAAATTGAAATCCATAGGGATGTCCTCCTTTTTGGCCCCCTCGCGTCATAGGAGGGGTTGGGGATGGGGTGGCAGCAGCGTCAGCCGCTAAAAGAGCATCCCTTCCCCACTGGGGGGAAGGGAAAAATAGTCTTCAGAGACCCAAAACCATCTTTGCGATGATGTTGCGCTGAATTTCGTTCGAACCGCCATAGATCGACGTCTTGCGGACGTTGAAATAGCTGGGGGCTGTGCGGTGCGCATAGTCCGGACCGATGGGGCGCATATTGTCGCCATCGGTTGGGAAGCCGCGGAAATAGGGCGCGCCATAGTGGCCCGCCGCTTCCAGAGCCAGCTCGGTGACCCGCTGCTGAACTTCGGTGCCCTTGATCTTCAGGACCGAAGATTCTGGTCCAGGACCCTTGCCCGCGCTTTCGGCGGCCAAGGTACGCAGTTCGGTATATTCCAGCGCCGTCAGATCAATTTCCAACTCTGCGACCTTACGCTTGAAGGCGGGATCTTGCAGCAGGGTCTGGCCGTCATCGCCCAGTTCGGTCGTGGCCATCTGGCGGATACGCTCGATGCCGCGCTTAGAGCGAGCCACGCCCGCAATGCCGGAACGCTCGTGGGCCAGCAAGAACTTGGCGCAGGTCCAGCCCTTGTTCTCGTCATAGATACGGTTCTCAACCGGCACCTTGACGTTCTCAAGCCAAACCTCGTTGACCTCATGCTCGCCGCCCAAGGTGATGATCGGGCGCACGGTGATGCCGGGGGTCTTCATATTGATCAGCAGGAAGGAGATACCTTCTTGGATCTTGGCGTTAGGGTCGGTACGGACCAGACAGAAGATCCAGTCGGCATATTGCGCCATCGTGGTCCAGGTCTTCTGGCCATTGACCAGGTAATAGTCCTTGCCGTCAGCCGGGTCGGTGAAACGCTCAGCCTTGGTCTTCAACGAGGCAAGGTCCGAACCTGCGCCGGGCTCGGAATAGCCCTGGCACCACCAGATGTCGCCGTTCAGCGTTTCGGGCAAGAAGCGCTGCTTCTGCTCAGGCGTGCCGAAGGTGTAGATCACGGGGCCGACCATGTTGATACCGAAAGGCATGACGCCAATCGTGTCAGCAGCGGCGCACTCTTCGCCCCAAATATAGCGCTGGGTCGAGGTCCAGCCTGGGCCGCCCTCAGAGGTTGGCCAAGCGGGGTTCACCCAGCCCTTGGCGGCCAAAACGCGGTGCCAAGCGAGGAAATCTTCTTTGGAGAGTTCTTCACCCTCGTCCTGCTTACCACGCAGGGAGTCAGGATAGTGTGCAGCGATAAAGGCGCGGACCTCATCGCGAAATGCGAGATCTTCCGGCGAAAAGTCGAGGTTCATGGCATGCTCCCAAGCGAAGGCGCCGTCTTGGCGCTCAAACTCCACCACAGAATAGGCCGAGGCCGCTCGATTGCAACGGTGACGTTAGCGTCAACGTCAATCAAAATTGCCGCATGTGGCTGGGATGCCGCGATACCCCCTACCCCGGCTGCGCCGGTACTTCCCCCAGAGGGGGAAGATTTAAAGATCTAAGACCTTCCCCCTCTGGGGGAAGCGATGCGTAGCATCAAAGGGGGCCTTGTTCCTCTCTTCCGCTTTCCCCGCGAAGGCGGGGACCCAGACCCTTTCACTCAAGCGAAAACCGGCCCGCTGGACCTTTGCCTGTGCGGGAAATGCTGAGCGTGTGAGCTTTAACCCGTCCTCCGCCGCGTCATTGCGAGGCGTGAAACGCCGAAGCAACCCAGGGGATCATCACCGAAGGCCTTAGTCAGTCCCCTAGGTTGCTTCGCTGCGCTCGCAATGACGCGGAGGGAGGAGTGGATGCCCCCCTCACCCAACCCTCTCCCCCAAGGGGGCGAGGGCTTTTTCTGTCTTAGCCCTCTCCCTGTGGGAGAGGGTTGGGTGAGGGCCTTATTCCTAAACCCCGCGAAGGGCGTTGTTTTCGGGATCGAACGGCGAATCGGCGATGACCGTGGCCTTGTGGCGTTCACCCAGGATGACGATCTCAAGCTCCGTGCCGATCTCGGCCAGGTCCGGACGAACCATGGCCAGAGCCAAGGACTTGTTGACCCGCCATCCATAGCCGCCGGAGGTCGCCCGCCCGATCAATTCGTCACCCAGATAGAGGGGTTCGGACCCGCGCGCGTCGGCATCGGTCACGCCGCGGACCTCTAGCGTCACCGCCTTGTTGGCAAAGCCGCGTTCACGCCAAGCCAGCAGGGCTTCCTTGCCGAAGAAACCGGGCTTCTTCAGCGAGATGAAACGGCTAAGACCTGACTCATAGGCGCAATATTCAATCGACAGTTCGCGCGGGATCAGCTTGTAGGACTTTTCAAGACGCATGGAATCCATGGTCCGGATACCGAACGGCTTGATGTCAAACTCAGCGCCAGCCTCCATCAAGAGGTCGAAGATGTAGTTCTGCATCTCAATCGGATGGTGGATTTCCCAGCCCAGCTCGCCGACGAAATTGACGCGCAGGGCCTTCACCATCGCCGCCCCAACATCGATGGTCTTGCCGGTCAGCCAAGGGAAGGCCTCGTTAGACAGGTCGGTCTTGGTGACCTTGCCGAGGACCGCGCGCGACAGGGGACCCGCTAGAACCAGCACGCCATGAGCGGTCGTGACCTTTTCGATCCGCACCGTGCCATCGAGCGGCAGGGCCTTGATCAGATAGTCATAGTCGTGACGCTCGAGCGCTCCGGCCGAGACCAGATAGAACCGCTGCGGGGCTTCCTTAAAGACAGTAAATTCAGCCCGCACGCCGCCCTTGGCGGTCAAGAGATAGGTCAGGCTGACCTTGCCGACGACGGAGGGGACCTTGTTGGTGAACAGCCCATCGAGCCAAGCCTCAGCACCGGGGCCAGAGACCTCGAACTTGGCAAAGGCGCTCATGTCCTGAAGGCCGACCTTGGAGGTCACATGGCGGCATTCGGCTCCGACATGCTCGAAATAGTTCGAGCGGCGGAAGCTCCACTTTTCGCGAATAGGCTCTCCGTCCACCTGTTCGGGGTGGTTCTCGTTGAGCAGCACATCGGGCTTATCCAGATCCGCCTCAGTCAGGGCATAGCCTTCTGGTGCGAACCAGTTGGGGCGCTCCCAGCCATAGATCGAGCCAAAGACCGCGCCCAGAGCCTTCATCCGATCATAGCAGGGCGTGCGGCGCAGACCGCGCGCGGCGGTGCGCTCTTCGTCGGGATAGTGCGGGGTAAAGACCTTGGCATAGGCCTCTTCGTTCTTTTCAGTCAGATAACCTTGACCGGCATAGGGGCCAAAGCGGCGTGGATCGACGCCCATCATGTCGATGGTCGGCTCGCCATCGACGATCCAATGCGCCAATTGCCAGCCTGCCCCGCCCGCAGCGGTGACGCCGAAGCTGTGGCCTTCATTGAGCCAGAAGTTCTTCAAGCCCCAAGCCGGGCCAACGATGGGGCTGCCGTCGGGCGTATAGGCGATGGCGCCATTATAGACGCGCTTGACGCCGACCTCGCCGAAAGCCGGAACGCGGGTGATGGCGGTTTCAATATGGGGGGCCAGACGGTCGAGGTCCTCTTGGAACAGCTCATATTCCGACTGTGGATCAGGGCCATCAACATAGCAGACCGGCGCGCCGACCTCGTAGGGGCCAAGCAGAAGGCCGCCAGCCTCCTCGCGCATGTACCAGGAACTGTCGCTTTCGCGCAGGACGCCCATTTCAGGCAAACCCGCAGCCTTGCGGGCCTGAATAGCGGGGTGAGCCTCGGTGACAATATATTGGTGCTCGACTGGAATGACCGGCAAATCAAGGCCGACCATCGCGCCGGTGCGCCGAGCAAAGTTGCCGGTGGCGGAGATGACATGCTCGCAGGTAATGTCGCCCTGATCGGTCTGGACCAGCCATTCGCCATTGGCCTGCTGCACAATGCCGGTCACGGTGGTCTGGCGATAGATGGTCGCGCCGCGATCACGAGCTCCGCGCGCTAGGGCCTGGGTCAGGTCGGCGGGCTGGATATAGCCGTCGGCGGGATGCTGGATCGCGCCGAGTAGGTCGTCGGTCTCGCACAGGGGCCAGATTGCCTTGACCTCATCAGGGGTCAGGAACTTGACATCCACGCCGATGGTCTTGGCCACGCCGGCATAATATCTGTACTCGTCCATCCGGTCCTTGGTCCGAGCCAGACGGATGTTGCTGACATTGCTAAAGCCGACCTTCAGATCGGTCTCGGCTTCAAGCGTGGGGTAAAATCCCACGGAATATTTGTGCATCTGGCCAACCGAGTAGCTCAGATTGAACAGGGGCAGCAGGCCTGCCGCGTGCCAAGTCGAACCGGAGGTCAGTTCCTTGCGTTCGATCAGAACCACATCGCTCCAGCCCAGCTTGGCCAGATGGTAAAGGGTGCTGACACCGACGACTCCGCCGCCAATGACGACCGCACGCGCGTGAGTTTTCATGAAAAGATCCTGCTGGAAGACATATGCGCCGCAAAAGCCACGCAGTTTTTGACCTTAGGGTGTTGAGACGCAGAGCCAAGAGAATAGACGCGCCGCTTAGATGGAACAAATACGACTTTGGCAAGTCCGCCCCTTGACCATCCCTTCAAGGCTTAGATTAGCCCACTCGGCGCGCCAATTCCCTTTTGGCGTTCCAGATGGCGTCCTGATCCATATCGGTTTGGCGCGCCATCCAGTTCAAATAGTCTTGCGGCGCCTCAGCCCAGGCCATGCCGCGATGTTTGCCAAAGGGGATGTTCGGCATCAGCTTGGGCTCGAGGGTCCAAGCGATCATGTCCTCGACCGAGGCCAGCGGCATCATGGCGGCG
The DNA here is from genome assembly GCA_947441065.1 of Caulobacteraceae bacterium. GTDB lineage: Bacteria > Pseudomonadota > Alphaproteobacteria > Caulobacterales > Caulobacteraceae > CAISGS01. Next base: position 45,294 of record CANESI010000010.1, read on the forward strand.
AGCAGGTTAGCCGTTACCCACGCATCGGGCCCCGCCCGGTGCGGCGGCATGGCATGTTCGGCCGGAAGCTTCAGGCCCAGCCAATAGCGCAGAACCTGATTGGTATGGCGCGGCGCGTCAGGCCAGATCCTCAGGGCAACCTTGTAGGTACAGATCCAGGGCAAGTCGTCGGTAATGACAGGCGTGATAAACTGCTGCTCGAAGGCGCTATTGTGGGCGACCAGCACATCGGGGGTCTCACCGCCCCATATCGCCTTCCGAAGCAATTCGTCCGTGCAGACCGGCGTTTCGGGCGGAAAGTCGTCCTCGGTGATGTGATGAACGGCCATGGTCTCGGGCGGAATGCCATGTAAAGGCCGATAGAGCCGCGCCATCGCCCGCTCAACGCGATAGCTGTCGCCATCGGCCAACAGGTCAGCACGGCCAAATTCGATGATCTCGGCTGGAGGCTCGGTGCCGGTGGTTTCTAGATCAATGACGCGCAGACGAACCAAGAGAGGCTCCCGATGCCAATTTCACCACCGAGTCTGTTCGGCCGTACCCGATAGTATGAGTTATTTTTGAAATGTCGCGCTCCCTTATCCCCCAGATCGGGATCCCCAAGACAGGGCGAGACGTCGGAGGTGCGGCAAAGAAACAGGCCGTGTGGGACGGGTTCTGGCTAGCGTAGTTCAAACGTCTGTTTTAAAGTCCGACGCAGGTGATGGAAAAAGGAACAAAGCAGTGAACAAACCTCTTGGACGGGCCGGGACGGCCTTTGGTTTCAATCCTAACGACGATCTGAACGATCTGAGAATTTCCGAAGCCGCTGTTCCTCTGTTGGAACATGTGAAGCGCTTCATCGCTGAAACAGTCGAGCCGATGTCGGTTGAGTTTCACCGCTTGGGTGAAGGCCGCGCCGATCGCTGGAGCTATGCGCCTGGCCAGCTCGAAGTGCTGGAAGCGGCCAAGGACAAGGCCAAGGCCGAGGGCCTGTGGAACTTCTTCCTGCCTGACGCCGAAACCGGTGAAGGCCTAAAGAACCTCGACTATGCCTATATCGCCGTTGAGTTGGGCAAGAACTCGCTGGCCTCCGAGACCATGAACTGCTCGGCGCCAGACACCGGCAACATGGAAGTGTTGGAACGGGTCGGCACGCCAGCCCAAAAGGAAAAGTGGCTGAAGCCTCTGCTGAGCGGTGAAATCCGTTCGGCCTTCGCCATGACCGAGCCAAACCGCGCCTCGTCGGACGCTAAGAATGTCGGCATGACCGCCGTCCTCGAAGGCGACGAATGGGTCATGAACGGCGAGAAGTTCTACATCTCTGGTGCAGGCGATCCGCGCTGTAAGATCATGATCACCATGGTCAAGACCAGCCCTGACGCCGCCCCGCACAAGCAGCAGTCGCAGATCCTCGTGCCCATCGACACCCCGGGCGTGAAGATCCTCGGCCCCATGCACGTGTTTGGTGAAGACGATGCGCCGCACGGCCACATGCACATCCTGTTCGACAATGTGCGCGTGCCCAAAGAGAACATGTTGCTCGGCGAAGGCCGCGGCTTCGAGATCTCGCAACTGCGCCTTGGCCCTGGCCGTATCCACCACTGCATGCGCTCCATCGGTCAAGCCGAACGGGCTCTGGACCTGATGGTTCAGCGCGGCGTGTCGCGTGAAGCCTTCGGTCGCAAGCTGGCCTATCTGGGCGGCAACGTCGAGATCATCTCCCGCGCGCGCATCGACATCGAAGCCATGCGTCTGATGGTCCTCAAGGCCGCGAAGGCCATGGACGTGCTCGGCAATCGTGAAGCGCGCATCTGGGTCCACATGGTCAAGGCCATGGTCCCCGAGCGGGTTTGCCAGATCATCGATCAGGCCATGCAGATGCACGGCGCAACCGGCGTGTCACAGTGGACACCTCTGTCGCGCATGTATGCTGGCCAGCGCACCTTGCGCATCGCTGACGGTCCGGACGAGGTCCACCACCTGGTGGTCGGTCGTAACGAGATCCGTCAGTATGAAGGTGGGGCTGAAGACTCCACCTCCGGCGTCGTCTGGCGCAACTAGGCTTGAAAATCAGGCCGCCCGGGCAGCGAAGGCTCGGGCGGCTTTTTTCTAGGCGCTGCCCTCCCCGTCTGCGGGGACCGACAGGGCGCGCATGATCCGATCTAAAACGGGATAGTTTTTAAGTGACACATACGGGTCTTGAGTTTGCGGGTTTTGAGTCCGCCGATACGGTCAGCGCGCGCCTAGCGTCCGTCGGCTATATCTCCACAGCGTCGATCTCCACCGCCGTCTATCTGGCCCACCATCTGCGCAAGCCGATCCTGATCGAAGGGCCTGCTGGCGTCGGCAAGACCGATCTGGCGAGGTCCCTTGCCCAGTCCATGGAATTCCCGCTCCTGCGGATGCAGTGCTATGAGGGCCTCGACGAGAGCAAGGCGCTCTATGAGTGGAAATATGGCAAGCAACTGCTCTACACCCAGATCCTCAAGGAAAAGATCCACCACCTGATCGGCGATGCCGACGGTCTGGACGAGTCCTTCAAGAAGCTCGCCGGCTTCCAAGACCTGTTCTTCTCGCGCGAATTCCTCGAGCCTCGCCCCCTTTTGAAGGCGATGGAACAGGCTGGCGGCTCTGTGCTGCTAATCGACGAGATCGACAAGTCCGACGAAGAGTTTGAGGCGCTGCTGCTCGAAGTCCTGTCCGACTATCAGGTCACCGTGCCCGAAATTGGCACCATCGAGGCCATCGTGCCGCCGCTGGTGATCTTGACCTCAAACAATACCCGCGAGCTGGGCGACGCGCTCAAGCGCCGCTGCCTGCACCTGCACATCGACTTCCCCAATGCCGACCTTGAGGCTCGGATCGTGCGCTCGCGCGTGCCAGACATTTCCGAGCGTTTGCTGGCGCAGCTCGTGGCCTTTATCCAACTGGTGCGTGACGAAAATATCCGCAAGCTGCCCTCGATCAGCGAGACCATCGACTGGGCCAAAACCTTGCTGCTGCTCCATGCCGACAGCCTTGATCCGGTCATGGTCCGCAACACGCTGAACGTGATCCTCAAGCGCCAGACCGACATTGCTGAGGTCAACAGCCAAGTCGATCAGCTGGTGCGCAAGGTCCTGACCGAGCAGGCTGAATCGGCCTGATGGAGCGCACGCTCACCAACTATATCCGGGCCCTGCGCACCGCAGGCGCCGGCGTTTCGACGACCGAAGCCATTGATGCGGCGCGGGCGCTGGAGCTTGTCGGCTATCAGGACCGTGGGCTGCTGAAAATGTCTCTGGCGGCGGTGCTGGCCAAGTCGCAGGAGGAAGAGGTCCTGCACGACCGCCTGTTCGACCTCTATTTCAGCTATGCCGAGACCAAGCCGCCCCGTCAGACCCAAAGCGAGGGCGAGGATCAGGAAGACAGCGACAGCGCCTCTGACGGATCGGACCCTGACTCCGAAGGCCAAGAGTCCAACGGCCAACCGTCCAATGGTCAAAAACAGCCGGGCTCCGGCCAAGGCGGCGGCAGTGGTCAAGACAAGACCGGTGAAGCGGGCGAGGATGCGCCGCTAGACCTGCTCGAACTGGCCCAGTCGGGCGATGCGACCCGCATGGCGATGGCCATGGCCCAGGCGGGTGCTCGCGCTGATGTCGATCAGATCCGCTTTGCCACCCAAGTGCCCTATTTCGTTCGCCGGATGCTCGAAGAGCTGGGGGCCGAAAAGCTCGACAAGCAGTTGATGGCGGCACTGGACGAACGGACCGAAGAGGGCACGGCCCGCGCCGAGGCCCTGATCGAGGCCCGCAGCACCCTGATGCGCAATGCCCGCGCCTATGTCGAAGCCCGGTTCGAAGTCTTTGGCCGCTCGGCCAGCGAAGCCTTCATGAACGAGGTGATGATGGACCGCTCTCTTGGTGCCCTGACCAAGAGCGATATGGAGCGGATGAAACCCATCATCGCCAAGATGGCTAAGAAACTGGCCGCCAAACATGCCCGTCGCCGCAAGGTCCGCAACAGAGGCCAGCTCGACCTGCGCCGCACCCTGCGCGCCAATGCCGGCAATGACGGTGTGCCCTTTGAGGTGATCTGGAAGACCAAGCGTAAGGACAAGCCCAAGATCGTCACCATCTGTGACGTGTCTGGCTCGGTCGCCCGTTATGTGCGGTTCCTGCTGCTGGTCCTCTATGCCCTGCGTGAGAAGGTCACGGATCTCGAGACCTTCTGCTTTTCTAGCCATCTGGTTGATGTGAACCACGACCTTGAATCCCTGCCCTTTGATGCCGCGATGGACAAGATCCTGCGCGAGGTTGGCAATGGCAGCACCGACTATGGCCGCGCCTTCACCGATCTGAGCCGCCAATATGACAGCACCATCGACAAGCGCACGACCGTTCTGATCCTCGGGGATGGCCGCAACAATAATGGCGATCCGGCCATGGGCATTTTCCAAGACATTGCCGCCAAGGCCAAGCGCGTCATTTGGCTGTGCCCCGAACATCCCGCCAGCTGGGGTTCAGGCGACAGCGCCCTGCTGCAATATAAACCCTTCTGCTCCAGCCTGACCCACTGCTCGACCGTGGCCGATCTGGAACATGCCCTAGACGACGTGCTGCTGGCCTATGGCTAGGCTTCGGTCTGTTTCAGCGCGCCGCTGGCCCTCAGGCCAACGAGGTACATCCCTGCCAAGACACTATTGGGCACGACATTGAGGCCAAAGCCGGTGGCAATGGACAGGCTACAGTCGATGACAAACCAGGTGACCATGCCCGCCGTGATGGCGTTCCACAATGGACGACCCGCCGCGCCCATCGCACTGGCCGCACGGACCAAAACATAGAGGGTCGCAGTCCAGCCCAGCGACACCGCGCCCATCAGGGCTAGGCTGAACCTCAAGACGGGGGTGAAGGTCAGATCACCCGGCCCATTCAGACTTGTCAGCACAAACCGAACCGGCGCGCTGGTCGCCTCAAAGGCCCCGCCCGCCAAGACCGCGCCGAACAGGCCGATCGAAGCCACCCAGATGATGAAATAGGACCGCCAGAATTGGGTCATGATGATGTCCTCCCTTTTCCTCTCCATCCCGCCCTATCTGCCTCTGGTCAATTACCTTTCAAGTCATTGAACGGGATCGGCGCGTGGGTGATAGTTTGATCCACAGCGCAAAGGACCCCGCCGCCCATGTCAATATCGGACACACGTCCTGAGGCCGAAACGGGCTTTTCGCGGCTGTTGCGCGATTGGCGGCAGAGACGCCATCTCTCTCAGCTTGATTTGGCCCTCAGCTCTGGCGTCTCGCAACGCCATGTCAGTTTCTTGGAGTCAGGCCGCGCCAATCCCAGCCGCGCCATGATCTTGCAACTGAGCGAGACCCTCGATGTGCCCCTGCGCGACCGCAATGACTGGCTAACCGCCGCTGGCTTTGCGCCCATCTTTCGCCATCGCGCCTTGGATGATCCTCAGATGGATCAGGTCATGAACGCCGTGCGCATGATGCTGAAGGTGCATGAGCCCTATCCGACTGTTGCGCTTGATCGCGCATGGAATGTGCGGATGTCGAACGGGCCCTTTGATCGGCTTGGGGCCATGCTCGGCGACGATATTTGGGAGCGGGTCGGCGGCGGTGAGCGCAATCTGATGCGGCTCTTCTTTCATCCGCAGGGGATACGGCCCTTCATCACCAACTGGTCCTCAGTTGGGCCCCTGATGTGGCGGCGGGCGCAGCGCGAGGCCGAAGCCTTGGCTGGGGCCGAGATGAAGGCCGTGCTGGACGATCTGGCCCCCTTGCAGGACAGCCATATCCTGTGGTCCGCCGCAGACACCGCGCTCCTGCCCGTCATGCCCTTCACGATGCAGATCGAAGGGGTCAAGATTTCGATGTTTGCGGTCGTGGCCACCTTTGGCACGGCGCAGGATGTGACGGCGGACGAGCTGAGGATCGAAACCCTGTTCCCCGCTGATGCCGAGACCGAAAGCCTGTTTCGCGGCGCGGCCCCTTAGCCCTTGATAACCTCGCAGGTCGTTGCGAGCGCGCCAAAAGACCCTAACAATCGACCTTCACAATTGGTCAGGAGACGACAATGTCCGCAACGCCCCTCGAAATTGTCCGCCAGTTCATGACGCTCATGGAACCTTTGAACTATGACGAGGCGCTCAAGCTCGTTTCCGCCAACTGCGAATATACCAATCCCCCGCCGATCGGCACGGTCCATGGCCCAGCCGGTGTTCGTGCGGTACTCGAACCCTTCTTTGGCCCGACCAAGGAAAATGAGTTCCGCGTCCTTCGCGAGGCAGCAGCAGGCCCAATTGTCATTCTAGAACGCCTAGACCGCCACCTGTTCGGTGACAAATGGGTCGAGCTTCCCGTGCCCGGCGTCTACGAGGTCCATGACGGCCTGATCACCTATTGGCGCGACTATTTCGACGCCCCAACCATCCTGTCACAACTGCCCGCCGCCTAGCCCCTAGCCGTCAGGAGGGGTCAACCGTCACCCGGCGCATGTGGCGGCGCTGGCCGGGATAGTCGTTGAGGGCATAGTGCCAGACCGAGCGATTGTCCCAGAAGGCGACCGATCCCGGGGTCCAGGCGAAGCGGCAGGTGCGAGCCTCTTGGCGACAGTGGTCGAACAGGAAGTCGAGCAGGGGCTTGCTCTCGCGCTTGCTCCAGCCCTCGAACCGCATCGTAAAGGCCGGATTGACATAGAGCGCCTTGCGGCCATTTTCCGGATGGGTCAGGACGACAGGGTGGATAAATTCCCCGACAGCGCCCTCTGCCTCGACCACCGACATCGAGCCGCGCTTCTGGGCCGAATGACCCGCCGCAGAATATTCACGGCCAGCAGAATGGACTGCATTGAGGGTTTCCAGCGTCGCCCTCATACCCGGCGTCAAGGCATCATAGGCGGCGGCTTGGCTGGCAAAGAGGGTGTCGCCGCCCCACTCCGGAATCTCAATAGCATAGAGGATCGAGCCGATGGCCGGGCGCTCGAGGAAGCTCGTATCCGAATGCCAACCCCCGCCAAAATTGGTCTTGTCTGACGGCTCCTTGATGATCTCCATCACCTCGGGATGATCGGCCATACCCGCCACATAGGGATGGATGTTCAGCGGACCAAAGCGCTTGCCGAAGTCCACCTGCTGGCCAGGGGTCAAGGTCTGGTCGCGAAAGAAGATGACCTGATGCTCGACCAAGGCGGCCCGGATCTGGGCGATGACGCCATCGGACAGACCTGCCGACAGATCGACGCCCGAAATCTCTGCGCCGAGGGTCCCAGAGATCTTGCGGATGGACAGGGAAATTTCAGCCATAGTCGGTTCCTTGCTTAATGCCACGACCCTTGCCTCGAAACGCTGCCAAGGCAAGGTCGAATTATCGTCGCAGGATGCTTGCCGAGCCCTCACATCCCGGCTCTACTGTGGGTTCAACGATGAGGCCGCAAGGGCCCGACCGCGAGGAAACACCGGAATGACCGACGCCGTAGCCACGACGCCTGAGCCCAATTCTGTGCCCGCTGAAGCTCTCGACCATGAGCCCCTATCGCCCGCCTATCGCCGCTATGCGCTCGGGGTACTGCTGGCCATCTACACGCTCAATTTCCTTGACCGTCAGGTGATCAATATCTTGGCCGAGCCGATCAAACAGGATCTGCAACTGGCCGATTGGCAATTGGGCATGATGACGGGTCTAGCCTTTGCACTCTTCTACACAGTCCTGATGCTGCCCATCGCGCGTTTGGCCGAGCGCGGTCACCGGCCTTGGATTATTGCCAGCGCCACGGCGATCTGGAGCTTCTTCACCATCCTATGCGGCATGAGCCAAACCTTTTTACAGCTCTTCCTCGCCCGGATCGGGGTCGGTGTCGGTGAGGCGGGCTGTAGTCCGCCCGCCCACTCCCTGATCAGTGACTATGTGCCCAAATCCATGCGCTCATCGGCCCTCGCCTTCTATTCGATAGGCACACCGCTGGGCAGTTTGCTGGGCATGGTCATGGGCGGTTTGGCCGCTGATGCCTTCGGATGGCGCACAGCCTTCTTGATCGCTGGAGCTCCGGGCCTGATCATGGCCTGCGTTGCCGCCATCACGCTCGTTGAGCCCCGGGTCAAAAAGCCCACGGTTGGGGAAAGCCCGAGCGTTGGTGCCGCGCTCCGCGAGATTGCCGGCAAAAAGACCTTCTGGCTGATCGCCTTCGGGGCCGGGTTCATGGCCTTTCAAGGCTATGGCCACCAGGCCTTCGCCGCCTCGTTCTTCCTGCGCAACCACGCTGAAGAACTTGCGCAGCTATCGGCTCAGTTTGGCCTCAAGCCCATCGGCTTGATTGGAATCGGTATGGGCCTGATCACCGGCATCGGTGGGATTGTCGGAACCGTCCTTGGCGGACAGTTGGCCGATAGGCTCGGCGCCAAGGACCTGCGCCATCAGATGGCCATTCCCGCCATCGGCGCCTTGATTGGTTTTCCGGTCTATATCCTTGCCATGTTGCAGACCTCAGCGGCGTCCGCGCTGATCATGATGCTGCTTCCGACCCTGTTGAGCACCCTGTGGTACGGCCCGGCCTATGCCTCGTCTCAGAGTCTGGTGTCGCCCCGCACCCGCGCCACGGCGGCCGCCATCACCCTGTTCGTCGCCAATCTGGTCGGCCTAGGCTGCGGCCCGCTCTTTGTTGGCATCCTGTCGGATACCCTGTCAGGCCCCATGGGCATGGGCTCGGCCCTGGGCGTCAAATGGGCGCTCATACTTGGCTCACTCGGCCTTTTGGTCGCCGCCGCCCTGTTCTGGATCGCTCGCAATCACATCCGCGAAGACACGGTCAGCTAGGACGGCGACCGCCATAAAAATAGGGGGAGATGGACCAGCCATCTCCCCCCGTCATTTCGAGCCTTAGCGATGGGTGGCCCTAGAGCCCCAAAACCGCCTTGGCCATGATGTTGCGTTGGATCTCGTTGGAGCCCCCGAAGATCGAGGTCTTGCGCATGTTGAAATAGGCTGGCGCGGCCTTGAAGGCGAAGTCGGGGCTGATAGCCTGAACATTATCGCCCTCGCGCGGGAAGCCTCGGAAATAGGGCTCGCCATAGTGACCCGCCGCTTCGAGCGTCAGTTCGGTCAGGCGCTGTCCGACCTCTGTGCCCTTGACCTTGAGCATCGAGGCCTCTGGTCCGGGGCCCTTGCCGCTGCTTTCGCCTGCGAGGGTGCGCAGTTCGGTATATTCCAGAGCCGCCAAGTCGATCTCCAGATCCACGATCTTGCGGCGGAAATCGGGATCCTTGATCAGGGGCTGACCGTCGTCGGCCAGCACGCCTGCTGCCACTTCGCGCAGACGCTCAATGCCGCGCTTGGAGCGGGCAACGCCAGCAATGCCGGTACGCTCGTGGCCGAGCAGATATTTGGCGACCGTCCAGCCCTTATTCTCTTCACCAATGCGGTTCTCGACCGGCACGATGACATTGTCGAGGAAGGTATCATTGACCTCGTGGCCACCATCCATGGTGATGATCGGGCGCACGCTGATGCCGGGGGTCTTCATGTCGATCAGCAGGAAGGTGATGCCCTCTTGCTTCTTGGCGTTCTGATCGGTGCGAACCAAGAAGAAGCCCCAGTCGGCGAAGTGGCCTTGGGTCGTCCAGGTCTTCTGGCCGTTGACGCGGTAATATTCCTTGCCGTCCTCGCCAGTGAAACGATCAGCGCGGGTCGACAGGCCAGCCAGATCGGAACCGGCACCGGGCTCGGAATAGCCTTGGCACCACCAGATATCACCGGCGATGGTTGGTTTCAGGAGAGTCTCTTTCTGCTCGGGCGAACCGAAGGTGAAGAGCACCGGACCGATCATGCCGAGGCCAAAGGTCGGCTGGCTGGTATTGGCGCGGGCCAGTTCCTCAGAAAAGATATAGCGCTGAACCACATCCCAGTCGTTGCCGCCATGTTCCTTGGGCCAAGAGGGGGTCAGCCAGCCCTTGGCATGGAGGATCTTGTGCCAAGACACGATCTCTTCCTTGTTGAGGTGCTCGCCGGTGGCCTGCTTGTCGCGAATGGCTTGGGGGAAATTGGCTTCGATCCAGTGACGCACTTCCAAACGAAAGGCGGCGTGCTCAGGCGTGAAACTCAGGTCCATCGAAAACTCCCATGATGCAACGGCTCATGCCAAGGCTAAGCGCCCTTTGGCATGACCAGTGTCTTAAGGTCCAAACTATCGCACCGGACCGTCTTGGCAAGCGACGCCCACCAACCTTTTTGATCCGTGGCTGAGATTTTTACGCGATTACAGCGCCGCGACGATGTGGTTGGACAGGCAGCCCAAGCGGTCCACGCGGATGTCGACCCGGTCGCCCGGTTGCAGATAGGTCTTGGCGGCGCGCGCGCTCTTGATATAGCGCTCAATGACCTTCGCGATCAGAGGCCCTTTGCAGCCTGACAGTAGCCAAGCCAGCGCGCCCATCAGGCGGTCCTTGGTCGGCACACCGTGGAACACCGTGCCCGCAGGCGTTCCAGCCATGATCACGGTGCGTGCGGGGATGTCGGCGGCCTCACCGAAGGCCAAACGGGCCTCACCGCCCCAATAGGTCCAGCGCACATCGCGCTTGAGGCGGCACTGCCTGACAATCTCTTCCAAATCCCAGATCCAATCGGTCGCGGCTGCATGCTGGCGAACCTGACCATTGACACTAAGCTGCAGGGTCAAACGGCTGAGGAAGCTGGGCAGGTTGCGCGGCACCACGAACAGATCGCCCACAGGCATATAGTTTGGACCACTCTTGCCCGAGGTGAAGCCCTTGCCCGACTGAGGATCGGTAACATCGACATTGCGCAGCAGGACGGCGCGGTCGGTGACATCATTACCAAGGATCAAGCCACCAAAGACCGGACTGCCCGGCATTAGAGCCTCTAAGGGCACCAGACAGAGCTCGACCTCAAAGTCCAGAAGCGCATCTCCCGCCGGTATGGGCGCATCCCAAGCCGTTGGCTGAACGATCTTGGGAAACAGGAACGGCGAGCCGACCACCGTCGATTCCGCCGCATGTTCGGCATAGTTGGTGCCGACCCCGATGTTCTGATCCCCCAACCGGATGGGTAGGCCCAGATGGTCAGAGGAAACCTCGACCTCATCCTTCGCAGCCTGGACAAAGGCCCGAATGGCGTCCTGCCCGAGCCGATGGATAAGATCGATCGCATCCTCCGAGGCGGATGCGCACAGCGACGATAGATCGACACCCCGGATCTGACCCTCCTGATAGGTGCGAACAGCGATCAGGCGCTCCCCATCCTGGGCCTTGGTCTGGGCAAAGGTCAGGGCCTCTTCGAGCGGGGCGATGTCTACCGTGCGGGTCATGGTCAGGGTCCTAGATCAGGCCGCGGTAGGAACCGCCGTCGAGTTGCATATTCTGGCCAGAGATGAACCCGGCCTGGGCACTACACAGATAGGCGCAGGCATCACCGAACTCTTCTGGGCGACCAAAGCGTTTGGCCGCGATGGTCTGGGCGATCTCGGCCCGCGCCTCTTCGAGCGTTATCCCCTTCATGCCCATCATCAGACGGGCCATTTGCTGTTGACGCTCTGTGTCAAAACGTTCTGGTAATAGGTTGTTAATGGTTACATTATCGGCTGCCACTTCAGGGACCAGAGCCTTGCAGGCTGCGGTCAGTCCAGCGCGGGCCGCCGTCGACAGACCCATCGGCCCCATCGGCGTCTTGACCATGGCGCTGGTGATATTGATGATGCGGCCAAACTTTCGCTCGCGCATGCCCGGCAGGACGCCGCGGATCAGCATAAGGGCCGGAACCATGTTGGCATTGACCGCACCGATCCAGTCGGCCTCTTCCCAGTTCTGGAAATGACCCGGAGGCGGACCGGAATTGTTATTGACCAAGATATCGCAGTCACCCGCCTCGGCCAGCAGAGCGGCGCGGCCTTCGGGACTGTTAATATCGGCAACGACCGCGCGGACCTCTCGGCCCGTCGCAGCCGCCAGTTTGGCGCGGGCCGCTTCTAGCTTTTCGGCGTCGCGGCCATTGAGGGTGACAACGGCCCCCTCGCGCGACAGCGCAAAGGCGCAGGCATAGCCAAGGCCCTGTGATGAGGCGCAGACCAGCGCCTTGCGTCCCTCAAGTCCCAAATCCATCAGACAGTTCCCTTCATATAGCGCTGCAATGTCGCAAAGGTGGCGGGGGCATCATCGGCGAAGGCCGCGACCGCCAAGAGGTGCCCATCGGGCCGCACGAGCAGAGCGCCGCTGGCACTGAGGCCCATCGCCGCCGCCCAGTCGCCCGACTTGGCGATGAAATCGGTGCCTTCGACCAAGATGGTCAACGGAACATCCGAGCCCTTAGCCAAGGCCGTCCAAGCGGCATGATCGGTTCCAGTCAGCAGGACAAAGCGGTCAGGCTGGCTGAGGCTCAAGGTCGTGCCGCCATCGCTTAAGAGCACGTGCGGCAGGCGCGCGCCGACAGCGACCTTTTGGGTAAATTCACTGATGGGAAGCTGATCATCGGCCTTTAGGGCATCGCCATAGGCAAAGCCAAGCTGTAGGCGCAGGCTGTCAAAATGGTCCTTCTGGAACATCACCGCCGCATCAACCGCCGCGCGCTTTTCAGGATCGGACAGCCGGTCATAAAAGACCTCGGGCTCGACCGAGGTCCCATAGCCATAGCCCAGCGCCTCGAACAACATGCGGATCCGCATCGCGTTCATGACACTTTGGCCCATATTGGCGTCGGCAATGGCGCGGCGCTCTTGGTCATAGCTGTCCAAGATCTCAGGGCTGCCCCAGCCCGCCTCGATGGCCGCGATCTTCCAAGTCAGATTGTCGATATCGCCAATGCCGGTATTGAGCCCTAGCCCGCCGGTCGGAGGGAAACGGTGTCCGGCATCACCGACGAGGAACACTTGGCCCTCACGATAGCGCCGCGCCACCTGGGCCGACATGACCCACGGCCGCTTGCCCTTGATCTGAAGGTCGGGAATGTCCGCACCGACTGCGCTCTCAACCAAGCTGCGGCAAAGATCATCGCTATAGTCTTCCGGCCGATCCTCTGGATTACAGGGGGTCATCATCACCCAGGTCTTGCCAATATCGTAGGCGATCAAGACGCCATTGGGTCCGGGACCGAACAGGAAATAGAGGATGGCGGGACGGTCACCGACCTGGGCCCGCAGATCGGCCTCAAAATGGATCATCATATTGTTGCCGATGCCGTCCATCCCATCCATCGGAATGCCAAGGCTGTCACGCACAGGGCTTCCAGCCCCGTCGGCGGCAATCAGATAGCGGCTACGGACGATGATCTCTTCGCCCGTTTCGCGGTCCTTCAAGGTCGATTTGACGTGACCTTCGCCCTGTTCACAGCCCAGCCATTCCACGCCCCGGCGCACCTCAACGGTCGGCTGTTTGGCAACGGCGGCCTCAAGCACGGCTTCGAAATTGGGTTGTTCGATATTGATCAGGGGCCAAGGGGTGACCTCACGGACCGCCTCGTCCTGCCGCTCATAGGCCATGACCCCGATATCCGGCTTGCTGAGGGTCTCAACAAAGCGGACAAAGCGCCCCTCTTCGGTCGGCGTTGCCACAGCGTGGATCGCGTCCATCGACATGCCCGCCGCCGCGCAGATCTCCAGCGAGCGAGGATTGAGCGCGTGGGCCTTTGGGGCCTCAAGGCGAGACGGATATTTCTCAACCAGCAGGACCTTCAGCCCTTGGCGGCCTAGAAGTTGCGCACCGAGAAGGCCCACCGGACCGCCCCCAACGATCAGGATGGGTACGTCAATCACACTCATAGGCGCTGGTCCTTGGTCTTGAATGGTCTTAAGCCATTCCTTATCGTTCCGGCTCACAGTAGGAATTTTATGAGATATATGTCAATTAATCGATTGGCATTATGTGGGTCTCAAATCGGAGTTCTGTTTTTGACCAGCCTTGACCTCTTTACCCGCGAAGCCCGCAACCTCGGCAAGAGCGCCCGCACCAAGGCCCGCTTGATGGACGCCGCCGTCAGCGTCTTTGCGCGTGATGGGTTTGAGGCCGCATCGGTCAATGAAATTACCCGTGCCGCAGAGGTCGCCAATGGCACCTTCTATGTCTATTTCAAAGATAAGGACGAGATCGCCACGGCGGTCGCTTACCGCATTGCCCATGATGTGGTGCAGCAACTCGATGGCGCCATGGTCGGTGTTTCTGATGCGGTTGAACGGGTCAGCTGCGCCACCCGTCGGCTGCTCGATCTTGCCACAAGCACGCCGCAATGGGGTCAGGCCCTGTTCCGCGCCGTTTGGATCTACAACGATCTTCGCGACAGCGTCGTCAGCTATCTGCGCGCCGATTTGGAGCGGGGCGTGGCGCAAGGGGTCTTTACGGTTGAGATCGATGATTTCCTGATCAGCACCTTTTCGGCCATGACCATGTCCACCCTATTTCGGCGGCTTAACGGCGAGGCTGGACCAGACGCAGGCTCTCGCGTGGCGCAGTTACAGCTGCGTATGCTCGGCGTCGCGCCCGACGTGGCCAAGCGGGTCGCGTTCCAGGCGCTGGACCCCATCACCCTGACCATGCCGGTGATCCCACGCGAAATGGACCGCAGCAAAAAGAACTGATCGTTAGCGGGGACAGCCCGCTAACGATCCGCACTCCGCTATTTGGTCGGAAAGCCGCGACGGGCCAAGAGCGGCTTCACATCGGGATCACGTCCGCGGAAGGCGCGATAGGCCTCTGCCCGGTCGGTCTCGTTACCGGTCTGCAGGACGATGGTCCGGAACCGATCAGCAACCGTCCGGTCCCAAGGTCCGCCCGCCTCTTTAAAGGCGGCCCAGATATCCGCATCCATCACTTCGGACCACAGATAGCTGTAATAGCCCGCCGAATAGCCGTCTGACGTGAACAGGTGATTGAACTGTGGCAAGCGGTGCCGCATCACGATCTCCTTAGGCATGCCCATTTCAGCCAAGGTTTCACGCTCAAAGCGGTCTGGATCCGTAACCGAAACAGTGCGGTTATGCAGCTTCATATCGACAATGGCGCTGGACAGATATTCAACCGTCGCAAAGCCCTGATTGAAGGTGCTGGAAGCTTGGATCTTGTCGACCAAGGCCTTGGGCATCGGCGCGCCGGTCTTATAGTGCAGGGCAAACCGGTTCAGCACTTCAGGGGTCAAGAGCCAGTTTTCATTCACCTGACTGGGCATCTCGACAAAGTCGCGCGGCACCCGCGCCAGATCCGGATAATAGACATTCTGCAACAGGTAGTGGATGCCGTGCCCGAACTCGTGGAACAGGGTGTCGGCATCATCAAGGCTGATCAGGGTCGGGGTCCCGTCTGTGCCGGCTGTGAAATTATTGTTGTTCGAGGCCAGAACGGTTCGCGTGCCACCGAGGCCCTGCTGGCTGCGATAGGTGGTCATCCAAGCGCCTGACCGTTTTCCGTCGCGCGCGAAATTATCCATATAGAACAGGCCAACCGGGGCTCCGGTCTTGAGGTTTGTCACCTCAAAGGTGCGAACCTTTGGCTCAAACACCGGCACATCGCCCGTATTTTCCTTAAAGCCCAGATCATAGAGCTGTCCCGCTGACCAGAACATGCCGTCGATCAAGCTGTTGAGCTGCAGATAGGGCTTCACCTCGGCTTCATTGAGGTCGTACTTCGCCTTACGGACCTTCTCAGCATAGAAGCCATAGTCCCAAGGAGAGATGGTGATCTTGGCGGTCTTGCTCGCCTTAGCCTCGGCATCGGCGATCTTTTGCATGTCCGCGACCTCTTCCTTCACGCGGGCCACAGCGGCGGGCCAGACGCGCATCATCAGGTCCATCGCCTTCGAGGGGTCCTTGGCCATGGTGTCGGCCATGCGATAGTGGGCGTGGGTCTCAAATCCGAGCAGAACCGCGCGCTCTTGGCGCAGCTTTAGGATCTCGGTGATGGTCTGATTGGTGTCATTGGCATCGCCATTGTCGCCGCGATTGACAAAGGCCCGCCAGACCTTTTCACGCAGGGCACGGTCGCTGGCATAGTCGAGCACCGGCTGCACGGCCGAGCGGGTGTTCTTGACCGCATAGCGGTTCGGCTGACCTGCCGCCACAGCCGCCGATTTGAAGGCAGCGAGCAACGCGGGCTCAAGCCCGGCCAGAGTGGTCGCATCATCCACAAAGATCAGGGCCTGCTCGTCGCGCACCACCTTGCCGCCAAACTCTGCGAACCTTTGAGCCAGCGCGCTGTTGATCTCCATCAGCCGGGCCTTTTGCGCCCCGGCCAGATTGGCCCCGTTACGCACAAAGCCTTCATAGGACCGCTCGACCAAGCGCAACTGCGCGGGCGTCAGGTTCAGATTGGCGCGGTTGTCGTAAACGGCCTTATAGCGCTGGAACAGCTTAGGATCGAGCATCAGTCCGTCATAGAAGGATGACAGCTTAGGCTCCCACTCCGTTTCGAGCTGATTGACCCGGTTGTTCGAAAGGTTCGAGGTCTGCACGCCCCACAGGGACTGAAGCCGGTCCATCTTGCTGCCGGCCAACATCATCGGCTCATGCACATTCTGGAAGGTGGCAGGCGCGGAATTGTCGCGCACGGCCTCAACCTCTTGCTTCATATCGGCCATGGCTTCGGTGAAGGCCGCTGGGAACTGTTCGACATCGAGCCTGTCCCAAGCCGGAACCCCTTGGAATGGCCCAGTCCACTCAGCGGTCAGCGGATTGGGCGCAGCCTTGGGCGCGGGGGCTTCAACGACGGTCGGGGCAGTCGTGGTCATGGGCTTTTCCATTGTCGCGCACCCGGCAAGGGCGCTGCTGGCCAGAAGGATCAGAAGGGCGGATTTCATAGGTCGCTCCGGTGCCGTAGGGCGATGATTGAGAATTGAACTGACCTTAGCAGGCGATAGCCGGTCCGCGTCAGACCAAAAATGCAGCAAACGGACAGTTTGCCTTGCTCAGGCCCACCCTGCGTCGCTACGGTCCGGCCATATCGAGACTCCCCCCTCAGAAGGAACATCCCTCAATGGCAATTTCACTCTACGACGTGTCCGTGACCTCATCCCTGCAGGTGCTCGGTGCCGTGACCGGTATTCTGGACCGGGGCATGGCCTTCTGCGTCGACAACAATATCGATCCGAACGAAATGGTCGCCGCGCGGCTCGTCGACGATATGCAGCCCCTGCACTTCCAGATCGTCTCGGTGTTTCACCATTCCTTGGGGGCGATCAACAGCGTCAAGGCTGGCATCGCCACGCCCCCGCCGCCCGTTGGTCCGCTCGACTATGCCGGTCTACAAAAGCATGTGGCAGACGCCTTGGCAGGCCTGAAGGCCCTCACCGCCGACGAAATCAACGCGCTCGAAGGCAAGGACGTGACCTTTGAAATGGGCAGCTTCAAATTGCCATTCGTGGCCGAGGGCTTCTTGATGTCCTTCGCCCTGCCCAACCTGCACTTCCACGCCACCACCACCTACGACATCCTGCGCGCACGCGGCGTGCCATTGGGCAAGCGCGACTATCTGGGTCAAATGCGCATGAAGGGCTAATCCGCCCTCCCCCATATCAGATCACGCCGCCGAGGATCACTGGGTCTTCGGCGGCGTTTTTGTCTCAGAGTTGGACCTAAACGCCGCGGGTCTTGATACGCAGGGCATCCCAGCTATTGTCCGCCGTCCAGCCGCCATCGACGGGCAGGCTGACCCCGTTCACAAAACTGTCCTCCTGCGCCAAGAAGGCAATGGCGGCGGCAACATCTTCAGGCCGGGCAAAGCGGGCCATGGGGACGCGGTTGATAATGTCCTCATCGCCGTAAGCTCCAGAGCCCTGATCAGCGACATCCATTTCGGTCTTGATCCAGCCGGGACAGACCGCATTGACCCGCACCCCGCGACCACCCCACTCGGCGGCCAAGGTCCGCGTCAGACCGATCAGGCCATGTTTGGAGGCATTATAGGCGCTGCGATGGATGACGCCGCCAAGGCCAGCGACGGAGGCGACATTGACGATATTGCCGCTTTTGCGCGCCAGCATCTGCTTGCCCAAGGCTTGGCTGAGCAGGAAGGGACCTTGCAGATTGATGGCCATGACCTTCTGCCATTGGGCAAGGCTGGTCTCTTCGGCGGGAGAAATCAGGCTGATCCCGGCATTGTTGACCAGCACATCGGCTGCGCCATAGCCCTTGGCAACAAGGGCTGCCAACTCAAGTGCGAAGGCCTCTGACGAGACGTCACCGCAGATGGCAGCGACCTTCAAGCCTTCGGCCTGAAGCCGCGAGAGCGGGCCATCGAGAGGCTGCAAATCGGTCATCAGGACCTGATAGCCCTTGCGGCCCAGCAGCGCCGCCGTGGCAAAGCCAACACCTTGGGCCGCGCCCGTCACAACAGCCGTTCTCATCTCTATGGTCCTACGCAAAACAAAGCCCTGACCACACCCTAGCAATGCCGAAGCAACGGGGCGAATAGTCTCTTGTCATGCGCAAAAATGAAGAGCGGTTAGGCGCTGCGGCTTAGGGACGCGATCTGTCCGATGGCAGGCGAGGCGCGGCCCCCCACCAGATCGGCCAAGGCCTTGCGCGTTGCCTCCGGTCCAAAGGCATGATGGATCGTCATCAGGCCCTTCATCTCTTGCGCAATCCGCGCGCTTTGAACCTGAGCCTTTTGCATCACCACGCCGGGGCCCCAGTCGCCTTCACGCTTGGCCAATTGGAAGGGGATGAAGAGGAAACTGTGCTTAGGCGCGCCCTCGACCCGAACCTTCACCCTTGGCGCATCCCAGTGGGTGGCACCGACCATGCTGCTGAGCTTGAGATTGGCGGCGAAACATTGGTGCACCGCGCCGGTCACCTGGGTGTCGCCTGCCATGTCCACAAAGGCGGACAGCTTGCGCCCATCCATGGCAGAGATATCGCCATAGGCCACGACCTCGTCGCAGGTCCCCAGCGATTTGACGAACGCGACATTGCCCGGTGAGGTCAGGCCAATGATCCGAGGACGCCCCTCGCCATGTCTGGCCAGCAGGTTTGCCAAGGCCAGACCGGTCTTGGAGGAGCAACTGCCGATCAAAACCTGCTCTGCTCCAAAGAAGGCGTTGTCGACCAGATAGTCATAGAGCATGAAACCTGTCCCAAAGAGCGGGAACAGCAGGCAGCGCTCATCCTCAAGCGCGGTGAGGGCCGCATCCTCGCCGCTGGTGCGCTGATAGCGGTTGTAAAACTCAGGCAAAGCCAGCCGGTGGGCGGCGACGTCGTTGAAGGCATCCCCCTGCAGATCGCCAGGCTGCATCACCACATGGGACGCGGTGGGCAAGAAGCCATAGATCCGCTCGCCGACGGCAATCTCTGAATGGCGCGAGGCGATAACATCCGCAAACCCCCAGCAGGGCACCATGCCCCAGCCCTCTGGTGCTGGATAATAGTTCCAAAAGCCGAGAGTTTCGCCGCCCAAGGCATAGCCAATATTGTTCGCCGTCAGGGCAAAGCGGTCGATCGACAGCAAGATCTCACCGTCGGCGAGGTCTGGAACAACGACCTGCGTCAAATGGATATCGGTCAGATCGCTCTTGCGGACCTGCATCTGGGTAATCATCGACATCTCCTTATCGCGGGCGCATTCGCGGCCCTAAGCGCGGCGCTCACGCAGGGACAGGACTAAGAAAATCAGGCTCAGGACCACAGCGACAGGGCTCGCATAATGCTCAGGCGGATGGTGGCCACCCGAGCCCTTGAGGAACCAGCCGTCAAGGCTCATCAGGCCCCGCTCTATGATCACCAGCACCAGCATCAGGGGCACGAGCGGACGATAGCGTAGGCCAATAATGAGCTGGCCGATCCCATGCGGTATCTGCAAAGCGCCAAACCAGGCAAACAGAACAAAGATGGTCTGGGCCCGCGTGGACAGGTCCATCTGGCCGATCACCCCTGCCCCGCCATCGGGCAGGAAATAGTGGATACAGCCCGGAATGATGGACGTCACACCCGTCAGGACGACGAACCAGGCCGATAGGGGCGAGCCGCGATAGTCGCCATTGGTGCTGGGGGGCAAGATCGCCATCGGAAAATCCCGTTCAGTTCACATCAAGGAAGGGAATGAAATGTTCCAGTAGCTCTGCCGGAGCGTCTTCTTGGATGAAGTGGTTGGCCCCCTTGACCGTATGGTGGGCCTGACCCTTGGCACCGGGAATATAGCTCTGGGCGAGCTTATCCCAGCCCTTGGATACGGGATCGAGGTCGCCAAACAGGGTCAAGAACGGCTTGTTAAAGTTGGCCAGCCGCGCCCAAGCCTCGCGGTTCAGGGGCACGCCGGGATTGTCGGGCTGAACGGCGATCAGCAGGGGAAACTGAATCAGGCCGGACTCATATTCACTGGTCGGGAACGGCGCATGATAGGCGGCTAGCTCTTCGGGCGTGAGCTTGCGCTCCATGCCGGCTTCCAGCATGTGCCAAGGAAATTCGGTGGCCTCGCGCATCATGCCGACCCACATCTTCATGAACTCGCCCTCACCCTGACCTATTGGCAAACCGGTGTTGGAGGCGATGACGCGGGCAAAGCGCTCGGGGAACAGGGACACCAGATAGAGCCCGATGGTCCCGCCCCAGTCTTGGCAAAAGAGGGTGACATTGGTGAGGTCTAGACCGACCAGCCACTTGGACATCCAGTCATAGTGCCGCGCCAAGGTGTAGTCGCTCTTGGCCGCTGGCTTGTCCGAGCGCCCACAGCCGACCAGATCGACCGCAATCACCCGCCGCCCCGTCGCCAACAGGCCGGGGATCATGTGGCGATAGAGATAGGCCCAGGTCGGGTTGCCGTGGATCAGCACAATGGGCTCTGCGTCACGCGGGCCTTCATCGATATAGTGGATCCGAATATCGCTGCCATCCTCGTCTTGGATGGTCAGATAGTGCGGCTCCCACGGGAAATCCGGCAGGTTGGCAAAACGGTCTTCGGGGGTGCGCAACACCTTCATGGCGAATCTCTCTCGTCTTGAAATTAGGCTGCAGCGAGCAGCACGGCGATCTGGGTAAGGGCGGCAACCAAGGCTATGACCAAGCCAACCCACACACGCGGGCTGATCAGGGCCAGCATCATGGGCTGGGTCGGGAAGGAGAAGGTATTGGGCATGGCCGCGAATTTGAAATCGTGCGCCCCACCGAACTTGGGATCCGTGACCAACAGCGCAATGTCGCGGCGGCTGCGATAGCGCATATAGCCCATCGCGCTCCAGCTCGGATCAGGCTCAGTGCCCCAAGCATCGAAATAGCCACCGACCTTACGCGCCATGACGGCAGGATGGCTGGCGCGGGCAAAGATGGCGGGGAAAAAGACCTTGGTATAGCCGTCCATCACCTCGCGGGAGGATTTCAGCTCGCCGGTGATCGGGTCTGGAACCTTGCCGGGCGCCAGCTTGACCAGATTGACCATAAAGAACTCGCGGCCATCATCGGTCTCGAGAAACTTGCGCATGATCGACATGTCATTGCGGTCATTCTCATG
Organism: Caulobacteraceae bacterium; assembly: GCA_947441065.1. Taxonomy (GTDB): domain Bacteria; phylum Pseudomonadota; class Alphaproteobacteria; order Caulobacterales; family Caulobacteraceae; genus CAISGS01. Next base: position 66,687 of record CANESI010000010.1, read on the forward strand.
GGTCGCGGCCTCAAGCGCCGTCATCAGCGTCTCGACCTCAGCCTTGCTGACCGGACCGCGCCAATTGACGTACCAGGCCAGAAACAGCCCATAGACGGCTAGCGCCATGCCCCAGACCCAAATGCTCATATTCGACCCACCCGTTATATTGGCATTCTTAATGACAATTCATTGGTAGCAGGTTTTTCGGGGCTGTCGAGACGAAAAGAGAGGCTGAAACCCCCTACCCCGGCTTCGCCGGTACTTCCCCCAGAGGGGGAAGATTTAGGGATGGGATATCTTCCCCCTCTGGGGGGAAGCGATGCGGAGCATCAAAGGGGGCTGGTTATAAGCGCACCCCCTCACCCAACCCTCTCCCCCAAGGGGGCGAGGGCTTAGCGGTTCTTAGCCCTCTCCCTGTGGGAGAGGGTTGGGTGAGGGCCTTGTTTGTGAAGCTGCTCTCAGGCTTCGCCTGTCGGCGCGTCCTTGGGGGTGATCAGTTTGGCCAGCTTGGGTTTGAGCCAAAGTTCGAAATCATCGACCATTTCATAGACCACCGGCACCAGCACCAGCGACAGGATCGTCGAGGTGATCAAGCCACCGATCACGGCTACAGCCATCGGCTGACGGAACTCTGATCCCTTACCAATCGCCATCGCTGTGGGCAGCATGCCGACGGCCATAGCCACTGTGGTCATGATGATCGGGCGGGCCCGTTCGCGGCAAGCCTCGATAAGGGCTTGGCGTTGGCTGGCGCCGGAACGCTCCTGTTCGATGGCATATTCGACCAAGAGGATCGAATTCTTGGCCGCAAGACCCAACAGCATCAACAGGCCAATCAAGGACGGCAAGCTAATGGCCAGACCCATGAACAGCAGTCCCAAGAAGGCGCCGCCAATCGCGAGCGGCAAGGCCGACAGGATGGTGATGGGCTTGAAGAAGCTACGGAACAACAGCACAAGAACGCCATAGATCATGCTGACACCGGCAAAGATCGCCGCTGCAAGCGCGCCAAACAGCTCTTTCATGGCCTCTTGGTCACCGACCTGAGCTTCGGTTACGCCCTTGGGCAAGGCCTTCATGGTCGGAAGGCCCTCGACCGCCGCGGCCCCTTCGCCGAGTTGCGCGCCGTTATTGAGGTCGGACTCGATGGTGATCTGACGCTTGCGGTTATAGCGGTTGATCTTGGCAGGACCGGCTTGGAAGGTCACATCTGCGACGGCATCCAGAGGCACGGTCTTGCCCGTCACAGTCGGCACGCGAAGGGCCTTGATGGTTTCCAAGTCGCTGCGGCTATCTGGGGCCAGACGTACGCGAATAGGGATCCGGCGCTCTCCATCGTTCAGCTTGGAAACATTGGCGTCAATATCACCGACGGTGGCCACCCGGGCCGCTTGAGCGATCGATTGAGCCGTAACACCTAGGCGCGCCGCCTCAGCAACACGCGGACGAATGACAATTTCAGGGCCGCTGGGCGACGAAGAGGGGCGAGGATCGGCGAGGACTGTTAGGCCTCGCATTTCGCGTTCGACTTGGATCGCGGTCCGTTCGAGCAGGTCACCATCTTCGCCCGTCAGAACGATCGACACGTCAGCGTCACCAAAGTTGCCGAGCATATTCACACGTGCGTCTGGAATCTCGCGGACGAGGGGGCGCATGATCTGTTTGATCTGGGTGACAGTGAGATCGCGTTTCTCATTCAAGACCACCGTGATCGTGCCATCGCGCACATCGGCAGAATCACTTCCCCCACCAAATCCAGATTGCGAAGCCCCTGACCCAACCCGGGCAAAGACCATCTTGGTTTCTGGCCGACCCTTGAAAATGCGCGTGACCTCCTGAACGGTGCGCTCCATGTCCACGAGGGTGGCGCCAGGAGGACCTTGGATCTTCACATAGTAGAAGTTCGCATTGTCGGCGGGCTGGAAGCCTTTGGGCAACAGACCTGTCAGCATGATGCTCAAGACAAAGATCACGCCGCCAATGAAGACCGATATCCAGCGATGGTCGAGCGCCCAGTCTAGGGACTTGCGATAGAACCCATCAAAAGGCTTGCGCGGCTTGGCATGGATATTGGGCTTAAGCAGATAGGCCGCCATGACCGGCGTCACAAAGCGCGCCACCGCCAGCGAGAACAGGACGGCGACCGAAACGGTTAGACCAAACTCCTTGAAAAACTGACCCGAAATACCCGGTAAGAACGAGACCGGCGTAAAGACCACCACAATGGCCGCCGTCGTCGCGACAACGGCTAGGCCGATAGAGTCCGCCCCTTCCATCGCTGCGCGATAGGGCCTTGCACCAGCCTGAATGCGTTTTTCGATATTTTCGATCTCAACAATGGCGTCATCGACCAGAATGCCGATCACCATAGTCAAGGCCAAGAGCGTCACCACGTTCAGGCTGAACCCCATAAGCGCCATGAAGGCAAAGGTTGGGATCAGCGACAGCGGCATGGCCATGGCCGTGATCATGGTCGAGCGCCATTCGCGCAGGAACAGAAGCACCACCAAGGCGGCGAGGCCCATACCCTCAACCATGGACAGGAGCGTCGCGTGATAGCTGGCCCGGGTCTCATCAACGACCGAGAAGATCTTGAAGAACTTGATATCGCGTCCGGCCTTGGTCTGCTCTTCCTGCAATCTGGCAACCGCAGCGACAACCTGATCTTCGACCTGAACGTCGCTGGCTTCGCGGGTCTTCATGACCTCAAAGCCCACCACGGGGCGACCATCGAGGCGCGCAAAACCGCGGGGCTCAGACGCGCCATCGCCAATGTCGGCAACATCCGACAGGCGAATGAAGCGCCCTCCGGCAGGGATGGTGATGTTTCGAATAGCCTCGACCGTTGTCGCAGCGCCCAGAACGCGAAGGGTTTGCTCACGAGAGCCTACCCCAGCACGACCACCGGGGGCGTCGACGTTAAAGGTGGCCAGGGCCTGATTGATCTCGGAACTGGTCAAACCATAGGCGGCAAGGCGCTGGGGATCGATGACGATATTGATCTCGCGAGACACCCCGCCAACCCGTCCGACCTGGGCCACGCCCTTTTCGCTTTGTAATTGACGGGTAATGGTCTCGTCGATGAACCAGCTCAATTCGGCTTGGCTCATGCCGGGGGCCGAGACCGCGTAGGACAGGATCGGCGCGGAATCCATCTCGATCCGCTGGATGATCGGAGACTCTATTTCACGCGGCAAAATGGCTCTGGTCTGATCGACCTTTGAGCGGACCTCGTCAGTCTTTTTCTGCAGGTCCTGACTCAGATCGAAAAACACGATCGTCGTCGAAACGCCCTGAACGACGGACGAGCGAATGCCACGAACATCGGACAGCCCGGCCAAGGCATTCTCGATCGGCCGGGTAATCTGGTTTTCCATCTCCGCTGGCGCTGCACCGCTCTGAACCACCGAAATGGCCACTGCGGGAAAGTTCACATTGGGATATTGCTTGATCGGCAACATGCCATAGGAGAACAGCCCCGCTATGGTCAGGGCGATAAAGATCACCGCAACTGGAATGGGGTTGCGAATGGACCAGGTGGAAATGCCAAGCTGCGCCATTAGCGGAGGCTCACCGTGGTGGGCTCAACATAGGGCTTGACCACATCGCCGCTCATCACGAACGATCCAGCACCCTTGACCACGGTCGCACCGACAGGCGGACCTTCCAGCAGTTCGACATAGCCGTCACTGCGCTGACCGGCCTTAATCTTGACCTGTTGGACCCTATTGCCCTCGCCGACCACCATCACTGAGGCGCCTTCAGCGTCAAAGCGGATCGCCGCTTCGGGAACCACTGTCGCCTTGCGGGTCGCGCTGTTAAAGGCCGCCTGAGCATAGCCGCCCGGACGAAGGTCGTTGGACACCGGCAGAAGGACGCGAATACGGCCAAGCCTTGACTGGGCATCAATACGCGGACTGATCAGGCGCACCTTGCCCTGAACAACCTTGCCCGAAGGCAGGGTCACTTCAGCCCCATCACCGACCTGCACGGTCGAAAGGCTGCGCTCTGGCACTTCAGCGTCCAGTTCGACGAGACTATCGCGAGCGATGCGGAAATAGGTACCACCTCCGGAGATATCACCGGGGCGCACTGTGCGCTCCAGAACCCGGCCACCGACCGGCGCGCGAATGGTCATCCGAGCCTGACGGGTCTTAAAATCATTGAGGATGGCGGTTTGAGCGGCCAAGGCGGCTCGGCTGCTCTCAGCTTGGAACTGGCGTTGCTGCAGCTGTTCTTCCGATACCACACCTTGGCCTTGAAGGCCCACAACCCGGTCGGCTTGCAGCTGAGATTGACGGGCCGCGACGGCCTGCTGTGCCACAAGCGCTGTCTGTTGCTCGATCTGCGCTTGGATCAGAGTGTTATCCAGTTGCACCAAGGGCTGACCTGCGGCCACCACCGCGCCCTCTTCGACCAGGACCCGCGCCACGCGGAAGCCTGCCAGTTCAGAACCGACCGCCGCCTCTTCGCGCGAGACCAAGACGCCGCTCGCCACCAGACCACCGGTCAATTCGCGGCTTTCAACCTTGATCACCCGCACCGAGCGCATGTCCGCAGGCGCGGTGGCAGCCCCCTCGATCTTGGTCTTGCCAGACGAGCCCTTGCCGCAGGCGGACAGGCCGAAGGCTGAAAGGGCCAAGGCCAGAAAAACCGCCGATGTTCGGGCGGTCAGGAGGGGCGATCGGGTCATGGGCAGAGGTCTCATCGGGAGGAACCAGCGGTTTCAGGCGTAGACGGCCAGCCGCCGCCCAAGGCCTTGAAGGCCTGAACGGAGCGCTGAAGGGCGGTGACTTGAGCGGCGGTCATGGCCGAACGGCTCCCCCGCCAGGCGCGCTCGGCGTCCATGGCAGAGGCCAGATCGATCAGACCGGCAGCATATTTCTTTTCGGCGGCGAGATAGGCGGTTCGACCGCTGGCCTCCCCGGCGGCGAGCAGGCGCACGCGCACCCGATCCGCCGCGAGGCGGGCTAATGTGTTTTCCGTCTCACCAAAGGCGGTCTGAACGGTCTTTTGATAGCCAATGGCTGCCTGTCGGGTGCGGGCATTTTGGACCTTGATCTGCTGCACGAGGCGCGGCAGATCAAGGATCGGCACAGACATCCCGGCGCTCAAGGACCAGAACGAGGTGGTCGAGCCATAGCTCGCCGTCTGACCATCGGACCAGCCCACACCCGGCAGGAGCGTAAAGGTCGGGAACAGCGCCATACGGCTCAATGTGCGAAGACCCATCGCGGACCGCAGACGCGCCTCGGACTCGCGCACATCGGGGCGACGCTGAAGCAGGCTGCTGGGCACGGTCACTGGAACCTCTGGAACGGTGCCAAGGGCTGAGGTCAGGACGAGGGATGAGGTTGGCTCACTGCCCCGGCCCACCAGAACCAAAAGACTACGCTTGGCGGCTTGAAGTTCAGCCTTAAGCCGCGCCTGCTCGGCCTTGGCTTGGCTAAGATCAGCATTGACCCGTTCAGCGTCCGAACTGGACACGAGGCCACGCTCAGCCTTGGTGACGGCCATTCTATAGAGAGCGTCTTGAATACGGACGGTCTCGTCCGCGTCGGCCAGTTGAATATCGAGGCCGCGAACCTGAAAGACCTGCTGAGCGACATTGGCAGCGAGACTGGCGCGCGCGCCTTCGACCTCAAACCGCGCGGCGGACAGATCGGCATTGGCCTTGCCCCGCGCCACCAGACTGCGGCCAAAGAGGTCCAGTTCCCAGCTGACATCGAAGCTGGCGCCTGCGGTCTTGGTCTCGCCCGCCGTGGACAGAAGCGGAGAGCCGCCGCTCAGTTGATCTGTCTCCGACTTGCCCGCCTGCCCGCGCAGATTGCCTTGCGGATTGTAGCTGAACAGGGCTGCAGAGCGCAGGGCGCGCGCTTCGGCCAGACGCGACTGGGCCAACTGTGCATCCGGAGCAGAGATCAGAGCTTGGGTGACCAGTCCTTCGAGTTCGGCGTCGCCATAGAGCGTCCACCAAGAGTCAATCGTGTCGGGGTCGACGGCAGCACTGGCATCTGCGCTCTCATAACCGGCTGGAAGTGCGCCTGCCACCGGAAGGGTTGCGCACCCTCCAAGCAACGGTAGGGCCACAGCCATGATCAAAACCAGACGCTTCATCATACTACCTGTCAGCCGGTCCAACCGCAGGACCTAGGGCCAATTGCAACAAAGGCAATGGCTGTCATCTCGCACATGCGAAATGGAGAGGGTAAACACAAGTGTTTACCAACCCCTAAAGGCCCTTAGACCCCTACCCTCTGTCTTAAGCGCGTTTTATGAGGATTGTGTGTCACAGCGAAAGGGGGAGCCCCCTTCCGCGTTCCCCGCGAAGGCGGGGACAAGGTGCTGAAAAACGGTTGGGTGAGGGCCTTGTTTTATCAACCGCGTCATTGCGAGCGAGGCGAAGCAACCCAGGGGTCTGACCCGAACCTAGGTTGATATTCCCCTGGGTTGCTTCGGCGCGATGCGCCTCGCAATGACGTGAGAGAGGACGGCACAAAACCACCAAATCCGTGTTCCCCGCGAAGGCGGGGATCCAGACCCTTTCACTCAGACGGGAAACGGCCCGCTGGCCCCTAACTTTCGTTAGAATGCGGCGGAGAGAGCGTGGATGACCCCCTCACCCCACCCTCTCCCCCTGAAGGGGGCGAGGGCTAGAACCGA
>CANESI010000011.1 GCA_947441065.1 Caulobacteraceae bacterium
GACGCGCGTTTCACCTTTGACCCCGCTAATCCGACGGCGGCCAAGGTGACGGCCACGATTGATCCCGCATCTGTTGATACCGGTAGCGCCAGCTTTGATGAGAAGCTCAGGGGACCAACCTGGCTGAACACCGCCAAGTTCCCAACCATCAGCTTCGCCTCAACCGCTTTGGTCATGACCGGTGCCAATACGGGCAAGATGACCGGCGACCTGACCTTCCTTGGCGTGACCAAGCCCGTGACACTGGATGTGACTTGGAACGGCGTGGGTTCTGGCATGATGCCCGAAACCCGCACGGGCTTTTCGGCGACCGGCGCGATTAAGCGGACCGATTTTGGCTTTGGAACCTATGTGCCGGTGATCAGCGACATGGTCGACCTGATCCTTGAGATCGAGTTCACAAAGAAATAGGACGGTTCTCGGCCCGGCCCTTTGGCGCTTAGCCGCACAGGGTCGGGTCTTGAGACGCTGCGATGCGTCACATGGAGCAGGGGCTTGTTTGGGTGCTATGGCTTGAGCCCATTAGTCCCCTTCAATTTTCACGAGATATCCAGATGACCAATAGGCTTCAAGACCGTTACACTTTGGTGGCCATTGTGCTCCATTGGCTGATCGCCTTGGTCCTGATCAGTACGATTGCCGTGGCTTGGCAGTTTGACGATGCCAAGGGACTGGCCAAGTTCCAGCTGTTCCAGTTGCACAAGTCCTTGGGCATTACGGTTCTGGTCCTCAGCCTCGCCCGGCTCGGTTGGCGCTTAACCCATCCCGCTCCCGCGCCTCTGGCGAGCCTCAAGCCTTGGGAGAAGGTCCTGTCCAAGGCGGTTCATATCGGCTTCTATGTCGTTATGCTTGGCCTGCCCTTGACCGGTTGGCTGATGGTTTCGGCCTCGCCCAAGAATATCCCGACCCTGCTCTATGGGATCATTGACCTGCCCTATCTGCCCCTTGTCCATGGTCTGGCTCAGGAGCAGGCTCATAATCTGGAAGAGCTGTTTGAATTGGTGCACGAGGCCATGGGCAAGGTGATCTATGCCCTGACCGTGCTCCATGTCGGCGCAGCGCTGAAGCATCAGTTCATCGATCGTGATAGTGTCCTGTCGCGAATGGTGCCCTTTTTGAAGAAGGCCTGATCCATGTCTAAACTTTCGGCCCTGACCGCTATCGCGGTCCTATCTCTGACCAGTCTGTCGGCAGGCGCGGCCCTGTCGGCCACCCGCTGGACGGTCGACAAGGCTGCCTCGCGCGTCGGCTTTGAGGCGGCGATGAATGGCGAGGGCTTTACCGGCACCTTCAAGCGCTATGACGCCCAAATCAGCTTTGACCCTAAGGATTTGAAGGGCTCCAAGGCGGTGGTCTCCATCGATATGACCTCGGCCTTCACCAATGAGCAGACTCGCGATGAGTCCTTGCCCACCGCCGATTGGTTCAATGCCGACAAATTTCCCCGCGCGACCTTTGTCACCAAGGGCTTTACGGCCCTCGGCGGTGGAAAATATCAGGCGGCGGGCGATCTGACCCTCAAGGGCGTATCCAAGCCCATCGTCTTGCCCTTCACCTTGGTCATCAGTGGTGATACGGCCAAGATGACCAGCGCCATCATCGTCAATCGGCTGGTCTTTGGCGTGGGGCAAGGGCAGTGGAAGACCGAGGAAGCCATTCCAGCCCGGGTGACGGTTCGCATCGCCCTGACGGCCAAGAAGGCTCCGTGATCACAACGACCGTAGAGGTTGTCGCTCAGGCCCTCAGTGACGGTGCCTTAGTCCTCTTGCCCACCGAAACGGTCTATGGACTTGCCGCCGATGCCAGCAATCCCTTGGCGGTCGCGGCGATCTATCAGGCCAAGGGTCGGCCCAGTTTCAATCCCCTGATCGCCCATGTTGCAGACCTTGAGGCCGCGCAGGCCATCGCTGTGCTCGACGAGCGCGCCCTTAAACTGGCCCATGCCTTCTGGCCAGGACCCTTGACCCTTGTTACACCGATCCGGGCGCCGGAGTTGGTCTGTGATCTGGCCCGGGCAGGCTTGGATACGGTGGCTGTGCGGGTGCCGGGGCATGATCTGGCCCGGGCGGTCCTGCGCGCCTTTGGCAAGCCGGTGGTCGCCCCTTCGGCCAACCGATCTGGAAGGCCCAGTCCCACCAACCTTGCCGATGCTTTGGAAGAGACCGGCTTTGCAGTGGCCGCTGCCTTGGACGGCGGGGCCTGTAGGGTTGGCTTAGAGTCCACGGTGGTTGCCGTGTTCGGCGGAAAGGTGCGGCTGTTGCGGCCTGGGGCCGTCACCCGCGCCCAGATCGAGGCGGTCGTTGGCCCTCTGACTGACGATCACGACGCTGTGGATGCCCATCGTTCCCCCGGACGCTTGGCTCTGCACTATGCCCCCGACGCGCCGGTGCGATTGAATGTGACCGAGGCTTTGCCGGGCGAGGTGTTTTTAGGATTTGGTTTTGTTGGTGCGGGGGACTGGAACCTCAGCCCGTCCCGCGACTTGGCCGAAGCCGCCGCCAATCTCTTCGCCTTTCTACGCGCTGCAGACCGGTTGAAACCCACCGTCATCGCCGTCGCCCCGATCCCGAAAGAGGGACTGGGTGAGGCCATCAATGACCGCCTCAATCGCGCGGCTGGGTTTGTGGGGTAGGGGTTTTTAAACAAGGCCCTCACCCAACCCTCTCCCACAGGGAGAGGGCTAGAGAACCGATAAGCCCTCGCCCCCTTGGGGGAGAGGGTGGGGTGAGGGGGATACATCCACGCTCTCTCCGCCTGCGCGGGGAAGACGGAAGACAGAAAACAAGGCCCCCTACGTCCCTTCGGGCCACTTCCCCCAGAGGGGGAAGATTTAAACCTCTCAGATCTTCCCCCTCTGGGGGAAGTACCGGCGAAGCCGGGGTAGGGGGTTCTTTTGAGAAACAAATAGGCCTCTCATTCATCGTGACCTTACGCCGGTCGAGGGACGAGGATCTCCTCCAGCCCCCAAGAGAATTGGTCATTTACCGTTCATCTTACCTATACTAGAAATTACTTTTCCAACGGGAGATGGACCCATGATCAAGATCGCTCTTACCGCCCTGACCGCCAGCCTTGCCTTGGCGGGCGTAGCAAGCGCTTCGGATGTCACCGGTGTGTGGCGCACATCAGAGCGCGGCGGACGGATCGAGATTAACCCCTGCGGTAAATCCATCTGCGGCAAGATCGTGGGTGGAAATTCCGGACCGGGTGAGGTCGAAACCGATGCCAAGAACAAGGACGCGGCCCTTCGCAACCGGTCTCTCAACGGCCTTGTGATCATGAAGGGCTTTTCGGGCGGCCCCAATGAGTGGACCGGCGGCACGATCTATAATCCCAATGACGGCGGCACCTATAAGGCCAGCGTCAAACTCGCCGCGCAGGACACGCTTCAGGTCAAGGGCTGCGTCGCGGCCATGATCTGCCAGACCCAGACCTGGAAACGCCTGAAATAGGCGAGCCAGCGCGCTCCTAAAGGGGCGCGCAGACGGCTTTCAGCCAATTGGCGATGGGCGCGTCAAGCTGCGGCGCAATCACCTCGACCACGCGGGCGTGATAGGCATCGATCTGAGCGATCTCTTCGGCGCTCATCAGCGCCTTGACCATTAGGCGCCGGTCGATGGGGGCGAGGGTCAGTTGCTCAAAGCCGAGCATGGACCGTTCGCCGCCCGCGATGGAGCTGGCCGGAGTGACCACCTGAAGGTTCTCGATGCGGATGCCATATTCGCCGTCCTTGTAGAAGCCGGGCTCGTTCGAAACGACCATACCGGGCTGAAGCGCGACGCTATTGGGCATTTTAGAGATCCGATGCGGACCCTCATGGACGCCCAGATAGCTGCCGACCCCGTGACCTGTGCCGTGGTCATAGTCCAGACCGGCCATCCACAGGGGCAGGCGCGCCAAGGCGTCTAGAGCAGATCCCGTGGTCCCGACGGGGAAGCGCACGCGGCCCAAGGCCAGATGGCCCTTCAAGACCAGCGTAAAACGCTCAGCCATTTCGGCGGAGGGCTCACCAATCGCTACCGTGCGGGTCACATCGGTGGTGCCGTCCAGATATTGCCCGCCGGAATCGACCAGCAGCAAGGAGCCAAGCTTGGCGCGCTGATTGAGGCGAGCAGAGGGGTGATAGTGACAGATGGCCGCGTTGGACCCTGCCCCAGCAATGGTGTCGAAGGACAGGTCCTTGAGCATGCCGGTGGCTTCGCGCAGGCCCTCTAGCTTGGTGACGGCCTCCAACTCATCGGGCGGCGAGACCTGACCCTCTGTGGCCAGCCAGTAGAGGAAGCGGGTCAGGGCTGCGCCATCGCGGGCGTGGGCCTTGCGGCTACCCTCGATCTCGACATCGTTCTTGCAGGCGCGGGGCAGGGCGCAGGGGTCCATGGCCCGAACGATCTTGGCTCCGGCGCTGGCCAGACGCTCGAAATACCAGGCCGAGGATTGGGCCGGATCGATCAGAACCGTCTTGCCCTTTAGTCCATCCAGAGCAGCGGGCAGGGTGTCGGACGGCTGCAGAGCCACCTCATTGCCAAGCCATGCGGGCAGGTCCTCGGTGACCTTGGCCGGGTCGAGGAAGAGCTGAGCCGTGCCATCGCGGTTCAAGATGGCTTGGGCGAGCGGCAGGGGCGAGCGTATCACGTCGCCTCCGCGAATGTTAAAGAGCCATGCCATGGAGGCCGGAGCCGTCAGGACGGCAACATCGGCCTCGCCTAGAGCCGCTCCGATGCGGGCCCGCTTGGCCTTGGAGTCTTCACCGGCATAGGCCAGAGGGTGCGGCACCACGGGCGCGCAGGGCTGGGCTGGACGGTCGGCCCACGCCTCGTCCAGTGGATTGGCTGCGACGGGCTTTAGGGTTGCCCCAACGGCCGCAGCGGCGGCTTGCAGGCGCTCGAGGGTCTCGGGGCTGTGCAGGCGCGGATCATAGCCGATCACCTGTCCAGCCTTGGCCACTTCGGTCAGATAGGCAGGCACGCCGCCCTCGACCAGATCGCGGATCTCGAACAGGGAGCGATCGACCTGATCGCGCACCTGAATGGTGTAGCGGCCATCGACAAAGACGGCGGCCTTATCCTTGAGGATCACTGCCGCTCCAGCCGAACCGGTAAAGCCCGTCGCCCAAGCCAGTCGGTCATTGGCCGCAGGCAGATATTCGTTCTGATGCTCGTCCTCATGAGGCAGCAACAGCCCATCTAGACCCTGAGCGGCCATAGCCTGCCGGATCAGGGGGAGGTGCTTAGAGCCGAAGGACGGATCGGTGGATTCTTCAAAGGACTGGCGCATGGGGCGAGGTTAAGACTTTCGCCGCTAGGGTGCAATCGGGGGGACGGTGAAAAGGTAAGCAAACAAGGCCCCCTTCGGCGCTACGCGCCACTTCCCCCAGAGGGGGAAGATCTTGGAGCGCTAAATCTTCCCCCTCTGGGGGAAGTACCGGCGAAGCCGGGGTAGGGGGTTACATCCACTTCCCCATCCGCGTCATTGCGAGCGTAGCGAAGCAACCTACGGGTCTGACACGGACTTGAGCGGATGTTCCCCTATGTTGCTTCGCTACGCTCGCAATGACGAGGCAGAGGGCGATCCAGCGGGTCGCTTTCCGACTGAGTGAAAGGGTCTGGGTCCCCGCCTTCGCGGGGAAGGCGGAAGGAAGGAAACAAGGCCCCCTACGGCCCTTTGGGCCACTTCCCCCAGAGGGGGAAGATCTTGGAGCGCTAAATCTTCCCCCTCTGGGGGAAGTACCGGCGAAGCCGGGGTAGGGGGTTACACCCACTCCCCCATCCTAACCCCGCCGCAGAACCAGCGCGGCCCAAGCGTCTCTATGAATACGGCGTTCCAACTTAAACCCACGCGACAGGTAAGCCGCGCGGACGAGGCGTTCTTGGCTGCGTAGGAGGCCCGATAGGATGGCAATGCCGCCGGGTTTCAGCGCCCCCTTGATGTCTTGAGCGAGGAAGACCAGAGGCCTGGCCAAGATGTTGGCAAAGACCAGATCATAGGGGGCATGTTCGCGCACGGCTCGGTGGCTGAGGCCAAAGGCGTGGACGAAGCGGGCATTGGTCTGGTTGACCTTGGCGTTCTCCTTCGAGATGCGAACCGAGACGCGGTCAATATCGGTGCCGACGGCCTTGGCAGTACCGGTGCGGGCCGCAGCGATGGCCAGAACGCCGGTGCCTGCGCCAACATCGAGCACGCGGCCAAAGCGCTTGGATTTCAAAAGCTGGTCATAGGCCAGAAGACAGCCGACCGTCGTGCCATGGTGGCCCGTGCCAAAGGCTGCCCCGGCCTCAATGCGCAGATTGACGCTATTGACCGGCGCGCGGCCGCGGTCATGGACGCCGTGGATGAAGAACCGGCCCGCGCGCACCGGTGGCAGACCTGACAGGGCCATGGCCAGCCAATCGGCATCGGCGAGCTTTTCACAGGTGACGACCAGACCCTCGAAACCGCCCAGAACTGCCTGATATTGCGCGGACTCTTGCTCGGTCGTCGGGAAGGCATCGATGCGCCAGACATCATGGTCCTCGTCCTCTTCGAGGATCGAATAGGTGGTGCTTTCTAGCACCGCGTCTTCGTCCACCGCGCGGGCAGCGGCCTCGGCGATCAGGCGCGGGCCTCTGGCGATGATCTGATAGGCTGTGTCGTCGGTCATGGCGCTCTGGTTCAAATTCGAGGCTAGTAGGATTGCAGGGCGCGGACTTCCAGACCCTCCGGCGTGGCCAAGGCGATGGCCTGGGCGGCGGCGAGGGCACCGGCGGTGGTGGTATAGTAGGGGATCTTCATCATCAGGGCCGAGCGACGGATCGAGAAGCTGTCCTGAATGGATTGCTTGCCCTCCGTGGTGTTGAACACCAACTGCACGTCGCCGTTCTTCATGGCGTCGACAATGTTGGGACGCCCTTCAAGCACCTTTTTCACCGCCGTGGCGGCAATGCCCTGCTCGCGCAGATAGTCGGCTGTGCCTGAGGTGGCGATGATCTTGAAACCCTTGCCGATCAAGAGCCGGATGGCGTCGAGCACGAAGGGCTTGTCGCCCTCCTTGACCGAGACGAAGGCGGTTCCAGCCTCGGGCAGGACCACGCCGCCGCCGAGCTGGCTCTTGGCAAAGGCTCTCGCAAAGGCCGGGGCGAAGGTCTCGCCCTCGCGGCGCCAATCAAGACCCATCACCTCGCCGGTCGAGCGCATTTCTGGGCCAAGCAGCGTATCGACGCCGGGGAAGCGGGCGAAGGGGAAGACCGCCTCCTTGACCGCGACATGCTCATAGACCTTCTCGGTCAGGCCAAAGCTGGCCAGGCTGACGCCCGCCATGACCTTGGCGGCGATCCCGGCCAGCGGCTCGCCGATGGTCTTGGCCACGAAGGGCACGGTGCGCGAGGCGCGGGGGTTCACTTCCAACACAAAGATTCGCGGGGCGTCGGACTGGGGCTCTTCAATCGCGAACTGCACATTCATCAGGCCGCGCACATTCAGGGCCTCGGCCATGGCCTCGGTCTGGCGCTTCAACTCGTCGATGATGGCGGGGCTGAGCGAATAGGGCGGTAAGGAGCAGGCACTATCGCCCGAATGGACTCCGGCCTCTTCAATATGTTCCATGACCCCGGCCACGAACACGGTCTCGCCATCAGCAATGGCGTCCACATCCACCTCGGTGGCGCGGGACAGGTACTGGTCGATCAGGACAGGACTATCACCCGACACCTTTACCGCGTCGCGAACATAGCGGGTCAGTTGCTCATCATCGCGGATGATCTCCATGGCCCGACCCCCCAGCACATAGGAGGGGCGGATGACGATGGGATAGCCGACCGCATGGGCCCCGGCAAAGGCCTCTTCGACCGAGCGGGCGATGGCGTTGATCGGCTGAGCAATGCCGATCTTATGCAACAGTTGCTGGAACCGCTCGCGGTCTTCGGCCAGGTCGATGGCGTCGGGCGAGGTGCCAAGGATGGGGATGCCCGCATCTTCGAGGGCTTGAGCCAGCTTCAGCGGCGTCTGGCCGCCGAACTGGACGATGACGCCGATCAGGGTGCCGTTGGAGCGTTCGACATCCAACAGTTCCAGCACGTCCTCTGCCGTCAGGGGCTCGAAATAGAGACGGTCGGAGGTGTCATAGTCGGTGGACACGGTCTCGGGATTGCAGTTGACCATGATCGACTCCACCCCGATCTGGTCGAGCGCGAAGGCGGCGTGACAGCAGCAATAGTCAAACTCGATCCCTTGGCCGATCCGGTTGGGGCCGCCGCCGAGGATCACGGCCTTGCGCCGGTTCGAAGGCTCTGACTCGCAGCTTGGCACCTGACCCAGTGCCCCGCTTTCATAGGTCGAATACATGTAAGGGGTCTTGGCGAAGAACTCTGCCGCGCAGGTGTCGATGCGCTTATAGACCGGACGAACACCCAGCGCCTGACGGGCCGAACGCACGGCCTTTTCCGCGCCATCGGTCAGTTCGGCCAGGCGGGCATCCGAAAAGCCCATGGCCTTGATCTTGCGCATGGCATCGGCGTCGGTTGGCAGTCCGTTTGAGCGGATCTCGGCTTCGGTCGCGACGATGGTCTCGATCTGGCGCAGGAACCAGGGCTCGTAGGAACAGGCCTCGTTGATCTCGTCGACGCTGAGGCCGTGGCGGAAGGCTTGGGCAATGACGCGCAGACGGTCGGGGGTCGGCTGGCCCAGCGCGCGAACGATGGCGGCCTTGCCGGTCTCCGGATCGCCAGCCCCTTCAATCTCGATCTCGTTAAAGCCGGTCAGGCCGGTTTCGAGGCCGCGCAGGGCCTTTTGGGCGCTTTCAGCAAAGGTCCGGCCAATGGCCATGACCTCGCCAACCGACTTCATGGAGGTGGTCAGATAGGGCTCGGCGCCGGGATATTTTTCGAAGGCAAAGCGGGGGATCTTGGTGACCACATAGTCGATGGTCGGTTCGAACGAGGCCGGGGTCGCACCGGTAATGTCGTTCATCAACTCATCGAGCGTGTAGCCCACGGCCAGACGGGCCGCGACCTTGGCGATGGGAAAGCCCGTCGCCTTGGAGGCCAGCGCCGAGGAGCGCGACACGCGAGGGTTCATCTCGATGACCACCATGCGGCCATCCTTGGGATTGACCGCGAACTGAACGTTCGAGCCGCCGGTCTCAACGCCGATCTCGCGCAGCACGGCAATCGAGGCCGCGCGCATCCACTGATATTCCTTGTCGGTCAGGGTCAGGGCCGGGGCGACCGTGATGGAGTCGCCCGTATGGACGCCCATCGGATCGATATTCTCAATCGAGCAGACAATGATGCAGTTGTCGGCCTTATCGCGGACGACCTCCATCTCATATTCTTTCCAGCCTAAGACGCTCTCTTCGATGAGCACTTCGGTGGTCGGGGACATGTCGAGGCCGCGTTCCACGATCTCGCGGAACTCTTCCATATTGTAGGCAATGCCGCCGCCGGTGCCCGCAAGGGTGAAGGACGGGCGGACGATGGCGGGCAGGCCGACGAAGGGCTGAGCCTCCAGCGCCTCTTCCATCGTGTGGGCGGCGCGGCTACGCGGGCTTTCGAGACCCAGCTTGTCCATCGCATTACGGAACTTCTGACGGTCTTCGGCCTTGTCGATGACCTCAGCATTGGCCCCGATCATCTCGACGCCATATTTGGCCAAGGTGCCGTCAGCTTCGAGCGCCAGAGCGCAGTTCAGCGCCGTCTGGCCGCCCATGGTGGGCAAAAGCGCGTCTGGGCGCTCCTTTTCGATGATCTTGGCGACGATCTGCGCGGTGATCGGCTCGATATAGGTGGCGTCGGCCACATCGGGATCGGTCATGATCGTGGCCGGATTGGAATTGACCAGCACGATCCGATAGCCTTCAGCGCGCAGGGCCTTACAGGCCTGAACCCCTGAATAGTCGAACTCACAGGCCTGCCCAATGACGATAGGGCCAGCGCCGATAATCAGAATGGTCTTCAGGTCGGTACGTTTAGGCATCACATCATCCAAGCGCGTTCGGGGCCTGCGCACAGAGGTGCGGCCCGGAATCGATAAACATGTAGGTTAAGGGCTTCGTTTAGAGGCCCGCGAGGCAGGGGGCAAGGGCGCTAAGGCTGTTTGCGTAAAATTGATGACAGGGTGGCAATTTGGGGATGTGTTTTAGAGTTAACATTATCCGATAGATTGGTTTTTATAACCCTCTCCCTGTGGGAGAGGGTTGGGTGAGGGCCTTTCTGGTTTTCTTTCTTCCGTGTTCCCCGCGAAGGCGGGGACCCAGACCCTTTCACTTCGGCGGGAAGGGACCCGCTGGAATTCTGTATTGCTGGGAACGCGGCGGAGGGGATCGTGGATCAACACCCCCCACTCCCAACCCTCTCCCCCTCAAGGGGGGAAAGGGCTATACGGCGTCCATCAAATCGGCGAACCGTTGGAAGATGTAGAGCGAATCTGTCGGTCCGGGGGAGGCTTCGGGGTGGTGTTGGACGCTGAAGACAGGCTTTCCTGTCAGGGCGATCCCGGCATTGGTGCCATCGAACAGGGACACATGGGTCTCTTCGACGCCCGAGGGCAGGCTCTCGCGGTCGACCGTAAAGCCGTGGTTCATCGACACGATCTCGACCTTGCCGGTGGTCAGGTCCTTGACCGGGTGATTGGCCCCGTGGTGACCCTGATCCATTTTGGCGGTCTTGGCGCCGAGGGCGAGGGCCAGCATCTGATGGCCAAGGCAGATGCCGAAGACGGGCTTGCCGCTGGCGACCAAGGCTTGGATTTCCGGCACAGAATATTGGCCCGTTGCCGCCGGATCGCCGGGGCCGTTGGACAGCATGATGCCGTCAGGATTGCGCGCCAGAATGTCGGCGGCGCTGGTGTCAGCGGGCACGACCGTCACATGGGCGCCGATGCTGGTCAGGGCACGTAGAATGTTGCGCTTAATGCCATAGTCGATGACCACGACCTGATATTTGGGTTGTCCGGCCTTGGCATAGCCCTCCGGCCAGGTCCAAAGGCCTTCGTCGAAGGTGAAGGGCTGGCGGCAGCTTGCATCCTTGGCCAGATCCAGACCGACAATGCCGCTCCACGCCTTGGCCTTGGCGGCCAGAGCTTCTAGATCGAACTGACCCTCAGGGCTGTGGGCGATGACACCGTGCGGCATGCCCCTATCGCGAATGACGCGGGTCAAGGCACGGGTATCGACCCCGGCCAGACCGACCACGCCCCGCTTGGTCATCCATCCGGCCAGATCACCCTCGGCGCGCCAGTTGGCAGGCGGCGTTGGAACATCGCGGAAGATCGCCCCTCGGGCTGCGGTCACCGCGCCTTGGCCAAACTCTTCAAGGTCTTCGCCATTGACGCCGACATTGCCAATATGGGGGAAGGTGAAGGCCACGATCTGGGCCATATAGGACGGATCGGTGAGAATTTCCTGATAGCCGGTCATGGCCGTATTGAAACAGACCTCGCCCAGAGCCTCCCCGACCGCCCCGACCCCGATCCCTTGCAGGACGGTCCCGTCGGCTAGAACCAGAACGCCCGTTGCGCCAGACATCAGCTTTGCGGTCATGTAACAAGCGCCTCCGGTTGCGACTGGGCACGGCAATGGGCGGCCAAACGGTCGTCCTGACGGGCACTATGTCATGGAATCGGCAGGAAAGCGCCCCGCCGGACAAACGGAGGCGTTACTAGGGGCGAGGCGGCCTCGGGTCAAGCCATGACGGGATCATTCGACTCTTCTATAAGGGCGGCAACAGGCAAAAGGCTTCTCCATGACCATCACCACAGTCGGCATCGATGCTGATGATACGCTCTGGCACAATGAGACGGTGTTTCGGCTGACCCAGGCGCGGTTTGCGGACCTGCTCAAGCCATGGGCCGATCAGGACCATCTGCTGGAGCGTCTGGCGGCGATGGAGCGAAAAAACCTTCAGTTCTATGGCTATGGGATCAAGGGCTTTACCCTATCGATGCTCGAGACGGCGCTGGAACTGACCGGCGGGGATATTCCAGCGGCGGTGACGCGGGAGGTCTTGGCGGCTGGCCGAGAAATGCTGTCCCATCCGGTCGAGCCCTTGCCCGGCGTCGAGGCGGCCTTGACCGCCTTGGCCGCCCGCTGGCGTCTGGTGCTGATCACCAAGGGCGATCTGTTCGATCAGGAAAATAAGCTGGCGAGATCAGGTCTAGGAGACCTGTTCCATGCGGTTGAGGTGGTGTCTGAAAAGACCCCCGCCTGCTACAGCACTATCTTCACGCGTCACGGCACGGGGGCCGAGCAGGCCGTGATGATCGGCAATTCGGTCAAGTCCGACATCTTGCCCTCGATCGAGGCGGGCGCTTGGGCCGCCTATATTCCCTATGTGATGACCTGGGCGCACGAGATGGCCGATCCGCCGGAAAACCATCCACGCTATGTGCAACTGGCTTCAATCTCAGAAGCGCCCGATTGGGTGGCGATGGTTGAACGTCTGATGGCCGAGGGGGGGTGCAGCCCCGGTCAAGCGGCGCTATAGTCCGTCCGTGCGCTTTGATGACCGCTTCCTTGATGAGATCAAGTCCCGCCTTCGCCTCTCCGATGTGATCGGAAAAACGGTGAAGCTGCGGCGGCAGGGGCGTGAATATGCGGGCCTGTCACCCTTCACCAAGGAAAAATCGCCGTCCTTTTTCGTCAATGATGACAAGGGCTTCTACCATTGTTTTTCGAGCGGAAAACATGGCGACCTGATCAGCTTCCTGCAGGAAACGGAGCGCCTCAGCTTCATGGAGGCGGTCGAGCGCTTGGCCGCTGAGGCCGGGGTGCCCTTGCCCGCGCAGGACCCTCAAGCGATCCAGCGCGAGAAGCAGCAACAGTCCCTGACCGATTGGCTGGTTCTCGCGGCGGCCTGGTATGAGGCCGAACTGCGCCGCCCTGTCGGCACCGAGGCGCGGGCCTATCTGGATCGGCGCGCCCTGCCAGAGGCTGAGCGCACACGCTTTGGCATTGGTTATGCCCCTGCCGGACGAACGGCCCTGAAGGATTATCTGGTTGCCAAGGGGGCTCAGCCGCGTGAACTGGTCGAGGCCGGTCTCTTGATCGCGCCCGAAGATGGCGGCGCGCCCTATGACCGTTTCCGCGACAGGATCATGTTCCCGATCACCGACCCGAGGGGCAAGGTGGTCTCGTTCGGCGGACGGGCGCTCGATCCCCAAGCGCGTGCCAAATATCTCAACGGGCCAGAGACGGACATCTTTCATAAGGGCGACCTGCTCTATGGCCTGTTTGAAGCGCGCAAGCTTCTCTCCACCGGGGCGGTCGGGGCAGCCTCAACCGGTGGGCCGGTCGATGTCGGGCTGGTGGTGGTCGAAGGCTATATGGACGTCATTGCCTGTCAGCGCGCAGGCGTGGCCGCTGTGGCCCCGATGGGCACGGCCCTGACCGAACAGCAGATGGAACGGCTCTGGCGTCTCCACCCCGAGCCGACCCTATGTTTCGATGGCGATGGGGCGGGCCAACGGGCTGCCGCGCGCTCCATCGAACGGGCCATGCCGCTTCTCAAGGCGGGCCGGTCCTTGCGCTTTGCCATCGTCACCGGCGGCAAGGACCCGGATGATGTGCTGCGCGAGCAGGGGGCTGCGGCCCTCAAGGCGCAGCTGTCCCAGACCGTTCCGTTCGTTGAGGCTCTCTTTGCCCTGCAGCGTGACGCCGAGCCGCTCGATACGCCAGAGCGGCGGGCGGGTCTAAAGGCGCGCCTCAGAGCAGCCGCTGCGACCATCCAAGACAAGGATCTGTCGCAAGAATATCGTAATGATCTCTTGCGCCGGGTTGATGCGCTTAATGCGCCAGCTCAAGGGGCAGGGCAGGGGGGCTATGGCCAAAACCGAGCTGCGCGGGCGCCCTTCGTGCCGCGAAAGCCAGGTTCTGGGCCCTATATTCCGCCCCTGATCAATACCCAAGAAGGGCGCGCGGCGGCGCGGCGTCTGTCGGCGTCCCTCGATCCTTTGGTGGCCGCGGTCGCCCAAGCCGCGCTCCTCAATCCCGGATGGCTTGACCCGGTTTTGGAGGTTTTGCAGATCCATGGTTTTGGCGATCCGGCGCTGGACGACTTGGCTAAAGAAATCATTCGTCTGCGTCTGGACAGTGACGTTCTTGACACAGAGGCCCTCACACGCCATCTGGCGTCTGTAGGATTCAGTATTTTGCTGAGCGAGATCGATAAGGCGGCCCTCAATGCAGGCGCCCCTTTCCTGAACCAGGATGCTTCGCTCGCAGATGCTAAGTCCCAATGGTCGCACGCCTTCGATGGTCTCATCCGAATGGCTGCGCTGGAACGTGCCCTACTGGCGGCAAAATCCGGACTGGGTTCGGGCGATGACGCTAACGTTTCCGACGCGGCAGAGTTCATGCGGTTGAAGCTGGAACGGGACGGTCTACGTCGTGCGATCAAGACTGGAACCTTTTGGACGGACGTCGATCCCTGAGCGCAGGGGCCTTGACGGGCCGCCCTTAGCCATTTTCCTGACGCGTGCTGCGCGCCGTCGGGACCGGAGATTCACATGAGCAATACGGCTGAGACGCAAGAAACCGAATCCAATTCCGACGGTCCCTTGCTCGACCTCACCGATGCGGGCGTAAAGCGCTTCATCAAGCAGGCCAAGACCCGTGGTTATGTGACCATGGACGAACTGAACAAGGTCCTCCCGTCTGAGGAAGTAACCTCTGAGCAGATCGAAGATACCCTCGCTATGCTCAGCGAGATGGGCGTCAATGTGGTTGAGGCCGAAGAGGATGCCGAGGGCGGCGAAGTGGTGGTGCGCGAAGAAGCCGCCGTCATCGAGACCACCAAGCCTGACGCCTTCGACCGCACCGACGATCCCGTCCGGATGTACCTACGCGAAATGGGCTCGGTTGAGCTTCTTTCGCGTGAAGGCGAAATTGCCATCGCCAAGCGGATCGAAGCTGGCCGCGACACCATGATCCGGGGTCTGTGCGAAAGCGCCCTGACCTTCGAAGCCATCATGGTCTGGCGCGAAGAGTTGGGCACCGGCCGCATTCTGCTGCGTGAAGTCATCGATCTTGAACAGACCTATGGCGGCGTCATGGGTGCTGCTGCCGCTGTGGTGGCCGAAGAGGCTGCGGCTGCGGCCCTCGAAGCCGGTCCCCAGCCTGAGCCCGCGATGGGCGATGTCGACGGTGATGGCGACGACGATGATTTTGATGATGGGGCAGGCCCCACCGTCTCGGCCATGGAAGGCGAACTGCGCGAAGGCGTGATGGTCGTTCTCGACGCCATTGCCAGCGAATTCGAAGCCTTCCGCAAGCTGCAAGAAAAGCTAGTCATGAGCCGCCTGCGCGGTGAAGACCTGCCGGATGCCGACCGCAAGGGCTATGAGGCCCGCTCAGCGGTGATCATTCAGCACCTCAAGACCTTGAAGCTGAACAATAACCGTATCGAGGCCCTGGTCGATCAGCTCTACGCCATTAATCGGCGTCTGATTGCTCTGGAAGGGCGTCTGCTGCGCCTGGCCGATTCCTACGGTATTTCGCGCCCTGAATTCCTCAAGGCCTATTACGGCACCGAGCTCGATCCGAACTGGCATGAGAAGGTCCGTGAGCTGGGCGTGCGCTGGACCAAGTTCGCTGAGAACGACGCGGGTCAGATCAGCGACATCCGCCAAGAGATCGCTGTGCTGGCCACCGAAACCGGTGTGCCCATCGACGACTATCGCCGCATCGTCCAGACCGTTCAAAAGGGCGAGCGCGAGGCCCGTCAGGCTAAGAAGGAAATGGTCGAGGCCAATCTGCGCCTCGTTATCTCCATCGCCAAGAAATATACCAACCGCGGCCTGCAGTTCCTCGACCTCATTCAAGAAGGCAATATCGGCCTGATGAAGGCGGTCGATAAGTTCGAATATCGCCGGGGCTATAAGTTCTCGACCTATGCGACATGGTGGATCCGTCAGGCCATCACCCGCTCGATTGCTGACCAGGCTCGCACCATTCGCATCCCGGTCCATATGATTGAGACGATCAACAAGATCGTCCGCACCAGCCGTCAGATGCTGCACGAGATCGGCCGCGAGCCGACGCCGGAGGAACTGGCCGAAAAGCTGGCCATGCCGCTGGAAAAGGTCCGCAAGGTCCTCAAGATCGCTAAGGAGCCCATCAGCCTCGAAACCCCCATCGGGGATGAGGAAGACAGCCACCTCGGCGACTTCATCGAAGACAAGAACGCCGTTCTGCCTATCGATGCTGCCATCCAGAGCAATTTGCGCGAAACCACCACACGGGTTCTGGCCTCTCTCACCCCGCGTGAAGAGCGGGTCCTGCGCATGCGTTTTGGCATCGGCATGAACACCGACCACACCCTCGAAGAGGTCGGCCAACAGTTCAGCGTCACCCGCGAACGTATCCGCCAGATCGAAGCCAAGGCCCTGCGCAAGCTCAAGCACCCCAGCCGGTCGCGTAAGCTGCGGAGCTTCTTGGATAGTTAGGATGAATGAGGGGTGAGTGGATGTATCCCCCTCACCCCACCCTCTCCCCCAAGGGGGCGAGGGCTTTATCGTTCTTATCCTAGCCCTCTCCCTGTGGGAGAGGGTTGGGTGAGGGCCTTGTTTCCTTCCTTTTCTTCCGTTTTCCCCGCGAAGGCGGGGACCCAGACCCTTGCACACGGATGGAACGCGACCCTGTGACCTTCAACCCACCCCTTGCCGTGTCAGTCCCCTAGGTTGCTTCGCTGCGCTCGCAATGACGCGGCGGTGGGGTTGGTGGATGACCCTCCCCCCACTCCCAACCCTCTCCCCCTCAAGGGGGGAAAGGGCTTTGATTTACTGCGCCATTGCGAGCGTAGCGAAGCAACTCAGTAGACTGACACGGACATGAAGTGATGTGCCCCTGGGTTGCTTCGGCGTTTCACGCCTCGCAATGACGCCTTAGGTCTTTGCCTCTCCACTCCGGGCTGGGGTCCGCTCAAGGGCAAATCCCCTCAACCGATTCTCGATTCGCCCCCTGATTCTCGAACCGAAGGCCAAATTCCTTGTGGATAAAGGGGTTGCCCCCAATTTATTTGCGCGATTTAAGCGTGTATAAACTATCTTATAAGTCACTGATTGGGCTGGAAAAATCTGATTTGGTCGGTTTAAGCTTGCGGCTCTGCGCGGTTTAGAATTGACCGAAGCGGTTGCGAGTCTGCCTCAGGACTGACATAAAGACGTCATAAGACGGACTGCGGTTCGGATCCCGAGTGGGTTCAGCCACCGGTATCAAAGCCTTAGAGAGATCGGGTTTTGGCATCGACTACAGGGGGGCGCACTGGCCCTCGCCGTACAGGATAAGACAGTTTTGACCCTTGTAACTGACGCTCGCGCTGATCTGCGCGCGCTGGTCGTTGCCGCCTCATTGGGATCGGCTTTCGGACTGGCGCTCGGTGGCCTTTACCTCGCAGGTGGGCTGGCACAAACGGCCTCGAGCCATGCCAAGATCGGACGCCTTGCTGAAGCCGCATCGTCGGGCTTTTCAGACACAGCATTGACCGAGCAGGCGGGTATGGCCGACGCCGCTGCCTTGCATGTTGCGCGCCGCCACGACCCAAGTTTCGTGGCCACGGACGTTGATCAAGAGCGTCAAGCGGCTCTGTTCGCCTTGCGTCTTGAGCGCCGCTCGACCACGGACAGTCGCTCGCAAGGCCGTATCGATGCGCGCGGCCTGCTGATGCGGGCAAGCTATAGCGAGACGACCCGGCTCAGCCTGCCGCCTCTGCGCGGTGGCCGGTTCAACGCCCTGACCGGCGCGCGGGATTTGGACTGCCTGACCCAAGCGGTCTATTACGAAGCGCGCGGCGAGACCCCATCCGGCCAAGCGGCTGTGGCCCAAGTGGTGCTGAACCGTGTCCGCCATCCGGCCTTCCCCAAGACCATCTGCGGCGTCGTTTTCCAGCGCGCGGATCATCGCGGCGGCTGTCAGTTCAGCTTTGCGTGCGATGGCTCCATGCGTTTGCCTATGGATAGAGCCGCTTGGCAACGTGCCGAGCGCGTGGCCTCGCGAGCCCTCGACGGTGTGACCGTGTCTCAGGTCGGCAAGGCCACCCACTTCCACACCACGGCAGTGTCGCCTGAGTGGGGCAAAAAGTTGCTGCGCGTGGCTCAGGTTGGCCTGCACATCTTCTATCGCTTTGGCAGCGGCACCTATGTGCCAGCCTTGCCGATTGATGGACCGGGCCTCGCGGCTCCGGCCTTGGACGCGGCCAATCAGGCGGTCTATGCTAGCCTCTTGCCGCAGGCCGCTCAGATCGATGCGGCGGTTCAGAAGGTTGTCGGCCTAGACGCAGGGTCTGAAGGTGCCGCCACGGCCCCGAAGGCTATGGTGCCTCGTCCTGTGTCACCGTTCGAAGTTGATCGGGCTGGGGTAACGGAAACCTCGGCGCTGACCGTGAAGACCCCTCAGAGCCACCCGTCAGCCGCGTCTGGGGCCTAACCGTCCCAGACGGTGGTTAGGGCCGCGATGTCAGGGCGCACCCGCTCGAGCGGGGCGTCCTTGGCGGTGCCGATATAGATAAAGCCTGCCACCCGCTCGCCGGGTGCGAGGCCTAGCAAGGCGGCGGCCTTGGGGTCATAGGCGTACCAGTCTGTGATCCAGTTGGCCCCAAAGCCTGCAGCAGACGCGGCATTGACGAGGGTCGAGCAGACCGCGCCTGCCGATAGGATCTGTTCCCACTCAGGAATCTTCTCGCCCGTAATATGCGACACGACCGCGACCGCGAGGGGCGGGGTGGTCAGCTTGACTAGGGCGCTGGCGGCCTTTTCGGCCTCGGGGCGCTCCGTCGCGACGGCGGCGAGCCGCTCGGCGAAGCGGGCCTTGGCGGCACCTTCCAGAACGATGAAGCGCCAAGGAAAGAGCTTGCCATGGTCGCTGACCCTTGCGGCGATGCGCAGCAGATCATCTAAGGTCGTGGCATCGGGTCCGGGAGCCATCAGGGCTGACGCAGAGGCCGACCGGCGCAAGGCCAAGAAGGCTAGAACAGCATCGTTTCGCTCGCCCAGCGGCAAGGCTGCGCCAAATTCCGGGGCCTGTGGCAGGTTCAAGGACATGGCCGGTGACTTTCTCTGCTTCGGGGCGCGATGGTTCTAGCTATAAACCCTTAGAGCCAACGGCAATGGGCCAAATGACGAGGGGCCGAGTTCATGGTGGATAAACCCGGTTGGATGACCCCCAAGGGACCGGCTTGGCAAAGGCTGGCCCATCGACCGGTCTATGAGAACCCTTGGGTCACCGTCGACGAGTTTGACGCCGTCGCCCCTACCGGGGCTAAGGCGCTCTATGGATTGGTCGGGATGAAGAATCTCGCCCTTGGCATCCTACCGCTCCATTCGGACGGAACCGTGACATTGGTGGGGCAACATCGTTTTCCATCGGGCACCTATTCTTGGGAAATCCCGGAAGGTGGCGGGGGCAAGGATATTGATCCCTTGACCTCTGCCAAACGTGAACTGCGCGAAGAGGCGGGGCTGGAGGCGCAGGAGTGGTTTCAGGTGCTGGATTTTGATGTTTCGAACTCGATCACCGACGAGCGCGGCCTTGGCTTCTTGGCGCTAGACCTTTCCGCCGTGCCCGTAGAGCCCGATGACACGGAGGTCTTCGCCATCGCCCGCGTACCGTTCAAGGAGGCCTTGGCGGTGGCCATGGCCGGTCATATGCGTGATTTGATAACCCTCGCCATGCTACTTCGGGCTCACCATATGGCTGTCAATGGCGAGATCAGGCGCGACTTGGCAGAACTTATGCTAAGATAGGTCGCTCGTTGGAATGGGATTGAGGAGCCGGATCGATGCCAAAACATCTGGAAGTCGTGTCAGCGCACACTGTCCCGTCCGTATGGGCTGCCTTGCGCAACGAGGCTGCGCACCTTGCTACGACAGAGCCGACGCTCGGGTCGATGCTCAATGCCGTACTGTTGAAGCACGATGATCTGGCCTCGGCCCTGTCCTATCAATTGGCACGTAAGCTGAGCGACGAAGAGCTGCGGGCCATGAGCATGCGGGAAATTGTCGAAGAGGCCTTTGCCTCTGACCCCAGCCTCGTCACCAGCGCCGAAGCTGATCTGCGCGCCGTGTTCGAGCGCGACCCGGCCTGTAAGGGCTATGTCCAGCCGTTCCTCTTCTTCAAAGGGTTCCAAGCCCTGCAAACCTACCGAGTGGCCCATTGGCTGTTTGGCCAAGGGCGTGAGACGCTGGCCTTCTATCTGCAGAGCCGCTGTTCAGAGCTGTTCCAGGTCGATATCCATCCAGGCGCAGTGATTGGGTCAGGCGTGTTCATCGACCACGGCACCGGCATCGTTATCGGCGAGACCGCTGTGGTCAGCGATGAGGTTTCGATGCTGCATGGCGTGACGCTCGGCGGCACGGGTGCTGAGCGCGGAGATCGTCACCCCAAGATCGGACGCGGCGTGCTTTTGGGCGCTGGCGCCAAGGTGCTGGGCAATATCTTGGTCGGTGACTATGCCAAGATCGCGTCTGGCTCGGTGGTGCTTAAGCCCGTTCCGGCCCATTGCACGGCGGCCGGCGTTCCAGCCCGTCTGGTCAACTGTCCCACCGACGAAGAGCCCGCGCGGACCATGGATCACACCCTTGCCGAAGCTTTGTACGACTACGTCATTTAGCCAAGGCTTGGGGCTTGCTCTGGGCGCGGATGACGCTAGGGTCCGCTCAACACTGAACGCCCGTTTCTAACCGCAGGAGGTCCTATCATGGACGCCAAAGCTATGGCCCGTATCGAGGCCCACCTGAAGACCACCTTTGCCAATGCCACAGTGAACCTGAAGGGGCGTCCCAAGCAAAAGGACTCCGCCGAGGTCTATGTCGGGGATGAATTTATCGGCGTGGTCTTCGAAGATGAGGACGAGGACGGTTCCTACATGTTCGAGATGGCCATCTTGGCCGAAGATCTGAACGGTTAAACGACAATGGCGGAGGGCTCTCACCCCCCGCCATTCTTTTAGGTTGGGTGGGTCTTAGAGAACGCCCAGCATCTCAGCCACCAGCGGGTGGCGGACAATGTCCACATCGGCAAGCCGGACGACCGCGACATTGTCCAGCGCCTCGAAACGGTTGGCGACCTCGGCCAGACCAGACACTCCGGGAAGCAGGTCTGACTGGTGTGGGTCGCCCGTCACCACCATAGTCGAATGCCAGCCCAGACGGGTCAGCAGCATCTTCAGTTGGGCATAGGTACAGTTCTGCGCCTCGTCCATGACGACAAAGGCATTGTTCAGGGTGCGCCCGCGCATGAAGCCTAGCGGCGCGATCTCAATGGCCCCCTCAGCCATCAGGGCCCGCACCCGCTTCATCGACAACCGGTCCGCCAGGGCATCGAACAGGGGCCTTAGATAAGGGGCCAGCTTGTCCTCCATATCCCCGGGCAAGAAACCGATGGATTCGCCCGCATCCACCGCAGGACGTGACAGAACGATCCTACCCACGGTTCCGGCCTCTAGCGCCTCAACGGCCTTGGCGATGGCCAGATAGGTCTTGCCCGTGCCTGCGGGGCCGAGGGCCAGCACCATGGCCTTGGCGTCGATGGCATCCATCAACTGTTTTTGACCGATGGATTTGGGTTTTATGGTTTTGACATAGCCCTGTTCCCGGTCGGCGTCTCGGTCAGGTCCAGCAGCGTGACTGCCTATGGGAGACCAGCCCCGCTCGACCGGCAAGCGGCGAACCTTTGGGTCTTCAAACTGTCCGGCATCAAACGCACCTTCGCGCACCATACGCTTCAGGGCTCTTTTGGTCATGGAAGCCTCCGCAATTGGACTGGATAAAGGGCAATAAAAAAGGGCGCGTCCGCGATGGACCGCCCTTTGGTCAGATGAGGATGGGATGCAGCGACGACGCTGGGGGCAGGGCCGCAGGGCCCTTCTTGCGATCTTGAACGGGACAGCCCGTGGGGCCGTCTGAACCCTATTCGAAACACGCGACACTCCGCTGTTTCCAATCCAAACCCGTCTCGGCGAGGCGGGCTGATCTTGTGACCGTCGAAGGGCTATAGCCATCTCGAATCACCTGACTAATATGATGCTACGCGCCTTTCAGAGCGGTTAACCATGAACTTTATAAGAAAAAAGGAATGTCGGGATGACGGTCTATAGTTTGGGCGATAAGGCCCCGGTTCTGCCGCCTGAAGGTGACTATTGGATCGCGCCCAATGCGGTGGTGATCGGCAGTGTCATTCTGCGCAAAAATGCCAGCATCTGGTTTGGTGCGACCCTGCGCGGCGACTGTGACCCCATCGAGATCGGCGAGAACAGCAATATTCAAGATGGCAGCGTCCTGCACACGGATGTCGGCGTACCCCTGACCATCGGCAAGAACGTCACGGTCGGCCACATGGTCATGCTTCACGGCTGCACGGTGGGGGACAATAGCTTGATCGGGATCGGCTCGATCATCCTCAATGGGGCCAAGATCGGTCGCAACTGTCTGATCGGGGCCAATTGCCTGATCACCGAAGGCAAGGAAATCCCCGACAATTCGATGGTCATGGGCGCACCGGGCAAGGTCGTCCGCGAGGTCAGTGAAGGTCAGATCCAGATGCTGACCGGCTCAGCCCTGCACTATGTCGAAAACTGGAAGCGCTATATGCGTGACCTAAAGGCGGTTTGACCGCCCGCGCCGCAGCCGTCATATCCTAAGCCATAACCATAAGAGGAAACGATCCATGGCCTATCAACATGTGAAGGTCGAGCGTAATGGCCCGATCACGACCATCATCCTGAACCGTCCCGACGTGATGAATGCCCTCCACTCCGAAGCCCATTTCGAGCTGCACGAGGTTTTCAACGACTTTTCGTCCGACCCTGACCAGTGGGTGGGCATTGTCACCGGTGCAGGCGACCGCGCCTTTTCTGCTGGCAATGACCTGAAACATCAGGCGACGGGCGGCAAGATGGGCTCTCCCCCCAGCGGCTTTGCAGGCCTGACCTCGCGCTTTGATCTGACCAAGCCGCTGATTGCTGCGGTCAATGGTGTGGCCATGGGCGGCGGCTTTGAAATTGCTCTGGCCTGCGACCTGATCATTGCCTCGGACAAGGCGGTCTTTGCCTTGCCAGAGCCGAAGGTGGGCCTTGCTGCCCTTGCCGGTGGTCTGCACCGCCTGCCGCGCCAGATCGGCCTGAAGCGGGCCATGGGCATGATCCTGACCGCTCGCCGGGTCTCGGCCGAAGAGGGCGCGGCCCTTGGCTTTGTCAATGAGGTGGCACCGCACGACCAGTTGATGGCCGTCGCAAATCGCTGGGCTCAGATGATCTGCGAATGCAGCCCCATGTCCATACGCGCCTCCAAGCAGGCGATCCAGATGGGTCTGGAACAGACGCTGGAAGAGGCGATCAGCGGCCAAGGCAAATATCCAGCCGTCTCGGCGCTCTTCAAGTCAGCGGACTTTGTCGAAGGCCCGATGGCCTTTGCACAAAAACGTGCGCCGCAATGGACCGGTAAATAGGCTAAGGATAGGGGGCGGCAAAAGCCGTCTCCGCACCCTGCTAAGTTCCCTCTGAAGGAGGCCTCCGTGATCCACAGGTCAGTCTACCGCGTCGCGCTCAGCGTCTTGATGGTGACGGCCATGGGGGTAGCGGCCTGCTCGCCAGAACAGAAGGCCCTGCTGCCCGGCGCCGCCAAGACGCCCGCGATCAATGCCGAGGCCCTGAGCCGCATCATCGATGCCAGTTTCGGCGGGCTTGGGACCTGTCTGACCCTCACCGACCGCGCGACAGGCCGCGAGGTCTATGTCTATGGCTCCAATACCACCTGTATGAGGCCCCTGCCGCCCTGTTCGACCTTTAAGATCGCCAATAGCCTGATTGGGCTGGATGAGGGCGTCATCAAGCCGGACGAGGTGATCAGGTGGGACGGCAAGCCTCAGGCGCTGAAGTCTTGGGAAATCGACGCCAATCTGGAGACGGCCTTCAAGCGCTCGATGGTGCCCTGGTTCCAGAAGGTGGCGCGCCAGATCGGTCCGGACACCTATACCAAGCGGCTCAAGGAAATGGACTATGGATCAGGCGATCCGGTAGGCCCGGTCGATCAGTTCTGGCTTGGCCCAGAGGTCGGCGGCGGCTTGACCATCTCCACCCGCCAGCAGACCGATTTCCTTAATCGCCTCTATGCAGACCGCCTGTCGACCAATCCCCTGACCACGGCCACCGTCGCCAAGATCCTGATCGACGAGACGCGGGGCTCATCGGTGATGAGCGGCAAGACCGGCACCTGCTCCAGCCAAGCCGATGGCTCGCGCAATGTCGGCTGGTGGGTTGGACGGCTCAACAGCCCCGAGCGCGATCTGGTCTTTGCCGTCTCGATGGAGGGCCAGAACGCCTTGCCCGGCCGCGAACTGCAGATCCGCCTGAAATCCGCCTTCGCTAAGGCCGGGCTCTGGCCGCAGACATAGGCGCTAGGGGACCAGCGCATAGTCCCCAGTCACATCGATCCTTATGCTGAGTTCACCCCCGGACACCGGGGTTGAGCCGCCATCAGCGCTCATCTTGGCCATGGCCATCAGGGCTATGGGGCGCGGCTCAGGACTGCCGCCGCCTTCGGACAGGTTGACCAATCGCACAGAGCGGTGGCCGGTCGCGCTGGCATAGAGATCGGCCTTCGCCTTTAGCGCCTTGACAGCGGCGAGCCGCGCGGCGTCCTCCAGCCCTTGGGCGTTCTTGAGGCCAAAGCTGATGCCATTGACCTGATTGACCCCGGCCTCGACCACGGCATCCAGCACTGGCCCAAGGCGCGGCAGGTCATTGACCATGATCGTCACCGCGTTCGAGGCCTGATAGCCGGTCAGCTTGGGGGGTTCGTTTTGGTTGTAGCTATATTGCGCATTCAAATCGATGGACGAGGTTTGGATGTCTCTCGCCGCCAGACCCTGTTTCATCAACATGGCCATGACCTTGGCCATCCGCTCTCGGTTCTGAGCCATGGCCTGCGCCGCCGTCGGGGCGAGGGTCTGGACCCCGACACTGATCGCCGCCCGATCCGGCGCGGCCTTGACCTCGCCATATGCGCTGAGATGGAGCTTGGGACTGGGCAGGGTCTGGGCGCTGGCAGCGCCGACAGTCAGCCCGACCAGCAGCAGGCCAAGGCTGGCCACCCGCAGTGGACGCGCGAAAGGACGAGGATGGGCAGGGGTCATGAGGGTCTCTCCAAAGGGCCGGGCCAGCCAACAGCCCGGCGCCGTCTGTGTCCATACGAAAAAGCTAGTCCCTCGAACATGAACCGGGCCTTTATGACATAGTCATGTCGTGCTAATCCGCCCTGCACCCGCAAATGGGGGCCTGTAGCTCAATGGTTAGAGCCGACCGCTCATAACGGTCTGGTTGGGGGTTCGAGTCCCTCCAGGCCTACCACCCCTTGATTTCGACATTGATTTTGTTAATGAATTTCGATTAATTGCCTAACCACCGATTGGGTTAGGCAGTTGACGTGCGGTGTTCGCCCCTAGACGAGAGCTGATGGCGGACCAAAGCCATAAGTCCTGTCGGCGTGCGCCGGGACGGCCACATCGCTGAGATTATGCCTCGCATCGGCTAGCATGGCGAGCGAGTTGGCCAGCACCCTATAGGTCGCCTCAATCGCCACAAACCCAATGTTCAGAACCACCCCCACCCCAAAGGCGAGATCGAAATTGGCCGGGACATGGCTGTGGTCGGCGTGTGTGTGTGGCCGATCATCGGACTTGGACATGTGCAGGCTCACATCGGCGCACCAACCGGGCGGTGGGAGTAGCGTTTAGCAAGGACCGAGTGTGAGGGTGTTTTTGTTAGGGCCCGGTTTCAAATATTAATTTTTAATTATTGATTGAATCATCCGTGAATATTTTTCTTCAGTCACCATAATAGAGCCTAGTTTCAATATTTCACTATCTCCTCTAATCAGCCTAATTTTGATGCGACCAGTTTTATTTAATATTAATGATGAAAATTGAACGGGTATTTCAATTTGAATTCTAGCATCCTCTCGATCAATGTTGTTTTTAATGGGAACATCTATTTTATCAAATGGAACTTCAACCTCCCAATGAGGTTTCTCTTCATCATCTGGGAAAAATACCATAAACTTCAATGGTTTCTTCTCGATACTTCGCGATTGGACATATTTAATTATCATGCAAAAATTCTTCATGACGAATGGTATGCTGGGAACTATTATTTCATCTTGATAAATTCCCATATAACTAATTTTGTTATTTATTTCGTGACGTATATCATCACAGAATATTGTGTACCCGAAAATCATTTAAAATCTCCCTCTCAAACGTTTTCATTGACAACAGATATAATTGAATATTTGGTCGATGAGTATTCAACATTTTTTCCAATCGATTCACTTATCAAAAAACTGTTCACATTAATAACATATGAAGCATGGATTTCACTTTTTAATGCGGCACTTACGTGAATTTGTGTTTGACGTAATTCATTTTCTAAATTATCGCGTGCAATTTTTCCTGCCGGTTGCGGGTTAAAATGCAACCAGTAACCTAGCGCACCCAATATTCGGCCGGCATTTTCAATAGTCAAATTTCTAGGTTGTGACAGCATCCGGCTAACAACAGATTTGTTGACGCCCAGTGCATCAGCGATTTCTTGTTGCTTTAAACGCGAACGCGACAAAATATAATTGACTGTTGAATACAGTTCTCTTCTTGCTAACCCGCCTGCAAGTTCAATCGCTTCTTTTGATGCGATGTTGACATTGGTCAATATATCATTTGATTTGTGATCAGGTCTTGCCATTGTCGTCTTGTCGCTGGTCATAATACCCGCTCCTTATCCCGCCCAATTCATTTGCTATTGGCGCTTCGTTCCACTCTAAGGGGGTGCAAACTTTTTTTACCCAATTTAGAGATATGTTGGCTTGATTGTTTTGGGTCATCCTTCCTGTTCCCTGGAACTCGTATTTTGCAAAGCATTGATGAGCTAAGAAATTCCTCGAGTCTAAGAAGGCACCGAATATGCGCGTTTTGGGTCGTTTCGGCACCGGTCTAAGTTCCCACGCGCTCCAAGGACTACCCCTTTGAGGGGTAATGACTTTAATATCGCACTTGTCATTTTCTGAGCCGATCGACATGAGTGACCCAGTAATGAAGCTAGTTAGAAACGCTTGCGTGTCATCCCACCTAGCCTCCGCTTGATTTGCTGTCTCGTGCCCATTTTTTGCGGACCAACGTGTGTTAATCTTGGTCATCAAACTACTCGGCATCCAAATTTCGCGCAGCGTTTCAGTGGCGGTGGAGCCTACTGGTCGCCACCTCTCAAGAGGTCTAGTTGTGAAGGGCTCGATCAAAGTTGCCATTAAAGGCAACTGAATTGCAAATGATTTTTGCGTGGCGAGTTCATCTTTTTCACCATCGGCACTATTAAAATCGGTATTTTCCGTGGTCTGCAAATCCAAGCTCGTCAATTTTAATGCGTGTGGGGGTGTTATTCGAGAGACGAAATGCGCACCCTTTGATTGTCATTAGCTCGATAAATTATCCGCATTTCAAGTTGTAAAAAAGGTTTTGTTGACATCTAATTTTACGTTTTTTGTTTCCCCACTTTCAACTAGGCCCCCTCCGGCTCTGCGGGTAGTCTTGTGACGCGCCTGTCTGGGGGAAATGTTTGTGAAGATGCCTGTGCCCGATGGGGCGGTTCTGTCTCGGCGGGGCGAGATTGTGGCGGCCTTGCGGGGGATTGTGCCGGGCGAGGGGGTGATCTCTGATCCGGCCTCTTTGCGGGCCTATGAGTCCGATGGGTTGACGGCCTATCGCCAGGTGCCTCTGGTCGTGGTTCTGCCCGAAACGACGGCGCAGGTGTCGGCGATCTTGCGCTGGTGTAACGCGGCGGGGGTCAAGGTGGTGCCGCGCGGGTCGGGGACCTCGCTGTCGGGCGGGGCCTTGCCGCTCGAGGATGGGGTTCTGCTGGGCCTGTCCAAGTTCAATCAGGTTCTGGATATTGATTATGACAGCCGCGTGGCGGTGGTTCAGCCGGGGGTGACCAATCTGGCCATCACCCGCGCGGTCGAGGATCGCGGCTTCTACTATGCGCCTGATCCGTCCAGCCAGATTGCCTGTTCGATCGGCGGCAATGTGGCCGAGAATTCCGGCGGGGTCCATTGCCTCAAATATGGCCTGACGACCAATAATGTGCTCGGTGTCGAGATGGTGATGATGGACGGGGAGGTGGTGCGTCTGGGTGGCCAACATCTGGACCCGGCGGGCCTTGATCTTCTGGGTATTGTCGTCGGCTCTGAGGGGCTGCTGGGCGTGGTCACCGAAGTGACGGTGCGCATCCTGCCCAAGCCGCAGACGGCGCGCGCCCTCCTGCTAGGCTTTGAGACCGTTGAGCGCGCCGGTCAGTGCGTGGCCGATGTGATCGCGGCGGGGATCATTCCGGCGGGGATGGAGATGATGGACCGCCCCGCCATCCATGCGGCAGAGGCCTTTGTCCATGCGGGCTATCCGCTCGATGTTGAGGCCCTGCTGATCGTCGAACTCGATGGGCCCTATGCGGAATGTGACTATCTGGTCGAGCAGGTGGCCAAGATCGCTACGGCAAACGGGGCAGTGACGTCGCGGGTCTCGACCAGCGAGGACGAGCGCCTAGCCTTCTGGGCGGGGCGCAAGGCGGCGTTCCCGGCGGTGGGGCGCATCTCGCCCGACTATTACTGCATGGACGGCACCATCCCTCGGCGGCGCTTGCCAGAGGTGCTGCGCCGGATGGCGGCCCTGTCGGACCATTATGGGCTCAAGGTCGCCAATGTGTTCCATGCAGGCGACGGCAATCTGCACCCCCTGATCCTCTATGATGCCAATCAGCCCGGCGAGCTGGAGCGGGCCGAGGATTTTGGCGCCGATATCCTGCGGCTCTGTGTCGAGGTTGGCGGCGTGCTGACCGGCGAGCACGGGGTTGGGGTGGAAAAGCGCGACCTGATGGGGACCATGTTCACCGAGATCGATCTGGCCCATCAACAGAGGGTCAAGTGCGCCTTTGATCCGCAGCTCTTGCTCAATCCGGGCAAGGTCTTCCCGACCCTGCATCGCTGTGCCGAGATGGGCCGGATGCACATCCATCACGGGGCCGTGCCCTTCCCAGACCTGCCAAGGTTCTAGGATGGCCGATCAAGAGATCTTGCGTCCGAACGGAACCGATGAGCTGGTCGAGGCTGTCGGCCAAGCGGCAGCGCGCGGCCAGAGGCTTGAGGTGCGCGGCGGCGGCACCAAATCGGCCATTGGTCGGCCCGGTCGGGATACTGCCCTGTTGCAGATCCAAGGCTTTGACAGGGTCATCGACTATGACGGCCCCGAGCTGGTCCTGACGGCGGGGGCCAGCACGCCCTTGGCTAAGATCGAGACCCTGCTGGCCCAGAATAACCAGATGCTGGCCTTCGAGCCCTTTGACCATGGGGTCCTGTTTGGCCTGCCCCCAGCGGCGACCCTTGGCGGGGTCATTGCGGCGGGGGTGTCTGGTTCGCGCCGACTGACGGCGGGGGCGGTGCGAGACCATTTCTTAGGCCTGCGCGGTGTGTCTGGACGCGGCGAGGCCTTTATGGGCGGGGCCAAGGTGGTCAAGAATGTCACCGGCTATGACCTGCCCAAGCTGTTGGCCAATTCGTGGGGCCAGTTGGCGGTGATGACCGAGGTGACGCTGAAGGTCTTGCCCCGGCCTCAGACGGTCCAGACTGTCGTCCTGTCTGGCCTTGATGAGCGCCAAGCCTGTTTGATCATGGGCCAGGCCCTTGGCTCGCAAGCCGATGTGGCCGCCGCTGCGCACCTGCCGGCCGATATTAATGGCGGGCTGGCACTGACGGCCCTGCGCCTCGAAGGGTTCGAGCCGTCGGTCAAGGCGCGGGTGCAGATGGTGCTAGAGCAGTTCGGGGCCACGGCCTCTTGTGATCTCTTGCCGCCTGAGGCCAGCGCCCTTCTGTGGGAACAGGTCCAACATGTTAAGCCCTTGCAAGGCGAGGGGACCCTATGGCGCATCAATGTACCGCCAATGGCGGGGTCTGAGGTGACCGAACGGCTCAAGCCCTATGGTGCGCGCTGCCTCTTGGACTGGGCCGGGGGGCTGGTCTGGGCCCTGCTGCCGACGACGGATGGGGGGCAGGAGGTGCGCGATGTGGCCAGCACCCTTGGCGGTCACGCCATGCTGATCCGTGCGCCAGAGGCCCTGCGCCGATCCATCCCCACCCAGCACCCGCTCGCCCCCGGCGTTGCGGCCCTGACCCAGCGCGTCAAGGACGGGTTCGATCCTGCGGCCATTCTCGATCCCGAGAGGTTCATTTAAGCCCCCATGCGCACCAACTTCACTCCTGAACAGCGTCTTGATCCGGCCATGGCTGCTTCGGAAGAGGTCATCCGCAAATGCGTCCATTGCGGCTTTTGCACGGCCACCTGCCCGACCTATGTGTTGCTCGGTGATGAGCTGGATTCCCCGCGCGGGCGCATCTATCTGATGAAGGAGATGCTGGAAAATCA
The DNA here is from genome assembly GCA_947441065.1 of Caulobacteraceae bacterium. Classification (GTDB taxonomy): domain Bacteria; phylum Pseudomonadota; class Alphaproteobacteria; order Caulobacterales; family Caulobacteraceae; genus CAISGS01. Next base: position 30,416 of record CANESI010000011.1, read on the forward strand.
GCAACAGCCGACGGCGGAGGTGGTCAAACATATTGACCGTTGCCTGTCCTGCATGTCCTGCCTGACCACCTGTCCGTCGGGGGTCCATTATGGCCACCTGATCGACCATGCCCGCACCTATATCGAGGCTAACTATCGCCGCCCCTTGCTAGATCGGATGACCCGGCGCCTTCTGGCGGCGGTGCTGCCCTATCCAACGCGGTTTCGTTTTGCCCTTGGCTTGGCAGCGTTGGCGCGGCCTTTCTCGCCGATCCTGCGGTCGATAAAGGCGCTGCAATCGCTCAGCGCCATGTTGGCCCTCGCCCCCACCAAGCCCGCCAAAAGCCCACCGACCAAGGGGGCTCCGGTTCAGGGCGCGCGCCTTGGTCGGGTGGCGATGCTGGGCGGCTGCGCCGAGCCGGTCCTTCGCCCTGAAATTGGCCGCGCTGCCGCCAGCCTGATCAGCCGGATGGGCTATGAGGTCGTGGTGGCACCCAATGCAGGATGCTGCGGAGCGCTGGTCCATCATCTGGGCCAAGAGGCGGTGGCTCTGGCCTCGGCGCGGCGCAATGTCGAGGCTTGGATGGCTGAGATTGAGGGGGCAGGGCTGGAGGCCATTATCGTCACCGCGTCCGGCTGTGGCACCATGATCAAGGACTATGGCTTCATGCTGCGCTCTGACCCGGCCTATGCGGCCAAGGCCGAGCAGGTCTCCAGTCTGGCCATGGATATTAGCGAATTTGTCGCCGCCAAGGGCCTGCCGCCGGTGACGCGCACGCCAGACCTGATCGTGGCCTATCAGTCGGCCTGTTCGCTGCAACATGGTCAGAAGGTGACGCGCGCGCCGCAGGACCTGCTGACGGCGGCGGGCTATCAGGTTCGCCAACCGGCAGAGGCGCACCTGTGCTGCGGCTCGGCGGGGACCTACAATATCCTTCAGCCCGTGATCGCTGCTCAGTTGGGCGAGCGCAAGGTGGCCCATCTGGCCAAGCTGTCTGCCGATGTGATCGCGACCGGCAATATTGGCTGCGCGACCCAGATCGCGGCGCGGACGGGCACGCCTGTGCTCCATACTGTCCAACTGCTCGACTGGGCTACAGGCGGCGCAGTGCCCGAACCCTTTGCTCCACGCCTTTAGGTAAAGGGTTAAGGCGGTGAGGTAGGAAAGAAAACAAGGCCCTCACCCAACCCTCTCCCACAGGGAGAGGGCTAGAATGGATAAGCCCTCGCCCCCTTCAGGGGGAGAGGGTTGGGTGAGGGGGTCATCCACAATCCGCACATTCATCCTAACCTAAGGCCCGTCGAAGGACGAGGATGGTTCCACGAACGATCCGGCGGAGCGAAAGGGTCTGGGTCCCCGCCTTCGCGGGGAAGACGGGATGGGGGAAACAAGGCCCTACCGCACCAATTCCCCGCCCTTCATCACATGCGCCACCCGTTCGAGCACCGTAATGTTCTTGAGCGGGTCGCCCATAACCGCAATCAGATCGCCATAGTGGCCGGGCGTAACCGACCCCACATCGCCAGAGCGCTGCATCAGGTCGGCGGCGACGGTGGTGGCGGATTGGATGGCCTGCATCGGGCTCATGCCATAGCGGACCATATAGGCGAACTGTTTGGCATTATCGCCGTGGGGATAGACCCCGGCGTCGGTGCCATAGGCGATCTTGACCCCCGCCTTCACGGCCTTGGTAAAGCCTTCGCGCTGCAGGTCGGTGGTATCGCGGTTCTTGCGCAAGATCTCTTCTGGCCATTTATCACGGGCACCGATCTGGTTGATATAGTCGCCATTATAGATGTCCATGACCAACCATGCCCCCTTGGCCTTGGCCAGAGCGATGCCTTCATCGTCAATCAGGCTGGCATGTTCAATCGAGCGCACACCGGCGCGCAGGGCGATCTTGATCCCTTCCGCACCATGGGCGTGAGCGGTGGCATAGCTGTTGTTGCGGCGGGCCTCATCAACGGCGGCGCGGACCTCATCTTCGGTCAGTTCGGGGGCGCCCGGCTCGGTGCCTGCAGCCAGAACAGCTCCGGTTGCGATCAGTTTGAGGAAATCGACTCGGTGCTGGAACAGATAGCGGGCCTTGACCGCCATCTCCGCCGGACCGCTGACCACCCCGACGCGCATGTTGGAAGGGACCGTCACGTCAGGGGCCAAGCCGGTAACCTCACCGCCGCCGCCAGGCACGGTCAGATAGGCACCCGCCACCATCATGCGCGGCCCCTCGATCCAACCTGCCTCAATGGCATCTCGCACAGCGACGTCGCCAAAGGCGCGGAAGGTGCCAACGTCACGAACGCTAGTGAACCCCGCGTGGAGCGTCTGTTTGGCATGTTTGGCCCCGAGCAAGGCAATCTCGGCAGCACTGTGCAGCAAAGGCTCCGCGACATTGTTCGACTGTTCGGTGTCGACCATATGGGTGTGCATGTCGATCAGGCCCGGCAGGACCGTATAGGCCGACCAGTCGGTTATGACCGATCCCTTGGGCGGCGGGGCATAGGGGCCGACCGCTGCAATTCGGCCGTCCTTTATAAGAAGCAATTGGTCGCTGCTTACGGTTGCCGACATTGGGTCGACCAGCTTCCCCGCGCGAACATAGGTCGTTTGAGCAGAAGCGCTTGCCGCTACCAGTATCGAGCTAAAAGATAGAAATACAAGAGAGACACGAAAAGGTAGTTTGATCATGATAGTCTCCGACAAACGATCAATGAGGAATTGCGTAGGCTGTGACAATTGGTCAAATGGCTTCTTTCGTACTGTCTGTAATCATCACTTCAACAGTAATTCTATTGACTTTAGCAGTGCCAATTATTCGCATTTGACGCGCGGCTCTATTTTTGTTTGTTAGCACTCATTAAGTTTCTGTTAGGCTCAAGGTGAGAGATTTCACCTGTCTGATGTCGCCTCTAGGAGAGGGGAAGAACTTCATGTCTACGTCAAGATCATCGAGCTATCGTCGGTCTGGAAATGACCATTTCGAGCCAGATATTGACTCCGATCCCGCTTCCCAGCGGCGACTGCGCGGTCAACTGGAACAGATCGACTATACGGTTTTTGCCGCTAACCGTGAGGTTATCTCGCGCTCGCTCGGATTCGCAGATGCGGAGAAGTTCCAACGGCTCGCCGCCGCAACGGCCTTGGCCCGCGCCGCTTGGGTATCCGAAGCCTTGAACCAAACCCGAGTACCCGCGCCGCTCAATGCTGAGCAGGTGAAGAAATTGAAGAATCTACGCGAAGCCTATGAGGAACTGTCTGAGTCCTATGAGGCCATGCGCCGAATGGTCGAGCGCGGATATCTGCCCTTCAAGCCTGCGGCGAACGGGTTCTTTAAGGCCTAGGCTCGTCCTAGCTATTTAGGACGATATTGCTTTCGACAGGGACGTCGGGGAAGTTTAGGCTCTGCTCGAAATCCATGAACACGTCGGTCAGCTCATCTGGACTGATGATCGGTGGGCGGCCATTGGGGAACTTGTAGCGCCAGAAACTAATCACGTGATCCACCGCGCCGAGCCGTTCACCAAGCTGTGAAAACAGTTCAGGTGCCGTGATCAAAAAATCTCTGAAATCAGCGGGTTTTCCCTCCTTTGTCATGCGACTGTAGGAATGGTCATAGACCGCTATGGTACTCTTCACGCTTTGCGAAGCAGCGATGATTTTCTTGCGCAAATTGACTCGGGCATTGGAGATGTAGACCCGGGTCTCATCATCCGTATTGCCACGCGGTTGGATCTTTTCGATCTGGCTCAAGATGTCTGGCAGCTTGGGCAGCATGTCTCCCAATTGCCATTTGTAATAGATGAAGGCCTTCCAGCAGAAAATGCCTTCTTGGAACTGCATCCGGTCCATCTGCATGGTCAGGCGTAAAGGGTCTAGGTCACTGTCTGCAGAGTTGGCGAGAAGTTTACGGGCCAAGGTTCCGGCATAGGCAACATTGCCATCCTCACCCACCGACATCCGTACCAGGGCTTCAATTTCCTTCTGCGCGAAGGCGAACATCCGCGCCGTATCCGCATCCGAAATCTCGAAATAGCAGCGGGCGGGTTTGATGCCCTGTCTCGCCAACTGTTCGCGAATGAGGAAGGGATCGAGGGATGGGGATTCGTCCAACAGCTGCAACACGGCCAGATCTGCTCTCAGATCTTGGATACGGGTGTTCAGCGTGTTGCAGAGAATTTCTTTGAAATTGTTCTGACCGATAAAAGCATATTGCCCACCCATGCGCAGGTCGCTGACCTCGATGGGCAGAATGATTTTGGTCGCCGAATTGCGCGCATAGGGAAAGGCGTCCATCTCGTTCGCCCGCAGCCTATGTTTCGTGATGATGGCGCGGTTTAGGGCGGCGTTCTGAAAGAGTGGAAACCGCGTATATTCTTCTGTCTGGCCCGATCGAATTTGGACAGCGCGCAGATTGAGAACGCGCGCAGATGAGGCGCTGCTCTCAAGTTGAGCCAAATTGCGGACGGTACGGTCGTTCATTTATCCACTCGGTGGTGCTTGTCGATCAACGCTAACGGGGAGGAGAATCGTGTCTACACCCTAGGACGCTTATGGCAAAAACGATATTTATAATTCGCTAAAGAAATCAATCTGAGAGAAAGGTTTTGCTCCTTCCCCTCCGTTAAAATCAGTCGGCTAGGGTCGCCGTGGGGATTAAGTCCTATCACTGTTCCCAATGAGGCAGGTCTGCGCGTCTCTTGTGCCTTGAACCCAGAGAATGCCCAGTCTATGCCCACCTCAACTCGGGCCATGCGGTCCTTGAAGAGACGCTCTTGCCGGATTACCGCAAGAGTTTGGGAGCTTGTCCTATGGACCATTCCTTTTGGATCTCGACCTTTGTGGTCGCCTTGGCCGAGATCGGGGACAAGACCCAACTGTTAGCAATCCTCTTGGCCGCTCGGTTTAAGCGTCCTATCCCCATCATCTTAGGCATTCTGGTCGCTACCCTCGCTAATCACGGACTCGCGGCCACCTTGGGCTATTTCGTCTCAGGCATCTTGGCGGCCCAATGGTTTGGCTACGTCGTCGGTGCGTCGTTCTTGGTCATGGGCGCTTGGATCTTGGTGCCGGACAAGGCCGAAGAGTTGGATGCAAAGCCTCCGAAATTTGGTATCTTCGCCACCACGGCCATCGCCTTCTTCCTCGTGGAAAATGGCGACAAGACCCAGATTGCGACGGTTGCCTTGGCAGCCAAATATCACGACATATTCTGGGTCGCTGCGGGCACGACAGCAGGCATGATGTTGGCCAATGTTCCAGCGGTTCTGTTGGGCGAGGCGGCCACCAAGGTTGCCCCTATGGCGGTTGTGCGCATGGCAGCGGCGGGCCTTTTCGCCGCGATTGGGGTCTGGACCCTGCTCCAAACCTCAGGACTGTTGGGATAGGCCATGGCTGAAGCCTTTAACGACAAGGTTTTATCTGCTGATCGTGCGGCCCGCTATGGCGAGGTCGCACAAGAGATTGCGGCGGTTCTGGAGGGCGAGACGAACCTCACGGCGCGGATGGCGACGGTTGCCTCAATGCTGGCCAACAGTTTCGAGCCCTTTTTCTGGACCGGGTTCTATTGCGTTGATCCGGCCAAGCCCGATGAGTTGGTCGTCGGGCCCTATCAGGGAACGCTCGGCTGCCTGCGCATAGCCTTTGGGCGCGGCGTCTGCGGTGCGGCGGCGCTGACGGGCAAGACTCAACTGGTCAAGGATGTTCATGCCTTTCCCGGTCACATTGCCTGTGACGGCCGGTCCCAGAGCGAGATTGTGGTGCCGGTCTTTGATGCTGATGGCCAATTGATCGCTGTTTTTGATGTCGACTCCGATCAGCCCGCCGCCTTTGAGGAGGTTGATCAGGTGTGGCTTGAGCAGATCCTCAAGGACACCTTCTCCACGCCCATCTAGTCGCCTTCGCGCAGGATTGACCTAAGGAAAGGTCTAGACAGGGCGCGATCCTAGAGGTCTGATCTGTCCATGACCCAGATCACAGCTCAAATGCGCCCGCTCACCCGCCTGCTCGTCGCCAATCGCGGCGAGATCGCCATTCGCGTCCTTCGGGCCGCCGCAGACCTTGGCATGGCCACCGTCGCGGTCTTTTCCGAGGATGATGCGACCTCCTTGCACATCAAACAGGCCGATAGGGCCGTGGCGCTCAAGGGCGTGGGGGCAGGGGCCTATCTGGACGGGGCGGCGATTATCGCCGTAGCCAAGGCTGAGGGCTGCGATGCCATCCATCCCGGCTATGGGTTCCTGAGCGAAAATGCCAGCTTTGCCGCCGCTTGCGCCGAGGCGGGCCTTGTCTTTGTCGGCCCGAGCCCTGAAATGCTGGCCCTGTTCGGTGACAAGGGCGCGGCGCGTGATCTGGCCGCGAGGCTGGGCGTGCCCCTGCTGGCCGGGATCAATCGATCTGTGTCGCTGGACGAGGCCAAGGCCTTCTTTGCCGCTCAGGGCTCTGGCGGGGCCATGATGATCAAGGCCTTGGCGGGCGGCGGCGGACGCGGCATGCGGGTCATTACCCAGGCCGATCAGATCGACGCGGCCTATGAGCGCTGCGCCTCCGAGGCCAAGGCCGCCTTTGGCGATGGTGGGCTCTATGTCGAGCGCCTGATCCGCCGTGCGCGTCACGTCGAGATTCAAATTATTGGCGACGGGGGCGTGGTTCTGGCCCTTGGCGAGCGCGAATGTACCCTTCAGCGCCAGCATCAAAAGCTGATCGAGGTCGCACCGAGCCCGAGCCTGACGCCCGCTCTGCGCCAACGTCTGGTCGATGCGGCCCTGAGTATGGCCAAGGCCTGCGCCTATCGCAGTCTGGGCACGTTCGAGTTTTTGGTGGATGCGCAGGCCGATCCTGACGGCGAGGATGCCTTCGCCTTCATCGAGGCCAATCCACGTCTTCAGGTCGAGCATACGGTGACCGAGGCCGTCACCGGCCTTGATCTGGTGGCCCTGCAACTGGGTGTCGCCGGGGGGCAGAGCCTCGCCGATCTGGGCCTGACGCCTGACAGCGTGCCCGCGCCGCGCGGCTATGCCATCCAGCTTCGGGTCAATATGGAGACCATGGACGCTCAGGGTCACGCCCGACCCTCCAGCGGCACTTTGAGCCTTTTTGAGCCACCCAGCGGTCCGGGCGTGCGGGTCGATAGTTTCGGCTATGCCGGTTTTCGGCCTAGCCCCCATTTTGACAGCCTCTCGGCCAAGGTCATTGTCTCGAGCTCTAGTCCCCATTTCGACCGGGCCGTCGCCGCAGCATCGCGCGCGTTGGCCCAGTTCCGCCTTGAGGGCGTGGCGAGCAATATCGGCTTTCTTCAAGCCTTACTTAAAAGGCCAGAACTACAATCTAATCAAATCTATACACGATTTATTGAAGACCATGCATCAAGCCTTTTGGCCGATCAATCGAGCGCGCCAACCGCGCAATATTTCGCGGCCAATACGGTGGCAGCCAGCAGCGCCAGCGCCAGTCTTGCGGCGGGTCCAGAGGGCAGCCTGCCTCTAAGCGCGCCCATGTCGGGCAAGCTGGTCGGCACGGATGTGGCCATCGGTGATCTGGTCCGTGAAGGCCAGCAGGTCGCGGTGCTGGAATCGATGAAGATGGAGCATGTCATTGTCGCTGACCGTAGTGGCTATGTCCGCGCCATCGGCCCAGCGGCGGGGGATACAGTGTTCGAAGCCGACGCCCTGATGTTCATCGAACCGGCAGAGGTAGGCGCAGCGGTCGCAGAGACCGAGACGGTCGTCGATCTGGACCATATCCGACCCGACCTTGCCACCGTCATTGAAAGCCATTCCTACGGCTTGGATGAGAACCGTCCCGAGGCCGTGGCGCGTCGTCATGGCCGCAATCAGCGCATGGTGCGCGAGAATATTGCCGATCTCTGCGACGAGGGTAGCTTCATCGAATATGGCGCTCTGGCCGTCGCGGCTCAGCGCCGACGTCGCTCGCTGGATGATCTGGTACGCAACACGCCCGCTGACGGCATGATCACTGGCATTGGCTCGGTCAACGGGGCTCACTTTAGCGAAGATAAGGCCCGCACGGCTGTCCTCGCCTATGACTTTACGGTTCTGGCCGGCACCCAAGGCCATATGAACCACAAGAAGACCGACCGACTTCTCGGCATTATCGAAGAGTGGAAAATCCCGACGGTCCTGTTCGCAGAGGGCGGCGGCGGGCGTCCGGGGGATGTCGATTCCATCGGGGTGGCGGGTCTGGATGTACCCAGCTTCCTGTCCATGGCCAAGCTGAGCGGTCAGGCCCCTCTGGTCGGCATTGTCTCGGGCCGCTGTTTTGCCGGAAACGCAGCGCTGCTTGGCTGCACCGATGTGATCATTGCCACCCAGGACTCCAATATCGGCATGGGTGGCCCGGCCATGATCGAGGGTGGCGGTCTGGGCGTCTATCGGCCTGAAGATATTGGCCCCATCGATGTTCAGACCAAGAACGGCGTGGTCGATATTGCCGTCGCCGACGAGGCTGAGGCGGTGGACGTGGCCAAGCGCTATCTGTCCTATTTCCAAGGCACCTTGGCCGACTGGACCTGCGCCGATCAAAGGCTGCTGCGCCAAGCCATCCCGGAAAATCGCCTGCGGGCCTATGAGGTGCGCAAGGTCATTGAGATCCTGGCCGATAGCGGCTCAGTCCTAGAGCTTCGGGCCGCCTTTGGTCTGGGCATGGTGACCTGTCTGATCCGGATCGAGGGCCGTGCCTTTGGTCTGATGGCCAATAATCCGCACCATCTGGGCGGGGCTATCGATGCCGATGCCGCCGATAAGGCCGCGCGGTTCATGCAGCTTTGCGAGGCCTATGGCCTGCCGATCCTGTCGCTCTGCGATACGCCCGGCTTTATGGTCGGGCCCGATGTCGAAAAGACCGCTCAGGTGCGCCATGTCAGCCGCATGTTCGTCACTGCCGCCAGCATGACCGTGCCCTTCTTTGCCGTGGTCCTGCGCAAGGGCTATGGGCTTGGTGCCCAGTCCATGACGGGGGGCAGCTTCCATGCTCCTGTGTTCAATATCAGTTGGCCCACCGGCGAGTTTGGCGGCATGGGCCTAGAGGGCGCCGTTCGCCTCGGTTTCAAAAAGGAGCTTGAGGCCATCGCCGATCCCGAAGCCCGCGAGGCCGAGTTCCGCAAACGGGTGGATCGCTCCTATGCCATAGGCAAGGCCGTCAATATGGCCGCGCACCTCGAGATCGACGCCGTGATTGACCCGATGGAAACTCGCCGCTGGGTCATCCGAGGTGTTAAATCCGTGCCGCCGCGCGTCGATGGTGGCCATGGTCGCAAGCGTTTCATTGATGCATGGTAGGCTGTGACGGCGGCGCGGTGCCCAGTCAGCCAGTCCCTTTTCTCGTGAAGAGGTCGCGGCTTTTCGTGTACAAGGCCCGCCACAAAGGGGGCGGTTGGCGCCTCCCAATGGACCCCGCCCCTTGAGCAGCGCCCCCTATCCCTGGCACCGCCTGTCGGTTGCGCCGATGATGGACTGGACAGACCGGCACTGCCGGGTGCTGCACCGGACCCTGTCGCGGCGCGTGCTGCTCTATAGCGAGATGGTGACCACGGGGGCGGTGCTGCACGGCGATTTGGAGCGGTTGCTGGGCTTTGATCCGGTCGAACATCCGGTGGCGCTCCAGCTTGGCGGCTCGGACCCGGCGGACTTGGCGGCGTCGGCCAAGATCGGGGCCGACTGGGGCTATGACGAGATCAATCTCAATGTCGGCTGTCCCTCGGACCGGGTCCAGAGTGGGCGTTTTGGGGCCTGCCTGATGCGCGAGCCGCAGTTGGTGGCCGAATGCATGGCGGCGATGGCTGAGGCTGTGAATGTGCCGGTGACCGTCAAGTGCCGCATCGGCGTTGATGAGCAAGACCCGACCGAGGCCCTCTTCGCCATGGTCGAGGGCTGCGCGGCGGTTGGGGTCATGACCTTCATCGTCCATGCGCGCAAGGCCTGGCTCAAGGGCCTATCGCCTAAAGAAAACCGGGATATACCGCCGCTCGACTATCCGTTGGTCTGGCGCTTGAAGGCCGAGCGGCCCGACCTGACCATCATCATCAATGGCGGCATTGCCACGCTGGATGAGGCGCTCAGTCATCTGGATCATGTCGACGGAGTGATGATGGGCCGCGCGGCCTATCACGACGCGGGACAGCTGGGCCAGGTCGATCGCCGTATCTTTGGCGAGGAGGTCGCTGATCTGGACGCGGCCGATGCGGTGCGGGCCTATCTGCCCTATGTTTGCGCCCAGTTAGAGACTGGCGTGCCGCTGGCCCACATGACCCGCCACATGCTCGGCCTCTTCCATGGCCGCAAGGGCGCGCGAACCTGGCGGCGGATCTTGACGGTTGAGGGGTCTAAGGCTGGGGCCGGTATTGAGGTGATTTTGGAAGCGTTGGAGGGGGTTGAGCAATCAAGTAAGGCCCTCACCCAACCCTCTCCCACAGGGAGAGGGCTTATCCGCTCTAGCCCTTTCCCCCCTTAAGGGGGAGAGGGTTGGGAGTGGGGGGTGTTTATCCACGATCCTCACCCTCGCGTTCCCCGCGAAAGCGACGGTCCAGCGGGCCACTTTCCGACTGAGTGAAAAGATCTGGGTCCCCGCCTTCGCGGGGAAAACGGAAGAAAGAAAACAAGACCCCCTTCGGCCCTTTGGGCCACTTCCCCCAGAGGGGGAAGATTTACCGTCCCTAGATCTTCCCCCTCTGGGGGAAGTACCGGCGAAGCCGGGGTAGGGGGTCATCCACCAACCCCTTCGCGTCATTGCGAGCGCAGCGAAGCAACCGAGGGGGCTGACACGGACCTGAATTGATGATGCCCTGGTTTGCTTTGGCGCGGTGGGCCGTTTTCTTTGTGTGAAAAGGTCTGGGTCCCCGCCTTCGCGGGGAAAACGGAAAAAAGAAAACAAGACCCCCTTCGGCCCTTCGGGCCACTTCCCCCAGAGGGGGAAGATTTACCGTCCCTAGATCTTCCCCCTCTGGGGGAAGTACCGGCGAAGCCGGGGTAGGGGGTCTTACTTAGGCACCCAGACAGATCAGGAAGCCTTAAGCGAGGCCGAGCTTTTCTGGGCTGATCTTGGACTTGCGGGAGGGAAGGTCGGCCATGATGGCGGTGCGCGCATCCTCTTCCAAACGACCCCATCCACCGATCTCGGAGAGGGTGCGAAAACAGCCCAGACAAAGACCGCTGGCTCCATCGACGATGCAGACCTTGATGCAGGGCGTGGTGATGGGGCGGGGCGGCTTGTTCATAGACCTGATCTTGCCCATTTGGCCTCGTCGATCAAGCCGTAACCGATCAGGCAGGCCCCACCCTATTAGACAGGCAGGGCGTAGGCGACCATCGCGCTGGCGCAGGGCTTGTCGGGCCCTTCGGTGTGAAGGTGCACCTCGGCGGTGGCGATCCGGCGTCCAAGCTTGAGCAGGCGCACATCCGCCGTCAGCGGACCTGGCTTGGCAGGGCGCAGAAAATGCATGGTCAGAGAGGTGGTGACGGCCATCGGCTGCTCGCCAATATGGGCTAGGACCATGGCATAGACGGCGGTGTCGGCCACACTCATCATGGTCGGGCCAGAGATCACGCCGCCGGGCCGCAAGGTGCGCTCATTATAGGGCAGGACCAAACGCGCCCGGCCCGGCACGACCTCTATGACCTCGGCGATGGCCGCGTCGGTGGTGAGGGGAAAGGCGCGCTTCAGGAAGGCATTGAGCGCTTCGGCATCGAGTTTGAGAACATCGCTGGACATGAGCCCTTGTAGGCGTGCCCAAAAGTCAGATCAAGACGATCGCTAAGGGCTCTCGTGACACTGACCCCTAGGCAGGGCAGCGGCGGGAGGCTATGGGCAAGGGATGAGCACCAGCCCTTTTGATGATATCGCCGCCCTGATGGCCGACCTTCCCGGCCCCAACCTTGACGCCCGCGACCGGGCCGCTGAGCGAGAGGGGCGTCTGGTGAAACCGGTCCGTAGCCTTGGTCGGTTGGAAGAGATTATTGACTGGCTGGCCGCTTGGCGCGGTGTGACGCCGCCTACCGTTATGCGGCCCGTGATCGCGCTCTATGCCGGAGCCCACGGCGTGGCAGCCCGAGGTGTTTCAGCCTTTCGTCCGTCCTTTAATCGCCAATCGCTTGAAATGATCGCCGCTGGCGGTGCCCCCATCAGCCAGATGGCGTCCTTCCATGGCGCAGGCCTAGAGGTCTTTGATCTGGCCGTTGATCGACCCGTCGCGGACACGGTTGAGAAGGCGGCGATGAGTGCGCGCGAATGTGCCGCGACCATGGCCTTTGGTATGGAGGCGCTGGCCAAACAGCCAGACCTGCTGATCTTGGGCGAGGTTGGGGCGGGTAACAGCACCGCCGCCGCCGCCATCGCCCACGCCCTCTATGGCGGCGAGGCGCGAGACTGGACCGGACGGGGCGGCGGCATTGATGATGACGCCTTGGCTCTGAAGATTCAGACCGTGGAGGCCATTGTCGCCCGCGCCAAGGCCGAGGGGGCGGACAGCCCGCTTGAAATCCTTCGCCAAGTGGGTGGACGAGAAATTGCGGCGGTGGCTGGGGCGATCCTTGCGGCGCGCGTGCAAAAGGTGCCGGTCTTGCTCGATGGCTATGGTGTCGGTACGGCGGCAGCGGTTTTGCATGCCATGGACCCGACGGCGCTGGATCACTGTATGGCTGGCCATGTCAGCGCCGAACCGGGCCATCGACTGTTGCTCGCAAAGATTGGCAAGGTCCCGCTTCTGGATCTGGGTCTATCGCAAGGCGCAGGGACGGGGGCGGCTGCTGCGCTGGGTCTGGTGAAGCTGGCCTGTGACGTCCATGCAGGCTGCGCGACGCAGGATTAGTAGGAAGATACAAGGCCCCCTTCGGCGCTGCGCGCCACTTCCCCCAGAGGGGGAAGATTTAGCGTTGATGATCTTCCCCCTCTGGGGGAAGTACCGGCGAAGCCGGGGTAGGGGGTCATCCACCAACCCCTTCGCGTCATTGCGAGCGCAGCGAAGCAACCCAAGAGGCTGACACGGACCTGAATTGATGATGCCCTGGTTTGCTTTGGCGCGGTGGGCTGTTTTCCGTTTGTGTGTAACGGTCTGGGTCCCCGCCTTTGCGGGGAAAGCGGAAGAAAGAAACAAGGCCCCCTTTGATGCTAAGCATCGCTTCCCCCAGAGGGGGAAGATCATCGATGCGCAAATCTTTCCCCTTTGGGGGAAGTACCGGCGAAGCCGGGGTAGGGGGTCTTTAAGGCCCTAGCGTTCCAGAACCAGATCGCTGGTCGGTTTGGAACAGCAGATCAGGATCATGCCCTGATCGATCTCGCGTTGGCGAATACCGCCTGCGGGAGTCATGTCGACCGTCCCAGAGACCAGCTTGCACTTGCAGGTGCCGCATATGCCCTTGGTGCAGGACGACGGCAGGCGCATGCCCTCGGCCTTGGCGGCGGCGAGGATGAAGCGGTCGGGCGCAACGTCAATCGTCCGGCGCGAGAGCTTGAACTCGACCTTGAATCCCTGATCTGAAGACGAGGCTGCCTCTGGCTGAGGCTGATCCGCGCTTAACTCCGCAAAGTCGAAACTTTCGGAGTGATAGCGGGCCATGTCATAGCCGCTAGCCTCCAGCATCGTCTTGACCGCCGCCATATAGGGAGCCGGGCCGCAGATATAGACCTCACGCTCGCGAAAATCGGGAACGATGGTTTCGAGCTTGGTCAGATCGATGCGGCCGCGAAGACCGGCCCAGATCTCTGCGTCACTATCGGCCTCGCAGATCGCCGTAACCGTCAAGCCCGGCGCGGTCTTGGCCATCAGGTTTAACTCATCGCGAAAGATCAGGTCGGCGGGCGAGCGGGCGCTGTGGACGAAGGCAATGTCGGCGCAGCTTCCCAAATCATGATGGCTGCGGGTCATGGACATCAGGGGGGTGATGCCGCTGCCCGCCGACAGGAACAGATATTTGCTGCCCGGCTGGGGCGAACAGAAAAAGTCACCCATCGGCCCAAGAGCCCTGATCGAGACGCCGGGGGTAAGGTTCGCGTGCAGCCAAGACGAGACCGGCCCCGCGCCAATGCGCTTTACCGTGATCGAGACCCGATCAGGCCGCGTGGGGGACGACGACAGGGTGTAGCAGCGATGGATCTCTTCGCCGCCGATGGTCAGCGAGAAGGTCATGAACTGACCGGGCTGATAGGCAAAACGGCGCGGCTCGGTGGCTTGGAAGATGAAGGTCTTGACGTCGTGGGTCTCAACCCGCACGGCGCAGCAGACGAGGGTCTCGTCCTCGTCAGGGTTCCAAAGCGGCGCAGGCGCGCTGGCAGTCAGGGTCATGCAATGGTCTCAAGATGGGCCGATAGGCGGCCCATGTACCACTGACAGAACTTTTCAACCAAGCCTTCGGTATAGGGCGAGTAGGGGCCGGGCTCATAGGCGGGGCTGACCAGACCCGATTGGGTGACCTCGACCAGATGGGCGTCTTGCTTGTTGGTGGCGATCCAGACCTCGGTCAGGGTGGTCTTGTCATAATCGACGCCCTCGACCGCATCCTTATGGACCAGCCAGCGGGTCCGTAACATCGTCTCGGTTGGGCTGACCGGGATCACCGAGAAGGTGACAATATGGTCGCTCATAAAATGGTGCCAGCTATTGGGCTGGGTCCAGAAGGACAGACCGCCTAGGGCCGGATCGGTGATGTTGCCGAGCAGCTTCTTGCAGGCGACCTTGGTGTCCATGGTCTGGCTCTGACCCGATTGGTCGATGGGCAGGCGCTCGGTACGAAACCCCGTGACCCGGTCGGCCAGATGGTCAATCTCGCGCGAGGGCAGGCCGGAGGCTTCCCAACGATTATGGGCGTCCTTGACCAAGTCTTCATAGCGCTTGGCCTGTTCCAGCTCTTCCTCATCCAAGGTCTTAGGAGAAAAGCCAAAGCCATAGGCGAACAGGGGAATGGTCAGTTCAGGATGGTTGGCACCGCAGTGATAGCATTCGCGGTTGTTTTCCATCGTCACCTTCCAGTTGCCATGTTCGATCAGGTCAACAGAATGGGCGATCTTGGTGTTGGGGATGTCGTGCTGGACCAGGTAGGGGGTCATGGCGGCGGCCATGTCCTCAATATCGGTGGGGGCCTCGTCGGCCAGACAGATGAACAGCAGGCCCGCGACCGAGCGCAGGTGAATGGGTTTCAGGCCCCGGCAGCTCTTGTCAAAATCCTCGCCCATATGGTCGGCAAAGATCAGGTCGCCTTCGAGCGAATAGGTCCAGGCATGGTAACGGCAGACCAGATTGCCGACCTGCTGATATGGTCCATCGACGAGGCGCGCGCCACGGTGACGACAGACATTGTGGAAGGCGCGGATCTGCAGGTCATCATCGCGCACGATTAGGACTGAGGTCTTACCGATATCGACCACGAACACATCGCCGGGCTCTGGCACATCGGGCTCAACGCCGACATAGATCCAGTGACGGCCAAAGATCAGGTCCATATCGGTCTCGAATATATCGGGACGGGTATAGAGATCGGCCTCCAGACTGTGGCCAGCCTTACGGCGAGCGACCAACTGGGCGAGGGAGGCTTGTTTGTTGGCCTCAGACATGGATTCGCGCCTTTGGATGCTGGAAGTTCAATGCGGGACCTTAGCCCAGCGCTTGAGACAATCACTTTTCTATAAGCGACGCGCGGAAATAAGAAAGACGACATCCTGCGGCATGGCGACGCCTTGCCTGTTTTCTTGATTAAATGCGACAGCCATGTCGTTATTATTCAAGTGCGTCGCCGCCTGTATGATGGCCCTTTCGAGGGCTAGAGCCCATGGTTGGTGCTTCAGTTGACGGGCAAAGTTCATGCAGAAGTTTTCAGCCTTCGAGCTCTTCAAGCAAGGCCTAAATGGTCAGGCCGGGTGGAAGCCCCAATGGCGCTCGCCTGAGCCCAAGGCGGCCTATGATGCGGTCATTATTGGCGGCGGGGGTCACGGCCTCGGTGCGGCCTACTATCTGGCTAAGCAGCATGGCATGCGCAACATTGCTGTGCTCGAAAAGGGCTGGCTGGGCGGCGGCAATACGGGCCGCAACACCACCATCATCCGGTCCAACTATCTGTTTGATGAGAGCGCGGGTCTTTACGACCATTCGGTCAAGCTGTGGGAAGGTCTGTCGCAAGAGCTGAACTACAATGTCATGTTCTCGCAGCGCGGGGTCATGATGCTGGCCCATACGGTGCACGACGTGCAGGTGTTCAAGCGCCACGTCCATGCCAACCGGGCCAATGGCGTGGATAATGAGTGGCTCTCGCCCGAGGAGGCCAAGGCCTACTGCCCGCCGCTGAACATCTCTGACAATATGCGTTATCCAGTTCTGGGGGCAGCCCTGCAAAGGCGCGGCGGTACGGCGCGGCACGATGCGGTGGCCTGGGGCTATGCCCGCGCGGCAGACGATCTGGGCGTCGATATCATCGAGAACTGCGAAGTGACCGGCATCCGGCGCAACGCCGCAGGCGCGGTCGAGGCGGTCGAGACCACCAAGGGCCTGATCCGCACGCCCAAGATTGGCGTCTCGGCAGCGGGCCATACCAGCGTGGTCCTTGGCATGGCGGGCGTTCGCCTGCCGCTGGAAAGCTATCCGCTGCAAGCCCTCGTGTCTGAGCCGATCAAGCCGGTCTTCCCCTGCGTGGTCATGAGCAACACCATCCACGCCTATATCAGCCAGTCCGACAAGGGCGAGTTGGTCATTGGCGCGGGCACCGACATCTATACCTCCTATACCCAGCGCGGGGGGCTGCACATTTCGCAGCACACACTGGAGGCCATTTGCGAGCTGTTCCCGGCCTTCCGCCGCATGAGGATGCTGCGCAACTGGGGCGGCATTGTCGATGTGACGCCGGACCGCTCGCCCATCGTTGCCAAGACCCCGGTGCCGGGGCTCTATGTCAATTGCGGCTGGGGAACCGGCGGCTTTAAGGCCACGCCCGGTGCGGCCCATACCCTGGCCTGGACCATCGCCAAGGACGAGCCCCATCCGATCAATGCCCCCTTCACCATCGAACGCTTCCGGGACGGTCATCTGATCGACGAAGCCGCCGCCGCCGCCGTAGCCCACTGAGGTCCAGATGCTCCTGATCACCTGTCCCCATTGCGGCCCTCGCCCAGAATTGGAATTCGTCCATGGCGGCGAAGCCCATATTGCGCGCCCCGCCCAGCCCGAAGCCCTGAATGCCGAGGAATGGACCGAATATCTCTATATGCGCGCCAACCCTAAGGGCCTGCATGCCGAGCGTTGGCGTCACCTGCATGGCTGCGCGAGGTTCTTCAATGCCTTGCGCGACACCACCACGGACCAGTTTGTTGTGACCTATAAGACCGGTGAAGCCCGTCCTGATTTGAAGGGGCCTGCCGCATGAGCGCGCCGTTTCGCACAGACGCTGGCGGTCAGATCGACCGTCGCAAGAGCCTGACCTTTACCTTTGATGGCCGCACCTTTCAGGGCGTAGAGGGCGACACTCTGGCCTCGGCCCTCTTGGCCAATGGCGTGCACCTGATGGGTCGCTCGTTCAAATATCACCGCCCGCGCGGGGTCTTGGGCGCAGGTTCTGAAGAGCCCAATGCGCTGGTCTCGGTGCGCCGCGACAAGGCTCGCGTCACGCCCAATCTACGCGCCACCCAGGTCGAGCTCTATGACGGCCTCGTGGCCCAAAGCCAGAACCGTTGGCCCAGCCTGAACTTTGATATGGGCGCAGTGACCAGCCTTCTGTCGCCCTTCATTCCGGCAGGCTTCTACTACAAGACCTTTATGTGGCCGCGTAAGGCGTGGGACCATCTCTATGAGCCCGCCATCCGGGCCGCCGCCGGTCTGGGTGACGCCCCGACCGAGGCGGACCCTGACCGCTATCTGAACCGTTTCGCCCACTGCGAAGTTCTGGTCATTGGGGCCGGTCCTGCTGGCCTTGCTGCGGCCCTCGCGGCATCGAAAAGCGGTCAGCGGGTGATGCTGGTGGACGAGCAGGCCCAGTTCGGCGGCTCGCTCTTGGCGGTGACAGACGCGCTGATCGATGGCAAGCCCGCGCAGGTTTGGCTGGATGAGACTCTGGCAACCTTGGCGGCCAATCCGAAGGTCACCATGATCTGCCGCGCCAACGCCTTTGGCTATTTTGCGCACAATATGATCGGCATCACCGAGCGTTTGAGCGAGCATCAGGCCCATCCGGATGCGGGGGCTCCGCGTGAGCGACTGTGGCAGGTTCGGGCCCGCGAGGTGGTGCTGGCCACGGGGGCTATCGAGCGGCCTCTGGTCTTCCCAGACAATGACCGCCCCGGCGTGCTCTTGGCCGATGCGGCCCGCATCTATCTCAACCGCTATGGCGTAAAGCCCGGCAAGCGCGTGGTGGTGGCCACGGGTCACGATGAGGCCTATCGCGCCGCCTTGGATATGCACAGGGCCGGAGTCGAGATCGCGGCCATTGTCGATGCACGGCCCTATCCACGCGGCCCTCTGGTCGAGGCGGCCAAGGCCGCTGGCCTGACGGTTCGGGAAGGCTATGCCATCACCGGCACGATAGGTGAATTGCGCGTTAATGGGGCCTATATTGCCCCAATCATTGCGGCAGGTCAGGTTGGACAGACCGAGACCCTGAGCTGCGATGGCGTGCTGATGTCCGGCGGCTTTACGCCCAGCGTTCACCTGTTCTCGCAATCGCGGGGCAAGGTGGTGTGGGACGAGACCCTTGAGACCTATCTGCCGGGTCAATCGGCAGAGGCTGAACGTTCGGCTGGCGCTTGCCGGGGCAGGTTCGGTCTGGCCCAAGCCTTGGCCGATGGCTTTGCGGCGGGGGCCGATGCGGCCCGTCATCCTGTGACCCACAGCTTTGCCGTTGAAGCGGTTGAAGGTGATCCCAAGGGCGTGGTCGGGGCCTTGCCGCACAACCGCGGCCAAGGGGCCAAGGCCTTTATCGACTGGCAGAACGACGTCACCACCAAGGACCTGAAACTGGCCGTGCGCGAGGGCTTCCAGTCCATCGAGCATATTAAGCGCTACACCACGACGGGTATGGCGACCGATCAGGGCAAGACCTCGAACCTCAATGCGCTCGGCGTGATCTCTGACGCCCTGCACCGGCCCATCCCTCAGATCGGCTTGACGACCTTCCGCATGCCCTACACGCCCGTGACCTTCGGGGTACTGGCGGGCATGGCGCGGGGCGACCTGTTCGATCCGATCCGCACGACCCCGATCCATGATTGGGCGGTCGAGCAGGGGGCGGTCTTCGAAGACGTGTCCCTGTGGAAGCGTGCCCGCTTCTTCCCGCAAGGGCGCGAGGATATGGAGGCGGCGGTTCGGCGCGAATGTCTGTCGGTGCGCAAGGACTGCGGCATTTTCGATGCCTCGACCCTAGGCAAGATCGAGGTGGTCGGCCCCGATGCGGCAGAGTTCATGAACCGCATGTACATCAATGCCTGGACCAAGCTGGGCGTCGGCAAGTGCCGCTATGGCATTCTGTGCCGCGAAGACGGCTTTGTCACCGATGACGGCGTGGTCGGGCGCATTGCCCATGACCGCTTCCATGTCACGACCACGACCGGCGGCGCGGCGCGGGTTCTGGGCATGATGGAGGACTATCTGCAGACCGAATGGCCGGAGCTGAATGTCTGGCTGACCTCGACTACCGAGCAGTGGGCGGTCATCGCGCTGCAAGGCCCCAAGGCCCGCACCATCCTTGAAGGTCTGGTTGAGGGCATCGACCTGTCGCCAGAGGCCCTGTCCCATATGAGCCTTACCGAAGGCAAGATCTGCGGCGTGCCGACAAGGCTGTTCCGCGTTAGCTTCTCCGGCGAACTGGGCTTTGAAATCAATGTGCCTGCTGAACATGGCCGCAAGGTCTGGGAAGCGATCTGGGCGGCGGGTCAACCCCATGGCCTGACCCCCTATGGCACCGAGACCATGCACGTGCTGCGGGCCGAAAAGGGCTTCATCATTATTGGGCAAGAGACAGACGGCACGGCGACGCCGGATGATGTCGGCCTGACCTGGGCGGTGGGCAAGGCCAAGCCGGACTATGTTGGTAAACGCTCGCTCGCGCGGCCCGCCATGGCCGATCCGGCCCGCAAGCAGTTGGTCGGGCTCTTGACCCAAGACCCCGCCGTGGTGCTGGACGAGGGGGCGCAGATCATTGTCACGCGCGGGCAAAAGCCGCCGATGAAGCTGATGGGCCATGTGACCTCATCCTACCATAGCGCCGTGATGGGCCGGTCCATTGCTCTGGCCATGGTCAGCGGTGGCCGGGCGCGCAGGGGCGAGACACTCCATGTGCCAATGCCCGAAGGGGACATCGCTGTGACGGTGACCTCACCGGTCTTTTATGATCCAGAAGGAGCGCGGGTGAATGGCTGATCTGATGACAAATGCCCCGTCCATGGCCCGTCATGTCCTGCGCGGTCGCCTTGAGGCCCTGTTGGCCGCTGAAGGCGCGCTAGGCTTTGCCCTGCCGCGCGAGGCCTGCCGGTCTGCGAGCCTGAACGACGCCCACGCCCTATGGCTTGGCCCGGATGAGTGGTTGATCCTGTCCGCGCCTGAGGCTGGCCTTGGGGATCGGCTTGAAGGGGCCATGGGGGCTCATCCCCATTCGCTGGTCGAGGTGACAGATCGTCAGGTCGGGCTGGTGGTCAGCGGGATTGAGGCTGAAGCGGTGCTGTCGGTCGGCTGTCCGCTCGATCTGGATCAGGCGGCCTTCCCGATTGGCATGTGCACCCGCACGGTCCTGTCCAAGGCCGAGATTGTCCTGTGGCGCACCGGGCCTGAAACCTTCCATCTAGAGGTTTGGCGCTCGTTCGCTGCCTATCTGCGCGCCTTTTTGACCGCTTCGGCGGTGGTTCCGGTCGCTGACTGAATGGCGCAAGATCCCGGCAAGATGACGGACTCCAAGTCCCCGCAGCGCACGCCGCTGCGGATCGGGATCATATTGGCCAATAATTTCACCCTCTCGGCCTTTGCCCTGTTTGTCGATCACCTCAGATTGGCCGCAGATGACGGTGACCGCAGCCGTCCAGTACGCGCCCAATGGTCGATCATGGCCAGCCGCCCCGACCCCATGCGCGCCAGCTGCGGGGTCATGACCTCGCCAACCAGCAATTTTCTTGATCCGCGCGAGCTGGACTATGTGGTTGTGGTCGGCGGCGTTCTGCATGGCGGTGCTCAAATCAATGAGGCGACCGAGCGTTATTTGCAAAAGGTTGCAGATGCTGGCGTCAAGCTCATCGGTATGTGCACGGGCAGCTTCATCCTGTGCCGCGCGGGCCTGATGAAGGGGCGCACGGCCTGCGTGAATTGGTACCATTATCAAGATTTCCGCGATGAGTTCCCCGAACAGGCGGTGGTTGCGGATCGTCTGTTTGTCGCTGACGGGGACCGGATCACCTGTGCGGGCGGGGCAGGGACTGCCGATCTGGCGAGCTATCTGATCGAGCGCCATATTGGCTGGTCGGTGGCCCAGAAGGCCAGTCAGGTTCTGCTGTTCGACCGTCCCCGCGCCGGGGCCGATGCCCAGCCCCATCCGCCCATGTCCGAGCGGGTCTCGGACCCTCGGGTGCAGCGCGCTCTTTTGTTGATGGAACAGAACCTTGCTGGTCCCTTGCCGATCGCACAGGTGGCCGGGCAGCTTGGCCTATCGACGCGCCAGTTTGAGCGCCTGTGCCACACGACCTTGGGCATGAGCCCGGCCTCGGCCTATCGCCGCCTTCGCCTGCGCTATGCCCACTGGCTGATCGAACATACCGACCGGTCCGTGACCGAGATCGCCCATGCGGCGGGCTTTGCCGACTGCGCGCACTTTTCGCGGCAGTTCAAGGAAAATTACGGATCATCCCCGTCTGATCAGCGCCGCCATCCGGTGACGAACCCTGACAGTTCTGGATTGGCGTCCTTAAGGGTGTTTGGGTAGGGGAGGGTCCCCCTACCCCGGCTTCGCCGCGAAGGCTGGCATTCGGTTGAGAGGCCCGTGGACGCAACCCCCTCACCCAACCCTCTCCCCCAAGGGGGCGAGGACTTATCGGTTCTTAGCCCTCTCCCTGTGGGAGAGGGTTGGGTGAGGGCCTTGTTATCCAACCTGCGCCCTCGCCATTTACAGACCCCAGCCATCAGCCTACCAATTGAACCCTAGCGCAAGCGGGCACCTAGTCCTGCGGCGGAGGGAACAGATCGTCCTATTATGTCCTTGATGTTAAGAACCTTTTTGGAAAATGAGCGGGGGATCAAGCGATTCCTGTCGCGGTTTTTTCCACGGGCTCAAGATGTCGACGATCTGGCTCAAGAGACCTTTCTGCGCGCCTTTGCGGCTGAAGCTGAGCGCGACGTCCTAAGCCCTAGGGCCTTTCTCTATCGCATCGCCAAGAACCTCGCCCTTAATGAGCGCGAGCGTCTCGCCCATAGAACGACGCGCTTTATAGAGGATTATCCCGACCCATCGGTCATAGGTGCCAGTGACCAGGTCTCAGGTGAGGACGTGGTCGAAGGTCGACAGAAAATGGCAATCTTTGCAGAAGCTATATCCGCCTTGCCGCCGCAGTGCCGCCGGGTGTTTTTGCTGCGCAAGGTTCAGGGTCTGTCGCAGAAGGATGTTGCACAAAGATTGGGCCTTTCGGTCAGCACGGTTGAAAAACATCTGGCGACGGGTTTGCTCAAATGCAGTGAGTATCTAAAGCTACGAGGCTATGAGGTCGGCAGCGGCTCGGCGGCGGTACCGACCCCGCCTCAGCAATATAGATCCCAGGGAGGGTCAAGCGCAGATGTCTGACCCGAACAATATCATCCGGCTGGTGGATCTTGCTTCCATCGAGACCCAGGCCGCCGATTGGATCGCTCGTCTGGATCGTGATGCCCCGTCTCAGTCCGATCTTGCGGACTTTGCGGCGTGGAAGGCCCTCAGCCCTCAGCATCAGCAGGCGGCCGACCGGCTTCAAGGCCTATGGTCCGAATTTGACATTCTGGCCAAGCTGACACCGGCGGTCCAAGATCGGATTGTTGCCAGCCCCAAGCGTCCCACGCCGCCGCCGCCCTGGTGGGTTGCGGGCCTTGTCGCGGCCAGTCTGGTTGTGGCGGGCCTCGGCGCAGTCTCGGTCCTTCAGCAACTGCCCCAGACACAGGTCTATGATACGGCCGTGGGCGGGCAGAGGACGATCAATCTCGAAGATGGATCGAGCATCCAACTCAATACCAACAGTCAGGTCGAGGTGCGCTATTCGGCCAAGGCGCGGGACCTGCGCCTGATCCGCGGTGAAGCCTATTTCGAGGTGGTCCCGAACAAACAGCGGCCCTTCTCGGTCTATGCCCAAGAGGGTGTGGTTCGCGCCGTTGGCACGGCCTTTGTCGTTCGACTGACCGGAGATCGGGTTGAGGTCACAGTCACCAAGGGCAAGGTTGAACTGGCCGCCTTTACCCATCCGGTGGGCCGTGCATCGCTGGACCGTGTCGCCGCCATACCGCGCAAGCCACTGACCATGGTCTCTGCGACCCATGGGGCCACTGAACTGGCGGTGCTGGATCAGACCCAACTGATTGAGCATCTCGATCTTGCGCCGCCGGAAGTCACCCGAAAGTTGGCTTGGCGCCAAGGGATGCTGGTCTTCAACGGCGAGACCCTGCCCAATGTCGTGGCTGATGTGAGCCGCTATACCGATGTCCAAATTGAGATCGCTGACCCCACGCTCAACAACCTCAAGGTCGGCGGCTATTTCAAGGTGGGGGAAATTGACCCGATGCTTGAGGCGCTGGAGTCGAGCTTCGGCGTTCGCGTTGAGCGGATCGATGACAAGCATGTGCGTCTGCTGGCCTCGTTTTAGAAAACCAACAATTGCCCTCACTATAAAAAAAACATCACATAGGGCAGGGGGCACTAGTGGATTTCCATGGCTCACCGGTCCTATCCCCTAAGGCCGGTGACTAGGCAGTATCGTTGCATCCATCGTCGCGCCAAAGATTAGGGAAGAAGGATCGCCATTTGCGCGTAGGGATCGCCGCTTGCCTGTTGGCTGGCTCTGTCCTTGCAAGTGCTGGCGGGGCTCAGGCTCAGGTCGCAGGTCCAGTCTGCAACCTTCGGATCACCCAGACCACGCTCGGTCCAGCCCTCGGGGCCTTGGCTGAGCAGTGTGGGGTGCCACTTCTATTTCCCTATGATTTGGCCCGCACGGGGGGAATCCATCCCGTCAGGGGACGGCGCACGATATCTGAGGCCCTGAAGATCATGCTTCGGGGCACGTCTCTCACCGGTGAACTGACGGCCAGCGGGGTCATTACGATCTCGCGTTCCGTCGATAACGGGGAGAAAGATATGACGCGTAATTCCAGAACAGGTCTGCTGGCCGGGGCTTCCGCCTTGGTCATGAGCATCATCGGGACCAATCAGGTTCAGGCTCAAGAGACCCGGTCCAATGTGATCGAAGAAGTGATCGTGACCGCCACCAAGCGGGCTGAGTCGGTTCAAGACATTCCCCAAAGCATCACCGCCGTCAGCGGCAAGGATCTCGAAGCCAAGGGCATCGAGAACTATGAAGATCTGACCCGCACCATCCCTGGCGTGATCGCCACCGGTGGCTCTAACTTCAACAAGTTCGTTGTGCGCGGCATCCAGACCTCGAACGGGACAAGCAGCAGCGGCGAGCAAAAGCTGGTGGCCATCTATCTGGATGACCTGCCCCTGACCTCGTTCTCGGTCCTGACCCCAGACATGCGTCCCTACGATATTGGTCGTGTTGAGGTTCTGCGCGGACCCCAAGGCACCCTGTTCGGATCCGGCTCGCTGGCGGGCGCGATCCGTTACGTGACCAACAAGGCCGATCCGAGCGGCTATCACGCCTCGCTTGATGTTGAAGCCGGCAAGACCAAGGGCGACTCCAATCGTCTGCGTCTGGGCGGCATGGTCAATGTGCCTCTGATCCAAGACCAACTGGCCGTGCGTCTGGTCGGCTATATGCGCGACGAAGATGGCTGGGTGAACTATGCCGGCGCAAACGGCCGCAAGAACACCAACACCGCTGATGATTGGGGCGTTCGTGGCTCCTTGCGTTGGCAGCCTAACGATAAGCTGAACGCGACCTTCATGGTCACCAGCGATCACAATGAGGTCGGCGACTCTTCGCTCTATGATCCAACCCAAGGGCGCAACATTGCCAAGCGCGATTTCCCCTTCGCGGTGGATGTTGATCTCGACAGCTACAATGCCACGATTGAGTATGATCTGGGCTTTGCGGACCTGACCTCGGCAACAGTGTTTGCCAAGTCCAAGACCGGTTGGAACCTCGATCTGGACGCCGTCTTGACCGCGGTCATGCCGTTCTACTTCCAAGAAAAGATCGATACGGACTCGTTCGTCGAAGACATTCGCCTCGTCTCCAAGAAGGGCGGCAAGCTCGATTGGGTCGTCGGTGCCTTCTATCTGGATCAGAAGAGCGACTATGCCGACAGCTTCAACGTGCCCCAATCCTTCTTGGCGGCTCTGAAGATCACAGGCCTTTCGCCCATTCTTACCCCCAATGCTGACACCAGCATGGACCTGCGCAACAAGAAGAACTTCGAAGCCGCGCTCTATGGTGAGGTCAGCTATCACTTCACCGATACCCTGACCTTCACGACCGGTGCGCGGGCGTCGAAATATGAGTTTATCGATGAGGACAAGGGCATTGGTTTCCAAACCCCCACCCTGATCCCCGCGATCTTCACCTCGATCTTTGGCTTCGGCGGCTCCAACATTGTTAAGGTGCCATCGGTTGCGCGCACCAACTCAACCGGCAAGAAGAGCAAGTTGATCGGCAAGTTCGGGCTGGAATGGCAGCCGAGTGCTGACCAGACCTACTATGGCCTAGCCTCGCAAGGCTTCCGCCGTAGCCACCCCAATGGCCCCTCAGCCAGCAATGGCGGTAAGAGCGCGATCAATCCAAACGATCCGGCCATCATTCCGGTCATGGCCGAGGCGGACTCGCTTTGGAACTATGAGTTGGGGGCAAAGAATATCTGGCTTGATGGACGTCTGCGCACCACGCTTGCGGCCTACTATATTGATTGGGGTCCGATGCAGGTGCCGCTCGTCCGTTCGTCGGATGCAACGCCCTATGTCGGCACGGTTGGTAAGGCCCGCTCGATCGGTCTAGAGGCCGAAGTGGATGCCCTGATCAATGAGCATCTCGAAGGCGGCTTTAACGCCACAATCCAGAGCGCCGAGGTCACCGAACTGACCGCGACGGAATCTCTGATCTCTGGTGCACTGGTCGGCGCGAAACTGGCTTCACCGGAGTTTAAGGCCGGAGCCTACGCCAAGTACGGCTGGACCTTGGCCGATGGCTCCGATCTCTATGCTCGCATCGACGCGCAGCATGTTGGGGAGTATGTCAACACCTTCCCCAATACGGCAGGTGCGAAGATCCCGAACGCGGCCTTTGCCGAGATCCCAGCCTATCAGAACGTCAATGTCAGCGTCGGTTGGGCCAAGGGTAATCTGAAGGCGGTGCTCTATGCCGAGAACCTTGGCAACAACCAGTCGCCGATCTTTATCGATGCGGCCAACTACTCACTGAACCGTTACGGCACCTTGCGTCCGCGCACGGTCGGTGTGCGGTTGGGTTGGAAGCACTAAGAGGCTTGAGGCGCGATTGGGTCTTCGGGCCTGATCGCGCCGACCTCTATCTAATGTCACAATGATCTCATAGTCTGATCCAAACCTCGGCGTGAACGCGCGATCGGGGCAGGGGAGTGGTTACCATGTCCATGCTGCGCAAGGCTCAAGCCCTTGGGTTTACGATGGTTTTGTCTCTGGCAGGAGGGGCTGTGGCCTCGGCAGCGGATATGAGACTGACCACCCCTCAGGGCCAACTTTTGGGCGAGGTCGGAGCAGAGGACGGTATCGCCGTCTTTAAGGGCATTCCCTATGCTGTGCCGCCCGTCGGCGTGCGTCGTTGGAAACATGCCGAGCCTGCACCGGCCTGGTTCAGCCTTCGCAGCGCCAAGACCGCCGGTCCTGCCTGTATGCAGATGACCATGCCTGAGAGCTTGACCTTCGGTCCTGGCAAGACCCAGCCCGTGCTCTATTTCGAGCCCGGCGATGTGACCAGCGAAGACTGCCTCTATGCGAACGTCTGGACCCCGGCCAAGGGCGGCGAGATCAAGCGCGCGCCCGCCCCTGTCATGGTCTGGATCCATGGCGGCGGCTTTGTCGGCGGCGCAGGCTCTTCGCCAAACTATGACGGCACGGAATTGGCCAAGAAGGGCGTGGTGGTGGTCAGCATCAACTATCGCCTCGGCATTTTCGGTTTCTTTGCCCATCCCGAACTGTCGGCGGAAAATGGCCAAGGGGCCTCGGGCAACTATGGCGTCACCGATCAGGTCGCGGCCCTGAAATGGGTCAAAGCCAATATCGCAGCCTTTGGCGGCGATCCCAACAATGTCACCATCTTTGGCGAGTCTGCGGGCAGCTGGGCCGTTAGCCTGCAACTGGCGACCCCCCTGTCTGAGGGCCTGTTTCACAAGGCTATCGGCGAGAGCGGGGCCTATTTCTATTCGATGCCGGACCTGAAGACCGCCGTGAACGGCATGGAGTCCGGCGAAACCACGGGCAAGAGCTTTGGCGACAAGGTGGCTCCCGGCGGCTTGTCGGGCCTACGGGCCCTAAGCGGTGATGCTCTGTTGCTTGCCAGCATGACCACGCCCGGTGCCCCCAGTTTTGGCCAGTTCTTGGTCGTCGACGGCTATGTGCTCAAAAGGCCTGTGCGCGAGACCTATCTGCGCGGCGAGCAGCGCGCGGTGCCGGTGATAGTGGGCTCCAACGCCGATGAGGGTTCAGGTCTGTCCGACTTTGGCATCGTGGCGGCAACGCCAAAGGATGCGGCCACCTATGTGGCTCAGGTCAAGGCGCGCTACGGCGATCTGGCCCCGGCCTATCTGAAACAATATCCCGCGACCAACCTGACCGATGCGGTGTTCAACGCCTATCGCGACTCTGAATTTGGCTGGCGCATGGAACATTGGGCGGGTCAGATGGCGGCTACGAAGTCTCCGGCCTGGCTCTATCATTTCTCGCACCTGTCGCCTGCCGGTGAGGCCGTGCACGCGGTCGATTTCGGGGCCAATCAGCGTCGACTTGGCGCCTTCCATGCCGCTGAAATCGCTTATGTGTTCAATAGGCCCGACAAGCAGTTGCGCTTTAGCGACAGACTCAAGCCGACGGACCTCGCGCTGGCCGATCAGATGAGCAGCTATTGGGTCAATTTCGCCAAGACCAGCAATCCCAACGGCGCGGGCCTTCCCGAATGGAAGCCCTATCTGGACAAGGATCGCCGCTATATGGCCTTTGACCAGACCTCTGTTCCGTCGATCAATCTGCTGCCGGGCCGGTTGGAACTGCACCGTACCATCGACACAGTGCGGACCCAGAAATCCATTCCATGGAACGGG
The DNA here is from genome assembly GCA_947441065.1 of Caulobacteraceae bacterium. Lineage (GTDB taxonomy): Bacteria > Pseudomonadota > Alphaproteobacteria > Caulobacterales > Caulobacteraceae > CAISGS01. Next base: position 58,777 of record CANESI010000011.1, read on the forward strand.
GCTCAAGCGGGATTGCTCGGCCAGACTGTTCCTGCGACGGTGGCTGCAACTGCACGTTAAAGCCCTTCTTCAGCCTTCAATCTCTTAGGACACGACCATGACCTCAAAGCTGACTAATGATCCCCGCATCGACCCCCGGATCAAGGCCATCTTTGGTCAGACCGGCGATCTGGTCCCCACAGGCAATGCCAAGGACCGGGCAGAAATGCTGGCCTATGAGGCGAGCGAAGAGGGCTTGGCTGCCGCTGCGGGCCTGAGCGCCATGTTCGATATGGTCGACAATGAATTTGTCGCCCCATCGGCGGGTCTGGTCATCCGCACCGAGCGGTTCCAGTCCGCGCCCGACGGAAACTGGGTCAATATCCAGTATATCCGCCCCGATACGGACGAGACCCTGCCTTGCGTCTATTACATCCACGGCGGCGGCATGATGATCATGTCCTGCTATGATGGGCTCTATAAGGCTTGGGGCCGGATCATTGCGGCGCGCGGCGTGGCCGTGGCCATGGTTGATTTCCGCAACTGCCTGCGCGCCTCGTCGGCGCCAGAGGTCGATCCCTTCCCCGCCGGTCTGAATGACTGTGTCTCGGGCTTAAAATGGGTCAAGGACAACAGCGCCAAGCTCAATATTGATCCTGATCGTATTGTCGTGGCCGGTGAAAGCGGCGGCGGCAACCTGACCCTCGCCACGGGCCTCAAGCTCAAGCAGGACGGCGATATTGGCCTGATCAAGGGGCTCTATGCGCTCTGCCCCTATATTGCCGGCGAGTGGCCCCTGCCGCAAAATCCATCCTCGAGCGAGAACAACGGCATCTTCCTCGAACTGCATAATAATCGCGGGGCCATGGCCTATGGCATGGATGCTTTCAATGAGCGCAACCCTTTGGCTTGGCCTGCCTTTGCTACGGCTGAGGACGTCAAGGGCCTGCCGCCGACCGTGATCAGCGTCAATGAGTGCGATCCTCTGCGCGATGAGGGTATCAACTTCTACCGCCTGCTGATGCAAAGCGGCGTCAATGCCCGCTGCCGACAGGTCATGGGCACGACCCATGGCGTCGAGATCTTCGCCATCTGCTGTCCAGATATCAGCCGGGATACGGCCAATGATCTGGCGCGGTTCTGCCGCGAACCGCTCTAATCTAACGTGAAAGGGTCTGTCCTGGTTTCGTCTAGGACAGGCCCCATCCGCGCTTGAGAGCACTGAGCGCTTGGGCGTTGAACCGCACGCTGACCGACGCCTTAGGCACCAAGCCATTGAATCCGTGATAGGCACCGGGAACGACCAACAGCTCGGTCGAAACGCCAGCCGCGATCAGGCGGCGGGCATAGTCCACATCCTCATCGACGAACAGATCCAGCGCCCCGACACTGATGAAGGTGGGCGGCAGGCCTGATAGGTCCTTGACCCGCGCAGGAACTGAGCCAGCCGGTGGGTTGGCACTGCCCGGAGCCATGCCGAGCAAGGACTCCCAGCCAAACCGGTTGGAGCCGGAATTCCACAGGAAGTGGCCAATATGCTCCGGAGCGGGCTTGGTCGAGCCCGTCCGGTCGTCGAGCATGGGATAGATCAGCAGTTGGAAGGCGAGGTCATATTCGCCGCGATCCCGCGCCGCGATGGCCAGCATAGCCGCATGGCCCCCGCCTGCGCTTTCGCCCCCGATGGCAATCCGCTTGGGATCAATGCCAAGACTGGCCGCATTGAGGTTCATCCACTTGAGGGCCGCGTAATTGTCTTCCAGCGCGCCGGGGAAGGGGGTCTCGGGCGCGAGGCGATAGTCGACTGACACCACCAAGGCGCCGCAGGTGGCGGCAATGTCTTGCAATGAGGCTGGGTTGCCATCGACGCGGCCGCCCACGAACCCGCCGCCATGCATGTGCAGATAGGCGGGGCAACCCTTCTGGCCGCCCGTGCCGTCAATGACCATGACCGACACATCCGGCGCGCCCTTGGGTCCAGGAATGGTCTTCATCACGGGCTGAGGCGCAGGGGCGGGCTTGGGCGGCATGCCGGGCCGAGCCCGCATCATCGGCAAGGTCGCTTTACTGATGGTTGTCGGCGGCAGGGCCTTGGCCGTCGCCAAAAGCTCGGGATCGACGAGGGCGAACGGGTCAGTGACCCCGGCCGGGGCGGCAATGGATGAGCTTGTCAGCAGACTGGAGGCCGAAATCGTACCCAAGAGGCCAAGGCCAAGGTCGCGCCGGTTGATCTCAGTCATATTAGGGTTCCTTGCGCAGGCGTTGGGTTAAGGGCTCTATGTCTCATCATGCCGAAGGGATGGGCGCGCGTTAAGCAATATCTCAGGCTCTCGCCCAACCGACGGGCCTGAACAGACTGTCCAAGCCTGCCGCGCGGGGGTAGGAGAGGACATGGCTGATACGCTGGACCAGATCGACCTTGCCGCCCTGACGGCCTTTGACGACATCATTGATGTGCGCAGTCCGGGTGAATTTGCCGAAGACCATATGCCCGGCGCGATCAATCTACCGGTCTTGAGCAATGCCGAGCGGGTTGAGATTGGCACGCTCTATGTCCAGAAATCCCGCTTTTTGGCACGCCGTATCGGCGCGGCCTATGTGGCTCGCAACATTGCCCATCATCTCGAAACTACGCTGGCCGACCGACCGGGGGGCTATCAGCCGCTGGTCTATTGCTGGCGCGGGGGCCAGAGGTCCAACGCCATGGCCACGGTCCTGCGTCAGGTCGGTTGGCGCGCCGTGCTGGTCACCGGCGGCTATAAGACTTGGCGGCGCTTTGTCAGCGAGAGCCTCTATGATGCAGAACCGTCGCTGAAGGTGATCTTGCTTGATGGCAATACCGGCTCGGCCAAGACCGAAATCCTAGGGCGCATGGCCGCGCGCGGGGTGCAGGTGCTGGACCTTGAAGGGCTGGCGGCCCATCGCGGTTCCGTGTTCGGGGCCATGTCGCGTGCCGGTCAGCCCAGCCAGAAGATGTTTGAAGGCCGGCTGCTTCAGGCCATGGCGACGCTCGATCCCAGCCGTCCGGTGCTGATTGAGGCGGAATCCAGCAAGATCGGCGACCGGATGGTGCCGCCGATCCTGTGGAAGGCGATGCAGACTGCGCCGCGCATTGTCATTGAGGCCTCCCCCGCCGACCGGGTCGGCTATCTGGTGCGGGCCTATCGCGACATTTCCGAGGATGAGACCGCCCTCCATGAGGCCATTGATCGTTTGCCGCCGCTCTATGGTCGCCAGCGCCTCGCCGACTGGAAACAGATGGTTGCGGATCAGGCCTTTGACAGCTTCGCCGAGGCCCTGATGGAGGTCCATTATGATCCAGCCTATGGCCGCTCCAGCCGCCAAGATAGCCGCCCCTGCCTAGGGACCATCATTCCGCCCAATCTGGAGGATGAGGGCCAAGAGGCCGCTGCCGACCAGATCGCGGCCCTGATGCTTAGGCTGTAACGGTCAGGCGATGGCCGTCCGTGGCGTCGCTGACAGAGCCAATGACCCACGCCGATTGACCCTGTTCGGCCATCTGGGCCAATAGGCCCTCCACCCGATCAGCGGGAACGGCCGCGAGCATCCCGCCCGCCGTTTGGGGATCAAACAGTAGGCTAAAGCGTGGGTCCAGCCTTAGGGCCCCATCAACAGACATTCTGCCCGCCAGCGCCGAGGTCTGCGGATAGATCGAGCTATGGACCCCGTCCTTGGCCAGTGTGATCGCCCCATCGCACCAAGGCACGGCCTCAAGGCTGATCTGCCCCGACAGGTCCGACTGCTCCAACATCGCGTGAAGGTGACCCGCAAGACCAAAGCCGGTGACGTCGGTCATGGCATGGGCTTGGCTGCGCAAGATCTGGCTCGCCGGACCGCTGGACTGGATCATCTGGCGAAGGGCCGCTGCAACCCACGCGCCCTTGGCTAGGCCCCGCATCTCAGCGGCCATAAGGGTGCCCACGCCGATGGGTTTGGTCAGGATCAGGCGGTCGCCGACCTTAGCGCCGCCAAGCCCGATAGCGGTACGACCTTTCATCAGGCCGGTGAGCGTCAGGCCGACCGTCAACTCCGCGCCAAGGCTGGTGTGGCCACCGACCATGTCGGCTCCCGCAGCAGAGAGGGCGGACTGTAGGCCTGCCATGATCTCGCGCACGGTCTCGGTCTGCTTGGCTTCGGACATGGCGGGCAAGATCAGGCTGGCCAAGGCCGCTTGCGGCTCTGCGCCCATGGCCCAGATGTCACCCAAGGCATGGTTGGCCGTGATCTGCGCCAGAACATAGGGGTCCAGCGTAAAGGCGCGGAAGTGGTCGCAGGTGAGGACCTGCTGCTCCGTTCCCATCGACAGAACCGCCGCGTCATCGCCGCGACCGCGCACGATATCGGCGCGGCGAGGAGCCTCTAGGTCGCAGAGTGCGGCGTTCAGGACATCCGGTCCAACCTTTGACCCACATCCGCCGCAAAGGGGCTGGGCCTGTTCAAGCGCCATCACCCCCAAGGCGACGGGGCCTGACGAGGTCGGGCGCTCCATCGGTGTTGAAGGGGGGCTTAGATGCCCTAAGAACCGCTGGTCGATCTGATCCTTCCATGCCCAAAGGCCCGGCAGGCTAAGGCTCACGCCCCATTTTTCCGCAACCGCCGCCTTCGCGCCGAGACTGATCAGTTTCAGATAATCCCCTTGAGGGTGGAATGTGCGTAACCGGCCTCCGGACAGGGCGGCTTGCAGGTTCGCAAAGAGGATCGGAGCCTGCCTTACCGCAAAGACCCCCGCCTTGGGACGCGGACTAAAGTCCATATGGGCGCAGTCCCCGACCGCGAAGAGGGTGTCGTGACTGATGCTGCGCAAGGCCCGGTCAACCCGGACAAAGCCGTCTTTCAAGCTCAGGCCCGTCTGTTTCAACCATGGGGCGGGCAATGCCCCGGCCACCGACGCGAAGAAGGCGGCTTCGACGGTTTGGCCGTTAGCGAGATGGGCGCAGTGTCCCTCGACCCGATCCACCTTCGCGCCGGTACGCAGATCGATATTCAGTGCTTTAAGTTTCCGCGCCAAGGTGCGGCGCAGGCTCGGCGGGGCGAGGGGCAAGATCTGGTCGGCGGCCTCAATCACAGTGACCTGTGCGCTGGGCGACAGGCGCGTGAGGCGATGGTGCATGGCCATGGCCAGTTCGACCCCGCCCACACCGCCTCCGATGACGGCGGCGGTCGCTGGATGTGCCCCCGCCTTGACCCCCTCAATATGCGCGCCCCAAGCCTGCGCAAAGCGTGACATGGGCTTGGCGGGCCAAAGGGCTGTCTCGCCTTCAACCGTCAGAGGCTGTCCAGAAGCAATGCCGATATCCAAGGAGGCGATGTCGAACGCGATGTCCGGACGGCCAGCGATGCGCGCCCGGCCAGCCTTAAGGTCTAGTCCATCGACATGACCGAGGATGAGCCGAGCACCCGCAAATCGCGCCAGTTTGACCAGATCAATCTCGACCTCGTCCTGTTCATAATGCCCGGCGACAAAGCCCGGCAGCATGCCGGTATAGGGCGCGGTTGGGTCTGGATTGACCAAGGTGAGCCGCACGCCGGGCAGGGGCGTCATACCCCACATCTTGAGCAGAAGGGCGTGGGCGTGACCGCCGCCAATGAGCAGAAGATCGCGCGTGATCGGAGCGCTCGCACGCATGATAGAGCCTCCCCTTCGCCTGCAATACCGCTCGGCAGCAGCGTTCAGCCCCTGCACGAAAGCACTGATCGGGTTGGCCTTGTCAAGGCGCGGGCTTTGGGGACGAGATTATGCCGCGAATAACGGATTGTATTGATCGCCATAATATGGCAGCAATAACGCCAATAGTTTGAGCAAATGGGAGAGATAAGGATGCGGGTTTGGCTTGGAGCCCTTGCGGGCGCGGCGGCAATGATCACGGCGACCATCGCCGCAGCTCAGCCCGTCGGAATGATTGAAAATGCCTATAAGGGGCAGGTCGCGGCCCGGATGAAGGCCCCGCTGGCCAAGACGGATCTCTTCGATGATCAGGCCATGCGGGTTGTTCTTTGCGGCACCTCTGCGCCGTTCCCAGATGCCATGCGCGCCAAGTCCTGCACGGCCGTGATCGTCAAGGGCAAGGTCTATTTGGTCGATGTCGGCCCCGGCTCAGCCAATGTCCTGATGCTGATGGGCTTTCCGATGAATCAGATCTCGAGCATCCTGATCACCCACTATCATTCTGACCATATTGGTGACCTTGGCGAGGTCCGCTTCAACAGCTGGGCCGCTGGCCGCGCGGCACCCTTGCCGGTCCATGGTCCAGAAGGCATCGAAACGGTCGTGGCCGGCTTTAATCAGGCCTATAGCCTCGATGACACCTATCGCACCGCCCACCATGGTGCGGACATCATGCCGCCCGCCGCGGCCAATCTGAAGGCCTCGACCTTTGCGCTCGATGCGGATGGTACCAAGGTCATTCTCCAGAATGCTGACCTCAAGATCACAGCCTTCAAGGTTGATCACGACCCGATCAGTCCTGCCGTCGGCTATCGGTTTGATGCCGGTGGTCGTTCCGTGGTCCTTACCGGCGATACCGCCCCGACCCCGATGATCGCTCAGATGTCTAAGGGGGCGGATGTACTGATCGCCGAAGCCCTGTCCATGCGGATGACCAAGGCCATTGAAGAGGGCTCGAAGGCCGCCGGAAATGTCCGACAGTCCAAGCTGATGGCAGATGTGCAAGACTATCACATCGATCCGGTCGATGGCGCCAAGGCCGCTAATGAGGCCGGAGTGAAGCTGCTGATCTTTAGCCATTTGGCCCCGAACCTGCCGATGCCGGTCCTCGAAAAGCTGTTCTTTGATGGGGTTTCTGCCATTCGTGAGCCCTCCGCCTGGGCGGTTGGCTTCGACGGCATGAGGGTTGATCTGCCCTTCGCAGGCGGCGCGCCGGTGTCTGGCAAGGTCACCATGCCGGGCCGCAACTAAAATACTGATCGTAAATCTCTGGTCCTGCCCCGCGTAGCTCTATATGTCGCGGGGTAGAGATCAGGGAGGATCCATGGGACAGGAACGGACGACCGCTAGGCCTGCGCCCTATCGCGGCATTGTGGCCCAGCTGGTCCACTGGATTTGCCAGCTGTTCCTCCTGCTTTCAGGCTGGAAGATGCGGGGCGATTGGCCCACAGCAAAGAAGGCCGTCCTGCTGGCCGCGCCCCATACCTCCAACTGGGACGGTATCTATATGCTGGCGGCGGTGGGCTATTACCGCAGCAAGGTGCGTTGGATGGGTAAGAAGAGCCTCACCACCGGTCCCTTTGGCGGCATCGTTAAGGCGCTGGGCTGTGTGCCCATCGACCGGTCAGCCAGCCATGATCTGGTTCAGTCAATGAGCCAAGCCTTTGCCGACTCCTCCGAAATGATGCTTCTGATTCCGCCCGAAGGCACCCGCAGTCTGACAGCGGCTTGGAAGACGGGCTTCTATCACATTGCCAAGTCGGCCAATGTGCCCATCGTCATCACCATCCTCGACTACGGCACACGCACCATCCATGTCGCAGACCTGTTTTACCCCACCGGCGATATCGACGCCGATATGTTCAAGCTCAAGGCCTATTATGCCAACGCCGTCGGCAAGCACCGCGCCAAGTTCTCTGCGGCCTAAGCCCTAGAGAGCCTGCTCGGCGCAGGCCTTGGCGGCGGGATAGTCGGCCTTGCCATTGCTGGCGCGCATGGGCCGATCAGCGACGACGATGAGCTTGGGTGTCTTATAGCCTGCGAGGGATTTTCGCACGAAGGCGCGGACATCGGCGGCATCTAGGGTTTCACCTTCGACCATCTCGACCACAGCCGTGACGGACTGCCCCCATTTTTCGTCGGGCAGGCCAATGACCAGCGCATCGTCGATGGCGGGGTGGCGCTTGAGCACCTCTTCGACCTCTTCGGGGAACACCTTTTCACCAGCGGTGTTGATACAGGCGCTGCCTCGGCCCAGCAGGGTCAACGAACCGTCGGCCTCAACCTCGCACCAGTCGCCGGGGATGGAGTAGCGGACGCCGTCAATGACGCGGAAGGTCCGGGCCGACTTTTCCTCATCCTTGAAATAGCCGACCGGATTGGGTGGGCCGAGCGCCACAAGGCCCCGAACGCCGGAACCGGGCAGGACCGGTTGGTCATTCTCGTCAAACACCCGGCAACGGTCGCTAAGCTCGAACTTGGCGGTCGGGACCTCGCCATCCTTGGTCATTATCGAGCTGCCCATGCCGATGGCTTCGGAGGAGGAGAACCCGTCGCTCAGCACCGCATTGGGCATGTGGTTGAGCAGGCCGCGCTTGATCTCCTGGCTCCACATCACGCCGGACGAGACCATGCCGACGACGCTGGAGACATTGAACTTGCCGACATTGGCATCGAGCGCATTGAGCAGCGGGCGGCCAAAGCTGTCGCCGACAAGGACCAGACCGGTTGGCTGATGGTCATGAATGGCCTGCAACATCTCGTCCGCGTCGAAGCTCTCGCCGGTCAGGGTAATCACGCAGCCGCCGTTCAGGTGGGCGCCCATAGCCGTCAAAAGGCCGGTGCCATGCATCAGGGGCGGGGCGGGCAAGAGCCGGCTCATCGGCGGAGTCGTCCTCATCTTTTCGCGCAGTTCCTCATAGGTCTCTGGCACGGGCCCAAGCTTGCGCTCATTTTGCAGCGTGATTTCGCGCATATCATCATGGTTCCACATCACGCCCTTGGGCATGCCGGTGGTACCGCCGGTATAGATGAAGAGCTGATCCTCGCCTGACCGTTCAATCTTGAGCGCCGAGCCATCGCCCTCGGCGGACAGGACCTCGAAGGCCTCCGCAAAGGGGGCCAGTTGCCCGTCCATGCTGATCTCGATCCAGTTTTTGACATTGGGCAGGCGCGGGCGGATCTGAGCGATATTGTCTCGAAACTCAGAGGCATAGACCACGGTCTGGGCGTCGGAATTATCGAAAATGTACCAGACCTCGTCGGGCGTGTAGCGGTAGTTGATATTGACGTGGGTCATGCGCGATTTGAACGCGGCGGACAGGGTGATGATATATTCCGGACGGTTGCGCATATAGAGCGCGATCTTGTCCCGAGGCTGCGCGCCGCGGCTGATCAGGGCGCGGGCGAGATTGTTCGACAGCCTTGTGGCTTCCCCCCAAGTGACCCGGCGGTCGCCATGGATAAAGGCCAAGCTCTGAGGGTCTAGAACCGGTTCAATCGTGTCGAGTATGTCGCCGAAATTCCAGGCCATCTCATCGTCTCCCAAAGGTTTCCTCTTGTCTGACCCGCAGGCCAGAAGGCCGGGCGCTTATGCTACGCCCTGACCCCACCGACTTTAACCGCTTCGCACGTCGCGGAAAGCCATATCTCTATCCACCTCGGGTTCTTTGGGTAGGCCCAGGACCCGTTCGCCGATGATGTTGCGTTGGATCTGGTCGGTGCCGCCGCCGATGGAGGTGAAATAGGCATTGAGGCTGAGGAAGTTGGCATCCTCGGCGCGGGGATAGTCCGGCCCTTCGAGCAGGCTTCCGGCCCCCAGCAGTTTGGAGCGCAAGCGCGCCTCCTCATGCAGGATGCGAGACATGGCCAGCTTGCCCAGCGACATGATCGGTGAGGAATTGCCCTGCGCCAGTTCGGCCTTGGCTCTGACATTGTTGAGCCGGTTGAGCACCTTATAGGCGGTGACTTGAGCGACCTCTTGGCGGATGACCGGATCGTTCAGTCGGCCAGCCTCGCGGGCCAGTTCGACCAAGGCGCTGTCGCCCTTGGGATTGTCTTGACCACTGCGCGGACCCCGGGCGGCGTCGCCCATGACCGAGCGCTCATAGGCTAGCGCGGTTTGCAACACGCCCCAGCCGTTGTTGAGTGGGCCCAGCATATTGTCGGCAGGCACGATGGCGTCGGTGATGAAGACCTCGTTGAAATGGGCCTCATTGGTGATCTGACGCAGAGGCCGCACCTCGATGCCTGGCTGTTTCATCGGCAGAAAGAAAAAGCTAATGCCCTTGTGTTTGGGCACATCCCAGTCGGTACGGGCGACGAGCATCCCATAGTCGGCCACCGCTGCGCCAGAGGTCCAGACCTTCTGGCCATTGACCACATACTGATCTCCCTTGCGGTCGGCGCGGGTGCGGATGGCGGCTAGGTCCGATCCGGCGCCCGGTTCGCTGTAGAGCAGGCACATGCCGATCTCACCCTTGAGCAGGGCGGGGACGATGGTCCGTTTGAAGGCCGGGGTGGCGTGGGCCATGGCCGTATTGGCCCAGAGGTTAGACCGGTCCTGCCCGGCACCGGGTGCACCGACGGCGGCAAAGGCCTTCTCGATGATCTTGGCCTGCGCCGGCGACATTTCGCGGCCATACCAGTCCTTGGGCCAGGTTGGCACGGCCCATCTGGCCTCCACGACCTTGGCCATGAAATCGCGATGGGGGTGAAGGCCGAAGCCTGCCCCCTGATCCCCGGCCTTGGGTTTCCAATGGTCGGCCAGCCAAGCGGTGACCTCGGCCTTCAAGGCCGCGTCGGTGAGGGTTTGCGTGGTCATGGCCTTAGCCTCCCAACTGCTGGACATAGCGTTCGCGATAGAAGTCCGAGGACCCGAACAGGTGGGCATCGGCTCTGGCGCGGCGAAGATAGAGATGGGCCGGATGGGCCCAGGTGAAGGCAATTCCGCCATGCATCTGGATGCTGGTGGCGGTGATGGCGCTGAAGGCATCGGCGCAGGCAAAGGCGGCAAGGCTAATGGCCGAAGGGGCCTCGTCCGATCCGTTGGCCAGGCACTGGGCCGCGTGGCGCGCCGCTGAGGTGCAGGATTCGGAATCCATCAAAAGGTCCGCCGCCATATGTTTGACCGCTTGGAAACTGCCGATGGCGCGGCCAAACTGATAGCGGTTCTTGGCATAGTCGACGGTCATCTCAAGGACGCGGCGCGAGCCCCCGGCCTGCTCTCCCGCCAGAGCAATCAGCGCCAGATCGAGCATGGCCTCAACCGCCTGCCACGCGGACCCATTGCAGGCCAAACGGCGGGCTGAGACCTTGGCAAAATCGATGTCCGACATCCGCAGCGTATGGTCGAAGGTCGGCAGGCTGGTCAGGCTGACGCCCGCCGCCTTGGGGTCGACCTCGAACACGGCCACGCCATCAGGGGCATTAGCAACCACCAACAGCACATCAGCAATATGGGCGTGGGTGACGAACGCGGCCTTGCCGGTCAGGCTCCAGTCGGCGCCGATGGCCGTTGCATCAACCGCCACATGGCCTTCGATCCAGCCCGCCGAGGGGCCGGTGATGGCGACTGTGGCGATCGTCGCGCCGCTGGCCAGATCGGGCAGCAGACGCGCCTTGGCCGCATCGTCATCAAGGGCCTGAAGCAGGGCGGGGGCAAGGATGGCCGAGGACAGCAGCGGCGAGCAGAGAAGGGCGGCCCCGACCTCTTCCATAATCAGTTCCAGCGCGACGGCATCGCCGCCAAAGCCGCCATGGTCCTCGTCGATGATCAGCCCCGTCACGCCCAGATCGGCTAGGGCCTTCCAGACGGCTGGATCATAACCCTCTGGCGTTTCGGACAGACGGCGAACCTCGGCCTCGCTGCTTCGGTCCGCCAGAAGGCGCTTTAGCTGTTCGACAAAGACCGACAGGTCTTCGGCTGTAATGGCACTCATGGGCCCCGCCCTTATCCTTTTTATCGTTGTGCCGATTGAAGCACAGGCGTTGCGTCAGGGCGAGACCGTTCGCGCTATTCTGACCAAGGACTATGGGTTTGCGATCGGGATCATGATCTCATTGCGACGCATCATGGAGGGGGTCCATGGCGGATCGTAGCGGGCAAGGGAGGCGGGACCGGCCGCTTTCATACTGCGAGCAGCCATATAGTCCTGCAACAGCTTAGTCTGGCGCTGGATGTCTGCTTCCCGCGCGGAGCCTGAAAAACGGATGGCGGCAAAGCTGGCAGGCTTGAGCGGCACCAGCTTGACCTGCGGATTATTGGGGGTTGGAAGGTTTTGCATGGTCATGGCCTTGGGCATGATGAAGCGCACCGTCCATTCCTTGCCGTCGCCGGACTGCATGACCGGAGCGGTCATGGCGATGGATTGACCCTTGCCCTGAGCTTGGCCCTGAGCTTGGGCCTGAATGACC
>CANESI010000012.1 GCA_947441065.1 Caulobacteraceae bacterium
ACGCAATATTGCTTACCGACGCGCGAACGGCTGTCATCTTCTTCGAAATGTTCCCACATGATGTAGGAGCTGAACTTCTCGTTCGGATTGAACGACACGGTCGTGCGCACGGCAAACAGATCGCGGTCGTCGATATTGTTGCCGGTGACGAGGTTGTCACCGAAACCATCGCGCTTCAGCATGGAGCCCGCAACGCGAACCGCCATCTTGTCGCCCAGTGGCACATTGAGCATGCCGCGGACCTTCTGGGTGTTGAAATTGCCCAGCTCGCCCTTGATGTTGGCCGTGAAGCGATCTACGGGCTTGGCCGTAATCACATTGACCACGCCGCCGGTGGCGTTACGGCCATAGAGGGTGCCCTGTGGGCCACGCAGAACTTCGACGCGCTCGACGTCATAGAACTCGGCTTCGAACAGGTTGCTGGCGGTCAGCGGCACATTGTTCAGGTGGATACCGGTACCGGCATCGCCCGACGCGGCGACCAGCTTGGAGCCCACGCCCCGGATCTGGAAGTTAAAGCCCGTGAAGTTGCCCTTCGAGAAGGCAACGTTTGGAATGGCGAGTTGGAGGTTTGGACCACCGTCGATCTTGGCCTTTTCCAAGCTGTCCTGGCTGAAGGCCGAAACCGCGATTGGCACGTCTTGGATGGCTTCTTCGCGCTTTTGCGCGGTGACGACCAGCTCTTCAATAACAGAGCCACCTCTAGAAGGTGCAGCGGCCTCTTGAGCGAAAGTCGGCGCGGCGACCGCAGCGATCGCAACCGCCGAGACACTCATGGCCAGATAGCTGCGCAGGCGCAGTGTTGTAGACATTTTTAACCCTCCCAAACGGCGCGGCCAGTTTTCTGGCTCTGCGTCCGTCGTTTCCTCGTCGTCGCGCGTAATAAACTGCGGAAGGTGCGCGACATACCTAGAGCAGTTTTTGCTTTGTGCATGTGAGCGAAATGGAATGTCAATGTGATGTATTGGAGCGGTTCTTTGACTAAATAATGAAGAGTCAAAATAGCACCGTATGGCAACATTGATTGATGCTCATTTTGTATAGCTATTGCCCATTTTGGGTTTAAAGATATTTTATAATCGGGTATTTCTATTAAATGGGTGACAATAGATGAATCTGGTGAGTTTTTGTCACGCGCACAATATTCGACGTTTTGAGCTAAGGACGGTCAAGTGCGCGCTTTATGCCACACATCATCAAGCGCCCCATTCGAGCTGCATGGAACGAGGATGATTGATCGGTTTGCCCCTGACCGAACTACTGATCCAGAGCTAGATCCCGGTGCCGGATAGGGCTCGAGGCTGAAAAGTAGCGAAGCAGACTGGGCAATAGCGGCATTGCACGCATCAAAGTCCCGGCCCCACTCCAATGGCGATGATAAACGCAAAACAACATTCAAAGATGCACTGGGCTAGGCCCAAGCCACAGAAAAGGGCCGGTGGATAAATCCACCGGCCCCCGATCTTAGCGCATTGGTTAAGTCTTAGAAGGACTTCTGGATCGAGATACCGTAGGTCCTAGGCTCGACAAAAAATGCATTCTTGAACAGAGCAGATGAGTCATCGGTTAGATATAGGTCGGTAATGGCAGCCTTATCCAAGGCGTTTTTCACGTAGCCTTCGATCTGCAGACCCTTTTCAGCGTTTACTATCTGCACCGTCGCATTCAGGTTCGCCCAGCCCTTGAGTCGGTCAGCCTCTGAATTGAACGCGCGCGAGTAAGAATCGCCCTGCTGGTAATAGTCACCACGCAAGGTTGCGTCCCAGCCGCCCGCCAGTTCCCACTTATACTGGGCACCGATGGATACCGTAGCCTTCGGGGCGTTAGGAAGTTCATTACCCTTAAGGTTGGCTTCAATACCAGGAAGCGGAACTGCACCAAACGCGGCAAAGGACCCACCACAGATACCGTAGAGGGTGTTGGCGGGCAGATTATTGGCGTTCACATAGGCGAGAACCGCTGCCACGCCCGCCTTACTGACACGGCAATTGGTAAGAGTAGTCGCCGATCTAGCCGTAACGTAATTGGGATCGCCTTGACTTAGATCCGAAAGATCAACCGACTTACCCGCACCAATTTCCGTGCTCAACAGACCAATATTGGCATTGAAGCGGAGATTGCGAACAGGTTCCCAGATCGACTCTATTTCAAGACCCGTGATCTTGGCATCGAGGTTTTCATTGAGCGAGCTTCTGTTGACGATCTTAGAGACCTGATAGCCCTTGTAATCATAATAGAAGGCCGTCGCATTCAAAACGAGGCTACCGTCCAACATGACGTTCTTCATGCCCACTTCGAACGCATTCACAAACTCAGGTGCGAAGGTTGAATTTTGAGGTGCAAGACCGGCACCCGCCGATTGTGGTGGGTTCATACCGCCACCCTTATAGCCACGCGAATAGAAGGCGTAGAGCAGGGTGCTGTCGGTTAGGGCAAGATCAGGCTTCCAGTCGAAACCAGCCCGCCCGGTCAATTCCTTAAAGTCCGCCGTCAAAATTGGTAGAGCCGCGTTAAGCGGAAGGCCGCTCCCCGGGGTTAGGAGTTGAGCCGGACGATTTTCTTGCTTCTTGCTGTCATGGGTATAGCGCAGACCACCGGTCAGCTTGAAATCATCGGTCAGTTGATAATAGACTTCACCGAATGCAGCGTCCGATTTCAAGCGATAGGGTGAGCGGCTGTCAAAATAGTTATGGCCAACGCCAGACGGGGTCTTGGCAGGATCGATATAGGCGCAGGTCGGCGTGTTGATCGGACAGGGTTTTCCGCCATTAATCAGAACGTTAGCTGCGGCTGTAATCGAATTACCGAAAACATAGTAGTCACTCATAGATTCATAGTCGAGCGTAATTAGACCAACATTGAAGTTGAACTTACCGGCATAGGATGACTGCAAGCGAAGTTCATGTGACCACTGCTCAGAGCTGGCACTGGAAATATCCATCGTCACCTGCCGGTTTGCCGGGCCAATCTGAGGATCATTCAAAATGCCGCCGGGTGTTAGCGGGGTCACATTGAAGGCCAGACCAGGAACGATACGGTTGTAGTCTGACAGTGATTCGACCTCGCCCTTGGAATAGCTGGAAAGGGCGGACAGTTTCAGATTGTCTGTAACCTCCCATGCCATGGCAAGCATGCCAACATCGGTCTTGGCCTTATAGGTCGGATCGACAACACCTTCGATGTTGCGCACATTTTGATCTTGAACCTTTCCAGCGTTCATATCGCCGAGTTGCAGGCCTAAGAGGTGTGAGAATGTACCGGGGAAGGTACCCATCGTATTGGGCGTGCCAAGAGATCCAGCAGCATAAACCGAAGCGTTCTTGCAGCCTTGGCTCAGGATGCCCCGCTGGATGCCAGCAGTTGCGGCATTACTGGAGTAGTTGAGGCCTTCAGGACCATTGTCCTTAACGCAGAACTGCTTGCCTACTCGCGAGCGGTTATCGTCTTCCTCGAAATGCTCCCACATCAGGCTGGAGCTGAAGGTCGAGGTTGGATTGAAGGCAATCGTACCTCGGATCGAGGACAGGTCACGATCGTCGATCTTGTTGCCCGTCGTGATGTTGGTTCCAAAACCGCCACGCTTCAGATATGCACCTGCAACCCGAGCGCTGAACATTTCACCCAGCGGTATATTGACCATACCGCGGAGTTTGCGCGTCTCGTAATTGCCGACCTCGCCCTTTATGTTGGCCGTGAAGTGATCGACAGGCTTGGCGGTAATGACATTCACCACGCCGCCGGTGGCGTTACGCCCATAGAGGGTGCCCTGTGGGCCGCGAAGAACCTCGACGCGCTCGACGTCGTAGAACTCAGCTTCGAACAGGTTGCTTGCGGTCAGCGGAGCATTGTTCAAGTGGATCCCGGTACCGGCATCGCCTGAAGCGGCGACCAGCTTTGCGCCGATGCCCCGGATCTGAAAGTTAAAGCCTGAGAAGTTACCCTTCGAGAAGGCAACGTTCGGAATGGCGAGTTGAAGGTTCGGACCGCCGTCAATCTTGGCCTTTTCGAGGCTGTCTTGGCTGAAGGCCGAAACGGCGATTGGCACGTCCTGAATGGCTTCTTCGCGCTTTTGCGCCGTGACGACCAGCTCTTCGATGATGGAATTGCTTTTGGCTGGAGCGGCATCTTGAGCAAAGGTCGGCGTGGAAACCGCCGTAACAGCGAGCGCAGACACACTCATTATCAGAAAGCTGCGCAGACGAAGATCATAGGCCATAGTCATTCCTCCCTTGCATCAAAGGCCGATTATGATCGGTCCAATTTGATGCGTGTCCCCAACGAGTTGTCGTGTTCGCCTTTATCAACGCCCCATTTGAAATGGTCAACGCCCAAATTGAGCTTCTATAACGGATATTGGGCTTAATTGGATCTGTGTTCAATGTTTGAATGGGGACAGGGCTATCCCTCAAAAAGGCGCGGCTTGGGCACCAGTTCGAACTATGTCCAACGAGAGATAAATGCGACTTTCCCTGCGGCATAAGGTAAAAAATCGCGTCTGTGACTAATTTGAGAGCCTCCATGACCCTGTCCCCTCCCCCGCCCGAAGGCGCTCTGGTCCTCTTTTCCGGCGGACAGGACTCTACGGTCTGTTTGGCTTGGGCTTTGGAGCGTTATGGCAGGGTCGAGACGGTGGGCTTTGACTATGGTCAACGCCATGGCGTGGAGATGCAGGCGCGGCAGGTGGTGCGCGACAATGTCCTATCTGGCTTTCCAGACTGGGCGCAGCGGCTTGGGCCGGATCATGAGCTGGACATGCGGGGCTTTGGGGCCATTGGCGGCTCGGCCCTGACCACGGACCGTGAGATCGAGATCAATGAGCGCGGCCTGCCCTCGACCTTTGTGCCGGGGCGCAATCTGGTGTTCTTGACATATGCGGCGGCTCTGGCCGACCGGCGTGGCCTGAATGTCCTGATCGGCGGCATGTGCGAGACTGACTTTTCGGGCTATCCCGACTGTCGGCGCGATACGCTCGATGCCCTCCAGACCGCGCTGAACTTGGGCATGGACCGAGACTTTCGGATCGAGACCCCGCTCATGTACCTGACCAAGGCCCAGACCTGGGCCCTATCCAAGCGTCTTGGCGGGCAAGATCTGGTCGACATCATCCTTGAGGATAGCCACACCTGTTATAAGGGCGAGCGCGGCAAGCGCCACGCTTGGGGCCATGGCTGCGGCGTCTGTCCGGCCTGCGACCTGCGGGCTAAGGGCTGGGCCGAGTGGAACGCGGCGGGCGAACCGGGTAAACCCTCATGAGCTATGCCGTCAAAGAGATCTTCCTGACCCTGCAAGGCGAAGGCGGGCAGGCGGGCCGCGCCGCCGTCTTCTGTCGCTTTGCAGGCTGCAATCTGTGGAGCGGTCGCGAGCAGGACCGGGCCAGCGCCGTCTGCACCTTCTGTGACACTGATTTTGTCGGCATGGATGGTCCGGGCGGCGGGCGCTTTGACGATGCGCAGGCTCTGGCCGAGGCCGTGCTGGCACAATGGCAGGGCGGCGCGGAAGGGCGCCTTGTCGTCTGCACGGGCGGCGAGCCCCTGTTGCAACTGGATGAGGCGGCGATTGCGGCCCTGCACGCCCTCGGCTTTGAGATCGCGGTGGAGACCAATGGCACGCTGAAGGCTCCGGACTTCATTGACTGGATATGCGTTAGCCCCAAGGCCCAGGCCCCCGTGGTCCAGACCTCTGGCCAAGAGTTAAAGCTGGTCTATCCGCAAAAAGACGTCGATCCGGCCCGCTTTGCCGGACTTGATTTTGAGCGTTTCTATCTGCAACCGCTCGACGGCCCTGACCGCGACGCAAGCACCCAGGCGGCGATGGCCTATTGCCTTTCCCATCCCCAATGGCGATTAAGCGTCCAAACCCACAAATATCTGGGCATTCCTTGAAAGCGCTGCCCTCGGCAGCGGCAATGAGACCATGAGCGAACCTGAATTCGAAATTACCAAGTCAGCGACCTTTGATGCGGCGCACTTCCTGCCTGCCGGTCCAGAAGACAGCCTCTATCGGCGCATGCACGGCCACTCCTTCAAGGTCGAGGCCACCGTTCGGGGCCGCGCGCAGGAGCCTGTGGGCTGGGTCGCCGATCTGGCCGGACTGGATGCGGCCCTGCGCGGCGTCGCGGCGGAGCTGGATCACAGCACGCTCAATGATAAGGCCGGGCTGGAAAGCCCGACGCTGGAGCGTCTGTGCCTCTATTTCGTGATGCACCTCAAGCCGAGCTATCCGGGCCTTTGCCAGGTCATTGTTTCGCGCCCAACCATCGGCGAAAGCTGCGCCCTGAAGGTCTAGCCCTACCCCCACACCGACAAAGGATGTCTCACCATGTTGCTCATTGATCGTTCAGGCCCAGTGGCCACCGTCACCCTGAACCGGCCTGAGGCCATGAACGCCCTATCGCGCGCCCTGCGCCAAGCCCTGCGCGATGCCTTGGTCGAGTTGGCGGCGGATGACAGCGTGCGGGTCATCGTCCTGACCGGAGCGGGCCGCGCCTTCTGCGCTGGTCTGGACCTCAAGGAGTTGGGCCAAGAAGAGGGCGCTCTAGGCAGTGCGGTCGGCGGTGATCCTGCGGCCAATCCCGTCGCGGCCATGGATGCCTGCCCCAAGCCGATCATCGGGGCCATCAATGGCGCGGCCATCACCGGCGGCTTTGAGCTGGCTCTGGCCTGCGACGTGCTGATCGGCTCGTCCAATGCCCGCTTTGCCGACACCCACGCCCGCGTCGGGATCATGCCTGGCTGGGGTCTGTCGCAAAAGCTCAGCCGCGCGATTGGCATTTCGCGGGCCAAGGAACTGTCCCTGACCGGCAACTTCCTCGATGCCACCACCGCCTCGGACTGGGGCCTAATCAACCGCGTGGTGGCCGCTGACGATCTCTTGGTCGTCTGCCAAAAACTGGCGCAGGACATGGCCTCGGTGCCCGAAGCCGCCAGCCAAACCTATAAGAGCCTAATCGATGAGGGCTTTGGCCTGTCCTTCAAGGACGCCATGGCCGTCGAGGCCCGCGTCTCCCAAGCCCACAATCCCGGCGTCAAGGCCGAGTCCGTGGCCCAAGCGCGCTTGGAAGTCACAGCGCGCGGCCGCGACCAGACGGCGGGCTGAGGGTAAGACTTAAAGGTGAGTGGATGACCCCCTCACCCCACCCTCTCCCCCAAGGGGGCGAGGGCTTATCCGCGCTAGCCCTCTCCCTGTGGGAGAGGGTTAGGTGAGGGCCTTGCTTGTTTTCTTATCTTCCGTGTTCCCCGCGAAGGCGGGGACCCAGACCCTTTCACGCCGACGGGACGTGACCAACCGGCCCACGCTTTGGTGGGGAACGAAGCGGATAGAGCGGGGATGAAACCCCCTCACCCAACCCTCTCCCCCAAGGGGGCGAGGGCTTATCCGCGCTAGCCCTCTCCCTGTGGGAGAGGGTTGGGTGAGGGCCTTGTTTTCTTCTTAATGAAAGAGCCCCCTACCCCACCGCTGCCAACAGCAGCCGGTCCACCGCCGCCTCGTCCAGAAAACGCGCGCGGACGGGCCATGGGGTGACGCGCAGGCGCCAGTGCATGGGTAGGCGCATCCAGTCCTTTTCCGTGGTCACCAGTCCAGCCCCAAACAGGGCCGCGCGACCAGCGAGGAAGGTCAGGGTCTCGTCATCATAGGGGTCGTGGTCGGGGAACGGGGCAAAGTCGACCAGTTCGCATCCGGCCTCGGTCAAGGCCCTCTCGACCTTCCAAGGTTTGCCAACCCCGGCAAAACCCAGTTGCGGGCCACGCGGCGGCGGGGCGGGCGCTTCGAGGCGCGCCACCAACACCGGCTTATCGCCAAACTCAGCAATGAGATCCGGATCAACCTTGGTCATGCCATGGGGGAGCAGCACCACGACCGCATCGGCGCGCGCCAGACCCCGGCGCAGTGGCTCTCGCATCGGACCGGCAGGGAACACTGCGCCATCGCCAAAGGGCCATTCCTGACCGCGGGTCTCGCCATCGACGACAATGATCGACAGGGCCTTTTTCACGTCAGGATTTTGGTGGCCATCGTCCATGACCACGACCTGAGCGCCTGCCGCAGCCGCCGCCTTGGCACCGGCCAGCCGGTTGCGAGCGACCCACATCGGGAAGTCTTGCGCCAGCATCAGCGGCTCATCACCCACCTCTGAGGCGTCGTGATTGTCGGGATCAACTTGGATCGGGCCTTCCAGCGTACCGCCATGACCGCGTGACAGGCCATGGGCGCGCTTCTTGGCATGGGTCAAGCGCAAGAGAAGCTCACGCACGACCGGCGTCTTGCCCGCACCGCCCATGGTCAGGTTCCCGACACAGATCACCGGTATCCCAGCATCGCCGGGCTTAGCATTTCGGATGCGTCGTTCCGTCACGAAGGCCCAGAGCCACGACAGGGGCCGCAGAAGCATTCGGGTGATCGGAGCAGGCGCGCCAGTGCGCACATACCACCATCTTGGCGTAGAAAGGCTCATGCCCCCGCCTCGCGGCTCGGCAGCAGGGGTGAGAGGGCCTGCCAGATCGCGGCCATCTGACCGCCATCCTGCGCCGCAAACCGGGCCGCCGCCGCCCCCAAGGCCTTGGCCTTAGCGCTATGGGTCAGCAGGTCGTTCAGCGCGCTCATCAACTCAATCTCCGACGCAACAAGGACCAAGCCTTGTGCCTGCACCATATCGGCACAGACTTCGGCGAAATTAAACACCTCATTACCGCACATCATCGTGACACCCAGACGCGCCCCCTCAAGCGGGTTGTGCCCCCCAATGCCCGGAAGGAAGGATCCGCCGATAATGGCAAGGCTCGCCATCCGATAGAACAGGCCCATCTCGCCCAAGGTGTCAGCGACATAGACCTGGATTGAGGGCTCCATAGGCTCGGCTGCGGCGCGGCGGGCGACCGTAAAGCCCTGATCGCTTGCCAGTCTTGCCACCGCTAGCCCGCGTTCCGGATGGCGCGGCGCAAGGATCAGCAAAGGCTTAGGCTCCCGGATAGAGCCATAGGCCCGCAGCATGATCTCGTCTTCACCCTCATGGGTGCTGGCGGCAAGGACCACCGCGCGGCCTGCAACGCCATGGCTCACGGCCTCAAGGGCAGCAGGATCATAGTCGAGCGGCAGGGCAAGGCTCTTGAGATTGGCCAGCCCCTGAACCCTCCCGCCAAGGCCCGCCAGTCGCTCAGCGCTGGCGCTATCTTGGGCTTGGATCAGATCAAAGGACGACAGGAGCGCCTTCGCGGTCTTGGGCCACTTGGCCCAGCCATCAGCGCTGACCTTCGTCATGCGGGCGGACAACAGGGCAAGGCTCACGCCGCGCTCACGGGCCGCCAAGATCAGGTTCGGCCAAAGCTCACTCTCAACGAACAGGGCAAGGTCCGGTCGCCAATGGTCCAGAAACCTTGCGACGGCGCGGGGGGTGTCGATGGGCACATAATGATGGATGACGCCGCTGGGCAGCCTTGCCGACAGCAGGTCGGCCGCAGTGCGCGTGCCGCTGGTCACGAGCAAGGTCAGGTCTGGCCGTTCTTGGCGCAGATGATCAATCAGGGGCAGGTGCGACAGGCTCTCGCCAACGCTGGCGCCATGTAACCAAATCAAAGAACCGGCGGGCCGCGCGAGGGGCGAAAAGCCAAGCCGTTCGGTCACACGGCCAGCGTCTTCCTTGCCGCGCCTGACCCGCGCCTTAAGCAGGAGCGGAGCAAGGGGCTCAAAGATCGCCGTGGCCAGCCGATAGAGCTGCAGAGCCAAGGTTCGGCTCATTTTACCAGCGCCTCGGCCCGCTCAGTCACCGCCGTCAAGCGCGCGGCCCAGTCGAGCGCTACGGCCTCGGCATCGATCTTGCCATCAAGCTGAAAAGGGCCGTCCCAGACCATAGCGGCCTTGCCAAAGGGGATAGGCAAAACCGCCTTGTCCCAGCTGCCCAGCCGGATACAGGGATTGCAGGCCAGGCCGACAAACAGCACCGGCGCGCCGGTCAGCCGCGCCAACATCGGCGTACCCTCCGCCATCACATGGGCCGGACCGCGCGGGCCGTCCGGGGTGATCGCGACGGCGCCGCCGGAATTGACCCATTTGGCCATGTCGCGAAAGGCCGCCATGCCGCCCTTGGACTTGGCGGGATCAGACTTCTTTTGCGAGGACCCGCGAATGGCCGGGAACCCGACCAGCGCCATGGCCTTGGCGATGAACTCGCCATCCGCCGACAGAGAGATCAAGGCGCGGCACTCCTGCGCCTCCTTGGGCCAAGAGGCCGGGGACAGAGATATGCGGTCATGCCAAAGGCAAAGCATGGCTCCACCTTCGCTCTTCCAGACCCCTTGCGCCCGCTCGCGGTCGACATGGGTCCAGCGCATGGTGCTGATGGCCAGGCGCATATAGGCGGCGAACAGATAGGCCAAGGCGCTCTGGATCAAGGCCGAACGGAACAGGGCTTTCACGGGTGGGTCTCCATGGCCGCACCCCTATCCAAATCCTGCGACTGTGCCAATCGGGCATAGAGCCCGCGCTGGGCCATCAGACTGTCATGGTCGCCGGTCTCGACCACCTGACCCCTATCGATGACATAGATGCGGTCGGCGCCGCGCACGGTCGAGAGGCGGTGGGCGATGAGCAGGGTCGTGCGGCCCGCCATGAGCCGCTCCAGCGCTTCCTGGACCTTGGCCTCGCTCTCGGTGTCCAGGGCGCTTGTGGCCTCGTCGAGCAGCAGGATCGGGGCGTTCTTGAGAAAGGCGCGGGCAATGGCGATACGTTGCCGCTGACCACCGGAGAGGCGCGCGCCGGCCTCTCCGACGGGGGTGTCATAGCCCTTTGGCAGGGCAAGGATGAAGTCGTGCGCAGCGGCCTGAGCCGCAGCCGCCTCGATCTCGGCTTGGCTGGCGCTTGGCCGCGCATAGCCGATATTGGCCCCGATTGTGTCGTCGAACAGGAACGGCTCTTGCGTCACCAGGGCGATCTGATCGCGCAGGGAGGCCAGGGTCACGTCCCGAACATCCACGCCATCGATGGTCAGCCGCCCAGAGGTCACATCATAGAAGCGCGGGATCAGGTTCAAGATCGTGCTCTTGCCCCCGCCCGAGGGCCCGACCAAAGCGATGGTCTCACCGCGCTTGGCGTTCAGGCTGACATGGGACAGGACCGGCGTTTCTGGCCCATAGGCAAAGGACACGTCTTCGAGGCTCAGGCTGGCCTCACCGCGCGTCAGGGCCTTGGCATCGGGTGCATCCCGCACCTCGGCCTCGACATCGAGACTGGCAAAGA
Source organism: Caulobacteraceae bacterium (assembly GCA_947441065.1). Taxonomy (GTDB): domain Bacteria; phylum Pseudomonadota; class Alphaproteobacteria; order Caulobacterales; family Caulobacteraceae; genus CAISGS01. The sequence goes on from CANESI010000012.1 coordinate 11,230, forward strand.
GGCGGCGCGCGGCGGTCAGGCCCTCGGCCATCACGGTCTGGAGATTGGCAAGCTGGCGCAGGGACTGGGAGGCCATGGCCAAGGCCCCCAGAAAGGCAATGAAGGCCCCGACATTCATCTGGCCGGTGGTCGAGCGCCAACCGGCATAGGCCATGACCCCGGCGGTGATCACCGTCATCAGGGTCTCAGTGGCCGGGGCAGCGGCGGCTCTGGCATTGGCGCCCTTGATCAGATGCTCCTGACGGCGCTGGACCACGGTCGCAACACGGCCCTCTTCATAGGATTCTCGGTTCTCGATCTTGACGATCTTGACCCCGTCCAAGCTCTCCATAACGGCGGTCGAGAGGGCCGAGGTCTCGGCCATCGCGCCCTTGGCGGCCTTGGTGGTGCGCTTGGAAAAGCGGCGCATGATCGTAACCGCCAGCGGCGCAACGACCAGAACGCCGAAGGACAGCCAAAGGTCCTTGGACATCATCACCGCCACGGCCCCGCCCACGGTCAGGAAGTGTTGGGTATAGTTGACGACGCCAGAGGTCGCGGCTTCTCGGATCAATCCCGCATCATAGAGGACAGATGAGACATAGGCCCCCGAATGGGCCGTGCGTAGCCGGGCGAGATCGGCCCTGATCAGCTTGCCAAAGAGTTGGACCTGCACATCACCGACAATGCCATTGCCGATGCGGTTGACGAGGCTAGCTTGGGTGATCTGAGCCACGCCGCGCGCGACGGCGAGGACGGCAATGGTGGCCGGGATAGCCAGCAAGGCCCCCGGCTTATGATCGACCATCAACTGATTGATCGCTGGATCAAGGATCTGGATCAGCCAAGCACTGAGGCCCGCCACCACCGCCGCACAGAGCACCGAGAGGCTTAAGCCCTTCCAGCGCGGGGCCAGATAGGTGCGCAGAACCCGGCTGGCCAAGGCACGGTCGGTGATCAACGGTTCAGACTTGGGCGAAAACTCATCCATAGGCGATGGGTTGACCGTGATTGCGCGCAAGTCAAGCACGACAGGCTTCCTTTTCACTCCAGAAGGTCATAACCAGAGGCCTTAAACAGGAACCGTGATCTTGTCAGGCTTCGATCTCACCACCTCCGCTGGGCGCCGCCGAGCCTATCTGGACTATCTGGTCAATGACCACGCCTTCTTGCGCGTGGGCTTTCAGAACGCCCATTGGATCACGCCGGAACTGGTGCGCACCAACCAGCCTTGGCCGTTCCAACTGGCTTGGTGGAAGAAGCAGGGCGTGCGCACGATCATCAATCTGCGCGGCGGCTTTGATGGCAGCTTCTATGCCTTGGAAAAGGATGCCTGCGAGCGGCTGGGCCTGACGATGGTCGACTTCACCATCACTTCACGAGAAGTGCCATCACGCGAGCGAGTTCTCGGCGCGCGCGACCTCTTTGCCTCGATCGAATATCCCGCCCTCATGCACTGCAAGTCCGGCGCAGACCGGGCCGGGATCATGAGCGTCTTCTATGCCCACTTCCGCCTCGGCCTGCCGATCCGTGAGGCGATGAAGGAACTGTCCCTGCGCTATCTGCACGTCAAACAGGGCAAGACCGGGGTGCTCGACTATGTGTTTGAGCGCTATCTGGCTGAGCGCGAGCCGATTGGCCAAAGCTTCATCGACTGGGTCATGAGCGATGCCTATGACCCCGTCGCCATCAAGGCCGATTTCCGGGCCGCATGGATCGGCACGCTCTTGACCGAAAAGCTGCTTCGTCGCGAATAGGGGGCCGCGAATAGAGCGGGTCTAGGCGCGCCCGGTCTGGCCCGACAGGCTGCTGGCATGAACACCGATCTTGGCGAGGGCCTTGGACCATTTGTCATTGGGGTTGGGATCAAACAGCAGATCCTCATCCGCCTCGCAGGTCAGCCAGACATTATCGCGCAGTTCCTGTTCCAACTGCCCCGGACCCCATCCCGCATAGCCCAAGGCTAGGATGGATCGACGAGGACCGCTGTCACCGCCAATGGCTTGCAGAACCTCACGGGTGGCGGTCATGGATACGCCGTTGGCCACGGGCAAGGTGGCGGTTTCACTCAGATAGTCATCGGTGTGCAGGACAAAGCCGCGTTCGCGCTCGACCGGCCCGCCGATCAGAACGGGGGCAGGCCCCGCCTCGCTGATCAAAGGAATTTCGAGCGTCTTGAGCACATCGGCCAAGGTCACCCCATCGACTGGCCGGTTCAGGGTCACGCCCATGGCCTGATCGGGGGTGTGAACGCACAGATAGATAATGGACCGCTCAAAGCGCGGGTCCTCGATCCCCGGCATAGAGATCAGCACCCGTCCGGCCAGAAAGGTCCGCTCACCGGCCTCGCGCCATTCTTTGTTACGATCAAACATGAGGGGATGATCGGCCGACTAGGGGCGGGTTTCAAGCCTTGAACATCAAACTTCAATGACAAGTGCGAGAGATCGCGCCCGTCAGGCTTGGCGAACGGTCTTTGCGGCCTTATGTCGGTGACATGCACGTCATTTCGCGTGTCTCACACAATCAGGAGGCCCTCATGGCCATCAAGATCGGCGACAGCCTGCCTAAGGCAACCTTCATGACCATGACCGCTGAGGGCCCTGCCCCGGTCACCACCGACCAGCTGTTCGGCGGCAAGCGCGTTGCCCTGTTCGCCGTCCCCGGCGCCTTTACCCCGACCTGCTCGGCCAAGCACCTGCCCGGCTTCAAAGACCACGCCGCAGACCTCAAGGCCAAGGGCGTCGACACCATCGCCTGCGTCTCGGTCAACGATATGTTCGTGATGAAGGCTTGGGCCAAGGATCAGGGCATCACCGACGAAGTGCTGATGCTGGCAGACGGCAATGGCGACTTCACCAAGGCCTTGGGTCTTGAAATGGACGGCTCCAAGTTCGGCATGGGCCTGCGCTCGCAGCGCTATTCCTTTGTTGCCAAGGACGGCGTCGTGGAACAGCTCAATGTCGAAGAGGGTGGCGACTTCAAGGTCTCCTCCGCCGACTATATGCTCGCCCAACTCTGAGAAATACCCCCCTCCCCGGCTGCGCCGGTACTCCCCCAATGGGGGGAGATCTGGGATAATCAAATCTTCCCCCTCTGGGGGAAGTACCCGCGCAGCGGGGGTAGGGGGTTTCTAGGCGCCGGCCTTTTTCGCAAAGGCCCAGGCCGTATCGCCCAAAATGGGAACCCGCTCGCCCATGGCGATGGCATAGGGCGACGAGGCGGTGCCGTCGCGCACCCGGCCTGCAATGCCCTGACAGATGCCGCCAAGACGGAACAGGTTATAGGCGAAGAACCAATCGAGATTGGGCAGACCCGAACGGTTGGTCAGATTACAATAACGTTCCACCGCCTCTTCGATTGAGGGTATGCCCGCCGCCTTGAGGTCCATCTCAGCCAATCCACCGCGCTGATCCGACGGCATGACCCACTGCATCAGGAAATAGGTGAAGTCGGCCAAGGGATTGCCAAGGGTCGACAGTTCCCAATCCAAAACGGCCAGAACGCGGTTCTCGGTCGGGTGCAGGATCATATTGTCCAGACGATAGTCGCCATGAACGATCGAGGTCATGTCATCCTCGGGCGCACTTTGCGGCAAGAAATCCATGAGATTGTTCATCGATGGAATGACCTGGGTCTCTGAGGCCCGGTACTGCTTGCTCCAACGGTCGATCTGGCGCGAGAAATAGTTCCCCGGACGGCCATAGTCGGCCAAGCCGATGGCGGCATAGTCGGTATTGTGTAGGGCCGCTAGCGTATCGATCTCAGCGCGATAGATCTCGCCCCGATCCTTTGGCGTGCTGTCTTCGAGGCGACCGTCCCACAGGATGCGGCCCTCAACCATGCCCATGACATAGAACATGGTGCCCAGAACGCTCTCGTCGGTGCACAGGGCATAGGCCTTGGCGACGGGGAAGTTGGTCTTGTTCAGGCCTGAAATGACCTTGAACTCGCGGTCCACCGCATGGGCCGAGGGCAAGAGCTTGCCAGGGGGCTTGCGGCGCAGAACATAGCGCTGATTGGGGGTGATCAATTGATAGGTCGGGTTGGACTGACCACCCTTGAACTGACGCACCTCTAGGGGACCGGCATAGTCCTCGACATTGGCCTGCATCCAGACGGCCAGAGCGGCCTCATCAATCCGGTGGCGCTCGTCCACATCCTTGGTGCCGGAAAAGGCGTCTTGAGGGGCTTCTACGGCGGCCATGTGGTTTCTCCCAAACACTTGCTTGGCTGGAGTTTAACGATGGAGCCTTGCGAGACAAGGCCCCCAAGGGTGGCAATTGCGAGGAACTAGAGGGCGCGCCAACCAATATCGGTGCGGTGGAAGCCTTCTGGCCAGTCGATCTTGGTAACGGCATCATAGGCCTTGGCCCGCGCTTCGGTCAGGTCGACGCCGCGGGCACAGACATTTACCACCCTGCCCCCAGCGGCGCGAAGGCTGCCATCGGCGGCCCGCTCGGTTCCGGCATGGAAGATCGCCACATCGGGTCCGAAATCCTGCTCAAGCCCCGTAATCACAGAGCCGGTGACCGGCGCATCCGGATAGCCCGGCGCGGCCAAGACCACGCAGATTGCCGCCTCATCATGCCACTGCGGCGCGGGAAGCTCGGCCAAGGTGCCCGTGGCGACGGCCAGCAGATAGGGCACCAGATCACTCTTCAGGCGCAGCATCAGGACCTGACATTCGGGGTCCCCGAAGCGGGCATTATACTCCACCAGCTTTGGCCCTGTCGGCGTCAGCATCAGACCGGCATAGAGCACGCCGCGATAGGGATAGCCCTCTGCGGCCATCCCGGCGACGGTCGGAGCGATCATCTTCTGCTCGGCCTCGGTCATCAGGACTGGTGTTAGAACGGGGGTGGGAGAATAGGTACCCATACCGCCGGTATTGGGACCCCTATCGCCATCAAAGGCGCGCTTATGGTCCTGCGCTACGCCAAACAGCATGGCGGTCTGACCATCACTGAGGGCAAAGAGCGAGGCCTCCTCGCCGGTCATGAACTCTTCGATCACCACCCTCGCGCCAGCCTGACCGAACCGTCCGCCGAGCATGTCGTCAATGGCAGCCTCGGCCTCGATGCGGCTCTCGGCAATGACCACGCCCTTACCGGCGGCCAAGCCATCGGCCTTGATCACATAGGGGGGCGTAAAGCCGTCCAAAAAGGCCTTGGCCGGACCGGCGGCCTCGAACACGCCATAGGCGGCGGTAGGGATATTGTGGCGGGCGGTAAAGTCCTTGGTGAAGGCCTTAGAGGTCTCCAACTGCGCGGCCTCTTGGGTCGGACCAAAGCAGGGAATGCCCAGCTCCGCCAACCGGTCGGCCAGCCCGCGCTCCAACGCCGATTCAGGACCCACCACGACCAGATCCGCCGCGATCTCTTGCGCCAGAGCCACCAAGGCCTCGACATCGGTGACCTTGATCGGGCGGGTTTCACAAAGGGCCGCCATGCCCGGATTGCCCGGCGCTGTCACCAGACGTTTGACGAGCGGCGAGGCGGCGATTTTCCAAGCCAGGGCGTGTTCGCGGCCGCCCGATCCGACGAGAAGAATGTTCATAGTCCTGCCTTTGGCGCGCACGGCGGCGGGCGTCAAGTCGGGCTGATCGACGAGGCCCCATGGAACCCTTTGCCCTCGGCTCACCTTGACCTCTATAGTCAGCCCATGACTGACTCTGCTTCCAATGCTGCGGCCTTTTCGGTCTCCGAGCTCGCCTTCTCCCTGAAGCGGACCTTGGAGGATGCTTACGGCCATGTGCGGCTGCGCGGTGAGGTGTCCAAGGTCACGCGCCACAGTTCCGGACATGTCTATCTGACCCTTAAGGATGATAAGGCCGCCATTGATGGGGTGATCTGGAAGGGCGTCGTGCGCGGCCTTGCCTGTCAGCCTGAGCAGGGGCTGGAGGTCATTGCCACCGGCAAGATCACCACCTTCCCAGCCTCGTCCAAATATCAGATCGTGATCGACAGTTTGGAACCGGCAGGCATTGGCGCCTTGCTGGCGCAGCTCGAGCGATTGAAGGCCAAGCTACAGGGTGAAGGCCTGTTTGATCCGGCCAAGAAACGGCCAATCCCACAGATGCCAACGGTCATTGGCGTCATTACCAGCCCGACCGGCGCGGTGATCCGCGACATTCTCCACCGCATCCGCGAGCGCTGGCCCTGTCATGTTCTGGTCTGGCCCGTGGTGGTCCAAGGCGATCAGGCAGCCCAGCAGGTGGCCGCAGCCATTGCTGGTTTCAACAGCTTGGGCCGCGATAGCAAGGTCCCGCGCCCGGATGTCCTGATCGTGGCCAGGGGCGGCGGCTCGGTCGAGGACCTTTGGGCCTTTAATGATGAGGCCTTGGCCCGCGCGGTAGCGGCCAGCACGATCCCCGTCATCTCTGCCGTCGGGCACGAGACCGACACCACCCTGATTGATTTTGTCTCGGACCGCCGCGCCCCGACCCCGACCGCCGCAGCCGAGATGGCCAGCCCGGTCTTGGCAGAGCTGAAAGCCGCCGTGATGGATCTGGACCGTCGGCTGATGCGGGCCGGAGGCCGTCTGCTCGAAGATCGCCGCGTGCGCCTTTCGGCGACCAGCCGGGGTCTGCCACGCCCTGCGGACCTGCTGTCGGTCGCCAGCCAGAGGTTCGACCTCAGTGCCGGGAGGCTTAATGCGGCGCTTGAGCGCAATGTCAGCCTGCATGATCGCGACCTGATGCGCTTTGCCGCTCGCCTGACGCCGAGCCTGCTGGACCGCCCTCGCCGGTTGAAGGCCGAACGTCTGAGCGACCTCGCCACCCGATTGGGCCTCGCCACCCGCCGCGCAGCCGCTCAGGCCGAACGACGGGCCAGATTGCCAGAACTTACCGCACGGATGGCGGGCGCGGTGGAACGCAGACTGTTGGCGGCAACCGAGCGTCTGTCTGGCCTGGACAAGCTTCGGCTATCGCTCGACCCGAACCGCCCATTGGAGCTGGGCTTTGCCCGCGTACACCATGCCGATGGCAGCCTTGCCAGAAGCGGCGCTGAATTGGCCGAAGGTGAAGCCGTGCGTTTGGTCTTTGCCCACGATAGCCGCCAAGCCCTGATCAGCGACGCCGCCGCGCCACCTCCCACGGCAAAATCTCAGAAGGTTCCGCCCAAAAAGACCGCCGAAGGCTCCCAAGGCAGCCTGTTCTAGACCTGACGGTCCTTAGGGGTTAAAAGAACGGCATGAACGCGTTCGACAGAGACAAGATTTCAAAGGCTGGAGACCCCGCCGTCCTGCATTATGGGGACGGCGAGTTCGTGGTTATGAAGCCCGGTGCCTTTGTCCTATGCGCGGTGACGGGGCAAAAGATCCCCTTAGAGGCTCTGCGCTATTGGAACCCGATTGCTCAGGAGGCCTATGCCGGTCCTGAGCAGGCCTTGGTGCGTTGGCAGGCCCTTAATCCGAAAAAATAGCACGATATTCGACGCGAGCCTGTTCGATAGGGTGATAAATTTTTAATCGTTACAGTTGCTCTCTACGTTAGACAAAGTGTAACAAAGCAACCTGAATGACGTTGGGCCTCTTTAACCGACAGGCAATAGCTTAGGCCAAATCGCCTTTGCCTCGCTTGAAACGATCAAATTGGTCTCTGGAGCCACGGATCATATGAGTGCCAAACTTGGCGCGCTCCGCGTATTGTTGATCGATGACAATGCCAATATGCGCTCGATCATCGCTGCCATCTTAGAAGGCATCGGCATCAAGGATGTCCGCCACGCCAAGGACGGCGAAATTGGCTTGGGCATTTTGCGCGAGTGGCCTGCCGATATTGCCATTATCGACTATCTGATGAGCCCGATTGATGGCTTGGAATTTACCCGTAAGATTCGTCTCGGTCGCGGCGCTTTGAACAACCAACTGCCGATCATTATGGTGACCGGTTATGCCGACCGAGACCGGGTTCTGGAAGCGCGCGATGCCGGGGTGACGGAACTGGTGGTCAAGCCCGTGACCGCCAACGCTGTTCTTACGCGGTTAAATCAGGTGATCTATAAGCCGCGATCCTTTGTCCGAACCGATGACTATTACGGACCAGACCGCAGACGCCGCACCGACATCGCCTATAACGGCCCCTTCAGGCGCCAAACCGATGTAAACCCCAAAACCAAGGTCGTGCACCTCTAGCGCCTTTAGATGGCAGACTTTGAGACGCGCTCGGCCAGATCCGCATAGACCTCATTGGGCCAGCGTTTGTGAACCCAGAACCACTCTTCGGGCCGCTCGCGAATGCGCTGTTCCATGAACCGATTGATCAGGCTGACCCCAGCCTCGATATCGGCAGTACGATCCCCTGTCCGGGGCACGGTGATGGGATCATGCACAACCACCTTGAACCGCGCGCCCTTGGTCCGTTGCACGGACATGGGCTGAAGCACTGTTCCAAATCGGAGGGCCAGCCTCGTCGGTCCCGGTGCCGTGTGGGCCAGATGGCCAAAGAAGGGCGCCGCGACGCCGCCATTGAACTTTTGATCATTCATCAGCGCGACGGACTCGCCGCGCCCCATGGCCTCGAGCAGTTCGCGCGCGCCATCACCGCCCTTGGGTGCGAAAAGCCGCACGCCATAGCGAAACCGGCTCTTCTTGATTCGATCATCGACATAGGGATTGTTGGCTGCCCGATAGGTCATCTGGCAGGTCACTCCCGAATCAACGATCGCGGCGGGCATGACTTCCCAGTTGGACAGATGGCCTGAGATAAAGACCACCGGCAGGCGTTCAGCGGCGATCTGATGCAGGCGCTCGACATTGACCACCTCGACGCGGCCCGTGGAGGGCAAGATCCGGTCCATCAGCGAGAATTCAGCAAAGGCGCGGCCAAAACCATCCCACTGCGCAACCAGAACCCGCTTGCGCTCAGCCTCGGACATGTCGGGAAAGGCGAGACGCAGATTACGGTCCGCAACCTTATGAGCGCCCGACAAGGGGCCCAGAGCCCGCAACACGGCCCCGCCCATGGCCGAGGCCCAATCGACCGGCAACAGGCGAAACAGGGTGGTGAAGATGTCAAAGCCCAGCGCCTCTAAGCGCCAGATCACATCCTGCTGCAGTGAGATTTTCGGGTCGGACATGACCCTGTTTAGTCCGCCAAGGCCGGTCCTTGCAACGGACAGCTTTCGCCTATCGGGAGATCGGCACGCGCCTTGCGGGGGAAACCCCTGACTGTCCCGCTTTGAGACAGTCGCACGGACAGGGCATATCCTCATGATCGGCGACATTGATCAGCATCTCGGCAATCGCGTTCGACGCCGCAGACGTCTTCTCGGCCTCACTCAGTTGCAATTGGCTGAAAAGGTCGGCGTCCGTTTTCAGCAGGTCCAGAAATACGAATGCGGTGCCAACCGCATGTCGGCCTCTCGCGTCTGGCAGTTGGCCTTGGCGCTGGAGGTGCCGGTCGCCTATTTTTATGACGGACTATCCGATGGGGCCGAGCCCGCGTCAGAGCACGAGCGCCAAGACATGTTCGCTCAGAAAGAAACATTAGACCTGATCAAGGCCTATTACGACCTTGATGAACGTCCGCGCCGGCACCTGCTGGATCTGGCCAAATCCCTAAATAGCGACTTAGAGCCAATCTGAGCGATCTGGCTTTTCAAGGTTCCGGCGTCAGGCTAAGCCATAGTCCATGAGCACCCTGACCCATGATCGTCTCCAGTCCCTTGAGGACTTCATCCTTCGCCTGAACGCCGAGGCGGCGCAGGTGATCTTGCCCCTGTTCCGCGCCGACCACGGGCTAGAGAACAAGGCCTCTCACGGGGCCTTCGATCCGGTGACCGCCGCCGACAAGGGGGCTGAGGCTGCGATCCGGCAACTGATTTCCAAGACCTTCCCAGACCACGGCGTGATCGGTGAGGAATATGGCGAAGATCGTCCCGATGCGGAATTTGTCTGGGTTCTAGACCCCGTCGATGGCACCCGCGCCTTTGTGGCGGGCCTGCCGGTTTGGACGACCCTCATCGGCCTGCGCTATCAAGGCGCACCGGTCCTTGGCCTGATTGGCCAGGCCTATCTGGACGAGGCCTTTGTCGGGTCCAAGGCCCTCGGTTCGCGGCTCATTCGAGGCGACTCATCGGTGCCGCTCAAGGTCCGGGCCTGCCCGCAACTGAGCGATGCCATCATTGCCACCACCGATCCGGGTCTGTTTGACGCTCACGAGGCCGCCGCTTGGACCGATGTCCGCGCCAAGTCTCGGCTGGCCCGGTTCGGCTGCGATGCCTATGCCTATGCCATGGTCGCTCTGGGCAAGATGGACATGGTCCTCGAGACCGGCCTGAAGAGCTGGGACATTGAGGCGGCTATACCGGTGATCGAAGGGGCTGGCGGTATTGTATCAGATTGGCACGGTCGCCCGATCAGTGCGACGCCCGCTCTGGCCGGTGGGCAGATGGCGATTGCCGGAGATCAGGCCTGCCTCGAACAGGCTCTGGCCTGCCTGACTAGGGCCGCTAAGGGCTAGGGCGCGACCTCGGCGGCGAGCGCGTCGAAGGCCTGCCAGAAGGGCGCGCGCAGGGCGTCGGTTTCCATCAAGATTTCGTGGAACGCGCCCTCGACCATCTGGTGACGACCTTTGGGCATGCGCGCGGTAACCACCGCCTGTTCGGCATTATCAACCAAGACTTCCGCGCCCGCGCCCAAGACAATCACCGGAATGCTGATCTGTGTGACCGCCTCATTCTTGGCCAGCCAATCACAGGCCTGAAAGGCAAATTTCAGCCAACTCCAGGTCGGTGAGCCAAGGGCCAGATCTGGACAGGCCGTGATCTGAGCAAAGGCCCGATCAAAGCGGCTCTGATCATGGGTCAGGGCATTGTTGGCGAAATCATAGGCAAAGGGCTTGCCCGGATCACCCAGCACATAGTCGTCGCCCTTGCCCAGCAGAACCATGGCTTGCGCCAGCAGTCGCGTGACCGCCTTGGGCCGACCGCCGGTATTGAGACCAAACATCGGGGCAGACAGGATCGCCGCGCTAAAGCGGTGCTCACCATGGCCAAGCGCGAGTGCGGTTAAACAGCCGCCCATCGAGTGGCCCATCGCGATCCAAGGCTTGGGCAGGCGGGTTTCAAAGGCTGAGAGTAGGGCTTGATAATCGTCTAGGAAGGGTTGGGTCCCCTCAGCATGGCCCTTGAGACGGTCGGGCAGCATGCGATGCGACAGGCCTTGACCGCGCCAGTCGTGAACCAGAACCACAAAGCCCCTGGCCTGCAGGTCTGAGACCACTTCAAAATATTTCTCGATCGCTTCGGTTCGGCCGGGGCTGAGCACCACAGACCCTCGGACCTTTGCTGGGTCCTTAGACGCAAACAGAGCGGCACGCAGACGCGCACCGCCCTGTCCGGTGAACCATTCCGCCGCGCCGCCCGTCGGAACGGTTGCCTGAGGTAAATCAAGCAGGGGCGCAGCGGCGGTCAAATCTTTAGCCCCGGGCCTTAGCCATGATGGGCTGAAGCTTCATGGCCACGGACATGTCGCCATTGACCTTAATCTTGCCCTGCATGAAGGCCATGGTGGGGTCGAGCTTGCCATCGGCCATCGACTGGAAATCGTCAAAGGCGATGACGATGGTGCAGTCAGCAGGCTTGTCGTCGTTGGTCACAGAGCCACCATCGATGTGGATGAAGCCGTCACCCTTGAAGTCGAACTTCAACGTCTTGCCGAGGCCGGAATCTTCGCCCACAGCGCCAGCCATAACGGCGGTGATTTCTTGCAGCGTAGCCATTTTACGCAGTCTCCTGAAGGTGCGCCGTTGCTTGCGCAGATGAAATTTCAGCCGGAAAACAATTGTCTGGCCGAGCGCCAATTTGCCGACAGAACCTCCAGAAGTAAACACCGTAAAGACGCGAAATTTCGGTCATTTTTAAGGTTTAGGGGGCTTGCGAAACCGCAAAGTCATCCTATCGCTTTCGCCAATGACATCGAAGGTCGTGTGATCAAAGCGAGGATCGGGTGCCTGCCCCCGCGCTGAGGACCGGCGCACAGGCGGCAAGGTCCAGACACCGAAGGGATGATCGGTATCGTCCAAAGGATTGGCATTGATCTGGCTTGCCTCTTCGAAAACGAAGCCCGCCTCCTTGGCCAGTTGCTTGACATAGGCCTCTTGGACATAGCCGTCAGAGGCTAGGGCATCTTGAACGCGATCGGGCTTGGCACGGTGCTCTTCCACGCCAAGAACACCGCCGGGCTTGAGGGTGGCATAGGCTGATGCAAAGGCCTTTTCGGCGACCCCGGCCGACATCCAATTGTGCAGATTGCGCAAAAACAGCACCAGATCGGCCTTGCCATCGGGCGCGACCGGCCCGGACCTTGGCCCAAAGCTCGTGATCTTCACGGCGCGATAGAGTTGGGGCGAGGATTTGATCTTGCTGGCAAACTGTTCCTCGACCTCTGAGAGGGAAGGATCTTGCGCACCGGCCTCAAGACCGGCCGCATAGAGGGTGCCGCGATTTTGGGTCAGGTAGGGACCCAAAATGTCGGTATACCAACCCGCTCCGGGCCAGAACTCGACCACCGTCATGCCCGGTTTCAGACCCCAGAAGGTCAGGGTCTGAATAGGACGGCGCCAACGGTCGCGGGCCTTGTCCTGCGCAGGTCGCCAATCGCCCGCGACGGCCCAGGCCAGACTGCCCACCTTGTTTGCGGCCTTCGGTTGATCCGCCGCCTTGTCGTCTTTAACCCCTTTGCGGTCACAGGCACTCAGGACAAAAAGGGCCGCAGCCGATGTGAGAAAGAGCCGACGCGAGGTCAAGCTGAGCGGGTCCTAGCGCGGCTTACGGAAACGCAAGGTCATCCGGTCGCTCTCGCCAATAGCATCATATTTCAGGCGATCAAAAGCCGGGTTGGCAGGCTGCCCTGCAGGAGCCGATCGCCGTGAGGGCGCCAAGGTCCAGACGCCGAAGGGATGGTCCTTGGTGTCCTTGGGATTGGCATTGAGCTCAGAGCGCGCCTCCAAAACAAATCCAGCTTTCTTGGCTGCGTAAATGACAGAGGCTTCTGACATATAGCCATCCCGGGCCTCTGGAGCCATCGGCCGAGGATCGGATCGGTGCTCTTCAATGGCCAAGATGCCGCCGGGCTTAAGGGCGGCGAAGGCATCATTGAGGGTCTTGTCTAACCGGCCGGGCGCCCAGAGTAGGTTGTGAATATTGCGCGTGGTCAAGAACAGATCCACCGTTCCTGCAGGCGCAAGGGGGCCGGAGGTTGCGCCATAGTTGGTCGGCTCAACCGTGCCATAGAGCTTGGTATCGGCATATTTGGCCAGAAAATCAGCCCGGCCCTTGCGTGCGGCTTCAGAGACGGTTGGGCTCGAAATATCGGCCAATCCAACGATGTAACGCCCTCCGGTCGCCTTCGCATAGGGGGCCAAGATTTCGGTCCAGTAGCCCGCGCCGGGCATGATTTCCACCACGGTTTGGCCCGGCTTCACACCCCAGAAGGTTAGGCTTTCGAGCGGGTGACGCGCGCCATCCCGGGCCACATCCTGTGCAGGACGAGACGCGCGCGATACGGCCTCGATCAAGGCGGCATCCTTGGTGGGTTTGGCAGGCGCAGCCGCGACGGGCGCGCTGGCTAAGGCGGCGACCGCAACAAGAGACAGACCGAACCGTACCAGCGCAGATGTTGACGTCTTCATGGATCAAAACCCCAAGGGCCAAAGGAAGGGGCGAACCTGACCGCTCCAGCCGATTAGCGCAACCCCGTTCGTGCCGCCTCTCTAAACTGTGAGAACCGGCCAAAATGGCGCACCCCTTGCACCGCCCATTTTGATCCCCACCTATCATTCGAAGGCGCTGGATAACCGGGCCTTTCAGGATCAATGCGGGGCCCATTTGGGACTGTGTGATGGCCTGCCCACGAACCACAACCTTGCTTAAGCCAAGAAGGATGTTGCTATGCGTACGACAGATTTTTCCCCGCTCTATCGCTCTGTGGTCGGCTTTGACCGTTTGGCCCAACTGCTCGAATCCGCTGCGGCCACCGAAGGCCCGACCGGCTATCCGCCCTACAATATCGAGCGAACCGACGAGAACGCCTACCGGATTGAGATTGCGGTTGCAGGCTTTTCACCCGACGACCTAACCATCGAGGTCAAAGAGAACCTGCTCACCGTCCAAGGCCGCAAGCCCGCCAGCGAAGAGACCAAGCGCTATCTGCATCGCGGCCTCGCCGCCCGCAGTTTTGAACGCCGGTTCCAACTGGCTGACTATGTGGTCGTCACCGAAGCGGGCCTGGCCAACGGTCTGCTCTCTGTCTCGCTAAAGCGGGAGCTTCCTGAGCAGCTCAAGACCCGGCGTATTGAAATTACGACCTCAGCAGGCCCCCTGATTGAGACCACGGCCCAAGCCGCCTAATCCCCTCCCTAGGCGCTTGGTATAGCCCCTGCCCGCTACGTCCTTCCCCCCGAGGACGCAGAAGGGCGGGGGTTTCTATTTTTGCAGCCTACGAAATGGCCAAGAGACCTGCCCGCGAAAGCTCCCAGGCCAGTGGCCCACCCCTTGGGGTCCAGAGGCGCGTATAGCCTGCATCTCCATAACGCAGCAGGGCTGCGGATAGGCCCTCACCCGCCTTGGGTTCAAACAGGGCGTCGAACTGATCCCCATGATCTGAGGCCTCGACCAGCGGCTTACCCGTCGCCAGACGATGGACAAAGCCCGCGCACAGGATCCTCGCCTCGTCGGCCATGAGACCGGTTTCAAAGGGAAGCCCCGCCTCACGCAGGCGCTCTAAGCCTTGGCCCGAAGCAAAGGGTGATGGGTCTTCGCAGGCGATCACCACCCGCACCACGCCTGATCCAGCTAGGCGTTCTGCGCAAGAGGCATGGCCCGAAGACCTTGCCCCACAAGGCTCCAAGGTTACATAGGCCGTCGCGCCAATCGCCCGATCGCCTAAGGCCGCGAGGGCCTGTTCTTCGGCATGGGGCCGCCCACCCGGGGCTGTCGCTGCCTCGGCCAGGATCTCCCCATCCTTGGCAATGACGCAGCCGACTGAAGGGTTCGGCCAGGTCGTGCCAAGATTGGCCATCGCGATTGCAATGGCCCGGCGCATCAGCAGGATGTCGCCGGTGCTGAACATCGGGTTAGGCGCGCTTTGGCAGGGACTGGGCGCGGGCCTCATCGAGATAGCGCGCCGACACTGGCTTGAGGTCCGCGTCCAGATCGATCAGCAAAGGATTGCCGGTCGGGATCTCGACCTCGGTGATTTCGCCATCGGGCACGGCGAACAGATGCTTGACGATGGCCCGAAGGCTATTGCCATGGGCGGCCACCAGAACCGTTTTGTCGGCCTTTAGCTGCGGTGCGATATCGGACTGCCAGTAGGGCAAAACCCGGTCCAGCGTCGTCTTCAGGCTTTCGGTGTCGGGAATGGTGATACCGGCATAGCGGCGGTCCTTACTGAAATCATAGGTCCCGCCGGGGGCCAAGGGCGGCGGCGGGACATCATAGGACCGGCGCCAAACCAAGACCTGGGCCTCACCATGCACTTGCGCGGTCTCGGCCTTATTCAAACCGGTCAGCCCGCCATAGTGGCGCTCATTCAAGCGCCAGTCCTTGGTCAAGGGCACCCAGGCCTGACCCGCCGCTTCGAGGGCCAGACAGGCCGTGCGGATGGCACGGGTTTGAACTGAGGTGTAGGCAAGGTCAAAGGCAACGCCTGCCGTAGCCAAGAGATCGCCAGACCGGCGCGCTTGAGCCTCGCCCTCGGCGGTCAAGTCGACATCGACCCATCCGGTGAAACGATACTCCAGATTCCACTGGCTTTGGCCGTGACGAACGAGGGCGAGGGTGGGCATGGGACGAGACCGTTCCTGTTTGAAGTCCTTGCTGGCTATGGCTCAGACGGCCCGACGTCAAGACACCGATTAAAGCACAGCCCTGGCTGTTGGCTCAAATCACTGAGGCCTGTTATAGGAAGCCCATGTCTGATCGTCTCTTTTTCATCAGTCTGGGCCTAGCGGCCGCAGCGCTGATCGCTTTTTCCCTTGTTTGGCCTCAGGGCCTCGGGGACCGTTCACCTGCGCCCTTTGGTCAGCCTCCAGCCCAGCGCACGCCCGCCATGCAGGCGGCGATGAAACGCGAGCGCGATCATGCCAATCAACAGATGCAGGCCAGCGAAGCGGCCAAGTCTAAGGCCGTCGAGGCGGCACCATCGGAACAGCCCAAATGACCGCCTTTGATGCCATAGAAGTCGGACGGCGCGTCCTTGCCAGCGAAGCCCAGGCCCTAGGCCTCATGGCCGATGGGTTGGGCGAGGCCTTTGTCGCCGCCGTCGAGACCATCTTTACCGCCAAGGGCCGCGTGGTCCTGACCGGCGTGGGCAAGTCCGGCCATGTCGGGCGCAAGATCGCCGCGACGCTGGCCTCGACCGGAACACCGGCCATGTTCGTCCATGCCAACGAGGCCAGCCATGGCGATCTGGGCATGATCGGCGTCGATGATGTGGTTCTGGCCCTGTCAAAATCGGGCGAGGTCAAGGAACTGACCGACGTCATTCACTATGCCAAGCGCTTTGGCGTGCCGCTATTGGCCATGACCGCCTCGGCAGCCAGCGCCTTAGGCAAGGCCGCTGATATTCTGTTGCTGCTGCCCGATGCGCCCGAAGCCACCGACGGGGTCAATGCCCCGACCACCTCGACCACCTTGCAGATCGCGCTTGGCGATGCGCTGGCCGTGGCGGTGTTAGAGCGCCGAGGCTTCACCGCCGATGATTTCCGCATCTATCATCCGGGCGGAAAGCTCGGCGCGATGCTGCGTACGGTCGCCGATATCATGCACGGCGCGGCGGACCTGCCTCTGGTCGGGCCGGAAATCGCTATGGCTCAAGCCCTTCTGGTCATGACGGAAAAGCGCTTTGGCTGCGTCGGGGTGCAAGATCAGACCGGACAGCTGAGCGGATTAATCACCGATGGTGACCTTCGCCGACACATGGACGGTCTGCTGGGCCTAACCGCCGAACAGGTGATGACCGCCAAGCCTCGTACCATAGGCCCAGACATGCTCGCCGCCGAGGCCCTGCGCCTCATGAACCAATGGCGCATTACGGTCCTGTTCGTGGTCCAGGCTGGCAAGCCGGTCGGCATCTTGCACATCCACGACCTGCTCCGCGCGGGCGTGGTTTAGGGGCGGCGTCCCCCTCACCCAACCCTCTCCCTGTGGGAGAGGGTTGGGTGAGGGCCTTGTTTCGCCTAAGCGACCGCCGCAGCCTTAACCGCAGCAACGATACTGTCCACCACCTTAGACACCAGCCGATCATCGTCGCCTTCGGCCATGACGCGGATCAGCGGCTCTGTGCCGGAGGCGCGGACCAGAACGCGGCCGTTCTTGCCAAGCTGGGCTTCACCGTCGGCGATGGCCTCCTTGACCAAGGCACTGTCCAGCGGCTTTCCCGCCGAGAAGCGGACATTCTTTAACCGTTGCGGCACCGGCTCAAACTGGCGGGCAAGGCTGCTCATCGGCTGCTGCGCCGAGACCAGCACCGCCAGCACCTGAAGGGCGGCGATCATGCCGTCGCCCGTGGTCGAGAAGTCAGACAGGATGACGTGGCCAGACTGCTCACCGCCGAGATTGAAGCCGCCGTCACGCATGCGGGCCATGACGCTGCGGTCCCCGACGGGCGTGCGCTCAAGCTTAAGGCCGCGCGCATCCATGAACCGCTCAAGGCCCAAGTTGGACATGACGGTCGCAACGACGCCGCCGCCCTTGAGCCGGTCTTCCGACGCCCAAGCGTCCGCAATAATCGCCATGATCTGATCGCCATCGACGACATTGCCATGCTCATCACAAATCACCAGCCGGTCCGCATCGCCGTCGAGCGCAATGCCAATGTCGGCCCGGTAGTCCCGCACCGCCTTGGCCATGGCCCCAGGATGGGTCGAGCCGCAATCGGCATTGATGTTCATGCCATCGGGCGAAACACCGACCGAAACCACCTCTGCGCCCAACTCATAGAGGGCCGTCGGAGCGACCTTATAGGCCGCACCATTAGCGCAATCGATCACCACCCTCATGCCCGAAAGGCTGAGGTTACGGGGGAAGGTCGCCTTGATGATTTCCACATAGCGCGCCTGAGCATCGTCGATGCGCCTGACCCGGCCAAGACCGCGCGGCGCGGCAAGGCCCTCTTGCAGGCCCTCATCCATCAGGGCCTCGATCTGCAGTTCATGCGCGTCCGAAAGCTTGTAGCCGTCAGGGCCAAACAGCTTGATGCCATTGTCGGCAAAGTCATTGTGCGAGGCCGAGATCATCACGCCAATATCGGCGCGCATAGAGCGGGTCATCATGGCCACAGCAGGCGTCGGCAGCGGCCCAAACAGGCGCACATCCATGCCGACGCTGGTAAAGCCCGCCACCAGGGCCGGTTCGATCATATAGCCGGACAGGCGCGTATCCTTACCGATCACCACCAGATGACGCCGCTCCCCGCCGCGCTGGAACAGCTTGCCCGCCGCAAGTCCAACCCTAAGGGCGACTTCAGCGGTCATGGGATGGCGGTTGGCTTCACCGCGAATGCCGTCAGTTCCAAAATAGGCGCGCTTGGTCATGGAGACGAAAAATCCGAGAAATGATCAGAAATGAGGATTTACCCGCCAAACCCTCAACGAGTGCTAAATCCGCAGCGGCCCACCGGGGCTGAACCATTGTAACCTATAATCATGTCCAAGGTAAATTTAGCGCGAAGTGATTCGCAGCGCCTCGGACCGGAGCGGCAGACCTAAGATGTGCGGAATCATTGGCATTGTCGGTAAGCAGCCCGTCACCGAACGGCTGATGGATAGTCTCAAGCGCCTCGAATATCGCGGCTATGACTCCGCCGGGGTGGCCACGATTGAGGGCGGCAAGATTGAGCGCAGGCGGGCTCAAGGTAAGATCCGCGCCCTCGAAGATCGCCTGCTGAATGAGCCTCTGAGCGGCACAATCGGCATCGGCCACACCCGCTGGGCCACCCATGGCGCGCCCAGTGAGCGCAATGCACACCCCCATTCCAGCGGCCGGGTCACCTTGGTTCATAATGGGATCATCGAGAACTTTGCCGAACTGAAGGGCGAATTGACCGGTCAAGGCCACAGCTTCGAGAGCGACACCGACACCGAAGTCATCGCCCACCTGATCGATCGTCAGCTTAGCCGTGGCGATAGCCCAGTCACCGCACTGAAGAACACGCTGGACCAGATCACCGGGGCCTTCGCCCTCGCGGTCCTGATCGCAGGCGAAGACAATATGATTATGGGCGCTCGGAGAGGCAGTCCGCTCGTGGTCGGCTATGGCGTGGGCGAGATGTTCATAGGCTCTGACGCCCTCGCTGTCGGTCCCTTTACCAACCGCATCGCCTATCTGGATGAGGGCGATTTCGTGGTTATCGACCATGACCGGGCCCAGATCTTCGATGCAACTGGCATGGCCGTCGACCGCCCGATCAAGATTGTTTCCGCCGCCGCAGCCCTAGTCGAAAAGGGCAACTATCGCCACTTCATGGAAAAGGAAATCCATGAACAGCCCGAAAGCTGCCAGCGCACCTTGGGGGCCTATACCGACGCCCTGACCAGCCGCACCATTCCCACGCCCGGCCTCGATTTTGCCAGTGTCGAGCGCATTCAGATCGTGGCCTGCGGTTCCGCCACCTATGCGGCCCAGATCGCGCGCTATCTGTTTGAGCGATTGGCGGGCCTGCCGACCGATGTCGAGATCGCCTCTGAGTTTCGCTATCGCGACCCGGCCCTCCTGACCACGACCCTGGCTGTGGCCGTGTCGCAATCGGGGGAAACCGCTGACACGCTCGCGGCTCTGCGCTGGTGTAAGGCCGCCGGTCTGCGCACCGCCGCGCTGGTCAATTCCCATGAATCGACCATGGCCAGAGAGGCCGACTTCCTCTGGCCGACCCATGCGGGCCCAGAAATTGGCGTTGCCTCGACCAAGGCCTTTACGGCCCAGATCACCGCCCTCACGGCGCTGGCCGTCACCGCCGCCGTGCAACGCGGCCGCATCGATGCCAGCCAAGAGGCCAAGCTGGTCAAGATCTTGCTCGAGGCCCCGCGCCTCATCGCGGCGTCCCTCAAGACCGAAGAGGCCGTT
The DNA here is from genome assembly GCA_947441065.1 of Caulobacteraceae bacterium. Classification (GTDB taxonomy): domain Bacteria; phylum Pseudomonadota; class Alphaproteobacteria; order Caulobacterales; family Caulobacteraceae; genus CAISGS01. The sequence goes on from CANESI010000012.1 coordinate 31,281, forward strand.
CGCGCCCTCGCCATCGACACGGCCAAGGCCAGAGATGTCCTCTATCTGGGTCGCGGCCCCATGTATCCTCTGGCCATGGAGGGTGCGCTAAAGCTCAAGGAAATCAGCTATATCCATGCAGAGGGCTATGCGGCTGGCGAGTTGAAACACGGACCAATCGCCTTGGTGGATGAGGCCACACCCGTCATCATCATCGCCCCGCACGACAGCTTCTTCGAAAAGACCGCCTCCAACATGTCCGAGGTCATAGCGCGCGGGGGACGGGTCATCCTGTTCACCGACCAAGAAGGCGCAGCCCACGCGCCCGCCGGGGTCCGTGTCGTGATTGCACCCAGCAGCGATCCCTTGATCACGCCTCTGGTCATGTCCGCACCGATCCAGATGCTGGCCTACTATGTTGCGGTCCAGAAGGGTGCCGATGTCGATCAGCCGCGCAATCTGGCCAAATCGGTTACGGTGGAATAAAGGCTAAGGGGTCTTTGGTCTGTTTGACTGAGGACAAGACGCCTAACGGGTCAGATCATGGTCCCGGATCGATAGGGAGAGCCTATGAAACCCGTTCGCAAAGCCGTTCTGCCCGTGGCCGGTCTTGGAACACGCGTCCTTCCGGGCACCAAGGTGACCCCTAAGGAACTGCTCAACGTCGTTGATCGGCCGATCCTGTCCTACATCATCGCCGAAGGTCGCGCCGCCGGGATCGAGCATTTCGTCTTTGTCACCGGCCGCTCAAAGGGCGCGATTGAAGACTATTTCGACCATCAGGTGGAACTGGAGGCCCAGCTTCAGGCCAAGGGCAAGCTCGACATTCTGGCAGAGCTGCTCGGGGAACTGCCCAAACCCGGTGAGATGAGCTTTGTGCGTCAGATGGCCCCGCTGGGTCTAGGCCACGCCGTCTGGTGTGCCCGCGACATTATCGGTGACGAGCCCTTTGCGGTGATGCTGCCCGATATGGTCATGAGCGCGGCCAAGGCACCTCTGGCTCAAGCCATTGAGGCCTTCAATCAAAAGGGCGGCAATATTGTCGTGGTCGAGCCCTGCCCAGAGGGGCAAGCCCACCAATATGGCATTGTCGCGCTGGATAATCCTTCCGGCCGCCTAAACCGCATGACCGGCATGGTCGAAAAGCCCGCCAAGGGCACCGAGCCCTCCAACCTGTTCATTTCAGGCCGATATATCCTGCAGCCCGAGATCTTTGGCCTGCTGGCCGAACAGGGCAAGGGCGCGGGCGGCGAGATCCAACTGACCGATTCCATGCTGACCCTGCTCAAGAGCCAAGATTTCCACGCCTTAGAGTATGAGGGCATGACCTATGATTGCGGCGACAAGCTCGGCCTCCTGCGCGCCAACATCGCCATGGCCCTCGCCCGGCCAGAGATGGAAGCCGATGTGCGGGCCATGATGCGCCAGCTTTTGGGTTAGGTAACCGAGGGCTCTTTTGGGGCGTCTTCCTCGTGCTTCGACAGGCTCAGCATGAGGAAGAGTGAGCGAATTTTTCCGCGTCAATTCCGGTCAGTGTCAGCCTCCTGGGTTGCTTCGCTGCGCTCGCAATGACGCGGGTAAAACAAAGCCCTTTCCCCCCTTGAGGGGGAGAGGGTTGGGAGTGGGGGGGCGCTTCCATGCGGCGTGAACGGGTCTGGGTCCCCGCCTTCGCGGGGAAAACGGAAGGAAGAAAACAAGGCCCCCTTTGATGCTACGCATCGCTTCCCCCAGAGGGGGAAGATCACCCATCCGTAAATCTTCCCCCTCTGGGGGAAGTACCGGCAAAGCCGGGGTAGGGGGTTACTTGTTCTCTAGAAAAACACAGTGACCTCCCCCGCCATCCTGCTATCCCTTAGGCAAGGATCAGGGGAAAGCAGGATGGCGTCGGAACTGTTCATCTATGGCTTTGGGTTCAGCGGCGAGGCCTTGGCGCGGCGGATGGACCAGCGAGGCTGGAGCCTGTCAGCCACCGCGCGCACCCCGGAAAAGGCAAAGGTCCTGAGCGATCAGGGCATCACCCCTGTCGATCCCGACGACCGGACGGCCATGGTCGCCGCCATGGGCCGAGCGCGCGCGGTTCTGATCACCGCACCGCCGGGACCGGAGGGCTGCCCTGCCCTGCAACAGATCGTCCCAGCCTTGGCCCAGTCCGGCGCCTTTCCAGACTGGATCGGCTATCTTTCGACCACCGGCGTCTATGGCGACCTAAAAGGGCGTTGGGCGTTCGAGGTCTCTGCGCTGCGAGCCAGCTCGATGGAAGGCGCGCGGCGGGTTGGGGCAGAACAGGACTGGCGACAGGTCGGACAGGGGATGGGCCTAAGCGTCACCGTCTTTCGCCTGCCCGGGATCTACGGCCCCGGCCGCTCGGCCTTTGATCGGTTAAGGGCGGGCAACGCCTCGCGCGTGATCAAGCCCGGGCAAGTCTTTTCGCGCGTCCATGTCGAGGACATAGCCAGCGGTCTTGAAGCCTCCATCGACCGGCCCCGCGCGGGCGGCATCTATAACCTGTGTGATGATGAGCCTGCGCCGCCGCAAGACGTGATTACCTACGCCGCGACCCTTGCGGGCCTGCCCCTACCGCCTGAAGTGTCGGTCGACAGCCTGCGTCCCATCGCCCAGCGCTTCTATGCAGAGAACAAACGCGTCTCCAACGCCTTGGCCAAGCAGGAACTGGGCTGGAAACCGGCCTATCGGACCTATCGCGAGGGCCTAAACGCCATCTGGGCCGACGAAAACGCTTAAAGACGCCCCATCAGATCTTTAGTCAGGGCCAAGAGCTGCTCTAGGTCTTCAAGCCGCGACAGACGATGGTCACCGTCCTTGATCAGGTTGAAGCTGACATCCGGGCTCTGGAGCGCGTTGCTCAAGGCCATGGCATGGGCCCAAGGCACATCGGGATCTTGCCCCCCTTGCAACACCCGCACGGGACAGCGGATCTCGACCGGCCCGGGCATGATCGACCACTGGACGCCATCAGCCAGCAGGGTCGCGGTCAGGGGATAGGGCGCCTCGCCATAGTCCGAAGGCTGCATATAGAGCCCTTCGCTCAGCAGGGCCTCTTTGGCCTCTGGGCTGAGATTGGGCAGCATCAGGCGGTGAGTGAAATCAGCGGCGGGCGCAATCAAGACCATTCCGGCCACGCGCTCTGGCCTTGCCAAGGCTGCCAAGCAGGCCAGCCAGCCGCCCATGGACGATCCGACCAGCACCACCGGTCCAGAGGTCATCTCGTCGATCACGGCCAGAGCATCTGCCCGCCAGCGCGTGATGGTCGCGTCCTGAAAGTCCCCCGTGGACAGACCGTGAGCGAAATAGTCGAACCTGAGAAAGTCGCGCCCGGTCGCCTGCGCCCAACCGGACAGGGCCTGCGCCTTGGTGCCGGTCATGTCCGAGCGAAAGCCGCCCAGCCAGATGATCGTTGGCCCGTCGCCATCGATGCGCCGCCAAGCCAGATAGCCGCCATCTTCGCGATCCAGACGCCCTACCTTTTCTGCCATGGCGCCAAGTCCTTTCCTTAGGTAATGATCGGTTTCTCTTTGACCCGCCGACCGTCCCGAATCACTGAGGTAAAAAGTGGGGCAGACTCAAGGGTCAAGTCCAAGGATTACCACCCTGTCGCTACCCGCACACTTCACCTTGCTGCAAGTCATTCCGGAACTGGAGACCGGTGGGGCGGAGCAGACAGCGCTGGATGTCTCGGCGGCGGTCGTGCGCGTCGGGGGCCGCTCAATAGTCGCGAGCCGAGGCGGCCGGATGAACGCCCGACTGGCCGAGGCTGGCGGCCAGCTTCTGACGATGGATTTGAAGACCAAGAACCCGATCAAGATCATCGCCAACGGCTTGGCCCTGGCGAGACTGATCAAGCGCGAGCAGGTCAGCCTGATCCACGCTCGGTCTCGCGCTCCCGCCGTCAGTGCGCTGATCGCAGCGAAGCTGGCCAAGGTGCCGTTCTTAGCGACCTATCATGGGGTCTATAATGCGCGCTCGGGCCTCAAGCGGTTCTATAATTCGATCATGACGCGGGGCGCACTGACCATCGCCAATTCCGACTATACCCGCGCCCACGTCATTGCCGAGCATGGCGTGGCACCGGAGAAGGTCATTGCCATACCGCGCGGGGTCGATCTGACGCGGTTTGATCCAGAGCTCGTCTCCGCCGAACGCGTCGCAGCCCAGCGCGCCAAATGGGGCATAGAGGCAGGCGATAAGCGCCTTGTGCTGTTATTGGCCGGACGCCTCACCCGCTGGAAGGGCCAGCGGCTGCTGATCGACGCCTTGGCCGCGCTCAAGTCTGCGGGACAGGGCGAGGTGATCTTGATCTTGGCCGGTGATGCTCAGGGCCGCGATGGCTACCGCGATGAGTTGATCGCGGCGGCCAAGGCGGCTGGCCTAGAGGAAGCCGTCCGTCTAGTCGGCCATTGCGATGACATGCCCGCCGCCTATCTGGCCTGCGACGCCGCCGCCGCCCCCTCGCTCGAGCCCGAAGCCTTTGGCCGCACAGCCGTCGAGCCTCAGATCATGGGCCGGCCCGTTCTGGCCTCTGATCACGGGGCTTTCCGCGAAACGGTCATTGAGGGCGAGACCGGCCTGTTGCTCGCTCCCGCAGACGTCACGGCGTGGCAGGCTGGCCTGGCTAAGCTGTTGGCGCTCAGCTCCAAGGACCGGGCCAAGATGGGCGCTGCAGGCCGTGAGCGAGCCGAGCGGCTGTTTGGCGTCGAGGCTATGACGGCAGCGACGCTGGCGGTCTATGGGCGGCTGGTGGGGAGCGCGGCATGAAACCGATCTTGATCATCAAGCTTGGGGCGCTCGGCGATTTCGTGCTGGCTCTGGCGGCAATGAAGCGCATTCGCCTCGCCCACCCTGAGGCCAAGATCACCCTTCTGACCACCCCGCCCTATCAGGCCCTCGCCAAGGCCAGCGGTCTGGTCGACATCATCGAGACCGACGGCCGACCCAAGGGCTGGCGCGAGACGCTGGCGCTGATCCGTCGCCTGAGGCGAGAGGGCTATGGCCGGGTCTATGATCTGCAGACCTCATCGCGTTCGAGCCGCTATTTCTACGGCCTTCTGCCCTTTGCGCCGCAATGGTCGGGGATTGCCAAGTTCTGCGCCCTGCCCCACCGCAATCCTCAGCGCGACACCATGCACACGCTGGAGCGGCAGGCCGATCAGCTGCGCGATGCGGGCATCTGGCCCGATGCGCCGGTCACGCCGGGATCTGCGCCTGCGCCAGACCTATCTTTTGCCGCCCAAACGCCCGTGCCCCTGCCTAAGGATCTGAACAGACCTCTGGCGCTGCTGGTGCCCGGGGCCTCGCCCCACCGACCCGAAAAGCGCTGGCCGGTGACGCAGTTTGCCCTGCTAGCCCAAAGCCTAATCGCAGAGGGTATGGACGTTGCCGTGCTCGGCAGCGCCTTGGAAGAGAACGACGCGGCCCGCATTCGTCAAATCGCGCCGCAGGTTTTGGACCTGACCGGCAAGACCAGCTTCCTGCAGATCGCGGCGCTGGGCACCCAGGCGGCGCTTGCAGTCGGCAATGACACAGGCCCCCTGCACATGTTGGCCGCCGCAGGAGCCCCGACAGTGGCGCTCTTTTCCGCCGCCTCTGAACCTGCACAATGTGCGCCGCGCGGCCATGTCACGATCCTTCAGTGCCCGGATCTCAAAGATTTGGCGCTGGAGCCGGTTTTGCGCGCCGCTCTGGCCTATCCCTCCGTCCCAAGGGCCCAGAAGTGACACCTTCTGGTCGCAGTCGACGCTTAATCGAACGCTAAACCGCAGCGGAGCTTGATCGCAAGGCAAGGCTTCGTCATATATCTTTTCGCTCGGACATTTATCGGTTCTGCCGTTAAGTAGACCCTGCACCCATAAACAGGTCAGGAGACCCGCCTATTCGCCGCCCAATGCCAGCGCCCCCGTCCAAAGACGGCCCGCGTATCAATGACGAGATCCGAGTTCCCAAAGTCCTGCTGATCGATCAGCACGGCGAAAAACAAGGGATCATGCCCACTGTCTCCGCGCTCGAAGCGGCGGAAGAGGCAGGTCTGGACCTCGTTGAGGTGTCTCCAAATTCCGAGCCACCGGTCTGCAAAATCTTGGATTACGGCAAGTACAAGTTCCAAGAGCAGAAGAAGAAGGCTGAGGCGCGCAAGCGGCAGAAGGTCGTCGAAATTAAAGAAATCAAGCTGCGTCCGAACATCGACACGCACGACTATGAGGTCAAGGCCCGCGCCATGCACCGCTTCTTCGAAGAGGGTGACAAGGTCAAGGTGACGCTCCGCTTCCGTGGCCGCGAGCTGGCCCACCCCGAACTGGGCATGAAGCTGCTGCACCAGGTCCGCGCTGACTTCGAGCCCGTCGCGAAGGTCGAGTACGAGCCCCGCATGGAAGGCAAGCAAATGATCATGATCCTGGCCCCGCGCTAGGCTGATCTTTTTCATTCTATAGAAAAGCCCTCCTGCCTGACTGGCCGGAGGGCTTTTTCGTGGACCTAAGGAAAACAAGACCCCCTTCGGCGCTGCGCGCCACTTCCCCCAAAGGGGGAAGATTTACCGGCCCTTGATCTTCCCCCTTTGGGGGAAGTACCGGCGAAGCCGGGGTAGGGGGTTAGGCCGGCTTCACCAGATCCGCATACTGTCCGCCCTTGCGATAGCGATAGAGGTAGGACGGCACGATGGCCTCGACGCTGGTGGCCTCGATGCCAAGGGCGGCAAGACCTGGCAGAGCCAGATTGGCGACATTGTCACTCTTGAGCAGCTCGACCTGATCGCTGGTCAGGACGGGGGCAAACGGAGTCAGCTTGACCTGAATATCACCCACCGCACCGATCAGACTGGCAATGGCCCAAGGCACTGGCACCAGCGGACGGTTACGGCCCGTCTCGCGCAGGATCAAATCCAACAGGTCCTTGAAACTATAGATCGCAGGGCCGCCCAGCTCGAACACCTTGCCCGCGTGATCTGGATTGCTGAGGGCCGCAACCGTGGCACTGGCGACATCGCCAACAAAGACCGGCTGGAACCGCGTGGCCCCGCCACCGATCAGGGGCAGAACCGGTGCCATGGTGGCCATGGACGCAAACCGATTGAAGAAGTCATCCTCTGGACCAAAGACGATCGAGGGGCGAAGGATAATGGCCGAAGGGATCAGGGCCTTGACCGCAGCCTCACCGGCCGCCTTGGTGCGGGCATATTTGCTGATGCTGTGCTCATCGGCGCCGATGGCCGAGATCTGCACCATCTGGCTGATGCCTGCCGCCACACAGGCCTTAGCGATGGTCTCTGGGCCCATGGCCTGCAGGCTCTGGAAACCTTGACGGCCGCTCTCATAGAGCACCCCGACCGCATTGACACAGGCCTCCGCCCCTTCGAGCGCGCGGGCCACAGACGAGGGCACGCGAATATTGGCCTGCACGACCTCGATCTGCCCGACATCTCCGAGCATCCGCAGCCGATAGCCCAGACCCGGACGACGCACCGCGACCCGCACCCTCAGACCATTGCGCGCCAAAGACCGAACGATCTGCGCGCCGACGAACCCCGACCCGCCAAAAACGGTGACCAGACCTTGCATGATATCCTCAACCTCTAAGACCCGGCGAACCGGCCTTGCTGCCCACGGGATAGACGAGCCGCCCTTCGTGCGCAACGGCCCAAGCGGCCCTGACCGCCTATCAATGTCATTTGCCGCCAAAAGCTGCATTGACCAGGCGATTGAGAAGTCCTATCTACCGCCCCTGCCTTGATCCGGCTTACCGGACACAGGGCCCAGGTGGCGGAATTGGTAGACGCGCTGGCTTCAGGTGCCAGTGATCGAAAGGTCGTGGAGGTTCGAGTCCTCTCCTGGGCACCATCAAGTGCCCGATACAAAAAGCCTCCCCAAGGATCGAGCCTTGGGGAGGCTTTTTGTTTGGCGGTTCAGCAACAAACAAGACCCCTCCCCCCCGCTGCGCGGGTACTTCCCCCAGAGGGGGAAGATCAAGAGGTGGCAAATCTTGCCCCTCTGGGGGAAGTGGCCCGAAGGGCCGATGGGGGCCTTGTTTTCTGTATTCCGTTTTCCCCGCGAAGGCGGGGACCCAGCGCGCCGATCAAAATTCACTTTCGTACAGTTTGGTGCTGTGCGAGAACGCGCTGAACTTGTGGTTTGACGGGCTGTAGAAGGCTCGTCTTGAGCAGCTTAGAGGCACTTGGTTGAGCGATTGATAGAGAGTCGCCTTAAACGGGCCTATGCTCAAATTCTTAAGGTCGCAGAAAGCGCTGCGAGCGCACCATCCCGATTTGAGCCCGTTTCATATTCACAATCAAAACGAAACACTCAGTGGCTGGCGGTCACCCCCTGAGTGATACAATCATTATAGTCTCAAAAGGCCCTTCAGTTGCGCTCTAATTCATACAAAATACCCAATAATGGATGATATTGATGCGGTGATAACTTGGGTAGATGGATCTGCGCTCATCCACTCCGAAAAGCGGGCGCGCTACATGTCTGCTGCCGAGCAGCCTTTGCATAGTAACGCCATCAACCCGCACCGCTGGATCGATAGCGACGAGCTTGGCTATTGTCTTCGGTCCATCGAACTCAATGCACCGTGGATTCGCCGGGTCTGGATCATTACAGATGACCAACAGCCGCGCCTGACAAAGCTCTCATCGAAATTTCGCGCCAAGATCAGCATTATCGACCACCGCGAGATTTTCGCTGGTTATGACCATGTCCTGCCGACCTTCAACTCGATCAGTATTGAAACAATGCTGTGGCGGATTAGCGGACTTGCCGAACGGTTTCTATATTTCAATGACGACGTGTTCGTGACCACGCCTGTTAAACCCGCCGATTTTTTTACATCTAGCGGTCCTGTACTTCGAGGTCACTGGGCAGATCATGGCGATCTGGAGCATTGCGCTATAAAGCGTAGCGAAGTGTCATTGCTTAACCATTTCAACCAGATCAAGTCGGCCGCCCTGATGGGCTATGGTGCGGCTCACATTTTTCTGAGCGCCCACGTGGTGCATCCGATGCTGCGGTCGGTGATGGAAAAGCTATTTGCCGAGCACCGGGATGGGTTCCTCGAAAATATGGCCCACCGGTTTCGCTGCACCGAGCAGTTCCTTCCCCAAGCGCTGCACAATCATGCCTGTATTCGAGATGGCAGCGCCGCGATCCTAGACAGGCTCGATCACCTTCACCTGCCGGTTGGACTGTTCGATGGCCGGACGGTCGATCAGGTCAGGGCCGATGTTGGCGCCGCCGCATCGCCTGCGATCAAGTTTCTATGCATCAATGATTTGCCAATGCTCGAGCACCATATCGGCGATGCCCGCGACTGGATCGAATATGTGATTGGCTTGAGAACCGCCAAACCAAAAGCGGCGTAATCGCGAACGGTCAAAATGGCGGAAAAGGGCGCAGGACCGTTTACCTCTACCGATCTGGTCAGGTTACAGTGGGTCTCTTTCTTGTCGCGTGAAAGGGTCTGGATCCCCGCCTTCGCGGGGAACGCGGCGAAGATATGGGGTGAGATGTGATGGACGGTGGATGCACCCCAGCCCCCCACTCCGATTTCCCCGCGAAGGCGGGGACCCAGAACCTTTTGCGCAGGGGGAATGACTTGGCTGGATCTCTGCTTTTGCGGGGAACGCGGCGGATAGAGCGGGGATGACCCCCTCACCCAACCCTCTCCCCCTGGAGGGGGCGAGGGCTTTATCGTTTTTTCTTGGCCCTCTCCCTTCAGGGAGAGGGCCCAAGTGAGGGCCTTGTTTTTCTTTCCCCCTCCAGCCTTTCCTTGCGCCTCGCGGGTGGAGGGCCTAGTTTCGGGCTCGGCTGGCAGGTTCAGCCGTTTTCATACCCTGCCTTGTCCAAGGCGCTCAGTCGGAGCCGCGTGCATCCTGTGACCAATTTTCTGCATGTGGGCGATTTGCCCGATGGGCTCGACCTTGGCTCTAGCGTAGCGATTGATTCTGAGACCATGGGCCTGCGTCTGGGGCGTGATCCCCTGTGCGTCGTGCAGCTTTCCAGCGGCAATGGCGATGCCCATGTGGTGCAGATGAGCCGCCCCGGCTATGACGCGCCCAATCTCAAGCGCATCTTGACCGATCCGAAGGTGCTCAAGATTTTCCATTTTGGCCGCTTTGATATTGCCATGTTCCTGCTGCATCTGGGCGTTCTGACCGCGCCGGTCTATTGCACCAAGATCGCCTCCAAGCTGGCGCGCACCTATACCGACCGCCATGGCCTCAAGGATGTCTCGCGCGAGCTCTTGACCATCGAGCTGTCCAAGGCCCAGCAGAGCTCCGATTGGGGATCTGCAACCCTTTCCCCCGAACAGGTCGCCTATGCCGCCTCGGATGTGCTGAACCTGCACGCCCTGCGAGAGCGCCTAGACGCCATGCTGGTGCGCGAGGGCCGCGACGGCTTGGCAAAGGCCTGTTTTGAGTTTTTGCCGCACCGCGCCGCGCTCGATCTGGCAGGGTGGGAAGATAACGACATCTTCGCCCACACCTGATCTAGGACCCCTGATCCCAACCCATGACCCTTGCTGCCGATCCTATTTTTGACGCTATCCCAGAGGACGTGCTGCGCCGCCGACGCAACATGGACCAGTGGCGGCGCCGTTCGCGGATCATTCACCTGCTGCGCAAGGTCCTGCCCGCTGCGGCCCTATCCATCGTGGTCGGACTGATCGGCTGGATCATTATTAAGGCGCTTTTGGCCACGATCATCGATGTGCGCGGTTCGGGTGCCGCAATCCGGATGATCAACCCCAAATTCTACGGTCGTGACGGCGATGGTCGGGCCTTCATGCTGGGGGCGGCGGAGGCCTCACGGACGGACGGCGACTTCAAGCAGATCGTGCTGGTCAAGCCCGTCATCAGCCTGAACGTCAATAACCCCGCCCCGACCTCGGCCAAGGCCGATCATGGTCAGTATCATGAGACCGACCGGATTCTGCATCTGGATGGGAATGTGGTGTTCTCCAGTCCAGAAGGCTATGTCTTCAAGACCGGCAAGGCCGTCATCAACACCCAAACCGGCGTGGTCGAGGGCGATCAGACGGTTGAAGGTACGGGGCCAACCGGAACCATCCGGGCCGACAATTACGGTATCTACGACAAGGGTAAACGCATCATTTTCCGTGGAAATGTTCACGGACGGATGAAACGGGACTAAACAGAGAATCGCCATCTTTTCCCGGCAGGGTTGGCGCGCGATAGGAACGAGGGTCTGATGAACCGATTGACGGCAGTGACTTTAGCAGCTTGGGCGGCCTTGGGTCTGACCCTGAGCGCAGGCTCGGCCCTGGCCCAGATTGCGCCCTCTAGCGACGCGCCCGTCGACGTGACCGCTGATCGGCTTGAAGCCATCAACGAAGAGTGCCGGGCCATCTGGAGCGGCAGCGCCGAGGCCGTGCAGGACCAGAGCCGTCTGCGCGCCAACACCATCACCCTGATTAATGCCAAGACGGCAGGCCGCTGCGGCGTGCTTGATCGGATGGAAGCGGTCGGCGAGGTCTTCTATGTCACGCCGCAACAGACGGTACGCAGCGACTCCGCCATATACACGGCCGCCAACGATACCATCGTCATGAGCGGGCAGGTCGTTGTGGCTCAAGGCACCAATGTTCTGCGCGGTGATCGTCTCAGCATTGTGGTCAAGACCGGCAAGGCGACCATGGAAACCGGGGCCAAGGGCCGAGGGAAGCCCGGACGGGTTCGTGGGGTCTTCTATCCCAATAAGAGCAGCACACCCGCAGCGCCAAACCCTGCCCCTGTGCCCAAGCCTTAATCCGACCGATGGCCCTCCCCCCACTCGAGACCTTGAACACCGCCCTGCCCGCTGACATGGCAAACGGCCTGTTGGTCGATCATATCGGCAAGTCCTTCCGAGGCCGTCCGGTGGTCAAGAGCGTGTCCTTACGCCTGCGACGCGGCGAGGTCGCGGGCCTGTTGGGACCCAATGGTGCGGGCAAGACCACCTGTTTCTACATGATCACGGGTCTGATTCAGGCCGACTATGGCTCGATCTATTTGGACGGCGAGAACATCACCGAACTGCCCATGTATCAGCGCGCGCGGATGGGCGTTGGCTATCTGCCACAGGAAGCCTCGATCTTTCGCGGCATGACCGTCGAGCAAAACGTTATGGCCGTGGTCGAGATGCGCGAACAGGATGATCGCAAGGCCAAGGCCGTGGTCAAGGACCTGTTGGCCGAACTGCGTATTGATCATTTGAAGGATCAGCCCGCCGTCGCCCTATCCGGCGGCGAGCGGCGGCGGGTCGAGATTGCGCGCGCCCTGGCCAGCGAACCGGCCTTTATGCTGCTGGATGAGCCCTTTGCCGGGATCGACCCGCTGGCCATTGCCGATATTCGCGAGGTGATCCGCTATCTCAGCACACGCGGCATCGGCATATTGATCACCGACCACAATGTCCGCGAAACGCTCGACATTATCGACCGCGCCTCAATCATCCATGCGGGCGAAGTGCTGTTCGAAGGCTCGCCCGACGAGATCCTCGCCGACCCCGAAGTGCGCCGCGTCTATCTGGGCGATCGCTTCGATTAATAGGACCCGAGCGGTAAAGATCGCCCTCTCACCCTAGGGGCGCGATAATTTGTTAACCATAAAAGTTCATCCTCTGACGAATCCGTAAGGGGGACTGGATCACAGATCCTAGCGCCCTCATCACCCGTCTAGGACCCTGAACAAACCCCCATGGCGCTCGCCGCACGATTGGATATTCGCCAGGGACAGGGCCTGGTCCTAACGCCTCAATTGCAGCAGGCGATAAAACTGCTGCAACTTTCCAATCTTGAGCTGGAGGCCTTTGTCGAGGCCGAAATTGAACGCAACCCCTTGCTTCAAAAGGATGATCGCGACGCGGAGGCCGAGGTAGAGGCCGCACCCGACGCGCCCCTCAGCCATGATATGGCCACCGACCGCATCTCCGATAATGATGCCACCGAGGCCATGGATGCCGACCACCGCGACCTCTATACCGACGCCTCCCCCGGCGAACGCTCCAGCGGCGAAGGCGGAGAGGCCATGCAGGCGGGTGGCCAGATCGACTGGTCCAAGGCCGGAAGCGGTGGCAGCTTCGATGCCGATGGCGACTTCGAAAGCCTGCTGACCAAGGAAAAGACCCTTAACGAGCATCTGGAAGAGCAGATGCATCTGGCGGGACTGGATGGACCAGACCGGGCCATTGCCGCCGTGCTGATCGATAGTGTCGACGAGGGGGGCTATTTGCGGGCCGACCTGCCCGATCTGGCCGAGCGCTTGGGCTGTGATCTGCCGCGCGTTGAGGCGGTACTGACCCGCCTGCAAGGGTTCGAACCGACCGGCGTCTTTGCCCGTGATGTGCGCGAATGTCTGATGCTGCAGTTGAAGGAAAAGAACCGTTTCGATCCGGCCATGGCCGCTTTGCTGGACCGGCTTGATCTGGTGGCGCGGCGAGACATGGCTGCCTTGCGCGAGGTCTGCCGGGTCGATGATGAGGACCTGCGTGAGATGATCGCCGAATTGAAGGCCCTGACCCCTCGGCCCGGCGCGGCCTTTGGGTCTGATGCCTCCCCGACCGTTGTTCCCGACGTCTTTGTCCGTGAGGGCCCGGGCGGGATCTGGTTGGTCGAGCTTAATAGCGACACCCTGCCCCGCCTCTTGGTCGATCAGCGCTACCACGCCCAGATCGCGGGCAAGGCGCGCAACGAGGCGGACAAGACCTTCGTGTCCGAGTGCCTGTCCTCGGCCAACTGGCTGGTACGAAGCCTCGACCAGAGGGCCAAGACCATCCTCAAGGTCTCCAGCGAAATTGTCCGCCAGCAGGATGGCTTCCTCGCCTATGGGGTCGAGCACCTGCGCCCCCTGAACCTCAAGACCGTCGCTGATGCGATCGGCATGCACGAATCCACGGTCAGCCGCGTGACCTCGAACAAATATCTGTCGACACCGCGCGGGGTGTTCGAGCTGAAGTTCTTCTTCACGGCTGCCATCCAGTCCTCCGATGGCGGCGAGGCCCATTCGGCCGAAAGCGTGCGCCATAAGATCAAGCACCTGATCGATGGCGAACAGATCACCCGCAAGGTCTTGTCCGATGATCGTCTGGTCGAGCTCTTAAGCGCGACGGGGGTCGATATTGCCCGGCGCACGGTCGCCAAATATCGCGAAGCTCTGCGTATTCCATCCTCCGTGGACAGACGACGTCTGATGCGGGACGCGCACTAACGACCCTTGGCTTAGAGCCCGGCTCAAGGTGCCGATAATGTGATCTTTTAGGGCCTGCTAAAGCGGCCCTGGGCCATTCAGCGCAATTGACTTGCCCTATCGGCAGGGTGTGGACTGGGGTCATGAAAGTCCTAGTATCCGGCAAACATGTCGACGTCGGCGAGGCCTTGCGTTCGCGGGTTTCGGACGAACTTATGAGCAGCATCGGCAAATATTTTGACCGCGGCGGTGACGCTGAGGTCTTGGTCTCACGCGAGGGACATTCCTTCCGCGTCGACTGCACGGTGCATCTGGCCTCCGGGCAAACCCTTCTGAGCCATGGCCTCGGCCACGATGCCCATGCCGCCTTCAGCACGGCGCTCGAAAAGATCGAGACCCGCATCCGGCGCTATAAGCGCAGGCTCAAAAGCCATTCGGTGGCCGCCAGCCACAAACAGGCTGAGTCCGCGTCCTTCTTCGTCCTGCGCGCGCCCGAGACCGATATTGATGATGGTGATGGTTGGGATGATGACCATGAGGCCCATCATGGCCACGAGGCCCCCAAGGGCGTGGTCATTGCGGAATCGGAGGCCCAACTCAAGACCCTGACCGTTTCTATGGCGGTTATGGAGTTGGACTTGACGGAATCGCAAACAATCGTGTTTAGAAATGCCGCACATGGCGGTTTGTCAGTGGTATATCGCCGACCCGATGGGAACATCGGCTGGATCGATCCTCAACGTACACAAGCGGCGTTGAAACTGGGCTAGGCGGAACGGACTTGCAAAAGGCCTGCCCGCACGGTTCCAAGATCCCGCGTGGTCAGGTTTTAGAGTGAGTGTCTTGATGCAAATCGGCGATCTGTTGGACGTGGATGCGATCATCCCTCAGGTGAACGCACCGTCCAAGCGGCAGGCGCTCGCGCTTGTGGCTGACGTCGCCGCTCGGCGATTTGGGCTTAAGGCATCAGAGGTCCTAGAGGCCTTGCTCGAGCGTGAGCAACTCGGCTCGACCGGTGTTGGCCACGGCGTGGGTGTGCCCCACGCAAGGCTCAGCGGCCTAGAGCGGATGAGGGGCGTCTTTGTGCGTCTCGAAACACCGATCGACTTTAAGGCGGTCGACGAACAGCCTGTTGATCTGCTCTTTGCCCTCTTTGCGCCAGCCGATGCGGGCGCTGAGCATCTGCGGGCCTTGGCAAGGGTGAGCCGGATCTTGCGTCGCGCTGCCTTGCGCGAACAGCTTCGCCAATCCCATACGGCTGACGCCCTGTTCGCCCTTCTGGTACAAGAACAGGAAGCGTCGGCCGCTTAGGCCAAGCTCTTTGTTAGCCTAGTGGACCGATACCGGGGCCATCTCATGGGCCAAGGCCGCGGCGACGGCGGAATCGCGATCACCGAGAATGGCCAGACAGTCACCATTGGCACCATGGACGGCATAGAGGATCTGGTCCGGGGGGATCGGACGGCCCTCTTCATCCTGAACGGGCGTCGAGGCAAGGACCTGCCCAGCCGCGACCGGACGGACATAGACCATGTGCGGCGCGCCCAAGGCGGTGAACTCTTCTATCGTCAATTGCAGCGTCATGATGACCGCTTCCTTCTTGCAAAGCCTCAAGCCCGCTGGCGGTTCAGCCCAGCATCTTGATGGGGATATCCCGGATCAGCCTTTCAGGCTGCGGGCGGTTTAGATCGATATGGAGCAGGCCATGCTCCATGCTGGCACCCTGGACCACCATCCCGTCCGCTAAGACGAAATTGCGGATGAAATTGCGGGCGGCGATGCCTCGGTGCAGATAGGCGCGGTCTGCGCCGCTTGGACCACGGTCCTTGTCGCCCCGGCCGGTGACGACCAGCTGATTATCCTCAACCGTGACCGACAGTTGCTCAGGCGAGAACCCGGCAACCGCCAATGTGATGCGCAAGCGCCCCTCGGCCCGCTCTTCGACATTATAGGGCGGATAGCCCTCAGCCGCCGCCTTGGCAGCCCGTTCGATCAGCGCGCGGGTGTGGTCGAAGCCCAAAAGGAAAGGACTGTCGAACAGGATGGTTCGGTTCATAGGCGAAGCCCTAAGGGAAAAAGCGACTTCGTTGTCCACAGATCACCCGAAACGGCATGGGCCATGATCCAACGTCCCCAGAGATGGCCATGGCGAGGGGATGTTTCAAGATGATGGCCTCAGATTGACCCAGACCCTGCCCGGTCCTAATCTTAGGACAACAGATCCCTACGCCCAGCCTCGCCTTTGAAAGCCGACCATGGCCATCGCCGCCCGCGTCAAACCGACTGACTATTTCACCCCGCAAGAATGGAACCGTCTTTCGGCCCGCTCGTCTTGGAAGGGTCTGGCTCTGGTCGCCCATGGATGGGCCGTGGTAGGACTGACGATGGTGGTGGGTGCCCTTTGGCCGATCACCATTCCCTTTGGCATTATGATTGTCGGTGCTCGGCAGCTTGGCCTCGCCATCCTGCAGCACGACGCCGCCCACGGCGCCCTGCATCCCAACCTTAAGATCAATGATTGGGTGGCCGAATGGTTCTGTTCGCCGGGGGTTCAGCGCTACCGCGACTATCACCTGCAGCACCATAAGTTTGCCCAGCAGGCCGAGGATCCCGATCTGGTCCTGTCCGCGCCATTTCCGATCACGCCAACCTCTTTGCGTCGCAAGATCGCGCGGGACCTGACAGGACGCACCTTCTTCAAGCAGCGGTTCGGCTCATCCTATAACCGGATCAAGAACCGCAAGCCCGGCCAGCCGCTCTTGCCCCTCATCACGGCGGAACTGCGCCGCCATCGCCGGTTTCTAATCGCCAATGGTCTGGGCCTGACGGTCTTTAGTCTTGCGGGCTATGGCTGGATCTATGTGGTCCTGTGGCTGGTGCCGATGGCCACCTGGTTTCCAATGATCACAAGGCTGCGCAACATTGCCGAACATGCGCTGGTGGACAAGGACGAGCCCGATCCCCTGCGTCATGCCCGCACGACCAAGGCCAACCTGATTGAGCGCATGCTGATCGCGCCCTATTGGGTCAACTATCACTGCGAGCACCACATGTTCATGCACATGCCCTGCTGGAACCTGCCCAAGGCCCACCGCCTCCTCGCCGCCAAGGGATTCACCGCCCAGATGGAGGTCCAAACCGGCTACCGCACCGTTCTTGCGGCAGCCGCTTCGGCGGCGTGAGGCCGGAGCCCCTTAGGTCAGCAGCACAACCTTCACGCAGTCACCGTGATGTTGCGCCACCACAGCCTCATTGATCTGGGCCAGGGGGAAGGTCTTGATCAGGCGTTCGAGCGGCAAACGGCCTTCGCGCCAGTGGGTCATCAATTCGGGCAGGAAGAGGTCCGGGTCGCTGTCGCCCTCGATGATACCGCGAACCGTCTGGCCAAAGGTCAGGACTGTTCCCAGATCACCGGGCATGGGCGTGCCTGCAGGCGGAATGCCGACAATACCAAACACGCCCTTGGGACCAAGACAGGCCATGGTTGCGGTCAAGGTGTCCGGGCGGCCTGTCGTGTCAAAGGCATAGTCCACGCCAATGGGGACAATGGCACGCACAGCGGCGGCCAGATCGGGCTCGGCCACCGGATCAATCACATGGGTCGCGCCAAGCTCGAGAGCAAGGCTGCGGCGCACCGCATGGGGCTCGACGACAATGACCGTGCCGCAGCCTTGAATCTTCGCCCCCATCACCGCGCTTAGGCCCACCGCCCCGCCGCCAAGGATCAGGAGGCTGGACCCCGCCTCACAGACCAGAGCCTTCATGATGCCGCCCGCGCCCGTCTGGATGCCGCAGCCCATCGGTCCGGCGACCTCAAAGGGCATGTCGGCGGGCAGCTTGATCAGATTGCGCTCATAGGTCAGGGCGTGGGTCGCCAAGGAGGACTGGCCAAAGAAGTTGCTGGCCAGATCGGCGCCGTCCTGATGGATGGATTTGGAGCCATCGAGTCTCATGCCAATATAGTTCATGGCGGGCATGGTGTGACAATAGGCCGGATCGCCGCTGTTGCAGCGCGCACAGGCCCCGCAGGAGCGGAAGGTGATCGCCACCCGGTCCCCGGTCGCGACCTTGGTCACGTCAGCCCCGACCGCCTCAACCACGCCGGCCCCTTCGTGCCCGAGCACCGCAGGCAGGGCGAAAGGCATGGCCCCGTCTCTGGCGACAAGGTCGGTATGGCACAGACCCACCGCATGGATACGCACGCGGATCTCGTCGGCGCGCGGCTCATCCAACTCCACCGTCTCTAGGGTGAAATCCGCGCCCGGCGTGCGGGCGACTGCGGCTGTAATCTTCATGGGGGTTTCTCGCCTAAATCTTTGTCTTTTACCTTATCGCCATTTAGATAGAGTTTGACCCGGCCCGCAAGGCTGCTGCCTGCTGGTCGCAAAGATCGCTGCAACCGCGCCATCACGCTCGGACCAGCGCCCCTGTGGAGGATAAGCCGTTGAGCACCCAAGACCTCGCTATCGCCCCGGAAATGGCCATCAATCTGGTAGACCCCGCGGCCTATGCCGATGATCGTTTGCATGACACCTACACGTGGCTGCGGGCCAACAATCCCTTGGCGCGCGCCCATATTGACGGGTTCGAGCCGTTCTGGGTGGTGACCAAACATGCCGACATCCTCGAGATCAGCCGTCAGAACGACCTGTTCCACAGCGGCGACCTGCCTACGACCCTGACCACCATCGAGGGCCTAGAGCGGACCAAGGAAATCACCGGCGGCAGTCCGCACCTGATCCGCTCGCTGGTTCAGATGGATGCGCCAGACCATCCCAAATATCGCGCCCTTACCCAGGGCTGGTTCATGCCGCAAAATATCCGCAAGCTGGAAGACCAGATCCGCGCCATTGCCAAGGCCTCGGTCGACCGGATGGCGGCGCACGGCGCGGCCAATGGCGGGCGCTGTGACTTTGTGCGCGACGTGGCCATGGGCTTTCCGCTGCATGTGATCATGAGCATTCTGGGCGTGCCCGAAGAGGATGAGGGCCGCATGCTGATGCTGACCCAAGAACTGTTCGGGGCCCAAGATCCCGACACGGCCCGCAGCGTCGCCGCCATGACATCCGAGCAGTTCGCCATGATGATGCAGGCTATCGTTGCCGACTTCACCGGCTATTTCGAAGCCATCAGCGCCGACCGCCGGGCCAATCCACGTGAAGATCTGGCGACCATCATCGCCAATGCCATGATCGACGGCGAGCCCATCTCGCCCTTCGAGGCCACCGGCTATTACATCATCGTCGCCACCGCCGGTCACGATACGACCTCCTCCTCCACCGCTGGCGGCTTTTGGGCCTTGGCGCAGGACCCGGCCATGTTGGCCAAGCTTCAGGCGGAGCCGGACCTGATCGCGGGCCTCGTCGATGAGGCCATCCGCTGGACGACGCCGGTCAAGAACTTCATGCGCTCGGCGACCGAAGACACCGAAATTGCCGGTCAAAAGATCGCCAAGGGTGACTGGATCATGCTGTGCTACGCCTCGGGCAACCGCGACGAAGAGGTGTTCGACGAACCCTTCACCTTCAGCCCCGAACGCAGCCCCAACAAGCATCTGGCCTTTGGATATGGCGCGCATCTGTGCCTTGGTCAGCACCTGGCCAAGATGGAAATGCGCATCCTGTTCGAAGAACTGATCCCGCGCTTGAAGTCGGTCTCGATGGATGGCGAGATGAAGCTGACCCAAAGCACCTTCGTGAACGGCCCCAAGACCCTGCCGATCCGGTTCGAAATGATCTAGCGGGCAGACCCCCTACCCCCGCTGCGCGGGTACTTCCCCCAAAGGGGGAAGATTTGCCGTCCGTGATCTTCCCCCTCTGGGGGAAGTGGCGCGCAGCGCCGAAGGGGGCTTTGTTTCCTATCCCGTGTTCCCCGCGAAGGCGGGGACCCAGACCTTTACGCACCGCCGGATCGTTCATGGAACCTCCCCGTCCTTCGACGCGCTCAGGATGAGGATGAAGGTGAGGGCCGTGGATGAACACCCCCTCACCCAACCCTCTCCCCCAAGGGGGCGAGGGCTAGAACCTATAAGCCCTCTCCCTGTGGGAGAGGGTTGGGTGAGGGCCTTTCTTGTTTCCTTGAAGAACAAACCCCTACGCCGCCCTAAACCCCAAAATCATATTCCGGCCCTTGTCATCCTGCCCAAGGGTCAGGACCGAACCAAGCGGCTCTTCAGCGATCATGGCCTCTACAATATCAGGACGATCACTCATGGCCGCGACCCGCGCGCCATCCGCCGTCCGCGCCACGACAACCGCGCGGGGAACAGGACCGCTATAGTCAATCGTGTAGCTTTCCATCGAGACCTCACCGCTCGCCTGTTCGGCCAGAACCGGGGCGGGCCAGGCATCAATCTGGGCCTGCAGGGCCTTGCTGCTGAAGGGGGCCCAGGCCTTGGGCTTGGTCGAATAGACCCCGACCGAATATTTCGACAAGAACCCGCCATTGGCCGCGACCAGACCCATGGCCCCGGGCTTGGCACGCAGGGCCCGGACCATGCTGGCCAAGCCATGCATAGAATAGTTGTTCCCCGCCCCGCCAAAGAACGGCAGACCGCCGGTCAAGGTCAGGCCGCGCGGATCATCCACGGCCAGTCCAAAGGCGTCACAGATATTGAACACCGCGATAGGGAAGCAGCTATAGAGGTCAAAGATCTCGATATCGGACATGCCAAGACCCGCTAGCGACAGCGCCTGCTTGACCGCCTCGACCGACGCCGGGCTCGAGCCCAGATCTTGCCGCTCTATCACCGTGCGCTCTTTGACATCCGCGCCGCCGTGCAGATAGACCCAGCGGTCTTCCGGCACGCCCAGTTCGCGCGCCTTGCCGACCGAGGTCAACAGCACCGCCGCCCCCTGATTGGCCTGATCGCGCGAGACGACGCGGCGGGGGAAGGGATCGCAGATCAGGCGATTGCGCCCGCTCACCCCTGCGATCTCCTCGGCGGTAAAGACCTCTTGCGACATGGCGTGGGGATTGGTGTGGGCCACCTTGGTAAAGGGCGCGAACAGCCTGCCCATCTCTAGGCCATAGGCGGTGCGGTCAAGCCCCCTCTTGGCGCGGCGGGCATTTTCGAAGAGGGCATAGGCTTGAATGGGCGCGCGCACACCATGTTTGGTCAGGTCCACGGTCAAGAGGCCCTCAAGCCCATAGCCGCGATCTTCCATCTGTCCGCCGATGGTCTCGGACCAGTCACGGCTCTCGCCCTGAGATTGGAGATGGCGGACGGTCGAGATGGCTTCGGAGCCAAAGATCAGCGCCATGCCCGTGCGCCCCTCGGCGATGGCGTGGCACAGCTCGGTGACCAGATGCTGTGGCCCCTGCCCGCCGGTCACCTCCAAGATCGCATGGGCCGGATCGGCCCCGACCCGCTTTGCCACTGCACGGGGCATATTGTCGGCGCAGCCAAAGGGCGCGACGGCTCCGGGGGTAGAGATTTCAAACTGCCGGATCGCTGCGACCAGATCGATGTGCGCCGCTAGCCCGCCGCCGGGCAAGGCATCCTCGCACGCCGCCCGCCCCGCCCACGCCGCCAGCTCGACCGGAGAGGCCGCGCTATAGTCCGCCGCGTCGATCCGCTCTGACGCCTCACCAACGCCAATCAAGATAGGGGTGTGATCAAAGGCCGTCATCGGGGCAGACATGGGACGCTTCCTCTCGCGCTCAGGGTTCTTATCCGTCCTTGGTAGCGCAAGGCTAGGGCTGGCGAAAGACTGCCCTTAGGTGACGGTCCCCTAGACCCGCAGGTTGTGACCGCTGACCTCAGCGCCAACATCCTTTGGCAGGGCTAAGAATATCGGCATGGCCAAGAAGGGGATTAGGCCAAGGCCGATAAAGGTCAGGCGAATGGCGGTCTCCTGCCCCATATTCGCGCCGCTCGGACTGACCAAGACCTGCATCAGCGAGGCTGCGATGCCAACGCCAAGGCTTTGGGCCAGGGGCTGGGACATGCCCAACAAAACGCTCCCGCTGCTCATATTGGCGGGCTCAACATCGACATAGGCCAAGGCCCCAAGCGCGGTGAACTGCAAAGAGCGGAAAAAACCACCGATCAGCAGGACGGCGATAATCAGACTATGGGGGGTCGAGCGGGTAAAGAGGCCATAGGTAAGGACGCTGACCCCGACGATCACTGAATTGACGGTCAGGACCGTGCGAAACCCTAACCAGCGAATGATAGGCCTGGCCGTGAACTTCATCAGCAGAGCCGCCGCCGCGCCGGTAAAGGTGATCAGGCCCGTGACAAAGGCTGAAAGGCCAAAGGAGACCTGTAACAACAGGGTCAGCAAAAAGGGAGATGCCCCAATGACCATCCGCGTAAACTGTCCCCCCACCACCGAGGCGTAGAAGCTGCGGTTCCCGAGCAGCGACAGATCGACGATCGGCCCCTGCTTGCGGCGCGCATGAAGGATATAGAAAAACCCGCAAAGGCTGCCAAGGGCGATCAGACCGGTGATCGCCGGCCAAGGCAACAGGTCTTGACCCAGATTTTGCAGTCCATAGACCAGAGCCGCTAAGCCTATGCCGCTGAGCAAAAACCCCTTCACATCGAGGCGCTGTCGCACGGTCTCGCGAATGTCGGGAACGTAAAGGCTGATCAGGACCAGAGCGGCCAGGCCTATGGGCACATTGATAAAGAAAATCCAGCGCCACGAGCCATAGGTGACAAAGAACCCGCCTAAGATCGGACCGATCACAGGCCCCAGCAAGGCAGGCATGGACAGATAGGACATGGCCCGGACCAGATCGGACTTCTCGACGGTCTTGAGCAGGATCAAGCGCCCGACCGGCAACATCACCGCCCCCGCTGCTCCGCCCAGCACACGGGCCAGCACCAGTTGCGGGAAGGTCTGAGCCAGGCCGCAAAAGAGACAGGCCAAGATATAGAGGCCAACGGCCGTGTGAAAGACCGTACGCGTACCATAACGATCCGCGATCCACCCACCGATGGGCAAAAACACAGCCGATGCCAACAGATAGGCCGTAATGGCGAACTGAAGATGCAAGGGGCTCTCATTCAAGCTCTTACCCATGGCGGGCAGAGCATTGACGATGACCGTGGCATTGAGCGTCTGGATCATCATGGCCGCCCCAATGATCAGGGGCACCAGGGTATTGAACTTGGCGCTGAGTGATCTTGGTTCTGGAGGGGGTTCTGGGGTTGGTTCTGGGGTTGGCTTTGTGGCGGAAATGTCAGTCATTCAGCGCCCGGCCCTTAAGGTTTAATCACCCTGCAGCGCCATAATGGCCCCTTGAGCGCAGGCTGAAAACCCCTTTCACGCCATGCCGAAACCAAGCCTAGAGTCTAATAATTTGTATAGGGATCGTTCGGGCCACCGATCCGTTCGAGCGTGACATGCAGGCCGCCTCGGTCCGGACGGGTCCAGACCATGTGCCCCTCGGCATCGAGCGCGCGGGTGACCTTCAGGCCCGGGATCGTAAAGGGCACCTTGGGCCAGAGGACGGGGCGCAGGACAAAGACGCCCTTCTCATAGGTGACGATGACATGGATCGGCTTGGTATAGCCAAAGGCCGACACATCATGGATGGCGTTCTTAAAGGTCCCATCGGCGCGGCCATCAGAGACCGTGCCGCCGCCCATATCGACAATGCGATTGCCGCACTGCTCGATCCGCTCGACATAGTTATAGATCGGATCACCGGGCGGCGCCGTCTTGCCCCCGCGCTCCGCCTGCAAGACCTTCCAGATACCGCGCAGGTCCGGCGCGCCGGGGCTTAAGGGCTCAGTACAGGTCGCCAAGACCGGCGCCGGGAACGTCTTGCCATAGCCCCCCGGCGGCGTATGGGCCACCGCAATAGAACTGGCCATCACCACCCCGGGCAAGGCCGCCGCCTCCTGACCCTCTGGCGCCGGAAGACAGGCGGTTAGGGTTGCTGCGAGGGCTAGGGCGGCGAAGGGGCGGAGCCTCTGGCGGGATGTGCGGTCAAAGCGTTTCATGTGTTCCCCAACCCCAGCGCGACGCGGAGCAGATGGGGGGATTAGGCGCTTAGAGAGAGGTGGGGGCAAGAAGCAATGATAATTCAATTTCGGAAACGACTTACCGACCTCAAAAGTTCATTATAGTTATGAATTTCCGCCAACTTTCTCTCAGGATTAAAAAGCTCAAACATAGTCGCGATGATATATTGCTTATTACTATAATTAGTTTGCAATAAATGTCTATCAGAATTTGATTCGGCAATCTTTTTGAATTCACTAAACAATTCAGACAAAGAAATAGCGTCCTTTGGATTCATGTGAAGTAAAAATCTATAAATATTATTTGTAAAAACAGGAACAAGTTCTTTTTTGTGTCTTATAAAATTTATTAGCAATGGTAAAAAATAAGGAATAACGACTTTATACGGTCTTATTATGTTTATTGAAGTTGATAAATGATCAAATATCTCTGTCAATTCCCTTGGATTTATCGTAAATTCTTCAGCGTATAAATCTAAGATCATATTAAAATCTAATTTTTGTGATGAATAAGAATCTTCTGTATAATATTTTGGGAAGCTTACATCATTATCATTCAATTCATGATGAAATATCAAACTTTTTATGAGATCAGCTCTATTAATATCTTTTAACGTGTACCTTCGATTGATGAATCGCCTAAGGTATGAGTTCCCATCGAACTCTGGGCCATAAGCTCCAGACACTGAATGACTTAGCTGGTCGCCGTGCATCCCTAAGATGAAAACGATTCCCGGAACATCGAATAGGTGTTTTATTTCCTCTAATAATTTAATGGCATAGGTTGGTCTGCAACGGTCTAATTCGTCGATCACAATCACGATGGGAGCCATTTTAGAGCCTGATTTACCAAGGTTTTCAACCAAAGCCTTTAGGCTAGCCTTTACACCCTGCATCGCCTTTTTAGAGGATTCAAAGGCAGCGATTTGGTCATCCATCTCGCTACTCAATTCGAGCCGCTTTGTGGCTTCATCGGCCAATTCTTGACCCGCTAAACCGATCTGTTCTCTGACCTGATCTTTAGCTGCCTGATCAAGACCGCCTAAACCTGATACTAGGAAGTCCGCAGCTTGATGGGTAATCAGTGATCCCAAAGCCCTCTTTGCCAAACCAATCATGACCACCTTCGAAACGTGGCCCGTCGTCTCCAAGACCTTACCCCAATTGTCTTTAAGAGTCGGATTCTCGTCTATCGGGCCTAGGGCCTCTTTCAGTGTGGACAGAAGTGCGACAAGGGGTTCGTCCGCCAAGTCATCAGCCCAAGCGTCGATATAGGCGACAGGGTGATTGAACGACAAATGCTTCGCCAACCGCTTTAGAAAGAAGGTTTTCCCCTCTCCATAACCCGCATCAACCGCAATGGTATATCCGTGATCTTTGAGGTTAGGGCCCGGTCGGTCATACAAACTTTCGATATAGCCAACCAGCAAGTCCGCCTCTTCACTGCGACCCAAAAGATCACTCTTCCAGACTTCGTTGGGTGTTTTGGCGTTTTGAATGTCATCCTCGGCCATAGCCATACCCCTTGTAATCACCGAATCTGGTCGAACTGAATCGACGATTCGATCTATTATTGCAGGTATTTTTAAAAACACATCTCAGATATGCTGGCTGTTTCTGGCAAAGAAGCGACCCAAACCATGACCATCGGCCAAGACCTGATCCAATCCCTCAATGAGGCGCTCGCCCATGCCAAGGGCGAGGGAACTGCGGTGGTGCATGAGCGTGCCCAGCCTGCGACTAGCCCCCAAATGGAAAACCCCCCGCCGGGTTGCGGCGAGGGGTTTATGGTGGAGCTAAGCGGAGTCGAACCGCTGACCTCTTGAATGCCATTCAAGCGCTCTACCAGCTGAGCTATAGCCCCGAAGATATTCGGGTTTTACGTCGGGGGGCTTCCTAAGAAGTCCCCTTGAGGTCGCGGACACTATGCTGTGGGTTTCGTCCGATCAACCCCAAAAGAAAGTTTTTTTGATCGTCTGAGATCAAACCGTTCCAGGCCTCGAAAAGACCCGGTGGAACCGGACCTTTTCGGGCAGGAAAGGGGTTTAGTGGTCCAGGTCACCCTCGCCGGGCAGGCCTTCGATCTCGTCTTCCGGGAAGTCGTCATCCTCGTCCTCTAGGAACGGAACATCGTCTGCCTCTTCTTCGAGATCGCCATCTTCGGCAAAGTCGACGCCCAGATCGTCAGGCGAGTTGGGGGTGGCGACACCGTCGGAATCGAGGTCATCGACCTCCATCACGTCCGCATCGACAGCGGCGTCGATTTCGGGGGTCTCATCCACCTCGTCCTCGAAGCCATCGGGCTCCTCGGCGGCCTTCACCGGTTTTTCGTCGGCATCTTCGTAGTCCGGCGTGGTCGACCGCGCACGGTTACGACGTGACTTCACAGCCTCTTCGGGATCGAAGGCGGTGGAGCACTTTGGACATACAGCAGGCCTGCGGCCGAGGTCATAGAACTTGGCTTGGCAGTTCGGGCAAAGTTGTTTTGAGCCCAATTCGGGACTGGCCAATAGGATAGATCCTTTAAGAGCCTGTTTGATAAGCGGTCGGTCACTTGCCATGCGCTTATGCCGCTGTCAAAAGCAAAGCCCTAAAATTCGTCTTAGAGCGACATTATTTCGTAAGATCGGCCTGAAGGAGGCCTTCCACCGCCGATGACCGACGCTGTTCTCACCTCACGCCCCGGACATGCGCTTGTGGGCCGTGCCCGCGCACCGGGGGACAAGTCCATGTCTCACCGCGCCCTCTTGCTGGGCGCCTTGGCCAAGGGCGTGACCGAGATTGAGGGACTGCTGGAAGGCGAAGATGTGCTGAACACGGCCAAGGCCATGCGCGGCTTTGGGGCCACGGTCGTTCAGCTCGGTGAAGGCCGCTGGCGCATCGAAGGTCAGGGCGGCTTTAGTGAGCCTAGCGACGTTATTGATTGCGGCAATGCCGGAACCGGCGTGCGTCTGATCATGGGGGCGGCGGCGGGCTTTGACCTTAGCGCCACCTTCACCGGCGATGCCTCCCTGCGCGGTCGCCCCATGGGCCGGGTCCTGACGCCTCTGGGTCTGATGGGCACCAGCTGGATGGGCCGCAGCGGCGGTCGCCTGCCCCTGACGCTCAAGGGCGGTCATCTGAAATCGATCGCCTATCGCCTGCCGATGGCCTCAGCTCAGGTCAAGTCGGCGGTGCTGCTGGCCGGGCTTCATGCTGAGGGCGGCGTCGAGGTGCAAGAGCCTGAACCCACCCGTGACCATACAGAACGGATGTTGCGCGCCTTTGGCGTCACGGTCGATGTGACCGACACACCAGACGCCCGGATCGTGCGGCTGGGCGCGGGTCAGAGCCTGACGGGAACCCGCGTGCGGGCACCGGGCGATCCCTCCTCCGCCGCCTTTCCCATCGTTGCGGCCCTGATCACGCCCGGCTCGCGCGTGACCATCGAGGGGGTGATGCTCAATCCCCTGCGCGCCGGGATCTTCACCACCTTGCAAGAGATGGGCGCGGACCTGAGCATCGAGAACCTGCGCGAGGAAAGCGGCGAGCCGGTCGGCGACCTAACCGCCTGCTATAGCGCCCTGACGGGGGTAGAGGTGCCTGCCGAGCGCGCCCCCGCCATGATCGATGAATATCCGATCCTCGCCGTTGCGGCGGCCTTTGCGACCGGCACCACCATCATGCGCGGCATTGGCGAGATGAGGGTCAAGGAAAGCGACCGCATCGCCCTGATGGCCAATGGGCTCAAGGCCTGCGGCGTCGATATTGAAGAAGAGCCTGAAGGCATGATCGTCCATGGCTCTGGCCAGCCGCCCAAGGGCGCAGCGCGGATAACGACCAAGGGCGATCACCGGATTGCCATGTCCCATCTGGTGCTTGGCCTTGCGGCTCAGAGCGCGGTGACGGTCGATGAGCCCGAAATGATCGCCACCAGCTTCCCCACCTTCCACAGCCTGATGGCCGACCTTGGGGCCGATATCAGCGCATGAGCCCGCCTCTGGTCATCGCCGTCGACGGGCCTGCAGCCTCAGGCAAGGGCACCATCGCGTCGGGCCTCGCGGCCCTCTATGGTCTGCCCCATCTGGATACGGGCCTTCTCTACCGGGCTGTTGGCGTGGCGGTGCTGGCCGCTGGCGGGCGACTGGATGATGAGGCAGCGGCTGCCAAGATCGCCGCAGAGCTTGATCTGGCGAAGCTGGACCGCCCCGAATACCGCACCCGCCAAGCGGGAGAGGCCGCCAGTCAGGTCGCGGTCCATCCCGCCGTTCGCCTCGCCCTTCTAAAGATGCAGCAGGACTTTGCCCGTCGCCCCGGCGGCGCGGTGATTGATGGGCGCGATATTGGCACCGTCATTGCCCCGGACGCCGTCGCCAAGCTGTTTGTCACCGCGACGCCAGAGGTGCGGGCCGAACGGCGCTGGAAACAGCTTACCGGCCAAGGCGAGAGCGTCTCGATGGCTGAGGTCCTCGAGGATATTCGCCTTCGCGATGCACGCGATTCCGGACGGGGCGCTGCGCCCCTGACCCAGGCTGACGACGCGGTCTTGCTCGATACGTCACAGGAGAGTATAGAGTCCGCCGCCGATGCAGCCCGCCGCATCGTCGAGGCTGCGCGCATCCGTTCCAACGGATAATCCCATCGCGCTTTTGCTTCGTACGGCCGCGAGCATGACAGATGCGACAGAGACTCCCAGCAAGCCCTCATCAGGTTCCGCCGTAAGACTCTGCCCGTTGTAAGCATTTGATCGCGACCTCGGCTTAACCCCTAACCGAACGATCGACGCCGTTGATCAAGGACCGCAAGCCTGCGGTTTGGCACCCGATCGTTCATAACCAAGATGAAAGACAGCATGGCTGATAATATGAGCATGAACCCCTCGCGCGACGATTTCGCCGCGCTACTGGACGAGGTCCTGGGCGGCCGCGACTTCGCCGAAGGCACCGTGGTGCAGGGCAAGGTCGTTGGGATCGAAAAGGACTTCGCCATTGTCGACGTCGGTCTGAAGACCGAAGGTCGTATCCAGGTGAAGGAGTTCGGTGTTGACGCTGCGGGCAAGCCCACCGTCAAGATCGGCGATACGGTTGAAGTGTTCCTTGAGCGCGTTGAAAATGCTCTGGGCGAAGCCGTCATCAGCCGCGATAAGGCCCGCCGCGAAGAGGCTTGGACCCGTCTTGAAGGCGTGTTCGCCCGTCAAGAGCCTGTGGTCGGTGCCATTGTTGGCCGCGTCAAGGGTGGTTTCACCGTTGATCTGGGCGGCGCTTCTGCGTTCCTGCCCGGCAGCCAAGTCGATATCCGTCCTGTGCGCGACGTTGGTCCGCTCATGGGTAAGGAGCAGCCCTTCTCGATCCTCAAGATGGACCGTCCCCGTGGCAACATCGTTGTCTCGCGTCGCGCCATTCTGGAAGAGGCCCGCGCCGAACAGCGCACCGAGCTGGTTTCTCAACTGCTCGAAGGCGAAATCCGCGACGGCGTCGTCAAGAACATCACCGATTATGGCGCATTCGTGGACCTCGGCGGCATCGATGGCCTGCTGCACGTCACCGACATGAGCTGGAAGCGCGTCTCTCACCCAAGCCAGGTTCTGGCCGTGGGCGATACCGTCAAGGTTCAGATCGTCAAGATCAACCCAGACACCCAGCGCATCAGCCTCGGCATGAAGCAACTGCAGTCCGATCCTTGGGACGGCGTCGAAGCCAAGTACCCAATGGGCTCCAAGTTCATGGGCCGCATCACCAACATCACCGATTACGGCGCATTTGTTGAGCTGGAAGCCGGCGTTGAAGGTCTGGTCCACGTGTCCGAAATGTCCTGGACCAAGAAGAACGTCCATCCGGGCAAGATCGTCTCCACCAGCCAAGAAGTCGAAGTCGTGGTTCTCGACGTCGATCCTTCGAAGCGCCGGGTTTCGCTGGGCCTCAAGCAGGCCATGCCTAATCCTTGGGAGCAGTTCATCGAAACCCATCCCGTGGGCTCGACCGTCGAAGGCGAAGTCAAGAACGCCACCGAATTTGGTCTGTTCATCGGTCTGGAAAACGACATCGATGGCATGGTCCACCTGTCCGACATCGACTGGAGTGCCGCTGGCGAAGAAGCCATTCAGCGCTACAAGAAGGGCGACGTCGTCAAGGCCAAGGTTCTGGATGTGGACGTCGAGAAGGAACGTATCTCGCTCGGCATCAAGCAACTGGCCGGTGATCCAATGGCTGGCGACACCCACCGTAAGGGTCAGACCGTCACCGTGATCGTCGTTGACGTCACCACCGGTGGCCTTGAAGTGAAGTTCGGCGACGAAAATGCGCCGATGACCGCCTTCATCCGCAAGTCCGACCTGAGCCGCGATCGTTCGGAGCAGCGCCCAGAGCGCTTCGCCATCAACGACCGCCTCGACGCCCAGATCACCAACATCGACAAGGCCGCTCGTCGCGTCTCCCTGTCGGTCAAGGCTCTGGAAATGGCCGAAGAGAAGGAAGCTATCGAGCAGTTCGGGTCTTCGGACTCCGGCGCTTCGCTGGGTGACATTCTCGGCGCGGCTCTGCGCGAGAAGGCTTCTAAGGAATAGTCTAAAACCCCTTAGGGTTAGGACCGTGGCGGCTTGGGAAACCAAGCCGCCATTTCTTTATTTACAAGAGTGCTAGAGCTCAGATTAAACGAACTTTACATTTCCCTTCCTGCAACCCCTTGAAACCCTTTCGATTATCGACCATGGTCAAATCCAAAGAGACGGGGGCCTCTCCATGATTAAGTCTGAACTGATCGCCAAGCTGGCGACCGAAAATCCGCACCTGACCCAAAAGGACGTTGAACGCGTCGTTGGCGTCATTTTCGACCAGATGATCGAGGCCCTTGAAGGCGGCGGCCGTGTCGAACTTCGTGGCTTTGGTGCCTTCTCCGTCCGCTCGCGCCCTGCCCGCGGTGGCCGCAATCCGCGCACTGGCGATGCCGTCTCGGTCAAGGCCAAGCACGTCCCCTTCTTCAAAAGCGGCAAAGAACTGCGTGAGCGTCTGAACGCCGACGAATAGTCAGCGGCGATAAGGTCTCTTTAATCGGCAAGCTCCGGCGCTCAGCCCTTGCCAAGCGGCCCATCGCCCGCCATCTCCTAATCCATGAACAGTGCCGACCCCCATCTGGCCAAGTTGCGCGCCTTGGCCCCGGTCAAGATTTGCGGCCTGACGACGGCTGAGACCGTGGCGGCGGCGCTTGAGGGCAAGGCTGCCTATCTGGGCTTCATGTTCTTCGAAAAAAGCCCCCGCAATCTGACCGTCCAGCGCGCCGCCGAATTGGCCGCGCCCGTGCGCACGCGTTCCAGCATCGTCGCGGTCACGGTCGATCCGGATGATCAGGCCCTTGATGAGATCATGTCGGGTCTGAAACCCGATTTCATTCAGCTTCACGGCAAGGAAACCCCTGCCCGCGCCGCCGCCATTGCACAGCGCACGGGCGCGGGCATCATCAAGGCCATTTCGGTGCGGGAAACCGGCGATTTGGAAGCCGCAAAACCCTTTGATGGGTTGGTCAGTCATCTGCTGTTTGACGCCAAACCGCCGAAAGACAGCGACCTGCCCGGCGGGGTCGGCGCGCGCTTTGACTGGACCATCATGACCGGACGGCGCTTTGAGCGGCCGTGGTTTTTGGCCGGTGGTCTGGATCCTTGGAACCTTGAAGAGGCCATGGGCCAGTCTGGCGCACCCCTAATCGACGTTTCTTCTGGCGTGGAACGCGGGCCGGGCGTAAAGGACCCTGCTCTGATTTCCGCCTTTTTGTCAGCCGCTCGCCGCGTCCATGGCGCGTCTGGTCTTTAGTCACAAACCGCTTGGCAGGTCCGCGTGAACGCTCAATCTCCGAATGACTACTCCGCCTATCCCGACGCCAATGGCCGCTTTGGCGACTATGGTGGCCGCTATGTGGCCGAGACCCTCATGCCCCTCGTGCTTGACCTTGGTCAGGCCTATGAGGACGCCAAGAACGATCCGGCCTTCCATGCAGAGATGAGCGGCTACATGACCCACTATGTGGGACGGCCCAGCCCGCTCTATTTCGCGGAACGGCTGACCCAGCATTTCGGCGGGGCCAAGATCTATTTCAAGCGCGATGAGCTGAACCATACCGGCGCGCACAAGATCAATAACTGCATTGGCCAAATCCTGCTCGCTCGGCGCATGGGCAAGACGCGGATCATTGCCGAGACCGGGGCCGGTCAGCACGGCGTCGCCACCGCAACGGTCTGTGCCCGTTTTGGCTTTCCCTGCATCGTCTATATGGGCGCAACCGACGTCGAGCGGCAAAAGCCGAACGTGTTCCGCATGAACCTGCTTGGCGCAGAGGTTCGCCCTGTTACCAGCGGCACCGGCACCCTCAAGGACGCCATGAACGAGGCCATGCGCGACTGGGTGACCAATGTTGATGACACCTATTACATCATCGGCACGGCCGCTGGCCCGCACCCCTACCCCGCCATGGTCCGCGATTTCCAATCGGTGATTGGCATCGAAGCGCGCGCGCAAATATTGGAGCGCGAAGGTCGCCTCCCCGATGCTATCGTCGCCTGTATCGGCGGCGGCTCTAACGCCATTGGCCTGTTTCACCCGTTCTTGGCTGATGAGAATGTCCGTTTGATCGGGGTCGAAGCCGCAGGCCATGGCCTGTCCACCGGCCAGCATGCGGCCTCCCTCACCGGCGGTCGCCCCGGCGTCCTGCACGGCAACAAGACCTATCTGTTGCAGGATGATGACGGCCAGATCATCGATGCCCACTCCATCTCCGCTGGTCTGGACTATCCGGGCATCGGTCCAGAACATTCGTGGCTGCACGATGTCGGCCGGGCGCAATATGTCTCGGCCACCGACCAAGAGGCGCTGGACGCCTTCCAGCTTTGCTCACAGCTCGAGGGGATTATTCCAGCCCTAGAGCCCGCCCATGCGCTGGCCCGCGTTGGGGATGTGGCCAAGGAATTGGGCAAGGACGGCATCGTTCTGATGAACCTCTGTGGGCGCGGCGACAAGGATATTTTCACCGTGGCGGAAGCCCTGGGCAGCCGACTTTAAACCGAAAGAATGACCCGGATGCGCCAGAACCGAATCACTTCGCGCTTTGAAGCCCTCAAGCAAGAGGGCCGAGCAGGCCTGATCACCTATGTCATGGCCGGTGATCCGGACGTGGAAACGGCCTTTGAAATTCTCAAGGGCTTGCCTGCGGCAGGGGCCGACCTGATCGAGCTGGGCTTTCCCTTTTCCGATCCCATGGCCGAGGGCCCACCGATCCAGCGCGCGGCCTTGCGGGCGCTCAAGGCGGGCATGACCTTGCGCGGAACCTTGGATCTGGTCCGCCGTTTCCGGGTCAATGACCAGACCACACCGATCATCTTGATGGGCTACACCAATCCAGTTCTGACCTATGGCTTTGGTCCCTTTGCAGCCGATGCTGCGGCTGCCGGTGTCGATGGCCTGATCATCGTGGACAGCCCGCCCGAAGAGGCCGCTGAACTGTCCGATGCCCTTGATGTTGCAGGCATTTCCCTGATTCGTCTGACCGCTCCGACCACTGATGACAAGCGCCTCGAGACCGTGGTGAAACGCACATCCGGCTTTGTCTATTACGTCTCGGTTGCCGGGGTGACCGGGGTCAAGGAGGCCGATGCCGGCACCGTCGCCCCCGCCGTCGCGCGGGTTCGCAAGGCCTCAAACCTTCCCGTCGCGGTTGGCTTTGGGATCAAGACCCCTGAGAGGGCCGCCGCCGTGGCACGGGTTGCCGATGCGGTCGTTGTCGGCTCGGCTTTGGTCGAAGAGATTGCCTCTGCAGCTGCAACGGATAGTTTAGCGGCACCGAAAGTTCTGGCGTCCGTCTCCGCCTTGGCCCAAGCTGTTCGCATGGCAAGGCTTGACGTGAGCGTCACTTAAAGCTGAAAGTCCGGGCATGAGTATGGCTGAGACGAAAGACCCAGCGGGTTCCAATACCCCCCCGGTCGCCCCCTCCTCCGGCGGTAAATCCGCGCGCGAGCGTGGCGGCTGGCTGGCGAAGATTGCCCCGGGCATCCGCAATCTGGTCACCAAGCGTGACACCCCAGAAAATCTTTGGGTCAAGTGTCCCGACACGGGCGAGATGATCTATCGCCCTGATCTGGAGGCCGCCCTTTGGGTGACCCCGGCAGGACGCCACATGCGCATCGGCCCTGCCCTGCGCTTTGCCTTCACCTTCGACGAAGGCCAATATGAAGAATTGCCTGCGCCCACCGCGCCGGACGATCCGCTGCATTTCTCGGACGGCAAGTCCTATGTCGATCGCCTCGCCGCTGCCCGCAAAGCGACGGGTGAGCAGGATGCGATGGCCATTGCAACCGGCGAAATTGGCGGAACCCAGGCGGTGGTTCTGGTGCAAGACTTTGCCTTTATGGGCGGCTCTCTGGGCATGGCCGCGGGCGAGGGCTTCATCGCCGCCGCCCACGCCGCGCTGGAACGTCAGTGCCCTCTGGTGGCCTACACGGCGGCGGGCGGAGCACGCATGCAGGAAGGGGCCCTGTCCCTGATGCAGATGGCCCGCACGACCTTGGCGATCCAAGAGCTGAAAGAGGTGGGCCTTCCATACATCGTCGTCCTGACCGACCCCACCACCGGCGGCGTCACCGCCTCCTACGCGATGCTTGGCGATGTCCATCTGGCCGAGCCGGGGGCCTTGATCGGCTTTGCTGGCCAACGGGTTATCGAACAGACCATTCGCGAGACCCTGCCCCCCGGGTTCCAACGTTCGGAATATCTGGTCGAAAAGGGCATGGTCGATCGGGTGACACCGCGCAATGAATTGGCCGCTGTTCTGGGTTCCATTCTCAAGACCCTGATGATGGGCCGCGCGCGCCGCTAACTGCACGACACTAACCTCACGCTGGGGCGACCATGAGCGACCATCTTCGGCCCCATGACGCGGCGTTAGAGCGTTTGCGAGCACTCCATCCCCTGCGCATCGACCTGTCGCTGGACAGGATGCTGCGGCTTTGTGCGGCGCTGGGCAATCCTCAAGACCATCTGCCCCCGGTCATCCATGTGGCCGGAACCAATGGCAAGGGCTCGACGGTCGCCACCTTGCGCGCCATTGCCGAGGCGGCGGGCCTGAAGGTCCATGTCTTCACCTCACCCCATCTGGTGCGCTTTGTGGAGCGGATCAGGCTCGCAGGCGAGCTGATCAGCGAAGAGCATTTGGCACGGGTGCTGGAGCGGGTCGAAGCGGCAAACGCGGGCCTGCCCATCACCTTCTTTGAGATCACCACCGCCGCGGCCTTGGCTGCCTTTGCTGAGGTTCCTGCCGACCTTTGCATCATCGAGGTTGGGCTCGGCGGCGTGCTGGATGCCACCAACGTGGTCTCGAAGCCTGCAGTCTGCGTCATCACGCCGGTCGATATGGACCATCGCGAATTTCTCGGTGACACCATCGCGCTCATCGCTGCCGAGAAGGCCGGTATCCTAAAGCCCGGCGTTCGCGCCATCATTGCGCGCCAGAACGACGAGGCCATGGCGGTGATTGAACGGGTCGCCGCCAAGACCCGCTCACCCCTGACCGTCTTGGGTCAACAGGCCGACGGCTGGCGCGATCAGGACCGGCTCTTGGTTCAGACGGAAACCGCCCTGCATGACCTGCCCTTACCCTCGCTCTATGGGGCCCATCAGATCGACAATGCCGCCCTCGCGGTCCTGGCCATCCTCGCCCTAGGCGATGAGCGGATCACAGAGACGGCGCTGGCCAAGGGCGTGTCCAGCATCATCTGGCCCGCAAGGTTCCAGCGCCTGACCACCGGCCCCTTGGCGGAGCGGGCCGCGAAGGCGGGCTCAGACCTTTGGCTGGATGGCGGTCATAATCCCCACGCCGCCCGCGCTCTGGCCAAGGCTCTGAGCGATCTACAGGCCCGCGATGGCAGGTCACTGGTCCTGATCTGCGGGATGTTGGGCAATAAGGATGCAGCGGGGTTCTTTGAGGCCTTTGCGCCTCTGGGACCCAAGATCTTCACCGTCGGTTTCGATGCCGATGCCGCCGCCTCGCCGCAGACCCTCGCTCAAGTGGCCACGGAGGCTGGCCTATCGGCCAAGGCCTGCACCGATGTCCATCAGGCTCTTGGCCTTGCCCTGAGCGAGGGCTCGCCCCGGGTGATGATCTGCGGCTCGCTCTATCTGGCCGGTGAGGTCTTGGGGCTGAATCCCAGCACCTGGCCAAACTGAACCTCTTGGTTAGCAGGCTTGGGCATTGGCGTGGACCATTCTATAGACTGCTTCCCATGAGTGAGCGTCACCCCCGTCGGCCCCAGCGGCCCATCGCCTATGTCTGCCTGATTATGCTGGTGGCCCTTGTCGCTATCGGCACGATGCGGCAATTAGGAAAATCGGCAGCCTTGAACCTCACTGCCAATTTGGAAATGATCCGATGAACAGGCTTTCAATCCTCATGGTCGCTCTTGTGGCCGCCGCCGCGATCGGGGCTGGAGTCTATGTCTGGAACACAGACCTGAAATGGCACCCCAAGACCATCACCAAACATCAGGCCGAGATCACCAAGATCGTCGAAAGCGCCGGTTGGGTGTCCCCCGGCAAAACGGGCCCTACCCTCTATATGATCGGCTTCCGATCGTGCCCGGACTGTGTGCGCTTTAAGACCGAAGAGTTTCCCGGCCTCCACGCCGTGGGCGTTGATACGCGCGTGATCGAGGTGGCGCGGGCCGAGGTCAATGGCGTGGCCAAATCCACCCCGATCGAGCGCGCCACCGTGGCCGAGCTTTGGTCAAACCGGTCTTGGGCCCTGTTTGAGGATTGGAACAAGGTGCCGGTCGAAGCCTGGACGGCTCCCGGGATCGCACCTGCCGATGGCGACACAGGCCGCACCGCCGTGGTCGAGGCAGGCCGCAAGATGGTCGCTGACCTTCGCCCCCTCCTCAAGGACAATGGCGTGAACTTCGCCTATCCGACCCTGATCTGGTGGACCAAGGACGGCAAGATGAGAGCCTGCGCCTGCGAACAGCGTGAGACCTACCGTTTCGTGCGGGCTGAACTGGGCGTCAAAGACCCGGCATCTTAAGACTGCGATGCTGGTTTCGGTTCAATCTGCCTATGCCCAGCGCCTCGAGGCCGGAACAATCCGCCTCGATGTCGCACAACAGGCCGCCATTGAGACCCTGTCGAGGCTCGAGGGCGAACTCAAAGCGGCGCAGGAACCTCAGGGCTTTTCGCTGTTTCGCAAGCCAAAGGCCTTGGGCGGGATCAAGGGGGTCTATCTTTGGGGACCGGTCGGGCGGGGCAAGTCCATGCTCATGGACCTGTTCTTTGACACAGCTCCGGTCCGCCGTAAGCGCCGCGCCCACTTCCACGCCTTCATGGCCGAGGTCCACGGTCTGATCGATCAATGGCGAAAGGGCACCCCCGCCGAGCGCAAGGCGCGCTTTGGCCAGAACCGGGGCGATGATCCGATCGTACCGGTCGCCGACCTGATTGCCGAGCAGGCCCAGCTTCTGTGTTTTGATGAACTGCAGGTCACCGACATTGCAGACGCCATGATCTTGGGCCGTCTGTTCGAGGCCCTGTTCGCCAAGGGCGTGGTGCTGGTCGCGACCTCCAACCGTCCGCCGCACGACCTCTATAGGGACGGCATCAACCGGCCGCTCTTTACCCCCTTCATCGACATGCTGGGCGCGCGGATGGAGATTGTCGCGGTCCGGGGTCCGACCGACTTTAGGCTCGACCGCCTCAAGGGCGCGCAGGTCTATTTCTCGCCCCTGACCCCCGATCAGGCGCAAGGCTTTGACGCCCTCTGGTCAGATCTGACAGACGCGGCCCCAGAGACCGGCGCGACCTTGGAGGTTTTGGGCCGCCAAATTCGTCTGCCCCGGTCCTGCGGCGGGTTTGTTCGCACCTCCTTCGCCAGCCTCTGTGGTCAGGCCTTGGGGGCGCAGGACTATCTGGCGCTGGCGGCGCGGTTCCACACGGTGTTTTTAGAGGAGATCCCGCGCCTCGAAATATCCCGCCGCAACGAGGCCAAGCGGTTTGTGACCCTGATCGATGCGCTCTATGAGGCCGGAACCAAGCTCATCGCCTTGGCTGACGCGGAACCGGACGACCTCTATCCCGCCGGTGACGGGGCCTTTGAATTTGAACGCACAGCCTCACGCCTGCATGAGATGCGGTCAGAAGCCTATTTGGATCGGGTGAAGGACTAGGCGCGGCCCATCGAGTCAGACCGGTAGGCGCAGTTCGAACACCGAGCCCTCATTACCCGATTGAACCAAGCGCAGATCGCCGCCATGGGCCTGAGCCAGCTCTCGGGCGATGGCCAGACCAAGGCCGGTGCTGCCGCTGCGGCCCGATCCGGCAAAGGGCTGGAACAGACGCGGGCGCAGGCGCTCAGGCACACCGGGGCCATTATCCACCAGTTGAACGACGAGCATGGTGCCATCACGCTCAAAGCTGACACGGACCCTTCCGCCGCCTTCCGGCTTGGGTGCGGACTCAATGGCCTCTCGGGCGTTGCGTAGCAGATTGAGCAGGATGCGATGAAGCTGGTCGGGATCGGC
>CANESI010000013.1 GCA_947441065.1 Caulobacteraceae bacterium
ACACAGCGCGCGGCGGCGGCATTAGCCGCAAGATCACGACCGTCACCGACCGTAAGCGCTTGAAGTCCGTGGTTCAGAGCTTGGACGTGCCGCAGGGCATGGGCCTGATCGTCCGCACAGCCGGTGCCAAGCGCACCAAGGCCGAGATCAAGCGCGACTATGAATATCTGCTGCGCCTGTGGGAAAACATCCGCGATGTGACGCTGCACTCCATCGCGCCCGCCCTGATCTACGAAGAAGAA
Source organism: Caulobacteraceae bacterium (assembly GCA_947441065.1). GTDB lineage: Bacteria > Pseudomonadota > Alphaproteobacteria > Caulobacterales > Caulobacteraceae > CAISGS01. The sequence continues at coordinate 243 of CANESI010000013.1, forward strand.
GATCTGGTCAAACGCGCCATTCGCGACATGTATGACAAGGAGCTTGAGGGCATCTGGGTCGAGGGCGAAGCGGGCTACCGCGAGGCCAAAGAATTCATGCGGATGCTGATGCCGTCGCAGGCCAAGAAGGTCATGCCGTACCGCGAAGCCACGCCCCTGTTCGTCAAGCACAAGGTCGAGGATCAACTGGCGGCCATCTATACGCCGGTCGTTCCCCTGAAGTCGGGCGGCTATCTGGTGATCAACCAGACCGAAGCTCTGGTGGCTGTGGACGTCAATTCCGGCAAGTCGACCCGCGAGCGCAATATCGAGGCTACGGCCCTCAAGACCAATATGGAAGCCGCCGAAGAGGCGGCGCGCCAGCTTCGTCTGCGCGACCTTGCCGGTCTGGTGGTCATCGATTTCATCGATATGGACGAGTCCAAAAACAATCGGGCCGTTGAAAAGAAGCTGAAGGACTGCCTCAAGGACGACCGCGCCCGCATTCAGATGGGCAAGATCTCATCGTTTGGCCTGATGGAAATTTCTCGCCAGCGTCGCCGGTCCGGCGTGCTGGAAGGCACCACTCACATCTGCGAACATTGCGCTGGTGTTGGCCGTGTTCGCTCGGTCGAGTCCAGTGCCCTAGCGGCTCTGCGTAGCATCGAGATGGAAGCGGTCCGCGACGGTGCAGGCTCCATCACCTTGAAGGTCCCGCAATCGGTCGGCCTCTATATCCTCAACGAAAAGCGCGTCTATCTGGAGCGCGTGCGTCTGGCCCAAGGCCTGTTCGTCACCATTCAGATCGATGAGGCCCTGTCTCACGCTGAGCACGATATTGAGCGCACCGAGACCCGTGAATTTGAGCCGCGCCCAGAGGACCTGGCCCTGCTCGGCGGCCCCCTCGCCCTGCCCTTCGATGACAGCGCCGACGATCATATTGTCGATGATGACGAGGAAGAGGACGAAGAGATCATTACCTCAGACGATGAGGATGACGAGGACGAAGCTTCAGAAGCTCCTGCCCGTTCGGCATCGCGCGGTTCTGCCGAGCGCACCGAAGAGACTGGTGATGACAGTGAAGCTGGTCGCCGTCGTCGTCGCCGTCGCCGTCGTGGACGCCGTGGTGACGAGCCCTCTGATCGCGCGGCCTCGTCCGAAACCGACGCTGAAGGCGAGAGCGCCGAAGGTGACGACGAAGACGGCGCTGAAGGCAGCGAAGCCCGCGAAGGCGAAAGCAGCGAGGCCGAAGCCGCCCGCCGCCGCCGTCGCCGCGGTCGTCGCGGTGGTCGCCGGATGCGTGAAGATGTCCGCACCGACGAGCCCTATGGCTGGACCCGCCCCCGAGCTCCGGATGGCGATCCCTATATCTGGTTCGATCCACTTCAGCCGCGTCAACGCCCGGCTCAGTCCGAAGATATGGCGACGCAAGGGATTGCGGACCAAGCACCCGCAGAGGCTCCAGCGCCAACCTCGTCCGATGAGGTTGCGGTGGCTCAGGAGGCTGTAAAGCCTGCCAAGCCTGCGCGCCGTCGTCGTCCGACCAAGGCTGAGCTCTTGGCTCAAGCCCAAGCTGATGAAGCGACCGCAGTGGCCCCCGAAGCGGTCATTGAAGCAGAGGTCCCCGCCACCATCGCTGCCGAACCAACGGTCGAGGCGGATATTTGGGTCGAGCTTCCAGCGGTCGATGAGGTCAAGGCCAAGCCCGCCCGCGCTCGCCGCAGTCGTGCCAAGGCCCAGCCTGAAGCAGAGGCGCAAGCTGAAGCGGTGGCCCAAGCCCCTGTTGAAGCGGCCCCCGTGGCGGCTGAACCCATCCCAGTACCGGCTGAACCCGTATCTGTTGTGGTCGCAGAGCCAGCACCTGAACCAGCGCCGGAGCCGACGCCTGATCCAGCGGCCATTATTGCGCCCCCATCCCAGCCTAAGAAGGGCTGGTGGCGGCGCTGATAAGGCGCTAACCTCCTCTTAGGGGCACTATCCCCCGCGTCCTCACCGGCGCGGGGGTTCAATTTTGGAGCGGTAAGTTTGGCCCCTCGGATGTCGTCAAGCACAGCTATCAGCGTGCCAAACCTTAAGGGTTCGCATCGATCCCTGACGCAGCAACTCAAGGCCTCTATCGGGGTATGCGCCCTAGCGCTCTCGCTTGTTTTAGCCCCAAATCTGGCCAGGGCTCAAAGCGCTACCTCTCTCATACGCGACACGGAAATCGAAGAGATCCTGCGCAAGAACGCTGATCCTGTTTTGGTTGCGGCGGGGCTCAATCCAAAAGATGTCCGCATTCACCTGATTGGCGACAAACAGATCAACGCCTTTGTTTCTGGCGGCCAACAGATGTTTTTCAATACCGGGCTGATCATCCAGACCCGAACACCCAATGAGTTGATTGGGGTCATGGCCCATGAAACCGGCCACATCTCTGGTGGGCATCTGGCGCGCTCGGGTGACGCCAGCAAGGCTGCGACCGGCACCTTTGTCATGACTTTGGGCCTAGGCCTCCTAGCCGCCTTGGCCGGAGCGCCTGATGCCGCCGCTATGCTGATTGGCAATAGCAGTTACTTCGCGACCCTGTCGGTGCTGGGCTATACCCGTGTGCAGGAATCCTCTGCCGACCAAGCGGCTGCCGGGTTCTTGGAGCGGAGCGGACAGTCCGGTAAGGGTCTCGTCGAGTTCTTCGACAATTTTCGTTATCAAGAGGTCTTCTCGGAGGCTAAGCGCTACCCCTTCTTCCGCAGTCACCCCCTATCATCTGACCGGATCGAAGCCTTGCGGGTGCGGGTTGAGGCCATGCCGAACTACGGCAAGAGCGACGATGCTGAGGCTCAGGCAACCCATATAATTATGGTGGCCAAGCTCAAGGCCTTCATGAACCCACCGCAACAGACCTTCATTGAGTTCAAAGAGAGCGATAAATCCTATCCGGCCCGCTATGCGAGGGCCATTGCCTATTATCGGTCGCTTGAAACCGAAAAGGCGCTGAAGGCCATCGACGCCCTGCTCAAGGACTATCCAGACAATCCCTATCTTTGGGAATTGCGCGGTCAGGCCCTTTTTGAATCCGCCCGTGCGGCAGAGGCCGAGCCTGCCTATCGTCGGTGCGTAGAATTGAAGCCAGACGCCGCCCTGTTCCACCTCGCCCTCGGTCAAACCCTGCTGGCGCTCGACAATGACAAGCGCGTCGATGAGGCCATGGCCCATATCTACAAGGCTTTGGAACTGGAGCAGGACAACCCCTTTGGCTGGCGCATGCTGTCAGAGGCCTATGATCGACGCCGCCAACCGGGCATGGCGAGGCTGGCAGCCGCGGAACAGTATTTCGCGATCGGCATCCCCAGTGAAGCCCGCATCTTTGGCATGAGGGCCCGCGCTGAACTGGTCAAGGGATCACCCGAATGGCGCCGTGCAACCGACATTGTGCTGGCATCGGAACCCACTGACGATGATTTGAAAGATCTGGCCAGAGAAGGCAGCGCTGCGCCCCGTAAGCGCTGATAGACCCTCATAAAGCTCACCTTAACCCCGCGTGCCGGATGGTGGGATAAACACAACCCAAGCGGAACATCACCATGCGCCTTCCTACCCTCTTGCTGACGGCCGTTAGCTGCCTTGCCCTGACCGGCTGCGGCATGGTCCAGAACGAAAAGGCCTTTGGTGACCGCGTTCGCGCCTATCTGATCACCCATCCCGAAGTGATCGAAGAGGCCATCAACCGGCTGCAGGAAAAGCAGGCCGCTGAAGCGTCTCAGTTGGCACAGAGCAAGATTGCTGAGAACCGTCAGGCCCTAGAACAGGATCCGCGTGACTATGTCGGTGGCAACCCCAAGGGGACGGTGACCATTGTCGAGTTCTTTGACTATCGCTGCGGCTACTGCAAGTCTGCCCAGCCGCAGGTGATCGAGCTACTCAAGGCCAATCCTGATGTTCGCCTTGTTTACAAGGAGTTCCCCATCCTGCCTGACCGTGACGGCAAGCTCGGCGTCTCCTTGCGGGCAGCGCGCGCAGCCTTGGCAGCAGGGGCTCAGGGCAAATATGGTGCAGTGCATGAGGATCTGATGGCCGAAAAGGCGCTGGATGATGCGACCATCGCCAAGATCCTAACCGCCAATGGCCTTGATCCGGCCACCGCCAAGAGCGCCGGTGAGGCTGACAAGGTCACCGAGCACCTGACTGCTATGCATAATCTCGGTCTCGCCATCGGCATTCAGGGCACGCCCGCCTTCATCGTCGGCGATCAGTTGATCCCAGGCGCGGACATGGAAGCCCTCAAGCGCGCTATCGAGATCGCACGCGCAAAACAGATCAAGCCTGCCGCCTAGATCAATCCGGCCAAGGGCGATGATGGATCGGCATACATCCGCCGTGGCATCCGCCCTGCCCGGTAGGATAGCCGCCCGGCAATGACCGCGTGCTTCATGGCTTCAGCCATCAAGATCGGGTCCTTGGCCTCGGCAATGGCGGTGTTCATCAAGACGCCGTCGCAGCCTAGCTCCATGGCGATGGTCGCATCAGACGCCGTGCCGACCCCGGCATCGACCAAAACCGGCACCTTGGACTGCTCGACGATCAGCCGAATATTGACGCGGTTTTGAATGCCCAAACCTGAGCCAATCGGCGCACCGAGCGGCATGATGGCCGCAGCGCCTGCATCCTCTAACTTGCGGGCATAGACCGGATCGTCGGTGCAATAGACCATGACGTCAAAGCCCTCCTTGACCAGTAGTTTCAAGGCCCGAAGGGTCTCTTCCATGTCCGGGTAAAGGGTCTTGGTGTCCGACAGGACCTCCAGCTTGACCAGGCTCCAATCGCCCGCCTCGCGCGCCAGCCGTAAGGTGCGCACTGCGTCCTCGCCGGTGAAACATCCCGCCGTATTGGGCAGATAGGTAAAGCGGTCAGGCCGGACAAAATCGACCAACATCGGCTGACTGGGGTCGGACAGGTTCACGCGCCGCACCGCCACGGTAACGATCTCAGCGCCCGCGGCCTCAGCGGCCGCCGCATTGGTCGCATAGTCCTTATATTTGCCCGTACCGACGATCAGGCGTGAGCGAAAGGTTCGGCCCGCTACGGTCCAGGTGTCTTCGCCGCTCATATCAGCCGCCTCCAATGAAATGGACGATCTCGATTCGGTCCCCGTCGCACAGGGCCGTCTTGTCATAGGCTGACCGAGGCACAATTTCGAGGTTGCGTTCAATGGCCAGCTTTCGCCCGTCCAATTGCAGCGCTTCGACCAAGGCTGCAACGGTTTTTACCCCGTCGAACGCCCGATCCTCGCCATTTACGATGACCCTCATATCAACCCCATTAACCGCGATCCGAACGGCAAGCTTGTGACCCTAGCCAACCAGAGATACAAGACAGCACCTAACGACGGCGGGGGCGCATGTCCAAGATCATCTTCGTATTGAGCGGTCCGAACCTTAATCTGCTCGGAACCCGTGAACCAGAAATCTACGGATACGCCACCTTGAAGGACGTTGAGGATCAGTGCCGCGCAAAAGCCGCTGGTTTGGGCTTCGAAATCGACTTTCGTCAGTCTAATCACGAAGGTGTGTTGATCGACTGGATACAGGAGGCTCGCCTCAAGGCCTGTGCAGTCGTACTCAATCCAGCAGGATATGGACACACCTCCGTGGCCATTCTTGATTCGTTGAAAACCTTGGCGATTCCCATCGTTGAGTGTCACCTGTCCAACCCGGCTGCTCGCGAAGAGTTTCGTCGGTCAACCTATGTCTCTTTGGCCGCCACGGGCATCGTGTCCGGCTTTGGGGCCAAGAGTTATGAACTCGCTATAGAGGCTGCTGCGGCACTCGTCGCGAAATCTGGCCTCTAGAGCACTCAGACAAGGCTTATTCCTTATGACGACACCAAAAGGTTCCGGCGATCCCATCGACGCGCGTCTCGTTCGCAAGCTTGCGGACATTCTGCACGATACGGGACTGACCGAGATCGAAGTCGAACGTGGCGATCTGAAGATTAGGGTGGCCCGCTCGGTGACGGTCTCCGCTCAAGCCGTTCAGGTCGCCGCTCCGGCCCAGTACAGCCCCGCGCCCGTCGAGGCCCCCGTTGCCGCTGCGCCCGCAGCCGTCGCTGCAGCGCCAGCCGTCCGTGCAGGCGATCTGGTCAAGTCCCCCATGGTCGGCACGGTCTATCTTCAGGCCCAACCAGGTTCCGATCCCTTCTGCAAGCCCGGCGATAAGGTGGTTGAGGGTCAAACCCTCTTGATCGTCGAAGCCATGAAGACCATGAACCCCATCCCCGCGCCACGCTCCGGAACGGTGGTCGAGATCTTGGTCGCCGATGGTGACCCCATCGAATTTGGCGAACCCCTCGTGGTCCTCGAGTAGCCCGATGTTCACCAAGATCCTGATTGCGAACCGCGGCGAAATTGCCCTGCGGATTCATCGCGCCTGCAAGGAAATGGGCATTGCCACGGTTGCGGTCCATTCCGAAGCCGACGCCAGTGCCATGCATGTGCGCCTCGCCGACGAAAGCGTCTGTATTGGTCCTGCCAGCGCGGCCAAGAGCTATCTGAACATCCCCTCGATCATCGCTGCCGCAGAGATCACCGGCGCTCAGGCCATTCACCCCGGCTATGGCTTCCTGTCGGAAAATGCCCGCTTTGCCGAGATCGTACAGGCCCACGGGATGACCTTCATCGGTCCAAATCCCGACCACATCCGCATGATGGGCGATAAGATCACCGCCAAACAGGCCGTCAAGGAAGCGGGTATCCCCGTCGTTCCGGGTTCTGAGGGCGCGCTTCAGACCGAAGAAGAGGCCTTTGCAGCCGCCGAAGTCATCGGCTTTCCGGTCCTGATCAAGGCCGCCGCTGGTGGCGGTGGCCGGGGCATGAAGGTGGCCTTGGACCGCGAGTCCCTCTCCGAAGCCGTCGCAACGGCCAAGGGCGAGGCTGGCGCGGCCTTCGGTGATGACAGCGTCTATATGGAGCGCTACCTCCAGCGCCCCCGTCACATCGAAATCCAAGTCATCGCCGACTCCTTTGGCAATGTGGTGCATCTGGGCGAGCGGGACTGTTCGCTGCAGCGCCGTCACCAGAAGGTTCTGGAAGAGGCCCCCTCACCGGCTATTGACGCCGCCACCCGCGCCAAGATCGGCAAGGTCGTGGTCGATGCGATCAAGGCCATTGGCTATCTGGGCGTCGGAACCATCGAGTTCCTCTATGAGAATGACGAGTTCTTCTTCATCGAGATGAACACCCGCCTGCAGGTGGAGCATCCGATCACCGAGGCCATTACCCGCATCGATCTGGTGCGCGAACAGATCCGCATCGCCGCTGGCCTGCCCCTATCCTTCACCCAAGAGGACATCGTCTTCGAAGGTCACGCCATTGAATGCCGCATCAATGCCGAAAATGCGCGGACCTTCACGCCGTCTCCCGGCCTGGTCACCGATTTCCATGCCCCGGGCGGACTGGGCGTGCGCCTCGATTCCGCGCTCTATGCCGGCTATTCGATCCCGCCCTACTATGACAGCCTTGCGGGCAAGCTCATCGTCCATGGCCGTGACCGCACCGAGTGCATCGCGCGCCTGCGCCGTTCGCTCAGCGAGATGGTGGTTGGCGGTATTGAGACCACGATCCCCCTGTTCCAAGACCTGCTGGTTCAGCCGGACATCCTCGCCGGTGACTACCACATCCACTGGCTGGAAAACTGGATCAAGGCAGGCGGCTAGTCAAAAGGACAGGGCCAGAGGATAGGGTCTTGGAAGACTTTACGGTCGACGATCTCATCGCCTGCTATGAGCGCGGCGTGTTTCCGATGGCGGATTCACGTCACGATGAGGACATTTTCCTCGTCGACCCCGACAGGCGCGGCATCTTTCCGCTGGACCAGTTCCACATCCCTCGCCGTCTCGCGCGCTCCGTGCGGGCAGAGCCCTACCAGGTCCGTATCGACACGGCCTTCGACGCCGTCGTGCGCCAGTGCGCCATGACCAACCCCAATCGGCCAGACCGTCAGGACACCTGGATCAATGGCCCGATTGAAGCCCTCTATGGCGAGCTATTTCAGAGGGGCTTGGCCCACAGCGTCGAATGTTGGCAGGACGGCAAGTTGGTCGGCGGTCTCTATGGCGTCACCCTCGGCGCGGCTTTTTTTGGTGAGAGCATGTTTTCCCGTGCCCGCGATGCGAGCAAGATCGCCCTCGTCCATCTGGTGGCGCGGCTAAAAATGGGACGGTTCCAGCTCTTGGACGCCCAGTTCATGACCGACCATCTGGCCCAGTTCGGCGCGGTTGAGATCAATCGGATAGACTATAAGCGCCGCTTGGGGTCCGCTGTGATCAGCCTCGCCGACTTCTACCGGCTACCGGCCTATGCGGCGGGCGCCGAGGTCTTGCAGGCAATCAACCACGCATCATAGACCGGATGCTGAAACGGGTTCAGGCCCGGCGTTGAGGCGAACATCCAGCCTCGGAACAGTTGCCGCCCGGGTGTGATGGCCCGATCAACACCGCGCGTGGCTTGAGAATCGATCTGAATATGGGCGATGGAGTCTCGCACCGGCTCGTTTGACGCCGATGTCTCGCAGGTCCGCACCGAAAAGATCAGGGACTTATACCGGATCGGCTGATTGATCGGCACTTCGAAACGCATGGTCTCGGCCGTGACCTTGTCGAGAACCTGCATGACGGCGACCGCATAGCGCTTGCGCTTGGGGACCTCATAGACCCGGCGTCCAGAACTCGAACTGGGCAAGGCCGCTTCGGTTGGGTCATTGGGGACCGGCTCGACAATCACCTCAGTCGGGGTTTCGGGCTTGGCCTTGCCCGCATCCGCAGGGTTGGCCGGTGTCGGGCTCTTGGGGGGCAGGACCCCTTGCAAGAGGCCGCCAATGGGGTCGGTCGCCTGTGCGTGCCCTAGGGAAACGCCCAAACCGGTTGCCGCCATCAGGCCAAAGGCCAATAACCAGCGCGCGCGCACGGGACCTAGTCCGGCTTCCAAGCCTGATAGTCGCCGGTCGCCTCGGGGCGTTGACCACCCTTGCCAATGGCACCCTTGGGCCGCCAGGCGTGGATTGTACCGGACAGATTAGGTTTGTGATCCTTTTCCCAAGACTGCCGCTTAAGCGGCTCATTGATGGGATGATCATCAAAGGTGTAGTGCAGCCAGCCATGCCAATCGGGCGGAACCTTCGAGGCCTCTGCATAGCCATTATAGATCACCCAACGGCGCTTGCGGCCGTCATAGCTGTCGCGGTTGTCCTTGGCTTCGAAATAACGGTTTCCCGTTGCATCCTGACCGATAAAGATCCCGCGACGTCCGATCGTGAAACGAGCGCCAATCGTGGCTCCGTTCCACCAGGTGAAGATGGCTTTCAGCACTTTGAACAGACCATTGATTACAAGGTTTGCGACTCTGCCAATCCGACGGATGGGCTGGCCGGACTATAGGTGGCCGTCCGCGCCGCGTCCAGCTTAGCGCAACAATCGGCGAGAAATCTCGCGGAGCCACGATACAACAACATCTTGTGGATAGGCTTGACGTTTCTTACTACATCTATTGCGAACACAGGCTTTCGGCCCTAGCCTTGCGATCAGATTTGGGAGGCGGCTATGCGCTTTGACTATCGGTATACAGCGCCGCAGCTCAGCGGCGGGACCCTCGAGACCCGCTGGATCGACAGAACCGACGATGTGGTCGCGGTCAGCGCGCCGCGCGACTGGACTTCGGTCCGGGTCGAGTCGTGGTTGGACTGGGCCCAGAGCCTGCCCAGCGACTTTCCAGAGGTGGATCTGCCCGCGGCCCTTGCCAAGGACGCCCCCTATAGCGCAGCGCTCGAAGAGGGCCCGGCTCGCTATGCCCGCCGCATCGCCGCTTGGGGATGGGCCCTTGGCCTGTTTGACCGCGATGTCGATGCCGTCAGCTTCTACGACAGCCTGCTCGGCAGCATGGTCGAAGGCTTGGCCGCCCCCGGCGCGGCGAGAGCCTCAGGTCCGCGCGTCTCGCCCCTCGTCGGCGAAGGCAACCGCCCCCAAACCGAAGCACGCGCCATCGACCTTGAAGATATCGAGTTTCCAGAGACGATCCGCGCCCACGTCTCGAAGCTCCGCTGCCACGCCGCGACCCAAGACGCCCTGCTGGCGGTTAATGGTCGTCTACAAACGGTGATGAATTCCATATTGCGCTGTGATGGCGATGCCGGTCATTGCGCAGATCCCCATCACAATATCGCCCTCGCCCGTGCGGCCCGCGACGCTCGAAATAGCGGCGTGTCCGACGCCCTGATCCTCACGGCCATTAACCTGGCCAAGTCAGGCGAACGCGAATGGCGCGGTATGGGTGAGCCCGCCCCCCTCGCCCTCGAAACCTTGATCGTCACGGGCATCCGCGACGAGGTAGAGGCGGGAAGCCGCGCTGCTGCTCAAGCCGCAACTGCGGGCTGGGAAACCGGCCAAGTGGTTATCACCTTTGTCCAGCGCGATGCCGAAGCCATCACTCGCCTTAATCACGCGCCCAAGGCCGCGATTGACGCGACCCGGTTCTGGAGCGACGACGGATTTGACGCAGACGGTTTCGCCGCCACGGTGCGGCTCTGGACCCTCGCGCTCGAGATCGACGGGGCCGCAGGCCATAGCGCGACCCCCTCTGACGCCACATCACGCTATCGGTGGCGTCCGCTTGGCCTGACCTTGGCTGGCGTGTCCGAACTGCTGATCATGCAGGCCATCGCCTATGCCTCTGATGAGGGGCGCAATGCTGTTGGAAGCCTCTATAGCCTCGCCTTCGCCGCCTCACTGCAAGCCTCTGCTGAGATGGCGGCTATAGCAGGCCCCTATCCCGAATTTGATCAGGACCGGGACGCGCGTCTGGCCTCAATCATGCAGCGGCTCGAGGCCAGCGCCGTTCTGGCCCGGGGCGAAGAACTGGCCGCGATGGCCGTTCCGCTGATGAGCGACGCCTTGACCAAGGCCCGCGCCACGGGCCTGCGCAATGCAGAGACGCTGGCCCTATTCAATGACGACGAGATCAAGCTGCGTCTGGGCGGGATCAGCCTGTCCGCCGCACCTTGGGCCGGTGCCGTAACGGTAGCCGAGACCGAAGATGGCACCATCCTGCGCACCCTCTCCCAGGCCACCATCGAGGGCCTGCGCCATCTCGATCTGAACATCGATTCAGCTGCTGTTCACGTGCTGGGCCATGGCGGCCTTGCCGATGCGCCGGGGATCAATCCTGCAGCGCTCAAGGCCAAGGGACTGACGGACCACGAGATCGACGCCGCCGAAGCCACCCTGCGCTTGACCGGGGACATCCGGCTCGCCTTCTCGCCTGCGGTTATCGGCGAAGGCTTCCTCAAGGATATCTTGGGAGCCGATGCCGAGGCCCTGAGTGCCCCAGACTTCAATACCTTGGCCCATCTCGGCTTTAGCCCAGACGCGATCAAGCAGGCCCAGATCCATGCCTGCGGTACGGGTGACCTCGAAAGCTGGGCTGGACTGTCGAGCCCCCATTGGGGCGTGTTCCGCAGGGCCGATGGCCTAGAGGGACCCGACCTTCTCGCCCGGTTGGCCATGACCGTCGCAGCCGAGACCTTCACCTGCGCCCCGGCCATCACGCCCTTGCCATTGGCCTATGGGGATGACCCAGCCATTGCCAATCGCCTGCAGTCGGCAGCGGCGCGTGCGGGCCTCAGAGCAGTGACCCTGCGCCGTGCGCCAGCACCGGCCAATCTGGCCCTCAATCTGCCCGATCTTGAAGACGAGGCCCCACGCCGCGAAGCTCCGCGCCGCGCAGAGCCGCAACCTGAACCGATCATCAGCGAGCGCATTGTTGAGCGGATCGTCGAACGCGACCGCGTACGCCGCAAGCTGCCGGACCGCCGCAAGGGCTATATCCAAAAGGCGGCTGTCGGTGGCCATAAGGTCTATCTCCACACCGGTGAATATGAGGACGGCGAGGTCGGCGAGATCTTTATCGACATGCACAAGGAGGGTGCTGCCTTCCGCTCCTTGATGAACAATTTCGCCATCGCCATTTCGATTGGCCTGCAACATGGCGTGCCGTTGGAAGAGTTTGTCGACGCCTTCGTCTATACGCGCTTTGAACCGGCGGGCGCGGTGACGGGCAATGACTCGATCCGGTCTGCCACCTCAATCTTGGACTATATTTTCCGGGAACTGGCTGTGTCCTATCTGGGGCGAGACGATCTGGCCAATACGGACCCCGACGCCTTTGGGACAGATGGGCTGAGCAAGACGGCCTTTGAGATGAAATCCGACGATCCCCTGCCGGTCCTCAAATTCATCTCTAAGGGCTATTCACGCGGTGCGACACCGGACAATCTGGTGTTCTTGCCCTTTGGCGGCCGCAAGGCTGATGCCATTGAGACCTTCGATATGGCGGAAGCCGACGTCTGTCCCTCATGCGGAAACCTGACTGCCTCCCGCAAGGGCGGACGCCTCGTCTGCACGACCTGTCATGCGCAGGATGAGGGCAGCGTCAGCCGGTAATTCTCTCCATTACCGCGAATTAAGGTGCAGGGTGAGGCTTTAGCCCTCACATTCTGTGCATGTTGACACTCTCCCCACCCGTCCTTTTGTGAATAATGTCTAGGGCCGTAACCTCAATTGCGATCTGGATAACCCTGTTCATTGCCGCAGCGACGGCGGCGCACGCGGCTGACACCGGCACCTCCATCGCGAGACTGAGGTCCTTTGGCGGCTCTTGCGAAGGCTGCAACCTGGCTGGACGGCAACTGACCAATGCCAGCCTCGTCGGCGCGCAATTTTCAGGGGCCTCGTTCATCGGTGCCGATCTGCGCGGATCGCGCTTTAAAGGATCGGACCTGTCCAAGGCGGACTTCAGCAAGGCCGACCTGCGCGGCGCCGACATCCTCGGATCAAACTTCGATCGGGCTGATTTCAGCGGTGCCAACCTGTCCGGTATTGTGGCCAAGGGCAGCAACTTCGAAGAGGCTAACTTCAATGGCGCACGCCTTGAGGCCGCAACCTTTATCGGTTCCAACCTTGATTCAGCACTGTTGGCTGGCGCGGACCTGAGCCACACCAGCCTCACCGGGGTAAACCTCGAAAATGCCGACGGGCGGGGTAGCAATTTTAGCTACAGCACCTTGCTTGGCGCCAATCTCGAAAATGCCAACATCAGGGGCGCGCGCTTCGTCTACAGCAAGTTGGACGGGGCAAACCTCGCCAATGCCCGCATGGACGGCGCCAATCTCAGCCATGCCTCAATGGTCAAGACTTGGATTGGCGGCACAGACCTCAGTCAAGTCACAGGCCTCACGCAGGACCAGATTGGCCGAGCCTGCGCAAATGCTAAGACCCGGCTGCCTCCCGCCTTACAACCCCACATCTGCCCTCGGCAGTGGGTCCGCTAGACCTTGATTGGCGGCGCGATGCGAATATGCAGTTCTTTCAACTGCTTCTCGCGAACTTCTGACGGCGCATTCATCATCAGGTCCATGCCCTGCTGATTGAGCGGGAAGGCAATGACCTCACGCAGGTTCTGCACATTGGCCAAGAGCATCACGATCCGGTCGATACCGGGAGCCAAGCCACCGTGCGGCGGGGCGCCATAGCGGAAGGCATTCAGCATGCCGCCAAACTCATTTTCCACGACATCGGGACCATAGCCCGCGATCTCGAACGCCTTGAGCATGACATCGGGGCGATGGTTACGGATTGCGCCGGAACAGAGCTCGATACCGTTACAAACGATGTCGTATTGGTAGGCCAAAATATCCAAAGGATTCAAAGTATTTAGGGCTTCAAGTTCACCCTGCGGCATAGAGAATGGATTGTGCGAGAAATCGACCTTCTTCTCCTCGTCGCTCCATTCATACATGGGGAAATCGACGATCCAACAGAACTTGAACTGGTTCTCGTCGACCAGACCCAGATCGAACCCGACCTTGTTACGCGCCGCGCCCGCGAACTTGTAGAAGGCGTCCGGATCGCCGCCGACGAAGAATGCCGCGTCGCCGACCTTCAGGCCCAGTTGCTCACGAATGGCTTCAGTCCGCTCGGGGCCGATATTCTTAGCGATAGGACCGGCAGCGCCCTCTTCACCTTCACGCCAGAAGATATAGCCCAGACCGGGTTGCCCCTCGCCCTTGGCCCAATCATTCATGCGGTCACAGAAGGCGCGGCTACCACCGCCAGGCGCAGGAATGGCCCAGATCGCTGATTTGGGATCTTCCAGCATTCCGGCAAAGACCTTAAAGCCCGAACCCCGGAAGGGCTCTGACACATCGGCCATCTGAATGGGGTTACGCAGGTCAGGCTTGTCCGAGCCATAGAGGCGGATGGACTCGCGATAGGCGATGCGCGGGAACGGGTAGGGCGTTACCGACTTGCCGTTGGCGAACTCTTCAAACACGCCGTGCAGCACCGGCTCAATGGCGGCGAACACGTCCTCTTGGGTGACGAAGCTCATCTCCACATCGAGTTGATAGAACTCCCCGGGCGAGCGGTCAGCACGCGCGTCTTCGTCGCGGAAGCAAGGGGCAATCTGGAAGTAGCGGTCAAAACCCGCCACCATCAACAGCTGCTTAAACTGCTGCGGGGCCTGAGGCAGAGCATAGAACTTGCCAGGATGCAGACGCGACGGCACGAGGAAGTCGCGCGCGCCTTCTGGGCTCGAGGCGGTCAAGATCGGGGTCTGGAATTCGGTGAACCCCTGACCGACCATGCGCTTGCGCACAGAATCAATGACGTTCGAGCGCAGGACGATGTTGCGATGCAGGGTCTCGCGGCGCAGATCGAGATAGCGATGCTTGAGGCGCAGTTCCTCGGGATAATCCGGCTCACCAAAGACCGGCACGGGCAGTTCGGCCGCTTCAGACAGGACCTCAACGCCCGCAACGCGGATTTCAACTTCGCCGGTGGGCAGTCCGGAATTCACCGTATCGGCGGAACGGGCCAGAACCGTGCCATCCACGCGAATGACGCTCTCGGCGCGCAGACGCTCAATATGGGCAAAACCGGGCGTTTCAGGGCTGAGCACCAACTGCGTCAGACCATAGTGGTCGCGCAGGTCGATAAACATCAAACCGCCATGGTCGCGCTTGCGATGGATCCAGCCCGATAGGCGCACCGTTTGACCGGCATCGGAAAGGCGCAGGGCGCCGCAAGTGTGTGAGCGATAGGCGTGCATGGATTCTTCTTTTTTCGACCGGCGAAATAGGGGGCGAAGGGCGCATTGTCCCCGCCTTTTGTCAAGGTTTACAGCAGCAGGCCCCGGCTAGGCAAAGGCCAATGGAGCCGATTGTCCAAGGCTTATCCCCAACCATAGGCCCGCTATCCCCTAGCCATAGCCCCTTTCAGGGCTCACCCAATCGATCTTTCCGCACTTTTGGGTTAGGAAAGAACTCGGAAAATTTAAATTGGACAGGAACTTGGGCCTGCAACTTCGCCTCGATCTTAATCGGTCAATCCGCTTCAGCGCTGAGGACTTTGTTGAGTCGTCCTCCAACGCCGAGGCCGTGCGTCAGGTTAATAGCTGGCCCAATTGGCATGGCGGCATCTTGACCCTGGTCGGACCGGAAGGTTGCGGCAAGAGCCATCTGGCCAAGATTTGGCAAGATCGGGTCGGGGCTGTGCGCTGGCAACCGCTCCAAGCCCACAATCTGCAACTGCTGCTAGGCAAGCCCGTCCTGATCGAGGGCGATGTCGATCAGGTTCCCGATGAGACTCTATTTCACCTGATCAATATGGCAGCCAATACCGGCGGCGGGCTCTTGATCACCGACAGGACCCTGCCCTCCAACTGGCCTACAAACCTGCCGGACCTGCGGTCGCGCCTAAATGCCCTGCCTGTCGTAGAGATCGAAGAACCAGACGACGCCGTGCTCGCAGAGGTGATCCGCAAGTTTTTCCGTGAGCGCAATATCCGCCCGACAGACGACCTCCTGCCCTACCTCCTGCGGCGCATCGAGCGCTCGGTGCCCAAGGCCCAAGAGATCGTCGCGCGCCTCGATGAGGCCGCTGATGCGGCACAACGCCCCATTTCACGGGCCCTAGCGCGACAGTTTCTTGAAAATAGCAGCGATACACTCGACCTGTTCGCTTGAAGGCTTGCCGCCTTGGCCCCGCTCGTTCAGAACCAATAGCGAAACCTGTCGTCGGTGATCTTCGCCGCCGAACTCGGATTTAGGCGACCATGTCCGAACAGATAAAAGCTGACGCTGCAGACACCCCCCACCCGGCTGCCCCCTTGCCGCCCACCATGACGGTGCGCCAAGATGTGTCCCTGAACGAAGATCTTTTGGCTTCGCCGGAGCGGTTCTTTAACCGCGAGATCTCATGGCTGAGCTTCAATCAACGGGTTATCGAAGAGGCGGAAAATCCGCGCCACCCCCTGCTCGAGCGGCTTCGGTTCCTATCGATCTCGGCCAACAATCTCGATGAGTTCTATATGGTTCGCGTCGCTGGCCTCAAGGGTCAGGTCAGCGAAGGGATCCGCGTCATCAGCCAAGACGGCCTGACCCCGCGCCAGCAACTGTCCCGCGTCAATACGGCGGCGGCGGAGCTGATGGCCAGCCAGCAGCGCATCTGGCTCGATCTGCGGGCCAAGATGGCAGCCGAAGGGCTGCGCGTCCTTGAAGCCAAGGATGTGACGCCCGCCGATATGGATTGGCTGCGCCCGGTCTTTACCAGCCAGCTTTTCGCGGTCTTAACCCCCCTGGCCATCGATCCGGCCCATCCCTTCCCGTTCCTACCCAATCTTGGCTTTGCCTCCGCCTTGAAGCTCAAGCGCCGGTCAGACGGCAAGCCGCTCTATGCGCTGCTGCCCATGCCCAGTCAGGTGGCACGGTTCTGGGAACTGCCCTCGACGACGGGACGAGGACGCAAGATCGAACGCCGGTTCATCAGCCTTGAGACCTTCCTATCGCTCTTTATCGATGTCCTGTTCCCGGACTGCACCGTCGATGCGCGCGGCGACTTCCGCCTGATCCGCGATTCGGACATGGAGATCGAGGAAGAGGCCGAAGATCTGGTCCGCGAGTTCGAAGTCCGCCTCAAGCAGCGCCGCATGGGCTCGGTCGTACGGGTGAAGATCGAAAAGGCGATGCCCGAAGAGCTCAAGCGTTTCATCGTTGAGAACCTGCACGCCGAACCGCAAGATATCATCATGGTCAACGGCATGCTCGGGCTGTCCCAAGTTGCCGAACTGATCACGCCAGATCGGTCCGATTTAAAGTTCAAGCCCTTTGAACCGCGTTTCCCGGAACGGATCAGAGACCATGGCGGAGACTGTTTCGCGGCCATCCGAGAAAAGGACATTCTGGTTCACCACCCGTTCGAGAGCTTTGACGTGGTGGTTCAGTTCCTGCGCCAAGCCGCCACGGACCCCAATGTGCTGGCCATCAAACAGACCCTCTATCGGACCTCCAAGAACAGCCCCATCGTCGCAGCCCTGATTGAAGCCGCCGAGAACGGCAAGAACGTCACCGCTCTGGTCGAGATCAAGGCCCGCTTTGACGAAGAAGCCAATCTGAAATGGGCCCGCGACCTCGAGCGCGCGGGCGTCCATGTCGTGTTCGGCTTTGTGGAATATAAGACCCACGCCAAGCTCTCGATTGTCGTGCGGCGCGAAGGTGGCGGGCTCAAGACCTACTGCCACTTTGGCACCGGCAACTATCACCCGATCACGGCGCGCATCTATACCGACCTGTCGCTCTTCACCACGGACGCGGGGCTTGGCCGCGACAGTGGGCGGCTGTTTAACTATATCACCGGCTATTCGCAGCCCGTCCATCTGGAAAAGCTGTCCTATTCGCCCGTGACCTTGAAGCAGGACCTGATCACCCTGATCGATCAGGAGATCGCCAACGCCAAGGCTGGAAAGCCTGCGGCCATTTGGGCCAAGCTCAATGCGCTGGTCGATCCGGTGATCATTGACGAGCTCTACCGGGCCAGCCAATCGGGCGTCAGCATTGATCTGGTCATTCGCGGCATCTGCTGTCTTCGCCCCGGCATCAAGGGTCTGTCGGAGAATATTCGCGTCAAGAGCATCGTAGGCCGGTTCTTGGAACATAGCCGCATCGTCTGTTTCGCGAATGGCGGCCCGATGCCGGGTCCACAGTGCCGGGTGTTCATCTCATCGGCCGACTGGATGCCGCGCAATCTCGACCGCCGGGTGGAGTCGCTGGTGCCCATTGAGACTCCGACCGTCCATCAACAGGTTTTGAACCAGATCATGGTTGCCAATCTGAAGGACGAAGCCCAGAGCTGGGCGCTCAATTCCGATGGTCACTACCATCGCGTGCCCGGCTGGAACGTCAAACGCGCCTTTTCCGCCCATGAGTATTTCATGACCAATCCAAGCCTGTCTGGACGTGGCCAAAAGGCCAAGGACCGACCGAGAGCGATCGAAAATGTGGGCAAAGGCCGATAGGCCCGCCCGCGACGCGGCGGTCATCGATATTGGGTCCAACTCTGTTCGCCTGGTCGTCTATCGGCTAGAAGGTCGGGCCATCTGGACGGTGTTCAACGAAAAGGTTCTGGCCGGCCTAGGCCGCGACCTTGCGCGCACCGGAACCCTATCGCCTGAGGGCATAGAAACCGCTCTGGCAGCCGTCAGGCGCTTTCGCGCTGTGCTGGAGTCCGTAAAGCCCGGCGCGGTGTTCGTGGCCGCCACAGCCGCTGTGCGCGACGCCATCGACGGCCCAGCCTTCGTCAAGCGCGTGCACGATGAGACCGGCTATAGGATCCGGGTCCTTTCAGGCATGGAAGAGGCCAACTATGCCGCCCTTGGCGTCTTAGCCGGTGCGCCGCTTGCCCAAGGCGTTGTTGGCGACCTCGGTGGCTCAAGCCTAGAACTGACGACCGTCGGACAGGGTCGGGTCGGCGAAGGCATAACCCTGCCTCTTGGCCCCCTTGCCCTCGCCACATCTGGCCCGTTTGATCCAATCAAGGTTCGATCCGCTGTTGAACGCTGCCTTGAGCAGGCCAATGCCGGGCGCTTCAAGACCACGACCTTTCATGCCGTCGGCGGAGCATGGCGCAATCTGGCCCTGTTACAGATGCGGATGTCGAACTATCCGCTGCGTATCGTCCATCAATATGGGCTCTCAGCCACCGACGCGCAGGAGGCTGCCCGCTTCATCGCGCAGCAGTCCAAGGGATCACTTGACCGGATTGAAGGCATGTCGCGAAAGCGGTCTGAGACCTTGCCCTATGCCGCCACGGTTCTCGACTGTTTGATCGATCATCTCGGCATCCAAGAGATCAGCCTCTCCGCCTTTGGCCTTCGCGAAGGTTTGCTGTTCGAAGCCATGTCCTCAGCCGACCGCGCCCTTGATCCCCTGATCGAAGGCTGCGCCGCCTTGGGAGCACGGCAGGGTGTGGCCGAAGACCTTGGCTTGGCTCTGGAAGACTGGCTATCAAGGGCCTTTGCCACCCTGCCCGACCTGTTCGCCACAGACCGTGATCGGGTCTTGCTGACCGCCGCGTGCCGACTGGCAGATATAGGCGCGAGACTGCACCCCGACCATCGCGCCGACTTGGTTTTTGAACAGGTGCTGCGCGCGCCCATTTCCGGGATGGATCATGCCGAGCGCACCTTCTTGGCCTTGGCGATCTTTTCTCGGCACGCGCCAACCGGAACGCCGCCCGATCTGGACGTGGTCAACCGGCTCTTGAGCAGCGACCAGGAGAAACGGGCGCGGGTATTAGGGGCCGCTATGAGATTAGGCTGTGACCTGTCGGGACGAAGCCCCGCCCTGCTCTCGGCAGCGAAGCTGAGCTTTACCCCCAACGCCGTGGTTCTCACCGCCTCCCCGGCCTCCGCCGACCTGTTACTCGGCGAACAGACCGCCAAGCGCGGTGCCATGGTCGCTCAGATCTTGGGCCGCGAGATCGAGATCAGGACGGCTTAGGGGGGAAGTAAGGCCCTCACTTAAACCCTCGCCCGTCCCATCCAGCCGTCTTCCCCGCGCAGGCGGGGATCCAGACCCTTTCGCTCCGGCGGGACGTGGCCCGCAGGATGGATGATTTCGCGGTGAGGTCGGGAGTTGGGGGTAGGTTTAAAACCGCCCCCTCACGCGTCATTGCGAGGCGTGAAACGCCGAAGCAACCTAGGGGATCATCAACTCACGTCCGTGTCAGCCCCCTGGGTTGCTTCGCTGCGCTCGCAATGACGCAGATATACTGTTCCCCTCCGCGTTCCCCGCGAAAGTGGAACAAAGGAAACAAGGCTCCCTACCCCGGCTGCGCCGGTACTTCCCCCAGAGGGGGAAGATCAAGAGACGCTAAATTTTCCCCCTCTGGGGGAAGTGGCGCGCAGCGACGATGGGGGTCTTGTTTTCCCTAAGTCTTCGGTGCCCTGCGAACCTCGACAACGCGCACGCGGATGCCGTCGAGCACCAGAGCCAACTCACCACGTTTCAGCTTCAAGGCATCCGCGCCAAAGGCGTCATAGCGCCAGCCGGTCAGGGCGGGGCTGTCGGCGTTGTCATCATTGGCGATCTTTTCCAGATCCGAGACCGTGGCAATCAGCTTTGACGCGACGCCCGCATCCTCGGCGCGGGCCTTAAGCAAGACCTTCAACAGTTCGACCACAGCCCCGGCGGCTGGCGAGGGCGGCGTGCCACTACGCTCGATCACCGGCGCATAGCCCTCAGGGGCCGACAGCCCCATCTTGATCGCATCGAGCAGATCAGGACCATAGCGCGATCCAGCAAAGCCCTTGGGCACCGAGCGCAGACGGTTCAGGCCGTCAGCATCGGTCGGGGCCTGTGTCGCCAACTCATCAATGGCGTCGTCTTTTAGAATACGCCCGCGCGGCTGGTCCCGGTTTTGAGCGGTGCGTTCGCGCCACGCCGCCACGGCCTTAAAGACCGACATATATTTGGCATTGTGCTTGCGAGGCTTTAGCCGCCGCCAAGCCTTTTCAGGATCGACATCATAGAGGGCGGGATCGATCTGGGCCGCCATCTCCTCTGACACCCAAGCCAAGCGGCCTTGCTTTTCGAGGCGCGACTTCAGGTCGGGGAACAGTTTGGCCAAATGGGTCACATCGGCAAGGGCATAGTCGAGCTGCGCCTCGCTCAAGGGGCGGCGGCTCCAGTCGGTAAATCGGCTCGACTTGTCCAAATCGATTCGCAGCATGTGCCGCACAAGCGCGTCATAGGCGATCTGCTCGCCAAAGCCCGCCGCCATTCCCGCAATCTGCGTATCGAACAGCGGCTTCGGCATCGCGCCCAGATTGTTGAAAATCTCAACATCCTGCCGCGCGGCATGGAAAACCTTCTCGATTCGCTCATCTCGGAGCAGATCAAGGAAGCAGGACAGGTCCAAACCCTCGGCCAGCGGGTCAATGACCGCTGAATCCTTTGGCCCAGCCGCCTGGATCAGGCATAACTTAGGCCAGTAGGTTGTTTCCCGCATGAACTCGGTGTCGACGGCGATAAAGGGCGCGTCAGCGAGTAGCTTGCAGAAGGCTTGCAGTTCGGCGGTGGTGGTTATTGGCGTCATAGGCTAGCTATAGCCCGGCCAAGCGCCCTCCGTACAAGGGCGACGCGAAATATTATGTGTTTTTCCGCTGAAAAGCGGTTCAGGGAATGTTTGAACCATGAGCGAACGGCCCAATGGCCTTACCTACGCCCAAGCAGGGGTAGATATTGATGCTGGCACCGCCCTTGTCGAGGCCATCAAACCCTTGGCTAAGGCGACTCGCCGCCCGGGCGCGGACGCCGCGCTGGGGGGATTCGGCGCGCTTTTTGACCTTAAGGCGGCGGGCTTTGTTGATCCTTTGCTGGTCTCGACCACGGATGGGGTCGGCACCAAGCTGAAAATCGCCATCGAGACTGGCCGTCACGATACGGTCGGGATCGATCTGGTCGGCATGTGCGTCAATGACCTGTTGGCCCAGGGCGCTGAGCCGCTCATGTTCCTCGACTATTTTGCCACCGGCAAGCTGGACGTGGTGGCCGCGACCGCCGTGGTCAAGGGCATTGCCGAGGGCTGCAAGCAGGCCGGAGCGGCTCTGGTCGGCGGCGAGACGGCTGAAATGCCCGGCATGTATGCAGGCGGCGACTATGATCTGGCCGGTTTCTCCATCGGTGCGGTCGAGCGCGGCGCGGTCCTGCCCCGTCTGGACGACCAGAAGGCGGGCGACCTGCTGATCGGGATCGGCTCAGACGGCCCCCACTCTAACGGCTATTCGCTGGTGCGCCGCGTGGTCGAGCGGTCGGGCCTGGGCTGGAACGACGCCGCCCCCTTCGCCCCCGGTCAGACGCTGGGCGAGGCCCTGATGACCCCGACCCGCATCTATGTGAAGAGCGTCCTGCCCCTGATCAAGGCGGGCCTGATCAAGGGCGGCGCCCACATTACCGGCGGTGGCCTGATCGAAAACCCACCGCGCGCCATTGCCGAGGGCCTAGAGCCACAGTTCGACTGGAACGCTTGGCCCCTGCCCCCGGTCTTTGCTTGGATGCAGGAGGTGGGCGGCCTGTCGGATCACGAACTGCGCCGGACCTTTAACTGCGGCGTCGGCTTCATGCTGATCGTCGCGGCGGAAGATGCCGAGCCGGTCTTGGCCGCGCTGCTCAATGCCGGTGAGAATGCCTTTGTCTGCGGGCAACTGACCAAGCCATGAGCAAGGCGCGCGTCGCTGTCCTGATCTCGGGTCGGGGCTCCAACATGGCCGCGCTGATTGAAGCGGCCAAGGACCCGGCCTATCCGGCTGAGATTGTGTTGGTTCTGTCCAACATCGCCGATGCGGGCGGCTTGGATATTGCCCAGGCCGCTGGGATAGAGACCGCTGTTATCGCCCACGCGCCCTTCGGTAAGGACCGCGAGGCCCATGAACGGATGATTGATGCGCGTCTGCGTCAGTCCGGCGTCCAGATCGTGGCTCTGGCGGGCTATATGCGGGTCCTGACGCCCTATCTGGTCGAGACCTGGGCGGGCCGGATGATCAATATCCACCCCAGCCTTCTCCCCGCCTTCCCCGGTCTGCACACCCACCAACGCGCCCTAGAGGCTGGCGTGGCCAAGCACGGCTGCACGGTCCATCTGGTCACCACAGGCGTCGATGAAGGCCCAATCCTTGGCCAAGCCGAGGTTGATGTGCTGCCAGATGATGATGAAGATCGCTTGGGCGTAAGGGTGCTGGAGCAAGAACATCGGCTCTATGCGCGGTGTCTTGCGGATTTGGTTAGGACGTTGGGGGTTTAATCGGTCTTAGCCCTCGCCCCCGTGGGGGAGAGGGTTGGGTGAGGGGGTTAACCCCTGCCCTACCAATCGCATTCCATAGGAAAAACGGGGAGTAGTGGGCCCCATTCAGCCTGCACGTAAGGGTCTGGGTCCCCGCCTTCGCGGGGAACTCGGAAAAAGGAAACAAGTCCCCCTTCGGCGCTTCGCGCCACTTCCCCCACAGGGGGAAGATCTTGAGGCGGTAAATCTTCCCCCTCTGGGGGAAGTACCGGCGCAGCCGGGGTAGGGGGTCTTTTTTACAAAGAAACAAAAGGTCCTCAACCAACCCTCTCCCACAGGGAGAGGGCTAGAGCGGATAAGCCCTTTCCCCCCTTGAGGGGGAGAGGGTTGGGAGTGGGGGGTTACCCCCCACACCTGTTTAGCCAACAATTTCCAGACCGCTGAAGAACTGAGCGATCTCGAGGGCGGCGTTTTCTTGGCTGTCGGAGCCGTGGACGGTGTTTTCACCAACCGATTCGGCGAACAGCTTGCGGATCGTGCCTTCGTCGGCATTGGCGGGGTTGGTGGCGCCCATCACTTCGCGGTAGCGCGCGACGGCGTTTTCGCCTTCCAGCACCTGAACGACGACGGGACCCGAGGTCATGAATTCCACCAGTTCGCCGAAGAACGGACGCTCGGAATGGACTTCATAGAACTTGCCGGCCTGAGCCGAGGTCATGTGGATGCGCTTTTGGGCGACGATTCGCAGGCCAGCGGCCTCGATCACGGCATTGACGGCGCCGGTCAGGTTGCGGCGGGTCGCGTCGGGCTTGAGGATGGAAAAGGTATGTTCGGTCATGATTTCGCGTCTGCTCACTGAAACGTTGGCTTTGGGAAGGTGGCGGGCTTATAGCCCTGCGCAACAGATCCGCCAACCTTTGGAAATCAATCTGTTCGATTGATTGCAGCGTCCGCGCCCAAAACCGAACCAAAAAGACCGAACGCCTCCATGCTTCAGATTAAAGATCTCAACTATACGGCCTGGGGCCGCCGCTTTTTTGACGATGCCACGGTCAGTCTGCCCACCGGGTCCAAGGTCGGACTGGTTGGTCGCAACGGCGTGGGCAAGTCCACCCTGTTCAAGCTGATCCTTGATGAGCTGGAAAATGGCGGCGGCAGTGGCATCACCATGCCGCGCAATGCCCGCGTCGGCTCGGTCAGCCAAGAGCACCCCGCAACGCCGGTCACCCTGATCGACACGATCCTCGAAGCCGATGTGGATCGCCATAGTCTGTTGCAAGAGCTGGAAACCGCGCCGCCCGAACGGCTGGGCGAGATCTATGGCCGCCTGATCGAGATCGATGCGGATCGTGCCCCCTCGCGCGCGGCAGAAATCCTGTCGGGTCTTGGCTTTTCCACCGCCGACCTGACCCGCACCATGGCCGAGTTTTCCGGCGGCTGGCGCATGCGGGTCGCCTTGGCCGCAGCGCTGTTTGCCGAGCCTGATCTGCTGCTGCTCGATGAGCCGACCAACTATCTCGACCTTGAAGGTGCCCTTTGGCTCGAAGCGCGCCTGAAGAAATATCCCCATACCGCCCTGATCATCAGCCACGACCGCGAACTTTTGAACAATTCGGTCGATCACATCCTGCATCTGACTGATCGCAAGCTGGAGATCTATACCGGCGGCTATGACGACTTTGAGCGGATGAGGGCTGAGAAGCTGCGGCTCCTCTCGGCCAATCGGGTCAAGCAGGAGGCCGAACGGGCTCACCTTCAGGCCTTTGTCGATCGGTTCCGGGCCAAGGCCTCCAAGGCCGCTCAGGCCCAGTCGCGCATGAAACGTCTGGCCAAGCTGCAGCCCATTGGCGCAACCATCGAAGAGCGGGTCGCGCCCTTTACCCTGCCCTCGCCGCCCCGACCTCTGGCGCCGCCTCTGGTACGTTTGGACAATGCCTATGTCGGATATGACGGCAAGGCGATCTTGCGGAACCTGAATCTGCGCATGGACATCGACGACCGGATCGGTCTGCTCGGCGTCAATGGGGCGGGCAAATCGACCTTCGCCAAGCTGATTGCCGGGGCGTTGGAGATTCAACAGGGCCATATCCACCGGGATAAGCGCATGCAGGTCGGCTGGTTCCACCAGCATCAGATCGAGGCCATGGACCCTGACGATACCCCGCTGGAGATCATGCGCCGCGCCATGCCGGACGCCAGTGAAGCGGCCCGCCGATCCAAGCTGGCCCAGTTTGGTCTGGGCTACGACAAGACGGAGACCACGGTCGAGAACCTGTCCGGCGGCGAGCGGGCACGGCTCTTGCTCAATATGGTGGCCATGAAGGCCCCGCATATGCTGATCCTGGATGAGCCGACCAACCACTTGGATATTGATAGCCGCCGCGCCCTGCTCGATGCGCTCAATGACTATGAAGGGGCCGTGATCCTGATCACCCACGACCGCTCCTTGATGGAGATGGTCGCCGACCGGCTCTGGCTGGCCGCTGACGGCTCTGTGAAGCCCTTTGACGGCGATATGGACGACTATGCCAAGTTCGTGCTCGACCGCGCCCGTGTGGCCGCCAGAGCGCCGACGCAGATCAAGGACGAGCCGGCCAAGGCCAAGTCTGCGACGCCAACCGCCCCCGCCGCACCGCCCGCCAATCGCGACGCCCAAGGCTTGGTCGCGCCGCTAAAGCGTAAGATGGAGTCGGCAGAGGCCACGCTGGCCCGTTGCACCAAGTCGCTGGGGACCCTCGATGGCCAGCTATGCGACCCGGCCCTATCGGCCAAACATGCGGACCTGACCCGCCAGCGCATCAAGGCACAAGAACAGCTCGACGTAGCAGAGGCCCGCTGGATGGAAGCGGCGGAGAACTATGAAAAGGCCAAGGTTGCCGCTGGGCTTTAGGGGCGGTATAAAAAACAAGGCCCTCACCCAACCCTCTCC
Organism: Caulobacteraceae bacterium; assembly: GCA_947441065.1. Classification (GTDB taxonomy): domain Bacteria; phylum Pseudomonadota; class Alphaproteobacteria; order Caulobacterales; family Caulobacteraceae; genus CAISGS01. Next base: position 26,287 of record CANESI010000013.1, read on the forward strand.
CACAGGGAGAAGGCTAGAACCGATAAGCCCTCGCCCCCTTGGGGGAGAGGGTTGGGTGAGGGGGTACACCCACTCCCCTATCCGCAGTCTTCCACGCTAAGGCAAAGACGCAGAGGACCCCGTCCAAGCTGCGCACAAGGGTCTGGATCCCCGCCTTCGCGGGGAATACGATTTTGGGTTCTAGCCCTTTCCCCCCTTGAGGGGGAGAGGGTTGGGAGTGGGGGGTGTTCATCCACGAACCTCTCCGCAGCGTCCCCCGAAAACAGAGACCCATCGGGCCGCTTCCAGCCGGCATGCAAGGGTCTGGGTCCCCGCCTTCGCGGGGAACACGGACGAGGGTGCCCCCCCCTAAAGCGCCCCGGCATCCCGCAGTCGTTCCAACAACCGCTCCCTCGGGGCAGGCAGGGGACGGTTCATGGCGGCAAAGACGAACTGGTCGAGGAAGTGCCCCGTCAGGGCCATGCCCGCGCCTATATCGCCGGGATTTAGTCCCCCTTGAGCCGACAGCATGAAGGGCGGCAGGATCAGCATCTTGTCGTGATAGGGCTCACCAGCGGCGCGGCTGACCGCCCGGCCCGTGCGCGGGCTGACATAGACCAGATCATCGACGGACCCCGTGGCCGCACAACGCGACAGGTCCAGACCAAAGCCAAGGTCCTGCAACAGCCCCGCCTCAAAGCGCACATAGACCGCGGGCCAGACCTCGGTCAGGGGCAGGCAGGCAATGAGGGCTTCGAAGGCCAGAAAGGCTCCCGGATGGGGCTGGCGTTCGGGCAAGGCCCCGGCGGTCACCGCCGCCGCCGCCGATAGGCCCGCCAAGGCCAAGGGGTCGTCAAACAGGGCCGATGGCCCCTCCCCTATGGGTTCAAGCGTGGCAGAGCCCAACTGATCGGGCACCCTGGCGCGATAGTTAACCACCACCCGCGCACCGGCTTGCAAAAAGGGCTTCATCCGCCGAGAGGCTGCCCCCGCCACATGGGCCGCGTGACGGCCATGGGTCTCGGTCAAGAGGTCCACAATCGCGCCGCTCTCACCGTGAGCGCGGGCGGACAGGACATAGGCGTCGTCTTCCCACTCGGTCATGGACGAACCTTTGAAGCCTAAGCCTATTCCGGCGCGCGGATAAAGGGCTCGACCGGGCCTTGCAGCTTGATGGTCATGGGATTGCCCTTACGGTCCACCGTATTGCCGACGCTCAAGCGCACCCAGCCTTCGCTGACGCAATATTCTTCGACATTGGTCTTCTCGACCCCCTTGAACAGGATGCCGATGCCCTGCTGAAGCAGGTCCGCGTCGTAATAGGGGCTCTTGGGATTGACGCTCAAGCGGTCAGGGAGGGTGTCAGACATGGGAGGCTCTCTTGGTCGGCAATAGGGGGATAGAAAGGATCAGACGTCGAAATCAAGGCCGAGATCGGCATAGAAGGCGCGCTCCTCTTGCCAGTTTTCTCGGACCTTGACGTGCAAAAACAGATGGACCGGGCGATCCAAAATCTCGATCAGGTCTTTTCGCGAATTTTCACCAATCCATTTCAGGGTCTGGCCACCCTTGCCCAAGATGATGGCGCGCTGGCCTTCACGCTCGATATAGATGGTCTGTTCGATACGGACGGCACCAGCCTTGGCCTCTTTGAACGAGGTGGTCTCGACGGTCGCGGCATAGGGCAGTTCTTCGTGGACGCGCAGATAGACCTTCTCGCGGGTGATCTCAGCGGCTAGGAGGCGCACGGGCAGATCGGCGGTCTGGTCTTCGGGATAGAGCCAAGGCCCCTCGGGCATCAGGCTCGACATATGATGCTTCAAATCATCGACGCCCGAACCATTATGGGCCGAGATCATAAAGACCTCGGTATAGACCCCCTCTTCGAACAGGTCGGTGGTCAGGGCCAGCAAGGCATCGCGCTTGACCAGATCGATCTTGTTCATGGCCAAGATCGCCTTGCGACCGCTGGATTTCAAGGCCGCACGGATGGTGGCGGTGTCGTCCGCGCAGCGCTTTTCAGCCGCCTTGGCGGTGCCATCCTTAACCGCGATCTCAGCATGGGCATCGACCAGATGCACGACAGCGTCGGCGTCTTCGGCACCATTCCAAGCCGAGCGCACCATGGCCCGGTCCAGACGACGGCGCGGCGTAAAGATACCGGGCGTATCGACCAAGACGATTTGCGCCTGCCCGTCCATGCAAACACCACGCACGGGAAAGCGCGTGGTCTGGACCTTTTGGGTGACGATGGAGACCTTGGAGCCGACCAAACGATTGACCAGGGTCGACTTGCCCGCATTGGGCGATCCGATAATGGCGACGAAACCGGCTCTGGTTGGCGCGGCAGTTGAGGTGTTCATTGCAAACCTTCCCGGCTCAGCAACAGGCTGGCCGCGGCCTTTTCGGCCTCTTGACGTGAACGGCCGTCCGCTTTCGCGGGTTCAAGGCCGTCAACCTGTACCTCTACCGTAAAAACCGGCTGATGGTCAGGCCCTGATCGTGCGATGACGACATAGGTGGGGATGGGCTTTCGCTTGGAGGCGGCCCACTCCTGCAGAAAGGACTTGGGATTGCCCATGGCCGCACTGCCGATGGCCGAATGGCCGAGGGTCTCGATCTCATCGGCCCAATAGCGCAGATAGACCGCGCGCGCGACCTCAGGCCCACCATCGACATAGAGGGCCGCAAGCACCGCTTCGCAGGCATCGGCCAAGATAGTGTCATGCTCGCGTCCGCCGCGCTTGGACTCGCCGCCCGCCAACCGAAGGGCTGGACCAAGGCCCATACGCCGCGCCGCCCGCGCGCAGGCCTCGCGATTGACCAACATATTGTATCGCTGAGAAAGGTCCCCTTCCCGCGCCGTCGGAAACTGGGCCATCAGCACTTCAGCCGTAAAGAGACCCAAGACCCGGTCACCCAGAAATTCCAGACGCTCATTGTTGAGCACCTTGCGCGCGCCCTCGCCGACGCTGGCATGGGTCAGCGCCTGCTCCAACAGGTCTGGCGATGCAAAACTGTGGCCGAGCCGAACTTCAAGCGCGGTGACTTCCGCCGCCCTAGCGTTCATCTATTTCAGCACATGGCCAAAGCGGCTCAGGCGCGCTTCAGTGAACCAGGTCCAGGGCTTGAACAGAGACACGCCCCGGTTCCAAGACAGAAGAATGATCCGCGCCCGACCGACTAGGTTTTCAGACGGAACAAAGCCAACGCCGATCTCCTCAGGGAAACGGCTATCGAGCGAATTGTCGCGATTGTCGCCCATCATGAAATATTGACCCTGAGGCACAACATAGACGCCGGTATTCTCGGCATCGCCCTCAGTTCCAAAGCTGTAGGTCGCATAGTCACGGCCTTCGGGATTGGTTTCCTTGAAGCGCTCAGCGGGCTGGCCAAAGCCGCCGCCCATATCGAGCACGACCTTGCCTTCGCCAACGCGCGGCAGGGGCTTGTCGTTGATGTAGATAACGCTCTGCTTGATCTGAACCCGGTCACCGGGCAGCCCGATCAGGCGCTTGATATAGTCCGTATGGCCATCACGCGGCAGCTTGAAGACGACAATGTCGCCCCGCTTGGGTGCCGTGTCCATGATCCGGCCCGAGAACAGCGGTGGGCTCATGGGGATCGAGTGGCGGCTGTAACCGTAGCTATATTTGGAGACGATGATGTAGTCGCCTTCCAGCAGGTTCGGTTCCATCGAGGCCGACGGAATGGTGAAGGGCTGGAACAGGAAGACCCGCAAAACCAAAGCGATCAGCAGAGCATAGACGACGGTCTTGACGATCTCGACAAACTCGTTGGCAGGGGTAGAGGGCTGCGCCCCTTGCGACTGATCAACAGAACTCATGATCTCGGGTCTCTCATCGAACCAATGGATACGGGGCCGCGCGGCGACCGTTCGGTGACCCTATATACCAGCAACAGGATTCAATCTCGTTAAATTGCTGTCATCGGGCAAGGCTTCAATAATAACAAAGGCTTGGGCATAGGGGTGATCGTCGGTCATGGTCAGATGCACGTGGCCGGTCATGCCATCGGGAAGCATCTTGGCCAATCGCGTCGCCGCCCCGCCCGTCAGGACCAAGGTCGGCTGACCCGATTTTAGATTGGAAACCCCCATATCGCGCCAGAACACACCCTGCCGAAAGCCGGTTCCCAAGGCCTTGGAACAGGCCTCCTTGGCGGCAAAACGCTTGGCATAGCTGGCCGCGCGGTCGGGCTTGCGGTCCGAGCGCGCCCGCTCGGTCTCCGTAAAGATCCGATGGGTGAAACGATCGCCAAACCTATCGAGCGAGCCCTGAATGCGGCGAATGTCGCACAGGTCAGAGCCAAGCCCGATGATCACGAAATCGCCCTCGCCGCCTGCATCAAGCCGCGCATCTTGGCCATGGCCTCACCAAGGCCGAGGAAAATCGCCTCACCGATGAGGAAATGGCCGATATTCAGTTCAACCACCTGGGGGATCGCGGCGATGGCAGTGACGGTCTCATAGTCGATACCGTGGCCCGCATGGACCTCTAGCCCCAGATCAGCGGCAAAGGCCGCACCCTCACGCAAGGTCTGCAACAGCCGGTCGGCCTGATCGGTGTGGCCCTCGCGCAGCGCATCGCAAAAGGCGCCGGTGTGAAGTTCGACCACCTGAGCACCCATAGAGGCTGCCGTGGCGATCTGCTCGGGGTCAGCCTCGATGAAGAGCGACACGCGAATGCCCGCCTCTCGCAAGACCTTGACCACGGGCGCGATGCTATTATGGCCCTTGACCACGTCGAGCCCGCCGTCGGTCGTCCGCTCTTCGCGCTTTTCGGGCACCAGGCACGCGGCATGGGGGCTGTAGCGCAAGGCGATGTCGCGCATCTCGTCCGTCACCGCCATCTCGAAATTCAGCGGGCGGCCGAGTTCCCGGCAAAGGGCGGACAGGGCCTCAATGTCGGCATCGGAAATGTGGCGGCGATCTTCGCGAAGATGGGCGGTGATCCCGTCCGCGCCGCAGTCGATGGCCAGCCTTGCGGCGCGCAGAGGGTCGGGGTTGAGCCCGCCGCGCGCATTTCGCACCGTAGCCACATGGTCAATATTGACCCCAAGACGAAGGGGCAGGCTCACTTGGAAAGCCTGCGACTGCCCGGATCGGTGGTCGGAATGGCAGCCAGTTCTGGCGGCAAGGCGTCGGCGGGGTAGGCCGGGACATCCAAGGTCGCCAAGGCGATCAACGGCACACCCACATCGGCCCGGCCACCAGAGCGATCGACGATACAGGCTGCCGCGACGACCTCGCCGCCCGCCTCTTGGATCGCTGCAATACATTCACGCGACGACAGGCCGGTCGTGACAATATCCTCGACCATGACCACCTTTTGGCCCGGCTCGACGCTAAAGCCTCGGCGCAGCTTAAAGGCCCCGCCTTCGCGCTCAACATACATGGACGGCACGCCGAGGTGACGGGCGGTCTCGTAACCGGGAATGATCCCGCCAACGGCTGGCGAGATGGCCACATCGACCGGTCCGACTGCCGCCACGATCTTGGCCGCCAGCGCCTTACACAGGCGCTCGGTCCGCGACGCATCCATGAAGACGAGGTTTTTCTGCAGAAAGACCGGGCTATGAAGGCCTGAGGACAGGACGAAATGGCCCTCTTTCAACGCACCCGCGGCGCGGAACTCTTCCAGTACGTCTTCGGTTGTCATGGCTTTTTCTCACAGAAAGGATGGGCCGTTTTTGCGCTGGATTCATCGGCAGACGCAAGCCCTGCACGGCGCAGAAGGATCAATCCTGTGCCCGGTCGACGACATCAACCTCAGGACAGGCCCTTAGTCCCGCCGCGACATGGGTCAGGTGACGCGCATCGCGGACATCGAGGTCGAAATCGACGTCGAAATAGCCGGACTGCCGGTGATGCATGCGCAGGTTCATGATGTTGCCACCGGCCTCGCCAATGATGGTGCAGGCCTTGCCCAGCACGCCCGGTGCATTCTTGATCGTCGCCCGAAGACGCGCATGAGAAATAGTGTTGCGTTCGGCCTCGGGCGTCCACTGCAGGTCACGCCACAGATCTTCCTTGTCCTCGAACGCGGCCAGACGCGCGCAGTCGATGGTGTGGACCGTCAAGACCTCCGTCTCGGGATCGCTAATGCCAACAATCCGATCACCGGGAACCGGGCTACAGCAGGAGGCAAAGGTTAGCTCTGTGCCCGCATGGACACCGCCGCCGCGCACATAGAGCCGCGCGCCCTTGCCGCTTTCAATCGGACTACGGGCCGTCGCGGCCTCGCGTTCAACATCCTTCAGGCCGGGGAAGACGGCATCGAGCACTTGGCTTGCGGTAATTCGCCCGCGCCCCACTGCTTCAAACAGATCGTCTGGCGTCGCCATCGTGAACCGATCCAGCGCCTCGCGCAGGGTCACATCAGCGCGCGAGCGCCCTGCCCGCTCAAAGGTCTGATCGATTGAGGCTCTGCCAAGACGCAGGAACTCGTCCTTCTCGGTCAGGCGAATATGGCGGCGAATGGCAGACCGGGCCCGGCCCGTCACTGTCAGGGAACGCCAATCGACCGGCACAACAGGCTTGGGTCCCCGAATGACCTCAACCACGTCACCATTGGCCAAGGCGGTGCGAAGCGGGCGCAGTTCGCCATTGATCTTCACGCCCAAGGTGGTGTCGCCCACATCCGTATGGACCCCATAGGCAAAGTCGAGCGGCATGGCCCCGCGCGGCAGACTGATCAACCGGCCCTTGGGCGTAAAGACGAAGACCTGATCGAGGAACATTTCCAACTTGGCATGTTCCACCAAGTCATCCACATCGCCGCCATGTTCCAGCAGCTGGACCAGATTGCGCAGATTGAGCAAGGGATCGCGCCCACCCGCTGCCTCGGCGGCCTCCGCATCAAAGCCGTAGGACGTGTCCTTGTAGCGCCAATGGGCCGCGACGCCCTCTTCGGCGATCCGGTCCATCGATTCAGTGCGGATCTGCATCTCGATGCGCATGCCCTTTGGCCCCACCACTGTGGTGTGCAGCGAGCGATAGTTGTTGCGCTTAGGCGTCGAGATATAGTCCTTGAACCGTTCGGGAACCGAAGCCCAGGCCCGGTGGATGATGCCAAGGGCCCGGTAACAATCATCCTCGTCATCGACAATGACCCGGAAGGCATAGATGTCCGACAGTTGGGAAAAGCCAATCGATTTGCGCTGAAGCTTACGCCAGATCGAGAAGGGGTTCTTTTCGCGGCCAAAGACGCGGGCGGGAATTCGAGCATTTTTAAGTTGCTCAGCAATTTCCTTGCTCACCACCGCCACCGCTGGACCTTGGGTCTGACGCAAGGTTTCCAGACGCATAACAATGGCGTCGCGGGCCACGGCATTGAGATGCTCGAAAGCCAGTTCTTCAAGCTCGGTACAGAACCTGTGACAGCCGATGGAGCGGGCCAAAGGGGCGTAGATGTCGAGGGTCTCACGCGCGATCCGCTCACGCTTCTCGGGCTTGGCGATATAGCCGAGGGTGCGCATATTGTGCAGACGGTCGGCCAGCTTGACCATCAGGACCCGCACATCCTTGGAAATGGCCAAGATGAACTTGCGAAGATTTTCCGCCTGACGTGTCTGCTCTGAATCCAGCTCTAGGCGTGACAGCTTGGTCACCCCTTCAACCAACTCCGCAATCTCTTCACCGAACAGGGTGGCGATATCTTCGCGTGTGGCCTGGGTATCCTCAATCACATCATGCAGCATGGCCGTGATGATGGTGGCCGTATCCAGCCGGTAGTCTGTCAGAATGCCCGCCACCTCGATGGGATGGGCGAAATAGGGATCGCCTGAGGCCCGCGTCTGTGAGCCGTGCATGCGCATGGCATAGACATAGGCGCGGTTCAGCAGGCCCTCATCGGCCGTCGGGTCATAGCTTTTGACCCGATCAATCAGCTCATATTGCCGAAGCACTTTCGGCCGCGCCTTGAGGGGCACGGCCGAAGTGGAATGTTCTAAATGGGTTTCAGGCAAGCCTGACGATCCAGCGACCGAAGCCGCCTCAGCAGAAAGCGTATCTGTGCCGATTGGGCTCAGTACCGCTCCTCCTGGCCGCCATCACGGTCGGACTGCAGAGCACGAACCAGTTCCTGCTCGCTCATATGCATATGCTGAGGATCGGCCAGCAGGGCGAGGGTTTCGGCCTCTTCCTCGGCTTCCGAACGCTCATCAACCCGCTGCAGGGTCGTGATCAGGGTTTCGCGAAGGCCATCGGCGTCGATCACATCATCCGCAATCTCGCGAAGGGCAACGACGGGGTTCTTATCATTGTCGCGGTCGACCAAGATCGGAGCGCCGGCCGAAACGGCACGGGCACGATGAGCCGCCAACAGCACGAGGCTGAAACGGTTGGGAACCTTTTCGACGCAGTCTTCAACAGTGACGCGGGCCATGAAATCCTCGGAACAGAACTAGAACTGATTAAACTACAGCTTGTTGGCTCATGTTGCAACGCAGAACACGCCCTGCGTCAAATGGGATGGGCATCTAGGCCCACCGTCGCGGCCTCAAAAAGAGCCAAGGCCGTCTTGCCTAAAACCGGATGGACCCAGTTCGGTGCCACCTGCGACAAGGGCCCCATGACGAACCGGCGCTCTGCGGCCCGTGGATGGGGAACGATCAGGTCGGGCTCATCTATCACCTGGTCACCATAGGCGATCAGGTCGAGATCAAGTGTGCGAGGCGCATTGGGAACCGATCTTTCCCGGCCAAAGCTCTGTTCGATCTCTAACAGCGTGCGCATGAGCTCGGTCGCGGACAGTTGCGTCTCTATCGCGAGGACGGCATTGAGATATTCCGGCTGGGATGGGTCCGGCCAAGCCTTGGAGCGCCAGAGGTCAGACTGGGCCGTAATTTCCAAATTCCGGTCGGAAAAAGATTTTGAGATCAGTGCGGGCAGCTCTCTTGACGAGTCAGCCAGTCGTCCCACATTAGTCCCTAGACCTACATATGCTATCGTAATCATACACATAGCTAAATTTTATCGCCTCAGGATTTTGAACATGACCTTTTATCCGACCGACAAGATCGCCCTCTTTATCGATGGAGCCAACCTCTACTCCGCCGCCAAGGGTTTGAACTTCGATATCGACTACAAGAAGCTTTTGGATGAGTTCCGCAAGCGTGGCGTGCTCATTCGGGCCTATTACTACACCGCTCTGGTCGAAGATCAGGACTATTCGCCGATCCGCCCCCTCGTCGATTGGCTGGACTATAATGGCTTTGCCGTGGTCACCAAGACGGCGCGTGAATTTACCGACGCCAATGGCCGCAAGCGGTTCCGGGGCGATATGGACATCGAAATCGCCGTAGATATGATGGAAATGGCCGCAAAAGCCGACCATCTGGTCCTGTTCTCTGGCGATGGCGATTTTCGCCGCCTGATCGAGTCGGTTCAGCAAAAGGGCGTTCGGGTCACGGTGGTTTCGACCGTCAAGTCACAGCCGCCGATGGCCTCAGACGATCTGCGTCGTCAGGCCGACTCCTTCGTGGACCTAGCGGACCTGTCCAACATCATTGGTCGCCCCCGCCAGTCGCCCCTGCCCCGCTTCCTTCAAGGCGACGTGTCCTTGGCAGAGCGTGAAGCCGAAGACGAACTCTAGATCGATGGACCTGACCAAGGCTGAACCCGCGCGGACATGTCCCCTATGTCCGCGTCTGGTCGACTATCGCGCGGCCAATGCGGCGGCCAATCCCGATTGGTTCAATGGTCCAGCCCCATCCTTTGGCGATCCGAGCGCGCGCCTTTTGATCGTTGGACTGGCGCCCGGTCGCACAGGGGCCAACCGCACAGGGCGGCCCTTTACCGGCGATGCGGCGGGCCGGCTGCTGTACGACACCCTGCTCAAGACCGGCTTTGCCACAGGCACCTATGAAGAGCGTCCTGACGATAGTCTGGTCCTGACCGACTGTATGGTGACCAATGCGGTGCGTTGCGCCCCGCCCGGGAACAGGCCACTGCCGGAGGAAGAGGTGGCCTGCCGCCCATTCTTGACCGCACGAATGCAGGCCTTGCCAAAGCTTCGGGCCATCGTAACGCTCGGAGATGTTGCACGAAGAAATGTTCTGAAAGCACTGAATTTAAAAGCCAATGCAGTCGATTCGGGCCATGGCGTGATCGCCGATGCCGGACCCTACCGTCTGTTCAATTCCTATCACTGCTCACGCCTGAACACGAACACCGGCCGCCTGACGCAGCAGATGTTTGAAGACATATTTCTGAGCGTAAAGCGCTATCTCGAGGCCTAGCCTCGGTCGCGCATGATCCGGCCCTGCTCGCGCTTCCAGTCGCGGTCAGCCTCGGTCGCGCGCTTGTCGTGCAGCTTCTTGCCCTTGGCCAGACAGAGTTCTAGCTTCACCCGGCCCTTTTCGTCGAAATAGAGCTTGGTCGGGATGAGGGTCTGGCCCTCGCGGCCAATGGCGCCAAAGAACCGGTCGATCTGACGGCGATGGAGCAACAGCTTACGCGGACGGCGCGGCTCGTGATTGAACCTGTTCGCAGGCCCATATTCAGGAATATAGGCGTTGATCAGCACGATCTCGCGCCCTTCGGTGGCCGCATAGGACTCCGCAATATTGGCCCGTCCCTCGCGCAGGGCCTTAACCTCGGTTCCGGTCAGCACCATCCCCGCCTCGAAACTGTCTTCGAGGAAATAGTCGAACTTGGCGCGCCGGTTCTCGGCGATCAGCTTATGCAGGGCCATGATCAGATCAGCCCGGCTTCCCGCATGGCGTCCAGAATGGCGGGCTTGACCTCGTCATTGCACGGCGCAATCGGCAAACGCACATCGGCCTCACAAAGACCCAGATGCGACAGGGCGAACTTGGTCGGTGATGGCGATGCGTCGAGGAACAGCGCCTTGTGAAGATGCACCAAGCGGTCCTGCTGGTAGAGCGCCTTGGCCCAGTCCCCCGCTGCGAGCGCATCAAACATGCTGGAGACAGGCCCCGGAGCGACATTGGACGTCACCGAAATACAGCCGTGACCGCCATGGGCGACATAGCCCAGAGCCGTTGGATCGTCGCCCGACAGCATGACAAAGTCCTCACCGCACATCAGCCGCATCAGGCTGGCACGGGTAAGGTCCCCGGTCGCGTCCTTGATGCCAATGATATTGGGCAGGACCGCGAGGCGAGCCAAGGTCTCATTGTGGATATCGACGCTGGTCCGGCTGGGAACATTATAGACGAGCACCGGCAACTGAACGGCAGTGTTGATCGCCTCATAGTGCCGATAGAGACCCTCTTGGCTGGGCCGATTATAATAGGGCGTCACGACTAGGGCGGCGTCAGCCCCTTCAGACTTGGCAAAATGCACAAGTTCGATGGCTTCGGCCGTAGAATTGGAACCGCACCCGGCGATCACCGGCACCCGGCCCGCGACCGTCTTCAAACAGAGCGATACGACGCGGCGGTGCTCATCATGGCTGAGGGTCGCGGTCTCCCCCGTCGTCCCAACCGGAACAACCCCGTGGATCCCCTCAGAGATTTGACGCTCGACCAAGGCGACAAAGGCCTCCTCATCAAACGCGCCATTCTTGAAAGGCGTGACGAGGGCTGTAATGGCGCCGTGGAACAGGGGGTGAGTCATTTTGCGCAAGAAGCCGTAAAACGCCGCGACAGAGGTTGCGGCAAGAGGGATTAAACCGGACAATATGGCGGCAGGGGGTGCCCTAGCAACCATCGCCTCGCATCTGTTGATCTAAAGAAGGTTTTTATAGCGTGATTATTGGTCGTCCCTTAGCTGCCATAGCCGGACTTGTCCTGCTTTATGGCGTCGCTGAAGCCCAACCGAGCGCTATTGTGGCACAAACCACGCTTGAAACGCCATTGAGCGGTCAAGGAACCGTCAGCGGACTGACATCACGGATTCTCACAACAAACGATGCGGCCATGCTCAGATCGGCGCTCGATGCGGCGAATCGGGGTGATGACGCGACCATCCGCCGGGCTATGGCCAGCCTCAGCGACCCTGTTGCCCAAAAGATTGCCCTCTGGACCCTCACTGACAGCCTTTCAGACCGGATGAGCTTTGCCGAGCTGGACCTTGCCCGCAAGGACCTCGCCGATTGGCCCAGGGCCAGCCGCAGGCAAGGCGCCGCCGAACATAAGATTGCGACCAGCGGCCTAACCGATCAAGCCATCGTGGATTGGTTCAGGGCCAGCCCGCCTCAGACCTCTGCGGGCGTCATGGCCCTGGCATCGGCTTGGCGCAATCTGGGCCGGACCGATCAGGCCACATCCCTGATCCGGGCCTACTGGCGAGATCAACTGTTCGATGCCCAGACCCAGCGCACCCTGCTGACCCGATTTGGCGACCTCCTGACCTCCGACGATCATGCCAAGCGCGCCGATATGCTGCTCTTTGGTCAACCTGGTCAGGCCAGTCGTGACCTCCTGCCCCTGCTGGATGAACCGCGCCGACAACTGGCCGAAGCCCGCCTTGCCCTGCGCAGTGGTTCCAACCTCGGCAAGGTGCTCGAAACCTTGCCCGAAGCGCTTCGCTCCGACCCGTCCTTGAATATGGAGAAGGTCGCCTATCTGCGCCAAAATGGCCGCGAAGCCGAGACCCTAACCCTTGCCAGTGCCCTGCCGCCCTCCCCGTCCAACACCGAAGCCTCCGATCGGATGTGGCGCGAGCGCCGCCTGATCTTTAATCTGGCCGTTCGCGCCGGAAACTTTGACAGTGCCTATCGGGCGGTCACCGGCCACGGCATGACCTCCGGCACAAACTATGTCGATGCAGAGTTTTTTGCCGGATGGCTCGCGCTGACCAAGCTGAAGATGCCGTCGCGCGCCGATGAGCATTTTGCCAATATTCAGGCCTCAGGCTCATCGCCCATCACCCTGTCTCGCGCCTTCTATTGGCGAGGCCGCGCCGCCGAGGCCATGGGCGACCCCGTCGCCGCCGCGGCCTTCTATGGCGACGGCGCCCAATATATCACCACCTTCTATGGCCAGTTGGCCGCCGAAAAGGCGGGGCTTCGTCAGATCGAATTGCCGCGCGAGCGCACACCAACCCTTGCCGACCGGGCGCGGTTTGATGGCCGTGATGTCGTCAAGGCCACCAAGATTCTCATCGAACTGGACCGCCAGAGCCTCTTTAGAACCTTCATCCTGACCTTGGACGACACCCTACCAACGGTCGAAGAATGTGCCTTGCTGGTCGATTTGGCCTCTACCCACGGCGAGCAAGAGCTGGCCATGCGGGTTGTTCGGGCGGCCGCCCAGCGCGGGTTCATCCTGCCCGAGCGCGGCTATCCTATCCGCGAGACCCCCATCGTGCTTGAAGGCCCGGAGGCGGCAGCGATCTTTGGCATCACCCGTCAGGAAAGCGGCTTTGACCCGCGCGTCTCGTCCAGCGCTGGGGCCAGAGGTATGATGCAGATCATGCCCGCAACCGCGCGCAGCGTCGCTAAGCGGATCGGCGTGGCCTATGACCCTAACCGTCTAAGTGACCCCGACTATAATATGCGCCTCGGCTCGGCCTATCTGGGCCACATGATCACTGGCTTTAGCGGGTCCTATGTCTTGGCGGCAGCGGCCTATAATGCCGGACCCGGTCGTCCAGCGGCTTGGGTCGGGTTCTGTGGTGATCCACGCAACACAGAGGCCGACCCCCTCGATTTCATCGAGTGCATCCCCTTCTCGGAGACCCGCAACTATGTGATGCGGGTGATGGAGAATGTTCAGGTCTATCGAGCGCGCTTGGGCGGCGGCTCGGCCCCTCTAACCCTGACCGAAGATTTGAGGCGCGGCATCTACAGGCCTAAACCTGCGGCGCAGATTGAGACGGCGGCCAATGAGGAAGCACCCGCCAATGGCAGCAGCTCTGGCACCTCGATCCTGTCTCAGCCCTAAGCCAATCCCATCCCTAACGGGCCAGCGCCTGCGCAAAGACCCGTGGGTCGACATTCCCGCCAGACGCAATGACCAAGGCCGAACGGCCCGCCAGATCGAGCTTGCCAGACAGAAGGGCCGCTAGCGCGACCGCACCACCGGGTTCGATCACCAGCTTCAGGTGACGAAAGGCAAAGGCCATGGCGCTCAAGACCTCATCGTCGCTCACGGCCAGCGCCCCGCTCAGACGCGGCCCATTGATGGCAAAGGTCAGGTCGCCCGGCCGTGGGGCCATCAGGGCGTCACAGAGACTGGCGCGGTCCGGCACGCGCGTGACAGGCTCACCCGCCGCCAGACTGTCGGCATGGTCGGTAAAGCCCTCAGGCTCGACCACATAGAGCGCCGTTTTGGGCGACAGGGCCTCAAAGGCCAGACCAATACCGCCCAGCAGGCCACCACCGGATGCGGGGCAAAGCAAAAGATCAGCGGCCATACCCATGGCGTGAAGTTGCCCCGCTGCTTCCAGACCGACCGTGCCCTGCCCGGCCATGACATGAAAATCATCAAAGGCGGGCACGACCACCGCCCCGCGATCGTTGGCGATCTGAGCGGCTATGGCCTCGCGGCTCTCGGTGAAGCGGTCATAGAGCACCACCTCTGCGCCATAGCCAATTGTCGCCTCTCTTTTGATGGTGGGCGCATCGGAGGGCATGACGATCAGGGCGGGCATGCCCAGTTCACGTGCAGCATCGGCAACGCCTTGGGCATGGTTGCCAGACGAGAAGGCCACAACGCCCCGCTTGCGTTGATCCGCATCAAGACGGCAGAGGCGATTATAGGCCCCGCGAAACTTGAACGAGCCGGTCCTCTGCAGAACCTCGGCCTTGACCCACACCGTGCCACCGCACGCCTCGTTCAAGGCGGTGCAGGAAACGATGGGGGTCACGACAGCCTGCCCCGCTAATCGGCGCGCGGCATCCTCGACGTCGCGAAAGGTTGGTAGGATCAGACTTGAAGCCACTGCGGTCTAGGCGCGCTAGTCGATCACGAGGCCATGGAGCAAACCATCAAGCATGGCTGAACGTAGCTCAGCGATAGACTCCCAGTTGAAGCTCGGGCTCGAATGGACCAGCGTCACCAGACCATGACAGCCTGCCCAAAGGGTTTGTGCCGCCACATCGACCGTACCAGTCCGCAGACGTCCGCAGGCCGCGATTTCAGCCACTACACTGCGAAACTGCGCATAGGACTGGGCCCCAAGATCGAGCGATGTCCGCGCCCGCTCTTCGGTCACTTCGGCAGGTTTGGCACAGAAGATCAGCTGATAGGCGTTGGCGTTCTCAATCGCGAAATCCATATAGGCATCAAGTATGCCCCGAACGCGAATGACGGGATCGCCTGGCAATTGCGCAATCTGGGTGTTGGTCGCCAGCATATGCGCGATGGCGTCGGAGGTAATCTCAAGCAGAATTTCTGCCTTGTCCTTGAAGTGCATATAGAGCGCCGTCGAGGACACGCCGACCTCATCGGCGATCCGCCGAATGGTGGCCCCATCATAGCCCTCTGCGACGAAGATACGCTCGGCTGCGGCTAGAATCTCGGCGCGGCGTAGATGGCCGTCGCCCTTGGGTTTGCGGGCCGACCTATTGGACTTGGTAGCAATCACGGTCACGAAGAATTCCTAGATTTCCCTAGGGGCACACTAAAGGCGTTTGTCACAAAACTGCAAGCGACCTGATGAGAATTGAAAATCTTGTATAGATTGCAATAGCTGCATCGCATCTTCCAATGCGTGTTCAATTTTGAACTGCGCGTCAAGATTTGATCATTCAACGGAGAATGATCAATGCGAGAACAGTCGCACAGTTTCATCTTGGATCACGCCGAGTTCGTGTCCGACAGGCCGATGGACCGGCCTGTCGGCGCGCGACCCAACAGCCACCCGCATCATCAGAAGCGTCCGAGTGCACGCGATGGACCCGACCTTCACCAGAAGCTCCTATGGGTCAGCCTTGCGATCTTGGCGGCATTGGCCCTCATCCTATGGCCATCGGCGACACTGTCCTCGGTCCGCACAGGACTATGGGTCCTCTTCTTGGTCGTTAGCGTCATAAGAGGCGTTGGCGTCTTCATATCTGCAACAGCGCAATCGGTGCCACCAAGTCCCCCCAAAACTGAGCGCTTACCAATCTACTCCATCATTGTGCCGCTCTACAAAGAAGCCAATATGGTCAAGCAGATGGTGCGAAACCTCAAGGCGCTGAAATATCCGCAAAAGGCCCTCAACGTGATCTTTGCCATTGAGGCAGACGATAGCGCAACGCTACGCGCCCTAAAGGACCAAAACCTTCCCTCTTGGATGCAGATCATCATTGCCCCACCCGGCAGCCCTCAAACCAAGCCCAGAGCCTGCAACGTCGCACTGGATCAAGCCGTCGGCAGTTTGATTGTAATCTATGATGCCGAAGACCGGCCGCACCCTGATCAACTGATAGAGGCAGCCAACCGGTTTATGGCGGCAGATGATCAGTTGGCCTGCCTCCAAGCCCCCTTAAGGATTCTACCCGGCAAGGGGTTCTGGTGTCGGCAATTTGCCTTGGAATATGCCGCCCATTTCGAGACCTTCTTGCCCGCCCTGGCCAAGGTGGGCAGCGCCCTGCCCCTGGGCGGCACGAGTAATCACCTTCGCGTGGAGGCTTTGCGACAACTGGGTGGATGGGACCCCTACAATGTCACCGAGGATGCTGACCTCGGCTTTCGCTTGGCGGGCGCTGGCTTTCGGACTGAAATGCTGACCCTCCCGACTTGGGAAACGCCCACCGCGCGGTTCAGCGTTTGGCTTCCGCAACGCTCCCGCTGGCTGAAGGGCTATATGCAGACCCTGATCGTCTGGACCAAAAGCCGCAGCGGACTAAGCCTCGCCGGTCAAGCCTCTCTGTGGCTCACCCTTGGGGTTTCAGTGCTTTCGGCGCTCATCCATGGACCGATAGCCCTGCTTCTTCTTGCTCAATCCATCCTCGCCATCTGCGGCTGGGCACCGTTTGTTTCGTCGACGGGTCTCGTCCTGATTGCGACGGCTTGGACCTCGGCCATCCTGTCGATGTCTGTCGGTGCCAAGCGCGCGGGGATTGATATTCGGGCAAGCGATCTGGCCTTGGCCGTCGCCTATTGGCCCCTAGCCACCCTCGCGGCCGCCCGCGCCTTCTATCAGTTGCTGTTCAAGCCCTATTACTGGGACAAGACCCCACACAAACCAGAACCTTTACGAACCGCCCCCTGACCGCGTATCCAACGGCATGAACGCTTCATCGCCCAAGGCCGCTCCGGCCATCGCCACCACGCCTCTGGTCATGCGTACCACCGCTTGGAAGGACTATGCCCTGCTCGACAGCGGCAACGGTCGCAAGCTGGAACGCTATGGCCGCTACAAGGTCGTGCGGCCAGAACCCCAGTGCCTGTGGTCACCAAGACTGTCTGAAGCCGTCTGGGCCAAGGCCGACGCCGTGTTCGATCCCACCGATGAGGATGAGGCCGGGCGCTGGCGCTTTTCGGGGCCAACGGTTGAGACCTGGCCCCTCAGCTGGGGTGATGTGAAGTTCCACGGTCGTTTCACCGCCTTTCGTCACCTCGCCTTCTTCCCAGAACAGGCCGCCAACTGGGCCTATCTCAACGACCGGGTCCGCGCCCGCGTGGCCAAGGGCGGCGAGCCCCCCAAGATCTTGAACCTGTTTGGCTATACCGGTGTTGCCAGTCTGGTCTGCGCCGCCGCCGGGGCCAGCGTGACCCATGTCGACGCCTCCAAAAAGGCCATTGGTTGGGCAAGAGACAATGCGACCCTATCGGACCTGACCGACCGCCCAATCCGCTGGATCTGTGAAGATGCGCGCAAATATGTCCAGCGTGAGGTTCGGCGCGGCACGCGCTATGACGGGATCATCCTTGATCCGCCCAAATATGGCCGGGGGCCAACCGGCGAAGTGTGGCGCCTCTTTGAGGACCTGCCTGAACTTCTTAAGCTATGCACCGAACTTCTTTCGGATAATGCCGATTTTCTGATCCTCAATGCCTATGCAGAGCGGATCAGTGGCCTGTCCTTGGCCGGACTGATGGCCGACAATATGGCCGGTCGCGGCGGCGAGATTGATTGGGGCGAATTGGCCCTGATGGAGGATCAAAGCCAGCGCGGCGTGGGTCTGTCCTTCTTCTCACGCTGGGGCGCTGGGGCCCAATGACCAGTCGCACCATCACCTCCCTGACCAATCCGACCGTCAAGGCTGTTCGCGGCCTGCACCTGCGCAAGGAGCGGGAGGATAGCGGCCTGTTCCTGGCTGAGGGCTTGAAGATCATTACCGAGGCGGTCGATCTCGGCCACGCCCCCAAGATCCTGCTCCATGGCGCGGAGGCTGCGGGCCATCCGGTGTTTCGCCGCGCTGCGGCTGCCGCCCGTGCCGCTGGCGGTGAGGTGATCGAGGTCAATCGCGACATCCTCGAAAAGGTCTCGCGGCGCGACAATCCTCAGGCCGTGGTTGGCGTTTTTGAACAGGTCTACACCCCCTTATCGGATATCCAGCCCCACGAGGCTGCCTGCTGGGTTGGGCTGCAGGCCGTGCGCGATCCGGGCAATCTGGGAACCATCGTGCGCACCGCCGACGCGGCAGGCTGCGGCGGTGTGATCTTGGTCGGAGACTGTACCGACCCCTATTCGGTCGAAGCGGTTCGCGCGACCATGGGCTCGATCTTTGCCGTCAAGATCGCAAAGGCCACGATCGAACAGTTCATCGACTGGCGCAAGGATTGGCCGGGGTCAGTCGTCGGGACCTTGCTGAGCGCCACCCATGACTATCGCGCCGCACCCTATCAAAGACCGACCCTGATCCTGATGGGCAACGAACAGGCGGGCCTACCGCCTGAACTGGAAGCGGTTTGCGATATTGCGGTGAAGATCCCTATGAGAGGGCGGGCTGACAGCTTGAACCTCTCGGTGGCTACGGGGATCATGATCTACGCCGCAACGGAGTAACACCCTCGTCCTTCGACAGGCTCAGGCTGAGAAAGTTGAACCATAGCCCCCAATCCCGTGTTCCCCGCGAAGGCGGGGACCCAGAAGCGTCTAGAACGGACCGCTGGTTGGCCCTCATCTGGATCCCCGCCTTCGCGGGGAACGCGGTGGCGAGGGTGTGGAATATGAGGAGGACTGCAATAGCGTGTATCTCTCACCCTTCCTCATGATGAGCCCGCCGAAGCACGAGGAAGTGGCAAGCCCCCAGATCCCGCGTTCCCCGCGAAGGCGGGGACCCAGAAGCGTCTAGAACGAACCGATCGTTGGCCCTCATCTGGATTCCCGCCTTCGCGGGGAACGCGGTGGAGAGGGTGTGGGATATGCTCATCCTTGGACCGGGGTAAGTTTGAGAGCGATTAAACACCGCGTCATTGCGAGCGCAGCGAAGCAACAATATTCAAAATCCCGCGTTCCCCGCGCAGGCGGGGACCCAGAAGCGTCTAGAACGGACCGCTGAACGGCCCTCATCTGGATCCCCGCCTTCGCGGGGAACACGGTGAAGAATGAGCGCCCCTCACGTCCCCCTCGGTTTGGCCCTCGTTGTTGGCGCGGCGTTGGCGGGGTCTTCGGGCCAAGCGTGGCGGGGATAGCGGCCTCTCATATCTGAGCGCACCTCTTTCCACGATCCGCGCCAAAATCCGGGCAGGTCCTTGGTGACTTGGATGGGACGGTGGGCCGGGGACAAGAGCGCCAAGGTCAAGGGCACCCTCCCCTCGGCCAGCATCGGATGAACACCGAGGCCATAGAGCTCCTGCACCCGCACCTGCGCCCTTGGCCCGCCATCAGCCCCATAGTCGATGGTCATCCGGGAACCCGTCGGGGCGATGCAATGGGTCGGAGCCAACAGATCAAGCCTGCGGTGCTGGTCCCACGGGACAAGGGTTTTAAGGGCAGCCTCCAGCGCCCCATCGCGCACCTCCGCCAAGGCACTGCGCCCAGCCAGCAAAGGCAAGAGCCACTCCTCCATGCGCGAAAGCAGGGCTAGGTCCGACAGATCCGGCCAAACCGCCCCGTCTAAATCGCGCAGGAACGCGACACGGCCCCTAAGCCCCGCCGCAGCCTCCCCCCAGCCCAAACCGGACAGCCCCTCGTCAGACACCTGCGCCAGCAGGGCCTTAGAGATCATGGCAGGTTCCGGCCTGTCGATCGCGCGCTCTTCCAGCACGATCTTGCCTAGCCGCTTGAGGCGCACAGCCTTGAGGCGCCCCTGCGGATTGGGCTGTAAGCGATCTTCGGTGACAATCTGGTCGGCAAAGGCGGCCATAACCCGGGCCTGATCCAGAGGCGCGGCCAGCAAGATCCGGTCCTTGGCCTCACCACTGCCCAGCTCGCCAATGGCAAGCCAGGTCTCCAGCGCCAGCATGTCGGTGGGGTCAAGATAGGCCCCTCTGCCGCTGACCAACTGATATTCTCCAGCAGGACCCCGCGCCTTGGCCAGCCGCTCGGGAAAGGCCAAGGCAAGAAGCTGTGCCTCATCGAGCGGCTCGCCCTTGGACTTGGTGCCTCCTGCCGCCTTGGCCCAGCGGGCCGCGAGGGTGCGGGCGTCGCGCCCTCTTGGCGTTTCATCCCGTGCCGAACGCTGCAGACGGGAGGCCAGATCGGTGCTGGTCCCGCCAAGGCCGCGCTCGGTCAAGGTCGCGGCGATCTGAGCCGCCCGCAGCCCCGCCCCGCTTTGCGCGCCCCGAAGCACCATATGGGCCAGTCTTGGCGGCAGGGGCATGGTGGTCAGCGCCTCGCCGTGGGCGGTCAAGGCTCCCTTGTCATCCAAGGCCCCAAGCCGCGACAGTAGACCTCGCGCCTCAGAAAGCGCCGCTGCCGGTGGACGATCCAAAAAGGCTAGGTCATCAGCCGATTGCGCGCCCCAACGCGCCAAGTCTAGCGCCAGTCCCGAAAGGTCGCTGTCGAGGATCTCAGGTCGCGCAAAGGCGGGCAAGGATCGGGTTTCGGCCTCGTCCCAGAGTCGATAGGCAATGCCCGGTTCGGTTCGCCCGGCCCGGCCTCGGCGCTGATCGGCACCGGCACGGCTAACCCGCACGGTCTCCAGCCGGGTAAGGCCGCTGGAGGGATCAAAACGCGGTACCCGCGACTGTCCACAGTCCAGCACCATACGCACGCCTTCGATGGTCAGGCTGGTCTCGGCGATGGAGGTGGCCAGCACCACCTTGCGCCGCCCATTGGGCGCTGCCGCAACGGCCTGATCCTGCGCCTTCAGGTCCAAGGCTCCATAGAGCGGCGCTATAACGACATTGGATGGTAGGCCCGCATCAAGCAGCATCCGCTCGACCCGGCGGATCTCGCCCTGCCCCGGCAAGAAGACCAACAGACTTCCGGGTTGCTCGCCCAGCACCTTGCGCACGGCCCTTGCTGCCTGCTCTTCCAAGCGCCGAGCAGGATCGCGACCGAGATAGATTGTCTCGACCGGAAACTGCCGACCTTGGCTTTCAATGATGGGGGCATCGCCCAAGAGGCTGGCCACCCGCGCCCCGTCCAAGGTCGCCGACATGACCAGAAGCCTCAGATCATCGCGCAACAGCAGTTGGGCATCGCGCGCCAAGGCAAGGCCCAGATCCGCATCCAGACTGCGCTCGTGGAACTCGTCGAACAGGACTGCACCAACACCTTCAAGTCCCGGATCCTCGAGGATCATGCGGCTGAAGACGCCCTCCGTGACCACCTCGATGCGGGTCTTAGGGCCGATTTTGGATTGGAGCCGCACGCGCAGGCCGACCGTCTCGCCAACCGCCTCCCCCAAGGTCTGGGCCATTCGTGCCGCCGCCGCCCGCGCCGCCAGACGCCGGGGCTCCAGCATGATGATCTTACCGCCCTTGAGCCAAGGCTCATCCAAGAGCGCCAGCGGAACCCGCGTGGTCTTACCCGCCCCCGGCGCTGCCACAAGCACGGCGCAGCTCTGCCCGGCTAACGCAGACTTAAGGTCAGGAATGATGGCTTCGATCGGCAGACTCATGAACTAGGGCTTACCTCAACCGGGACCCGTGCGTCACCTCTGCTCGAAACAAGGCCATAAGGACGCTGAAATAGAGTCAATAGCCCCTTCAAAACCCCCAGACCTTGCGAATGGATTGCATCATCGCGATAGGCTGACTAACGTCGCGACAATCAAATCACGCGAAGATCGGTACGGTCGACGCGCTCAAGGGGGCTTCAACCTATGGCGGACGGCACCGCACCCAGCGGACACAGACTGCTGATCAAGAAATCCATTGATCAGATTCAGCGCGAGGCCCAAGGCAACGCGCTTAAACGCACACTTGGATCGGTCAATCTCGTCTTCCTTGGTATCGGTGCCATCATTGGCGCCGGCATCTATGTGATGACCGGAAATGCGGCGGCCAATTTTGCCGGACCAGCCGTCTTGCTGTCCTTCGTCATCGCCGGCCTCGCCTGCGCCTTTGCGGGCCTGTGCTATGCCGAGTTGGCCTCAACCATGCCCGTCGCGGGATCGGCCTATACCTACGCCTACACCACCTTGGGCGAAGTCTTCGCCTGGACCATGGGCTGGCTGCTGGTGTTGGAATATGGCGTCGCCGCAGCGACCGTGGCGGCAGGCTGGACCGGTTATGCGACAAGTCTTCTCAAGGATCTGGGGATCATTATCCCACCGCAATATGCCAGTTCGTTCATTCAGTCGGTTGCAGGTCCAGACGGGGCCTTGAGCTTCGTCACCACCGGTAACTTCAACCTTGTGGGCGCTTTCGGTATCTTGGTCGTCACCGGCCTGCTGGTGCTTGGCGTCTCGGAATCAGCCAATGTCAACAATGTCATCGTCATTGTGAAGGTCGGCATTCTGCTGCTCTTCATTGGCTTTGGTATTTTCTACATCAACACCGACAACTGGCATCCGTTCATCCCAGAAAATAACGGCAACTTTGGCGGATACGGGGTCAGCGGCGTCTTCCGCGCCGCATCAGTGATCTTCTTCGCCTATGTCGGCTTCGAAGCCGTTTCGACCGCAGCGGCAGAAGCCATCAACCCACAAAAGGACGTGCCGGTTGGTATCTTGGGCTCGCTGGTCATCTGCACCCTCATCTATATGGCCGTGGCTGCGGTCCTGACCGGCGTGGTGCCCTATTCCAAGCTTGGTGTGCCTGAGCCCATCGCCGTGGCCGTTGACGCCATGAACCTTCCTTGGTTCGCAAAGCTGATCAAGATCGGGGCCATTGCTGGTCTGTCATCGGTGATGCTGATCCTCACCTACGGTCAAACACGCGTCTTCTTCGCCATGGCCCGGGACGGCTTGCTGCCCAAGGTGTTCGCCACCTTGCACACCAAGTACCGCACGCCTTGGATTGGCACCCTGCTTCTCGGCGGCGCTATCGCAACGGCTGCGGCCATCCTGCCCATCAGCATCTTGGGCGATCTGGTCAGCCTCGGCACCGCCACTGCCTTTGGTATTGTCTGCCTCAGCGTCATGTATCTGCGCAGCACAAGACCGGATCTGGAGCGCCCCTTCCGCGTTCCGGGCGGCGGCATCTGGATCAAAGGCGCTTGGATTGGCTTGGTTCCGGTTCTCGGCATCTTCTTCTGCCTCGTGATGGTGACACCTTTGGTGATAGACATTGTCATCAAGGCAAGCTCCGGCGATCCAATCCCAGCGATCCTGCTGCTCAGCTATGCCGCAGTTGGGGCCACCATCTATATTTTCTATGGCTACAAGAACTCGCGCTTAGCCAAGGGGCTCGATGTTCTCGACGTGGGTCCAGACGCCCAATAGTCGACGATCAAACCAACGATCCATGGGGCTCGCTATCGAAAGATGGCGGGCCCTTTTGGTTTTTCGGCCCTACCCCCTTTTGTTACGGACCAGAAAGTCCGATCATGGGATCGTAACGAGACGAGGAGCGACCATCTTGGACAACGCAACCCCTGCTGCCCCCCCTGCCATCGGTGCGGTCATCGCGCCGGTCACACCGCTGCAGCAGAACTGCACCATCGTCTGGTGCAACAAGACCAAGAAGGCGGCGATTATCGATCCGGGCGGCGAGATGCCCCGCCTGCTTAAGGCCATAGCCGACCAAGGCCTAACCCTCGAAAAGATCTGGATCACCCATGGGCATCTTGACCATGCCGGAGCCGCGGCGGCGCTGCAGGCCGCGACAGGCGTGCCCATCGAAGGTCCTCACCCTGACGACCAGTTCTGGATCGATGACATTCCCGAAAGCGGCGCCAAATACGGCCTTGTCGGCGCCCAGAGCTTTACGCCTGACCGTTGGCTGCACGACGGCGATGTGGTTACGCTTGGCGAGACCCAGTTCGAGGTTCTGCACTGCCCCGGCCACACCCCCGGCCATGTGGTGTTCTTCCACCGGGAGTCGCGCTTTGCTCAGGTCGGTGACGTCTTGTTCAAGGGCTCGATTGGGCGGTCTGATTTCCCGAAGGGCAATTACAACCAACTGATCGAGTCGATCACGACCAAGCTCTGGCCCCTCGGAAACGACGTCCAGTTTGTGCCCGGCCACGGACCCATGTCGACCTTCGGGGCGGAACGCAAGACCAACCCCTTTGTCGGTGATTTTGCGGTTTAATAACGATACGGCCGCCGGATTGATGCTGGCAGGACGTTAGACCAAGACGAACCTTAGGGTTCGCACCCACTTTCGTTCCTGTTTGGATTGCTCATGGCCTTGAACCCGATCGCCCAGCGCCTGCTGAAACTTCCCCGCCCGATCCTCATCGGTCTCGCGGTTGTCGGCAGTCTTCTGCTGCTGATGGGCGGCTGTCAGTTGCTCAAGCCCAAGCCAAAGGTTGACCCTTACCGGTTCGCAGCCATCGAGCGCGGCGACGTGACCAAGACCGTGTCCGCCTCGGGCAACGTCCAAGCCCTTGTCACCGTCCAGGTCGGCTCGCAGCTGTCGGGTCTGGTGTCGCAGGTTCTGGTCGACTTCAATAGTCCGGTCTCCAAGGGCGATGTCTTGGCCGTCATTGATGCCAAGACCTATGCCAGCCGGGTCAATCAAGGCACGGCTGACCTTGGGGCTGTGACCGCCGCTCTGGCCCAACAACGCGCCGCCCTCGAACAGGCCAAGGCCCAGAACGAGGTCGATCAAGCCGCCTATCGCCGCGTCAAATCTCTGGCTGATCAGGGCTTTGCCTCAGGACAGGCGCTCGATCAAGCGACAGCCGCGG
Organism: Caulobacteraceae bacterium; assembly: GCA_947441065.1. GTDB lineage: Bacteria > Pseudomonadota > Alphaproteobacteria > Caulobacterales > Caulobacteraceae > CAISGS01. The sequence continues at coordinate 51,323 of CANESI010000013.1, forward strand.
TGAAACGCTCAGAGGCTGGCGTCGCCCTCGCCCGCGCTCAGATCGCCGCCCAGAGCGCGCGTGTGGCGCAGTCCAAGGCCGGTCTTGAGGCCAGCCGCTATGATCTTGGCCGCACACAGATCCTCTCGCCCATCGACGGCGTGGTCGTCGACCGTAAGATCGATCCCGGCCAGACCGTCGCGGCCAGCTTCCAGGCCCCCGTGCTGTTCCAAATCGCGCAGGACCTCTCCAAGCTGCAGGTCAAGATCATGGTCGATGAGGCTGACATCGGACAGATCCGCGAGGGCCAGACGGTGAAGTTTACGGTCGACGCCTATCCCGATGAAACCTTCCAAGGCGCAGTCACTCAGGTGCGCAAACAGCCAGAGACCCAGCAAAATGTCGTGGCCTATGCTGTGATTGCCGAGGCTGAGAATAAGGGTGGACGCCTACTGCCCGGCATGACCGCCAATGCCGATGTGGTGATTGACGAACGTCCAAACGTCTTAAAGGTGCCCGCTGCGGCCCTGCGCTTTAAACCCGCCGATATGCAGAGTCCGACGGTTGTTAGCGGTCCTCCCGGAGGCGGTGGTGGTGGTGGCGGTCGGCCTCAAGCGGCGGGCAACGCAGGCGCGCGAAACGGCGGCGGGCGACTGCTTGAACAATTGGACCTGACCCGTGATCAGCAAGCCAAGGCCAAGCCGATCTTCGAAGAGATGCGCGCCAAGATGATGACGGCGGGCCAAGACCCCAAGGCTCGCCGCGCGGCCCGCGATGAGGCCTTCGCCAAGCTCACACCCCTGCTCAAGCCTGAGCAACGTGCGCGCCTGACCGCGATGCAAGGCCAGTTCGGTGGTCGCGGTGGCCCTCAAGCCGGAAAGACCCCCGGTGTGGTCTGGATCCTCAAGGACAAGAAGCCTTGGCCCGTGTCCGTACGCGTCGGGGCTTCGGACGGCTCGTTCAGCGAGATTGAAGGCGATATCAAGCCCGGCGATCAGGTGATCATTGGCGGTGGCCCCAAACCCTTGCCGACCATGAGATCGCCCTTCGGCGGCGGGTCCACCGCACGTCCTCGCACCTAGGCGCTCGGTCATGATAGAGGTTCGGGATCTCAAAAAGACCTATCAGATGGGGGATGAGACGGTCGCGGCTCTGGCTGGGGTGTCGCTCAGCTTTCCGCGCGGGTCCTATCTGGCCATTACCGGGCCTTCAGGCTCGGGCAAGTCGACCCTGATGAACATCCTTGGCGGGCTCGACCGGCCCACCAGCGGTCAATATCTGTTCGAGGACGAGGATGTCAGCCATCTGGATGATGACGGCCTAGCCCATTTTCGCAATCAGCGGATCGGCTTTGTCTTTCAGTCGTTCCAACTTCTGCCCCGCTACAGCGCTTTGCAAAATGTCGAATTGCCGATGGTCTATGCGGGTATCGAGGTGAAGGAGCGTCGCGAGCGGGCCGCAGAGATGCTGGCCAAGGTCGGGCTGGCCGACCGCCGTCACCATCGCCCAACCCAGATGTCCGGCGGTCAGCAACAGCGCGTCGCCATTGCCCGCTCCCTCGCCAACCATCCCGACCTGTTGCTGGCCGACGAGCCCACGGGCGCGCTCGACAGTTCAACGGGCAAGGACGTCATGGCCCTGTTCGAACAGCTCAATAGCGACGGGCTGACCGTCATCTTGGTCACCCATGATGCCAATGTCGCCGCGCGGGCCCGCCGCCGCGTCGGCTTTCGCGACGGCCTGATCGTCAGCGACGAAGGGGCCAAGTCATGAAGTCCAAGGACCTGATCCGCTTTGCCGCCAGCGCCATCGCGGCCCACCCGATGCGCAGCGCCCTCACCTCGCTCGGCGTCGTCATCGGCGTCGCCGCCGTCGTCATGATGACCTCGATTGGTCTGGGCGCGCAGCAGCGGGTGATGAGCGCCATTTCGGGCCTCGGCTCGAACCTGATCATCGTCTCTCCGGCTGCCTCGCGATCCGGCTTTGCCGCCCAAGCCGCAGGGTCGGACATTTCCATTACCGGAGCCGATGCCGAGGCCATCGCCAAACAGGTTGAAGGGGTCGCCGCTGTCGCACCAACCGTTCGCGGACAGGCGCAATTGGCATCTGAAGGCACCAACTGGAACAGCCGCATCGAAGGGGTCACGCCCGACTATCTGGTCGCCAGAGACTTGACCATCGGACAGGGCCGCATGTTCGACGAGCGTGAGGCTCGCCAAGGCCGCACCGTCGCCGTGATCGGCACCACGGTCGCACGCGAACTGTTCGGAGACGCAGATCCCGTGGGTAAGCGCATCCGCGTTGGCTCCTCGCCCTTTCAGGTGGTCGGGGTCCTGACCTCTAAGGGCCAGAGCGGCTTTGGACAGGATCAGGATGATATTGTTTTAGGTCCCCTACCCGCCGTCCGCTCTCGCGTTGTGGGCCGCCGCGTCAAGGGCGATACGGTCCAGACCATCTATATCAAGGCTGCCAGCGAGGATGACCTCAGCCGCGTGCAAGAAGACGCCACGACCTTGCTGCGCGAACGTCACCGCATTCGCGAGGGCGAGGACGATGATTTTCAAGCCCAAAATATGGCCTCGATCCTTCAAGCTTCTCAGGCCGCCACCGCCACCTTCACCATCCTTTTGGCCGCCGTCGCAGCCGTATCGCTGGTGGTCGGGGGCGTCGGGATCATGAACATCATGCTGGTCGCCGTGACCGAGCGCACGCGTGAGATCGGCCTGCGTATGGCGGTTGGGGCCAAGCGGTCGGACATTCTGATCCAGTTTGCGCTCGAGTCCGTGGCCCTATCGCTCGCGGGCGGCATCCTCGGATTGCTCATCGGTATTGGCGGCGCCTTGCTGATTGCGCAGCTCGGATCATGGCCCATGGCGATCCCGTCTTGGGCAGCGCCCCTATCCTTGGGCTTTTCCATGGCGGTGGGTCTGGTGTTCGGGGCCTATCCCTCTTGGCAGGCCTCGCGGCTCGATCCCATCGAGGCCTTGCGCCGCGAATAGAGGCCTTAGCGCAAATCAGGTCGCCTAGAGGCGCGCATCCCTATATCCTGATGGCATGAAAAAGCCACGTATCGCCCGCCACCCTTCTGCTCGCCCCAAGCCACCGCAAGGTCTACCCGACAAGGAGACCCTGCTGAAGTTCCTGCGCGAGGCCGGAGAGGCGGAAAAGGCCGACATGGCCAAGGCCTTTGGCCTGAAGGGCGCTGACCGCCGGGCCCTGCGGATGATGCTCAAGGACATGGAAGCCGAGGGCCTATTGGGCAAGCGCGGACGCGGCGGCTTTGCCGAGGCCGGCGCTCTGCCCCCTGTCGGCGTGGCCGATGTGATTGAGGTAGACACCGACGGCGACCTGTTCGTGCGTCTGGTCAAGGCCGGCGAAGATGCGCCCATCGTGCGCCTCGCCCCCGATCCGGCTGAAAAGGTTGCGGGCGCACCGCGTCTGGGCGAGCGGGTTCTGGTGCGCTTTGAGCGGCTGGAAAGCGGCGAGTTCGAAGCCAAGCTGATCAAGAAACTCGGCCAAAGCGCTCACAAGATCCTCGGCGTCGTGCGCAAGTCCCTGCGCGGCCCGCGCCAAGAGATTCGCGTCGAGCCGGTGGACCGCCGCTCTAAGGAAAGTCTGGTCCTATTCGGGCCAGAGGCCGAGGCCCTCAAGGACGGCGATCTGGTCGTGGCCGAGGTCGGCGAGGCGGCGGGCCGGTTCGGCCCCAAGCGCGGGCGGGTCCTAGAGGTTGTCGGGCGCGAAGATCAGCCCAGAGCCGCCTCCCTCATCGCCATCCATACCCACGGCCTGCCCACCGGCTTTTCACAGGATGCCGAGGACGAGGCCGAAGCCGCCGTCGGCCCAACCCTAGAGGGCCGCACGGACCTGCGCCATGTGCCGCTGGTCACCATCGATCCCATCGATGCGCGCGACCATGATGATGCGGTCTATGCTGAACCGGACGAGGACCCGGCCAATCCGGGCGGCTGGATCGTCTGGGTGGCCATTGCCGATGTTGCCGCCTATGTGCGCCCCGGCACGCCGCTCGACCGCGAGGCCCGCGACAAGGGCAACAGTGTCTATTTCCCCGACCGGGTCGAGCCGATGCTGCCCGAGCGCCTGTCCAATGGCCTGTGCAGCCTGCGCGAGGGCGAGAACCGCGCCTGTCTGGCCGTGCGCATGGTCTTCAACCGCTCTGGCGACAAGATCGGCCACAGGTTCGTGCGCGGCCTGATGCGCTCTGCCGCCAAGCTGGCCTATGAGCACGCCCAGTCGGCCATTGACGGCGAGGTCAGCGATGTGACCGGCCCGCTGCTGGAGCCGGTCCTGAGGCCCCTGTGGGCCGCCTATGCCTGTGTCGGACAGGCCAGGGACCGCCGCTCGCCGCTGGATATTGAAAGCTCCGAGCGCAAGATCGAGATCAGCCCCGAAGGCGAGGTCCTGTCCATCCGCCCGCGCGAGCGCCTGACCGCCCACCGCCTGATCGAAGAGTTCATGATCCAGGCCAATGTCTGCGCCGCCGAGACGCTAGAGGCCCCGACCAAGGGCCAAAAACGCCCCGCCCTGATCTATCGCATCCATGACACGCCCAGTCAGGAAAAGGTCCAGTCTCTCGCTGACTTTCTGGCCACCATCGGCATCAACTGGTCCAAGGGCGAGGCCCCGCGCACCGACCGGCTCAACCGCCTCCTGATCCAGACCAAGGAAGGCCCCCATGCCGAGATCGTCAATGAGGTGGTGCTGCGCAGTCAGATGCAGGCCGTCTATTCGCCCGACAATATCGGCCATTTCGGCCTCAACCTCGCCCGCTATGCCCACTTCACCTCGCCCATCCGGCGCTATGCCGATCTGGTGGTCCACCGCGCCCTGATCCGGGCCTTAGGCCTTGGCACGGACGGGCTGACGGACGAGGAGATCGCCCGCCTGCGCGAAACGGCTGAGAGCATCACCGCCTCAGAGCGCCGCGCCATGGCCGCCGAGCGCGAGGCGACCGACCGCTATGTCGCCGCCTTCCTCTCCGACCGGGTGGGGGCCGAATTTGACGGCCGCATCACCGGCGTCACCCGCTTTGGCCTGTTTGTGCGCCTGGGCGAGATCGGGGCCGACGGTCTGGCCCCCGTCTCGTCTCTGGGGGATGAATATTTCGTCCATGATGACAAGGCCCACTGCCTGATCGGCGAGCGCAGCGGCAAGCGCTGGCGTCTGGGCGCGCGGGTGCGGGTCAAGCTCTTGGAAGCCACCCCCATCACCGGCGGCCTGCTGTTCGAAGTCCTGAGCGACCCCGAACCCGCCCTCCCCGGTGCCCCCCGCCCCCGCCTCGGCATCCGCCACAGACAGGGCCCGAAAGGCAGGCCCAAGAACATCAAGGCCGGGGGGAAGAAGCGGCGATAGGCCCCTCCGCCGCGTCATTGCGAGCGTAGCGAAGCAACACAGGGGACCGGGCTCCTTCGAACGCGCAGCCCTTCCACCCAACAATCCAGCCCAGTCCCCTAGGTTGCTTCGGCGCGTCGCGCCTCGCAATGACGCGGTGGTGGGGCAGCATTTACCCGTCTTCCCCGCGAAGGCGGGGATCCAGACCCTTTCACGCAGGCGGGAAGTGACGCGCTGAAACCTTGACTTTGCAGGGGCCATGGCTGAGGGGGCAGTGGATGAGCACCCCCCACTCCCAACCCTCTCCCCCTCAAGGGGGGAAAGGGCTTTAACAAGACCCCTACTTCCCCTTGCGGCTGGCCAGATAGTCCAGGGCTAGCAGCACATGGGTGCGGACGCCAACTTCGAGGACGCTTTCGTCTATGTCGAAATAGGGCGAGTGGTTGGCCGGGGCGGATTTCGCGTCGATGGAGGGTTTGCGGCCACCGAGCTGATAGAAGACGCCGGGGATCTTGCGGGCATAGAAGGAGAAGTCCTCTGAGCCGGTGACCAGGTCGCCTTCGGATTCGACGTTCTTGGCCCCGCCTGCAGCCTTGGTCAGGGTCGGCAACATGGCCTTGGCCAGATCCGGGTCATTATAGGTCACGGGATATGACGGGCTGTTCATGGTCAAGGTGGCGGTGGCACCATAGCTCTCGGCCAGGTTCTGGACGGTTCTTTCCATGCGGGCAATGACGTCGGTGCGGCGCTCGTCGGTGAAGGTGCGCATGGTGCCCGACATCTTCAGCTCTTCGGGGATGATGTTGTTGCGCACGCCGCCGTGGATGGTGGCGACGGTCAGAACGGTCGGCGACGAGGTGACATTGATCTGGCGGGCGGCGATCTGGTTGAAGGCTGTGACGATCGAGGCGCCGAGCGAGACCACATCAATGCCGTCCCATGGGCGCGCGCCGTGGGTCTGGCGGCCCTTGAGGGCGATGTCAAAGCGGTCAGAGGCGGCATAAAAGCCCCCGGCCCGATAGTTCAGCTTACCCAAGTCGCCGGGGCCAATATGGATGCCGAATATGGCCGATGGGGCAGGATTTTCCAGCGCCCCTTCGATGACCATCTGCTTGGCGCCGCCAACCTCGCCCAGCGGCAGGCCCTCTTCGGCGGGCTGGAAGATCAGGACCACAGTGCCGGGGATGTTGGCGCGCATGTTGGACAGGACCGTGGCGGCACCGAGCAGCATGGCGACATGGGTGTCGTGACCGCAGGCATGCATCACGCCGACCGTCTGGCCATCATAATCAGCCGTGACCTTGGAGGCAAAGGGCAGACCGGTCTTCTCAACAACAGGCAAGGCGTCCATATCGGCGCGCAGGGCCACGACGCCGCCGGGCTTACCGCCCTTGAGCACGGCAACGATGCCGGTGGTGGCGACCTTGGTGCGGACCTCAAAGCCCAAGCGGGTCAGTTCGGCAGCGACGAGGGCAGAGGTGCGGAACTCGCGATTGCCCAGCTCTGGATGTTCGTGAATGTCGCGGCGCCAAGCCACGACCTTGGGCTGGACCGCGCGGGCGGCGGCGAAGATGGCGTCCGATGAGGTCGCTGACCCTGCGGCGAGGGCCGAATTGGCGGTGAGGCTGAGCGCGGCAACGGCGGCTGCGGTAAGGATTCGCATGATCTTTCCCCTGAAAATCTGATGACGGACGATGGAGCCTTGCGGTTGCAGGGTCAAGGGCTGGCAAGGTTTCCCTTAGGTCAGACTTTCCCTTCGCTAAAGTCGTCCTAAACTAGGGTCATGACCGAACCGAAACTCGACCCCAATTACGACCCGCGCTCTGACGGGGCCATGCGCACCGAAGACCAAAAGGTCGTGCGGCCCAAGGATGCGGCCACCCTGATCATCGTGCGGCGCGACGCCGAAAAGCCGCGCCTCTTGATGGGGCGGCGCAACAAGGGCCACAACTTCATGCCCGGCAAATGGGTGTTCCCCGGCGGGCGCATCGACCGCAGCGACTTTCGCGCCCCCTATTGCGACGATCTTCGCCCAGAGGTCGCCGCAAGGGTGGAACAGACCGCCCCGCCTGCCCGCGCCCGCGCCTTGGCGCTTGCGGCTGTGCGCGAGACCTTTGAAGAGGTCGGGCTTCTGCTGGCCAAGCCTGCGCCCGTGCGGCCCGGCGCCGGTCCTTGGCGCGATTTCATGGCGCTGGGGGCCGAGGCCAATCTGGGGGCCCTGGACTTCATCGCCCGCGCCATCACCCCGCCCTACCGGCCCAAACGTTTTGATGCCCGCTTTTTCATGGCCGAGGCCGAACATCTGATCAGCCTAGAACGCGCGCCCGACTGCGGCGAGTTGGACGAGATCGCTTGGGTCGATCTGGACGAGGCCTTGGCGCTGGACCTACCCAACATCACGCGGTTCGTCATGCATGAGTTGGCCTTGCGTCTTGAGGACCCTCACCGCCCTGCCCCCTTCGTGCGGTTCCTGCGCGGCTCGCGTCAGTTGAGCTATCTATGAGCGGGCCTGCCCAGGTGAAGGCCAAGCCCGCCACGCCGCGTCATGCCGCCAGTCTGGTGCTGATCCGGCAGGGATCGGACGGGCCAGAGGTGCTGATGGGACGCAGACCGCGCAAGTCTGCCTTTGCGCCGGATGTGTTCGTCTTTCCGGGCGGCAAGCTGGACGAGGCCGACCGTATGGTGCGCCCCGCTGTGCCCCTGTCAGAGGCCTGTATCCGCCTAACCGCCGCATCCCGGCGCCTCGCCCACGCCCTGGCCGCAGCGGCCCTGCGCGAGACCGAGGAAGAGACTGGGCTGATCTTGCCGCTGGCGTCGGGCGCTGGGGCGGACTTTTCGCACCTGACCCTGATTGCGCGGGCCATTACCCCGACCGAAAGTCCGATCCGCTTTCACGCCCGCTTCTTTCAGGCCGACGCGGCCCTGACCGAAGGCAAGATGGAGGCCACGCCCGAACTGGCCGATCTGGCCTATCGCCCGCTGGCCGAGGCGCTGAAACTGCCCATGTTCGATATTACCGAAGCGGTCGTGCGCCACGTTCAGACCCCCACGGCGAACGAGCCCGCCTTTCTGTTCACCTATCGCAATGGCGGCGCAAAACGCACAGGACTGCGTTAATCTGCTTCATGGCGTTGACATTGGCTGTTCGAAGGGTATTGTCCGCCCCTCTTGAATTTCCCGGTTCGCAGCGTGTGCGGCGAACCCCCGAAGGATTCGACCATGGCTAAACCGGCTTCAATCAAGATCCGCATGAACTCCACTGCGGATACCGGCTTCTTCTACGTGACGAAGAAGAACGCACGCACCAAGACTGAAAAGCTGGTGATGAACAAATATGACCCCGTCGTGCGTAAGCATGTCGAGTTCAAAGAAGGCAAGATCAAGTAGCATCCTTGCCTCTTAAACGATCATGCGCCCGGCCTCACCGCCGGGCGTTTTTGATTCTGGGCCTTGGGACGCTTCACCCCTTGCCTTTTCGCGCAGACGGGACAGACTGTGAGTCCCTGATTAACAGCGAAAGGAGGTGATCCAGTGTCTCAATGTCGAATCACGAAGTCTCTGGAGAACTTCGGCGACGGAAACAGTCTCGGCTGACCCCTTGCTGAAGGTCAGCGACTTTGCTGACATTGTTGAACGCTGTGGAGGAAGCCCTCCGCAGCGTTTTTCATTTGGGGAACTAAGCCCCCATCAACTCCCGCCCGATCAAAAACCGGCGGATCTCGTTGGTGCCTGCGCCAATGTCATAGAGCTTGGCGTCGCGCAGCAAGCGCTCTACCGGGAAGTCTTTGGTATAGCCTGCGCCGCCTAGGGCCTGGATGGCTTCTAACGCGGTTTTGACGGCGTTTTCGGAGGCGAACAGGATCGCGCCTGCCGCGTCAAAGCGGGTGGTCTGGCCCGCGTCGCAGGCCTTGGCGACGGCATAGACATAGGCCCGGGCGGAATTGAGCGCGACATACATGTCGGCGATCTTGCCCTGCATCAGTTGGAAACTGCCGATGGGTTTGCCGAACTGCTGGCGGTCGCGCACATAGGGCAGGACCACGTCCAGACAGGCCTGCATGATGCCCAGAGGCCCGGCGGCCAGTACGGCGCGCTCATAGTCTAGGCCGCTCATCAGGACCCCTGCACCGCCGCCCACGGGCCCCATGACGTTCTCTTCGGGCACCTCGCAGTCCTCGAACACCAGTTCGCAGGTGTCGGACCCGCGCATCCCCATCTTGTTGAGCTTGGGCGAGGTGGAAAAGCCCTTGAAGCCGCGCTCGATCAGGAAGGCGGTGACGCCTCGGCTGGCGGCGTCAGGGTCGGTCTTAGCATAGACCACCAGCGTGTCGGCGTGGGGGCCGTTGGTGATCCAGAACTTGGTCCCATTGAGGACATAGCGGTCACCCCTCTTGTCGGCCCTCAGGCGCATGGAGATCACGTCAGAGCCTGAACCGGCCTCCGACATGGCCAGAGCCCCGACATGGGCACCGCTGATCAGCTTGGGCAGATAGCGGGCCTTTTGCGCCGGGGTGCCCCAGCGGCGGATCTGATTGACGCAGAGATTGGAGTGGGCACCGTAGCTCAGCCCGACCGAGGCCGAGGCACGGCTGATCTCTTCCATCGCCACGACATGGTCCAGATAGCCAAGGCCCAGACCGCCATCCTCCTCGGACACGGTGATGCCATGCAGGCCAAGCTCGCCCATCTGGGGCCAAAGCTCACGCGGGAAACTGTTGCTGGCGTCGATCTCGGCGGCCAGAGGCGCGATCTTCTCGGCGGCGAAGCGCGCGGTGACGTCACGGATAGCGTCGGCGGTCTCGCCAAGGCCAAAATCCATCGAGGGTGCAGAGGTTTGGGTCATGACCGATTTCTAGCATAGGCCTTGCGCAGAAGGCCACCGCCCTGCCCGCTCAGACCTTTGGATTTAGCATCCGGAACAACAGGGCTGAAGCCACCGAAAGGGCCAAGAGGCCGGTAATGCCAATCGCCCAAGCCCTTGCCAGTGTTTGTGGGTTTTGCCGCACGGCCACATCGGTATCCGTAGCCAAGCTGACCGCAAAACCGATAGCCGCCAGAGCGCCCAGGGCAATCAGACCCAAAATGGCCAAGTGCCCGTAGTCGAGTTTGGGCACCGCGCCCTTGCGCTTGGACCTCGAGGCAGATTTGGACGGAGCGGCGCGGCGAGCCACCGAGGGCGTCGCTGGAAAGAGGATCGTTTCATCGAGTGCGGGCTCTGACGGCGAGATCGCGTCGGACAGGGCCTCTGATTGAGGCTCAGGCGTCAGCTCGGCAACCAATTGCATCTGCGCGGGCTCCTCGGCCTCCGCGACGGTCGGCGCGACCTCGGCAATCTCCTCGGCTTCGATCACGACCTGATCACCTGTGCTGTCATGGGACAGGCACGGTGCGTCCGCATAGGGCACGACCAGACGGCTTGGCACCGGGACCCAACCGCCTTCTGGCTTGAGGAAAAGCGCCTTCTCCATCGCCCGGCGGCGGATCAGGCCATCGACCTCTTGCGACTGTCCGGCAACCGTGGCGTGACACCACTGCTCCATCGCGGTTGCAGCTTCGAGCAGGGCACCGGCATTGATCAGACGCAGGACCGCCGAGCCCTTAAAGGCGTCCAATCCGATATTGTAGACAAAGCTCCCCAAGGCATCAATCTGGTTTGAATTCAACGGTGTATAGACGAGACCTGAAAGGGCTTCTGAAATGACATTCAAATCGAAGCGCAACAGTAGGTCCGCTTGGGCGCGGGTGACTATTGAGGTTCTTTTGGTCGAGGCAACATGGCCATAGCCCACGGCCCAGCGCCCATCCCCCAGCGGCGCGGCGCGGGCTTTAAACCCCTCCAGCAGCTTGATCTGCGCGATAGTCTCGCTGGAGATCTGGTAGGACGAAACCATAGAAACCGATGACCCAATATGAAACAGGCCCTGCTGGGCCACTCAAGAAGCAGCAAGTGCCATGCCGACTAAAGCAGGATGAGAACGGCGAGCCCTAAGAAGCTGAAAAATCCGACCACATCGGTGACCGTCGTCACAAAGACGGTGGATGACACCGCAGGGTCATAGCCTAGGCGCTCGAGGGTCAGGGGCACCAGAATCCCCGCCAAGGACGCGGCGAGAAGATTGATAACCATGGCCATCCCGATGACCAGACCCAAGAGCGGATCATGGAACCAGAAGGTCACGACCGCTCCAACGCACAGGGCAAAGGCTCCCCCATTGAGCAAACCCACGGCAATTTCGCGCCAAATGGTCCGCAACATATTGACCGACGACAGTTCCCTGGTCGCGAGCGCACGCACAGCCACCGTCAGGGTCTGGGTTCCGGCATTGCCCCCCATCGAGGCGACAATGGGCATCAGGACGGCCAAGGCCACCAGTTGCGAAATGGCGCCGCTAAATGCGGAAATGACGCTGGAGGCGAGAACCGCCGTCCCCAGATTGATCAAGAGCCACCAGAACCGCGATTTGGTGACATCCAGAACCGTCGCGTCACGGCCCGTCTCGGTCACACCGGCAAGGGCCAGAAGGTCTTCCTGGCTCTCTTCCTGAATAACGCCAACAATGTCATCGACGGTGATCTGACCGACAAGGCGCCCGCCCGGATCGGTCACGGGGGCCGAGATCAGGTGGTACTTGTCGAAAATATAGGCCACCTCTTCCTGGTCCATCTCGACGGTGATTTCGGTCACCGGCTCCATGATCAGTTCCAGCGGCGTATCGCGGTTGGATTTGAGCAGAACACTCACCGGCACCGCGCCCAGAGGCGCGTAGGACGGGTCCACGACATAGATGTCAAAGAACAGATCCGGCAAATCATCGGCAGATCTGCGAATATGGTCAATGGTTTGGCCGACGGTCCAGAACTGCGGCGCGGCCATGACCTCGCGCTGCATCAGTCGCCCAGCGCTCTCCTCCCCATAGGCCAGCGAGGTCTGGATACTGGTTCGGTCGGCCTCGGACATGGCCGCGAGCACTTCGTCGCGCTTATCGTCTTCGAGGTCTTCTACGAGGTCGGCGGCGTCGTCGGAGTCCAGTTCCTCCAAGGCGCGCACCAGGGCGGCCGGGGCAACCTTCTCCAGCACATCCTCACGGATATGATAGTCGAGCTCAGAGAGGATCTCGGCCAAGGCCTCGGGCGCAATGAAGGCCAAGAGCTCATAGCGATATTCGGCGGACAAGAAGCCCATCAGGTCGGCAACGTCGGCAGGACGCAGGGCATCGATCAGTTCGCGCAGCCTTACCGCGTCCCCGCGATCGGCCGCTTCAACCACCATGTCGATATAGGCTGGGTTTAGGGCATAGTCGTCGCCCAAGGCCAGATCTTCGAGATCCTCAGCCCGATTGTGCCCTTGACTAAGGGCCGTCAGATCGCCCGCATTTCGGGTCATCGGACCCTCCTTTGAGGACCCATGATCCCCGGCTGACGGACTGTGGGAAGGACCCCCGAGGACCGAAGACGCCGGGGGCCTATCCTAAACTCACTGGTGCGGTCGAGAAGACTCGAACTTCCACGGGTTGCCCCACAGCGACCTCAACGCTGCGCGTCTACCAATTCCGCCACGACCGCATAGCAGTGAGCGGCGGGGGTTACCAAACCCCGACGCATCTGTGAAGGGCTGATTGCGTTAAAGGCAAAAAGACTGTGCGTAAAATGCGATAGAGGCGGCCTTAGCCTGCCCCACCCGCCATATAGTCATAAAGGTCGGCGGCGCGCGTGACGCTGATGGCGATCTTATCATCGCTGATTTGAATTTCGCCTCGGGCGACCGGGTGGTTGTTGGCCAAGATCCAAACCTCGTCCGTGGCCTTGGCGTCCAAGGGAATGACAGCGCCACGTCCCATGCGCAGGAGCTGCTGCATGGGCAAGATCGAGCGGCCAAGGACCACCGAGATCTCAACATTGACCGAATTGACCTGACTCACGCCTAAACCCCTAAAAACACCGTTCGATGCGAATCAGCTGATGAATCAGCTATCGCAGCATCTCACTAGGCTCCACATTGCGACGACATACTTGACCGGAAGTTAAAGTTCAGGAGATCAGCGTCTTTGTCGTCATCTGTTTCGCCCTTTTCGACCTTTTTGCGATCAGATCAGGCCCAAACCCAGTGGGCGGTGTCGAGCGGCCTTGTCGACTATCCGGCAGCCGTGGCTGCGATGGAGGCGCGCGCCGCTGAGATTGCAGAAGGCCGGGCCAGCGAGATGGTTTGGCTGTTGGAACACCCGCCCCTCTATACGGCAGGCATTTCAGCCAAAGGCGGCGACCTCTTGGCTCCGGGCCGGTTCCCTGTGTTCGAAAGCGCGCGCGGTGGGCAATATACCTATCATGGCCCCGGCCAGAGGGTCGCCTATGTGATGCTGGACCTGCGCGAGCGTGGGCGCGATGTTCACGCCTTCGTGGCAGCGTTAGAGGCTTGGGTGATCAACGCCCTGTCACGCTTCAATGTCGAGGGACAGATCAAGCCCGGCCGCGTGGGCGTCTGGGTCGATCGCAAGGCTCCAAGCATTGCCACGCGAGAAGATAAGATCGCCGCTATCGGCGTGAAGCTAAGGCGCTGGGTCTCTTTTCACGGCATCAGTTTGAATGTCGAGCCGGATCTGAGCCATTTTGACGGCATCGTACCCTGCGGGATCCGCGATCATGGTGTGACCAGCCTGGTCGATCTGGGCTTACCCGTGACCATGGACGAGGCCGACGCGGCTCTGCGGTCTGGCTTTGAAGCGATCTTCGGTCCGACCCTTGAGGCC
>CANESI010000014.1 GCA_947441065.1 Caulobacteraceae bacterium
GACCAGGGTCTTGGCCTTAGAGATCGAGGCCGTCAGCTTGCGCAGGGCCTGGCTCATCAGGCGCGCTTGCAGGCCTGGCAGGCTATCGCCCATCTCACCTTCAATTTCAGCCCGAGGGGTCAGGGCCGCAACAGAGTCGATGACGATGACATCTACCGCGCCAGAGCGCACCAAGGTGTCGGTGATTTCGAGCGCCTGCTCGCCCGTATCGGGCTGCGACACCAAAAGCTCATCGAGATTGACGCCAAGCTTGTGGGCATAGCTGGGATCGAGGGCGTGCTCTGCATCGACAAAGGCCGCCGTGCCACCCATCTTTTGGACTTCTGCGACCACATGCAAGGCCAGCGTCGTCTTACCGGAGCTTTCCGGACCGAAGATTTCGACCACCCGGCCACGCGGCAAGCCGCCAATGCCCAGTGCCAGATCGAGGCCCAAAGAGCCGGTAGGAACGGACTCGATCTCAACGATCTTGCCCTTGTCCCCAAGCTTCATCACAGAGCCCTTACCGAAGGCCCGGTCGATTTGTGCCAACGCCGCTTCGAGCGCGCGCTGCTTGTCTGAGTCTGGTTTTGCCACGAGTTTCAAAGCCGCCTGGTTCATTGATGAGATCCTTATCCCACGATTCTCGCCTTCCCCTCGTGCCCCGCTGGCGCAATGGATGGCTGACTCTTTCGTACATGGTTTGTTCCATGTTCGCAATATGTTCTTTTAAATCTTAGAACAAGATTACTGCCGCTATTAAAATAGGTCGGGGGCAGCGCCGTTCAGCAATTCGTCAATGGCCGACAGGAGCCTATCGGGCGTGACCGGCTTGGAGATATGGGCATCAGCCCCCGCCTCTATGGCCTCGTCTCGGTGCTGTTCCATAGCGTTGGCGCTGAGCACAGCGACCGGCGTTGGCATACGCCCCCGCTCAGCCTCAAAGGCTCTTATCTGACGAATGGCGGTCAAACCGTCCATGACCGGCATCTGCACGTCCATCAAGACCAGATCAAAGATCCGCCCCTTGAAGGCCTCCACGGCCTGCTGACCATCGACCGCTATGGTGAGATCGACCGGGAACGGGGCCAGAATAAGCTGAACGACCTTGCGATTGACTGGATGGTCTTCCGCCAACAGGATCCTGATACGCCTTGCATCTGGATTATCGGCAAAACTCTCCATGATCTTCAGCGAGGGCTCAGGACCAAGAAGATCCAGTTCCGAACGGTCCGGAAGTTTGCGCAGCGGGATACGAGCTGTAAAAATACTGCCAAGACGCGGCGTCGATCGTGCCCCGATGGTGCCGCCTATGGCCTCGACAATCTGACGGCTCAGATAGAGGCCAAGTCCACTTCCGCCAAAGCGCCGGGTGATCGAATTGTCGGCCTGAGAAAAACGCTTGAACAGTTGGGCGGAGGCCTCAGGACCAAATCCCATACCTGAATCTTCGACGTCGATGCGCACCCAAACCTTATCATCGGCTGCCGGCACCGGTTCGATTGCTGCGCGCAGGGACACCTTACCAGATGAAGTAAACTTGACCGCATTGGACAGGAGGTTTCGGACCACCTGATTGATCCGTCCAGGATCGCCTTCGAAAAGCCCCGTCGTTTCCGGTCGGAGCTGAATTTCGAAGTTCAAGCCCTTCTCATGGGCGGCGGCCTGCGACAGCCGCGCCGCATCAATCAATTCTGCTTGGAAATCAAAGCGCGTGCCTTGGATATCCAGATGTCCTGCCTCGATCTTGGACAGATCCAAAATGTCGGACAAGAGACGCTGAAGGCTGGCGGCAGATCCAACGATCAGTTGAACCATCTCATTCTGCTTCGGCGACATTTCAGTCTTGGCCAAGGCCCCGGCGACGCCGATGACGCCATTCATGGGTGTGCGGATCTCATGGCTGATATTGGCAATAAAGTCCGACTTAGCGCGATTGGCCGCATCGGCAGCGTCCTTCGCCGCCGTCAGCCGGTCTTCGTTCTCCTTACGGTCGGAAATATCATGCACGACGCCAAAGGCTGAGGCCAGCTTGCCCGTTTCACTGCGCTGGAAGATCAGTACGGTTCGTACCCACGCTATGACGCCGTCACTGCGCATCATCCGGTGCTCGATCCGCAAGGGCTCAGGGCTATTGCCATGATCGGCCACAGCGCCGCGGACTGCGCCTAGATCATCTGGATGGCACATCTCCCAAAACCGTGTGACCACCATCTGATATTCGGTCGGGTTACCGAGCATTTTTCGCGCTTCGGCATTGGTCCAGAAGGTTTGGGTGTTGTAGTCCAACTGCCAACAGTAAAAGCCACCTAATTCGGCAGCAACTTCGAGGTTTCTGCGCGCAATTTCGAGTTGTCTTCGACCATTTATCTCGACCGTAACATCAAGGAAGGTACTAACAACCTTGTCTGGTCGATCATAGCCGTCAACAAAGATGGGTTTGACGTTGATTTTCAGCCAGCGAACATCTTTGCTGGATAGCCTCGCCCCTATGATGACGCCGTTCTGCGGGACTCCGGTCCGCAAACAGACCCGGGCTGGGAAATTTTCCAATGGGACGCTTTGATCATCTTCGTCGATGATCTCCCAAGGCACCTGGGACGGATCGCGCACTTCAAACTGCTCAGCCGTAATTTGCAGGATGTTTTCCGCAGCCCGATTCCACATCACGATCTTACCGTCTCGATCATAAACGACCAGACCATCGGGCATTCCGGAGAACACCGCATGCAGATCCTGATCACTTAAAGTCGAAGCCGACAAAATACCGTATCCTTAAAATCGACAGGCAAATAAACGGTCGCGACTTCCCCTTGAGGGCCGAGCGCCACCTTTCATTTCAGTAATACATAATATGATTTCACTTTAAACAGAATGATGTTCTGGCGGGAGCAGCCTTAGACCTTCTGACCCGCCACATAGTCCTTGATCACCCGCTCGAGCACAGTCAACGGCATGGCCCCGGCCTGTAGTCCGGCATCATGGAACTGGCGGATATCGAAACGGTCCCCGAGCGCGGCCTTAGCGTCTGAGCGCAGCTTGGCCCAGAGGGTGTGGCCGACCTTGTAGCTACAGGCCTGACCGGGCCAGACACAATAACGCTCAATCTCGGTCGTTACGCCGGACACGACATCACCGTCCGTGGTCGCCATCCAGTCGATGGCCTTTTCTCGGCTCCAGCGCTTGTGGTGCATGCCCGTATCGACCACAAGGCGGCAGGCCCGGAACAGAGCCGACTGCAGATAGCCGATCTCGCCAAACGGATCCTTGGCATAGACACCCATCTCGTCAGCCAACTGTTCGGCATAGAGGGCCCAGCCCTCGACATAGGCCGAAAAACCGCTCAGTTGCCGGATCAGAGGCAAGGGCGCTTCCTGCTGCAGGGAGATCTGGAAGTGATGGCCCGGAATGGCCTCATGGTGAGTCAGGGTCGGCAAGGTCCAGGTCGGGTTCTCGGCCGTGTCTCTCAGGTTGATATAATAGGCCCCGGGCCGGGAACCATCCATCGACGGCGAGTTATAATAGCCTCCCGGCGCTCCCGCCTCGATATAGCTCGGAACCCGGCGGATCTCGACCTTGGCCTTGGGCAGGATACCGAAATATTGCGGCAGCAGGGCTTGGACAGCCTCGACCTGCGTGTTCAGATCGCCGAGCAGCCGATCCTTATCCTTGTCAGTATTGGGATAGAGGAACCGAGGATCGGTATAGAGCCCGCGAATACGCTCACCGACCGTGCCCTTGCTCATGCCCTGAGCCTTGAGGATCACATCGATCCGCGCGGTCAGGTCGGCGGCCTGGTCCAGACCCATCTGATGGATCTCGTCAGGAGACAGGGTCGTGGTGGTCGAGGACTTCAGCGACGCGGCATAATAGGCCTCACCGTCTGGCACGCGCCAGATGCCCGCATCATGGACGGCCTTGGGCTGGAGGCTGGCGATCAGGTCGGCCTGACGGTTGAGCGCAGGCTGGACCTTGTCCTGATAGATCTTGGTCGCTGCCGCCGCATAGTCGCCGGAAAGCCCCTTGGCCTTAGCGCGGCGCACCAGAGACTGGACCAGAACCGTCGTTTCCGCCGAGGCCGAACGCAGGCTGTTCATCTGCACCAAGGTCCGCTCGAGCACGAAATCAGGCGGCGTGAGGCCCGCGCCCACATCCCGGCGCACAACCTCGCTTTCCTGATCCAGCACCCTCGCAAAGGCCTCTAGACGAGACAGATAGGCGTCGGCATCGGCCTTGGTCTCGATGGAATGTTGGCTATCGAGGAAGTCGGGTAAGCCCTGATAGGACCCCGACAATTGGCTGACAACGTAAGGCTCGCCCGTTCCAGAGGCGCTAAAGCTCTTCAGACGGTTAGCCGCGTCGGCCACCTCCATCTCGAAGATCACCGTGTCATAGTTGACCGCGTCCATGCCGCTGAGGGCCTTGCGATCAAAGGCCCGCATCTTGGCAAGGCGCACGCCATTATCGACCCGGTCTTGAGCCCTCGCCGCTAGCGATCGGTCCGCAAGCTTGCCCTTGGCCGCCGCCTGGTCGCCCTTGTCCATGCCAAGGCCGGTCAGCATCTCGGGCGACCGGCGCATATAGTCCTGAACGAACCCGTCAAACAGGGCGTTGAGCTCTGCGCCCTTACCCCCGGCCGCAAAAGCCAGTTGGGGCAAGCCTGCCGTTACAGCGACGGCACCGGCACCGGTGAGGAGGGTTCTGCGGCTAAACATGGCGGTCTTCCCGAAAGATCTATGACCTTCATAGACCTATCGAGGGTAGGCGAAAGGCACAAGCCGCCAAGCCTGAAAATAGATTAGACTAGGAAGAGATTAGGACTTCCGCTCGTCCCAGCCATAGGCGACCCAAGAATGGCCACCGACCTTGTGGGCTTCGATAACACCATCGTCGGCGACATCTGGCTTGGCGGTGCGTCGGGCGCGCAGGGCTAGGCCCGCAACCGCGACCAGAACGCTGGTGATCAGGGCGATGACCAGAACCGTCGCGGCAAAGACCAACGCCAAAAGGGCCGCCAGACCGGCAGCGATGGTCGTGGCGATGGCACTGCCCAGCCAAGCCAAGCTCTTCCAAACCGAATGACCGGCACTGTTAAAACGAAGGCCTTCTTGCCCTGTCATGACCCTATCCTATGTCCCGAAAGGGGAACAATCCTTGCCCTGACTATGTTGGGCCTAACATGCGCCGCGTCAATGGCATGAGCCCGTTAAGTTTTGGACAGGAAGGGAACTCTTCCCGCCAAGCCTAGGCCTCAACCAGCGCCCGACGTTCGCGCATCACCGTGTCATAGGCTTCGTTAATTGCGGCGGATTTTAGGTGGGCCAGTTCAACAAACTCCGCAGGCAGGCCTCGCGACTGGGCGCGGTCAGGGTGGGCCTCGGAAAGAGCCCTTAGCCAAGCGGACCGAACCGTCTCGTCAGACGCGTCGGCTTCCACCGCCAAGATCACATAGGGATCCTTAGGCCCCGCCCCCAAATGGGTGGCCCGGATGCGGCGGAAGGTCAGGGCATTAAGACCAAAAAGCCGAGACACCTCTTCCAGATAATCGATCTCATGATCGGTGACCGCACCATCGGACTTGGCAATGTGAAACAGACCATCCACCACATCTTCAAGCAGTTGTGGGCAGGCCCGGTAACGTTTGGCCAGACGTTTGGCATAGCCCTCAAACCCAAGGGTGGTCTGACGCGCCAGATCATAGAGCCGCTGGATATCACGGACATTTTCTGAGGTCGGCTGGAACACCTCCGAAAAGGCTTCAAATTCCATCAGATCGGCCCGACCATCCGCCTTGGCCAATTTCGCACCGAGCGCTATGACCGCTGTCGAAAAGGCTGGGTCCTGTCCAGGCAGGGTCTGCGGACAGTCATCACAGTCCGCAGCGTTGACGCGCCCGGCTGCAAGTTTGACGATGTTGTGCCAGAAGGTCATGAGATGAGGATCACCTTAGTGACATGGCGACATTATGACAACCTCTGAGCCCCCTTCGCGCTGGACCTTCTGGATTGATCGCGGCGGTACCTTCACCGACGTGATCGGCGCGCAAGGCGGCAAGGTTGTGCGCACCCTTAAGCTCCTGTCCGCCAGTGACGCCTACGAGGACGCTGCCGTCGAGGCCATGAGGCGCATTTTAGGCCTCTCCCCCACCGAGGCCTTCCCCGCCGAGCGGGTCAAGGCCATCAAGATGGGCACGACGGTGGCGACCAATGCCCTGTTGGAACGCAAGGGGGCCCGCACCCTGCTCATCGCTACCCAAGGCTTTGGCGATAGTCTGATCATTGGCGACCAAACCCGCCCAGACCTCTTTGCGCTCGATATTGTTCGCCCTGAGCCTCTCGCCGAACGGACCATCGAGGCCGTGGAGCGTTTGACGGCAACCGGTGAGGTGCTGACCCCGCTGGACTTGGACGCCCTCGCCCATCAGTGCCGCGAGGCTGTGGCCGCAGGGCTGACCTCGGTCGCCATCGCCTTCATGCATTCTGACCTCAATCCGGTTCATGAACGGGCCGCAGCCGAGATCGCCAGAGCCGTTGGCTTTGCCCATGTGGCCATGAGCCATGAGGTCTCGCCCCTGCCGCGCTATCTGCCACGGGCCGAGACGACCGTCGCCGATGCCTATCTGACGCCTGCCCTTCGCGCCTATGTCGATCAGGTGGCCAGCGCCGTGAACGGGGCGGACCTCTATTTCATGACCTCGGCGGGGGGATTGGTCCGGGCGCAGGCCTTTCGCGGCAAGGATGCCGTCGTGTCCGGCCCTGCTGGCGGCGTGGTCGGCGTGGCGCAGACGGCCCTTCAGTCGAGCGGCGGCAAGGCCGCGCTGGGCTTTGATATGGGCGGCACCTCGACCGATGTCTGCCGCTTTGACGGGGCCTTGGAACGGCGCGACCGGGCCGAGGTCGCAGGGGTTCGTCTGCGCGCGCCCATGCTGGATGTCGAGACCGTAGCAGCGGGCGGCGGCTCGATCCTGACCTTCGACGGCGCACGCGTACGGGTCGGACCGGGCAGCGCCGGAGCCATCCCCGGCCCCGCCGCCTATGGACGCGGCGGCCCCGCCACGGTCACAGACGCTCAGATCGTGCTTGGACGGCTCGATCCGGCCCATTTCCCCGCTGTCTTTGGCCCAGAGCAGAACCTGCCCCTCGACGCCGCCGCTGCCCGCGCCCGCCTGCAGACCTTGGCCGACGAGATGCAGGCCCCATCGGTAGAGGCCGCTGCTCAGGGTTTCATCGCCGTCTGCGTCGAGCAAACTGCTCAGGCGGTGCGCCGCATCTCGACCGAACGCGGCTTTGATCCGCGCGATCACAGCCTCGTGGCCTTTGGCGGGGCGGCGGGTCAGATCGCCTGCTGGGTGGCCGAGTCCCTCGGGATCAGCGAGGTCCTGAGCCCACGCCATGCCAGCCTGCTATCGGCCTGGGGCATTGGTCAGGCCCAGCTTAGCAGTCTGAAGGAACAGGGCCTTGATGCGCCGCTCAGCGACGAGGGCCTAAGCCTTGCCAAGGCGCGCCTGAGCCTGCTCGAGGCCGAGGCGGTCAGCGCCCTTAAGGCCCAAGGCGGCGCTCTGGGTCAGACGGTGCTGCGCCTTCGCCTGCGCTATGAGGGGGCCGATGCGGTCTTGCCCGCCCTGCTCAGCGACCTTGCCTCTGTTCGAGCAACCTTCGAAGAGGCCCACCAGCGCCTGTTTGGCTTTATCGAGCCAGACCGCGAGATCTTGATTGCCAGCGTCGAGGTTGAGGCCCTGCAACGGGATGATCGCCCGCCCCTATCAGACAGCGGCAGGACCAGCGCCGCTCCCTCCCCCGCCCTGATCGGCGGCATCTATCAGGCTGAGCAACTCCGCGGCGCGGTGACGGGACCGGCCCTAATCATTCGCGGCGACACCCAGATCGCGGTGGCCGAGGGTTGGCAGGCCCAAAGGGAAGCCGATGGCCTGATCCGCCTCGTCCATCTTGGCCAGCAGTCTCGCTCGGATGAGGCCCTAGAAACCCTGCCCAATCCTGTGACCCTAGAACTGTTCAATCGCCGCTTCATGGGCGTCGCCGAGGCCATGGGCGCGGCTTTGGAGCGGACAGCCCATTCGGTCAATATCAAGGAACGGCTCGATTTTTCCTGCGCCCTGTTCGATGAAGACGGCGGCTTGGTGGCCAATGCCCCGCACATGCCCGTCCATCTGGGCTCGATGGGGGCCAGCGTTCGGGCCGTGCGCGACCGTCACCCGATCCTTGCGCCCGGCGACGGCTTTGCCCTGAACAATCCCTATGCCGGGGGCACGCACCTGCCCGACATCACCGTCGTCATGCCGGTGTTTCTGGGCCCTGAGGACAGCCACGCGACCTTCTATGTCGCTGCGCGCGGGCACCATGCCGATGTCGGCGGTATCCAGCCCGGCTCCATGCCGCCCTTTTCCAAGACCATCGAAGAGGAAGGGGTGATGCTCGATGCCCTGCCCATCATGCGGGCCGGACAGTTTTTGGAAGCCGAGACCCGTGCCGCCCTTGGCGCAGGTCGGTGGCCCGCACGCGCGCCTGACCGCAATATTGCCGACCTCAAGGCCCAGATCGCCGCCTGCCTCGCCGGGGCCAGCGCCGTTCGCGCCATGATCGGGGCCTATGGCGGGGCCAAGGTCGCGCGCTATATGGGCTTTGTGCAGGACAATGCCGCCGACTGTGTGCGCAAGGCCATCGGCAAGCTGTCCAACGGTCAGGCCCGCGTGCCGATGGATGGCGGCGCGGAGATCGTCGTAACCAGCACGGTTGATGCGGTTGCGGGCAGCGCGGTTTTGGACTTTTCCGGCACCAGCGCGGTGCTGGGCTCGAACTTTAATGCCCCAACCGCCATCGTCCACGCCGCCGCCCTCTATGTGTTCCGCACCTTGGTCGATGATCAGATACCGCTCAATGCCGGATGTCTGAAGCCGCTGCAGATCAAGGTGCCCGGGGGCTCGCTGCTCGCCCCTGCCTTTCCCGCCGCCGTGGTGGCCGGAAATGTCGAGACCAGCCAGCATGTGGTCGATGCCCTCTATTCGGCCTTGGGCGTCTTGGCCAATAGCCAAGGCTCGATGAACAATTTCACCTTCGGCGACGAGGCCCGGCAATATTACGAGACCCTCTGCGGCGGGGCCGGGGCCAGCCATGGGGCCGCTGGAGCAAGCGCCGTCCACAGCCACATGACCAACTCGCGCCTCACCGATCCTGAAATTTTGGAACGGCGCTTTCCGGTGCGGGTCGAAACCTTCGCGGTGCGCAAGGGCTCTGGCGGCTCAGGCCGGTTCAAGGGCGGCGACGGGGCTGTGCGCCGCATCCGTTTCCTCGCGCCGATGGAGGCCGCGCTACTGTCGAGCCGCCGGGTCAATGCCCCGCAAGGCCTGCAAGGCGGCGGCGCGGCCCTGCCCGGCCTTCAGCGCCTGATCCGCGTCGATGGCACGGCGGAGGACCTGCTCGGCTGCTTTTCCATCACCGTCGCACCCGGCGACATGATCGAGATCCAAACCCCGGGCGGCGGCGGGTTCGGCAGGCCGTAGATCTCCCTACCCCGGCTGCGCCGAAGGGGGCCATGTTTCACGCCTCGCAATGACGCGGGTAATAAAAAGCCCTTTCCCCCCTTGAGGGGGAGAGGGTTGGGAGTGGGGGGGGTGTTCATCCACGGGCCTCTCCGGCGCGTCCCGATGAAAGCAGGGGTCCAGCGGGCCGCTTCCCGCCTGAGTGACAGGGTCTAGGTCCCCGCCTTCGCGGGGAACACGGAAGAAAGGAAAACAAGAACCCCCTACCCCGGCTGCGCCGGTACTTCCCCCAGAGGGGGAAGATCTAAGACCTGTAATCTTCCCCCTCTGGGGGAAGTGGCGCGAAGCGACGAAGGGGGTTTTAAGGGTGAAAAAAAGAAAGGCGGCACCCTCAGACGCCGCCCCCTTCCGTCCTAATCCTATCACCCCAAACCCTAAACCGTCTCAGCAACCCGCTTAGCGGCCTTAGCCTTCATCGGATTACTAAACTTCATCACCCCATCATCCAACGAGCTGAACCGCAGGTTCATGATGTCCAACGCGTAGTTCTGATGCAGCTTCCACGGGGCGCGGTCGCCTTGGCGGGGGAACTTGTCGATTGAACGGGTGACATAGCCGGACGAGAAGTCCAGCCAAGGCTCGGTGCCCATTGAGGGATCGGTCAGGACCGGCGTCGCCTGACGCAGACCCTTCTTGTCCATATGATTGATCAGGCGGCAGACATATTCGCAGGTCAGATCGCACTTCAAGGTCCACGAGGCGTTGGTATAGCCAAAGGAGGCCGCCAGATTGGGCAGGCCGCTATACATCATGCCGCGATAGCTGAGGGTCTTGGACACATCGGTCGGCACGCCATCGATGGTGACCTCAAGGCCGCCAAGCAGCTCGAGGTTCAGACCCGTAGCCGTGACGACAATGTCGGCCTCCAGGGTCTCGCCCGATTTCAGGGTCAAGCCGGTCTCGGTGAAGGTCTCGATCTGGTCGGTGACGACGCTAGACTTGCCCTCCTTTATCGAGGTGAACAGGTCGCCATTGGGCACCAGGCACAGGCGCTGTTCCCACGGGTTATATCTCGGCGTGAAGTGCTTTTTGATGTCGTAATCGGGGCCGAGCGCCGCGCGCACGCCGCTGAGCAACAGGGCCTTGACCCGGTCCGGAGCCTTGCGACACATGCGGAAGAAATACATACCCAAGAGCACCGTCTTCCAACGGGTCAAACTATAGGCCAGCTTGGCAGGAAGACGGGCGCGCAGCCAATCGGCCACCGCATCATAGTCTGGACGCGCGACAATATAGGTTGGCGAACGTTGCAGCATGGTCACGTGGGCGGCGGTCTTGGCCATCTCTGGCACCAAAGTCACCGCCGTCGCGCCACTGCCGATGATCACGACCTTCTTGCCCGCATAGTCGAGATCTTGCGGCCATTTTTGCGGATGGATGATCTGGCCGCCAAAGCGCTCAGTGCCCGCAAAGTCAGGCGTATAGCCGCCGGCATAGCTGTAATAGCCGCTGCACATAAAGAGGAAGTTGCAGGTCAGCTGGGTCAGGGTCTTGTCTGGCCCGACTTCACATTCGACGGTCCAAGCCGCATCGGCGGTGGACCAACTGGCCCGCTTAACCTGATGGCTCAGGCGGATGTGTTGATCGATGGAGGCTTCCGAGGCCGTGTCCTTGACATATTTCAGGATCGACGGGCCGTCCGCGATGGCCTTGGACTCCTTCCAAGGGCGAAAGGAATAGCCGAGCGTATACATGTCACTGTCCGAGCGGATGCCCGGATAGCGGAACAGATCCCAAGTCCCGCCAATAGAGTCGCGGCCCTCGAGCAGGGTGAAGCTCTTGCCCGGGCAGTTCAGCTGCAGGTGACGCGCCGCGCCAACCCCCGACAGGCCCGCGCCAACAATGATCACGTCAAAATGGGTATCACTCATGGCCGGGCCGATCCTTCACGCAAACACTCAATAGGTGATCAGCGATCACTCAGCCTATAGGCTAACCTTAGGGAACCGGCCTGTCCAGAGACGCCCTGACCCTTAATGCAGATCAGGCAAAGTCCCGTGACAGCTCGGCCCGCGTCGCGGGGCTCAGAATAGCCATGTGGGCGTAGGATTCGTGGTCGCTGCCGATCAGGATCGTGGTGGCGGGGTCGCGGAACTGGGCGATCTGTTCGGGCAGCAGGGTGAAGTGGAGGAAGTGGACGGCAGAGGTCTTGCCATCGTCGCGCGTGCGTTCTTCCTCGCCGTCAGCCGTGCCATAGATCTTGGTCTCACCGACCTTGAGATAGAGCAGATCCTCAACGCCGCCCAAGCGGGCCAAGATCTGGGCGCGGCGAACCGGGTCCTCGACCTCGAACATGATGGTGGCGACCAGTTCTAGGCCCTGTGGGATCATGGGGTTATAGGCCGCCAGCTCGTCCGGAATCTGGGCTGCCCCGCCCTTTTCGATCAGGAGCATCTCCTGGATCTGGAACAGCATGGTGTCGAAACATTCAAAATAGAAGGTGCAGTGCGGGCCCAGATGGACGCGGCGCAGGCGCTTGATCGGCAATAGCGCGGCGCGGCGCTCCTTGCGGACCTTGGAAAATTCAGCGTCGGACAGAAGGTCAGAGGCGGCGATCTGGCGAAGGGTGGTGGGCATGGTCATTCGCTCTCAAAATACCCCGTAGGCACGGGCAAAGATTTCGATGGGATGGGATTGGCGCGGCTGGGCCTTGTCGCCGGTCTCAGCGATTAGGATCTGGCCCAGATGTTTGCAGGCCAGCGGGCAGTCGGAACAGAGCTCTGCCGTATCCTTTTGCGCCACGGCCTTGGCGGCAGGTTTGCCGATCTTGACGGCCAAGGGACGGGTGTCCTTCATGACGCCGAAGGTGCCGCCATGGCCCGAACAGCGCTCGACGATCTCGACGCGGGTGTCAGGGATCAGGCGCAGCAGTTCGGCCGACTTGGCCCCCATATTCTGGGCGCGGGCATGACAGGCATGGTGAACCGTGACGCCGCCCTCGACGGGGGTCAGACCGGGCGCTAGGCCTTGGGTCTTGGAAATATCGACGACATATTCACAGACATCGCGGGTGGCGCGGGCCAAGGCCTGCACCGCTTCATTTTCGGGCAACAGAAGCGGCCATTCAAACTTCATCATCAGGCCGCAACTGGCGGTCAGGGCCACGACCTCATAGCCCTGTTCAATATAGGGCGCGAAGGCCTTGGCCACACGCTCGGCTCGCCCGGCCACATCGGCCAGATCACCAGCCTCGAGCTGGGGCATACCGCAACATTCTGGATAGACCAGCTTGGCCTCAACCCCTTGCTTAGCCAGAACCTTTGCCGCTGCAACCGCCGTATCTGGGGCGTTATAGTCGACAAAACAGGTGGCATAGAGGGCGGCCTTGCGCTGACCAAAGGCGGGTCCAGCAGGATCGGGCCCATAGGGGGTGGCGAGCAGGTCGGTGGCGGTCTTGGAATGGAACTGCGGCAGCTCGGCTTCGGCATCGATCTCGGCGATGGCATCGAGCAGCTTGCGCAGGGGCGTGTTTTTGCGCGCCGTCATCCAGTTGGCGATCCCAGCGACCGGCTTGGCCATCTTGCCATTGCGGTCGGTCATGCCGAGCTGATCACGAACGAAATTCTTCTCGCCCGCCCGGCGCTTGGCGGCGCGGTAACGCAAGATCAGGTGTGGAATATCAATGTCGAACTCGTGCGGCGGCACATAGGGGCACTTGGTCAGGAAGCACATGTCACACAGGGTGCAGGCCTCATCGACCTTGGCATAGTCCGCCTTGGCCACACTATCGAGTTCGCCGGTCTTGCTCTCGTCGATCAGGTCGAACAGGCGCGGGAAACTGTCGCACAGGTTAAAGCAGCGGCGGCAGGTGTGACAGACGTCGAACTGACGCTCCATCTCCTTCTCGACGGCTTCGAGATCGTAAAAGGCCTCATCACGCCACGCAATGGGGTGGCGGAAGGGGGCATCCAAGCTGCCTTCACGGGCGGGTTTCACAGGATCAGCCACAATGTGCCTCTTGGATCAGATACGCGGACAGGAAGTAGAAATGGATTGGGCGGCGAGGCCATCAAGCCCCACCGCCCAAAAACCGTTTAGGCCAGGGTGTCGAGGGCGCGCTGGAAGCGGCCAGCGTGGGACTTTTCAGCCTTGGCCAGGGTCTCGAACCAATCGGCGATCTCGTCGAAGCCTTCTTCGCGAGCGGTCTTGGCCATACCGGGATACATGTCGGTATATTCGTGGGTCTCACCGGCGATCGAGGCCTTGAGATTGTTCTCGGTGCCACCGATGGGCAGGCCGGTCGCAGGGTCGCCAACGGCTTCCATAAATTCCAGGTGACCGTGCGCGTGGCCGGTTTCACCTTCGGCGGTGGAGCGGAACACGGCGGCGACATCGTTATAGCCTTCGACGTCGGCCTTTTGCGCGAAATAGAGGTAGCGACGGTTGGCTTGGCTTTCACCAGCGAAGGCGTCCTTCAGGTTTTCTAGGGTCTTGCTGTTGGCGAGGCTCATCTTCTCTTCCCTTCTCGGCGCTGGCTCGGAACGTCCAGCGATCATTGGCGATTTGAACTGTAAAGCCGCCAATGGCAAAGGGCCAATCGATTTAATTTCTGAAACCTATAGGAACAATCTATACCGTCGAACGTTTAGGGAACCGGGCTCAGCAGGGGCTCACCCGCAAAATGAAGACGCAGATTCTCAAAGGTCTGGCTGATCATGGCCGGAATGCCCTCGACGCTCTGACCGGCGGTGTGGGGCGTCAAAAGCGTGTTGGGAACGTCGGCCCAGCGCGCTGCAGGGGTAGGTTCGACCTCATAGACATCCAGCGCCGCACGGCCCAGTACGCCCGATTTTAGGGCTGCGATCAGGGCGGTTTCATCGACCACCGAACCGCGCGCGACATTGACCAAAAGGCCATCTGGCCCAAGGGCCTCAATGACCTCTTGGCTGATCAGACCGACATTGGACGCATCGGCCCGGCAAGCGACAAACAGAATGTCTGACTGTTTGGCCAGTTCGAGCAGATCAGGGACATAGCGCAAGGGCTGATCGGGCTTAGCCCGCGGCCCCCACCAAGCGATCTCAAGCCCAAAGGCGGGCAAGCGCTGAGCAATGGCCAGACCGATGGCTCCAAGGCCGACAATCCCAGCCGTCTTACCCCGCAAGGTTGGCCGAAGTGGACCACGATAGGACGGTGTCCATCCCCCGGCACGCACCATCCGGTCGCCCTCAAGGATCAGCCGCCAAGAGGCCAATGCTGCACCGACGGCCTGATCGGCGACATCATCGGCATTGAGACTGTCGGCATGGGTCAACTCGACCCCGCGCCCGCGCAGAAAGATCGGGTCATAGGCGTCGTAGCCGACACTGACGCAGGCCACGAGACCAAGATTGGGCAGGTGTTCGTAAAATTCGCGGGCAAAGCCGTGCTCACCCGCCCCAATCAGGGCCTG
Organism: Caulobacteraceae bacterium; assembly: GCA_947441065.1. Classification (GTDB taxonomy): domain Bacteria; phylum Pseudomonadota; class Alphaproteobacteria; order Caulobacterales; family Caulobacteraceae; genus CAISGS01. The sequence goes on from CANESI010000014.1 coordinate 14,928, forward strand.
AACCGGCTGGCCCGGCCCCTTGGCCCAATCGAGGGGATCGGCCATCTCCCAAACCCGCAGCACCTCATAGCTATGAGACAGTGGCCCCTCCAAAGCTTTGAGCATCGGATGGGTCAGGGCGACGATGGGCTTGGTCATGGTGTCTTTAGCGTCCGAACTTCTGGAACTTGAGGCGCTTGGGGATCAGGCTGTCGGCACCCAGACGGCGTTTCTTGTCTTCCTCATAGGCCTCGAAATTGCCCTCGAACCATTCCACATGGCCGTCGCCTTCGAAGGCGAGGATGTGGGTGGCCAGACGGTCTAGGAACCAGCGGTCGTGGCTGATGACCACGGCGCACCCGGCGAACTCCTCCAGTGCCTCTTCGAGATTCTGCAAGGTTTCGATGTCGAGATCGTTGGTCGGCTCATCGAGCAGGATGACATTGCCGCCCGTGGTCAAGGTCTTGGCCAGGTGGACGCGGTTGCGCTCACCGCCGGACAGGAGACCGACCTTCTTTTGCTGATCGCCGCCGCGGAAGTTGAACGAGCCAACATAGGAGCGGGTATTGATTTCGCGCGCCCCGACCTTGAGCACGTCTAGGCCCTGAGACACCTCTTGCCAGACGTTCTTATTGGGGTCGAGCGCATCGCGGCTCTGATCGACATAGGCCAGCTTGACCGTCTCACCCAGACGCACCGTGCCGGTGTCGGGCGTCTCTTGGCCGGTGATCAGCTTGAACAGGGTCGACTTACCCGCGCCGTTCGGACCGATGACGCCAACAATGCCGTTCGGCGGCAGCTTGAAGGTCAGGCCGTCGAACAGGACGCGGTCGCCGAACGACTTCTTCAGATCGGTCACCTCGATGACCACATTGCCAAGGCGCGGCCCGGGCGGGATCTGGATGGTGGCGAAGGATTGCTTTTCGCGCTCCTGCTGATTGACCATCTCCTCATAGGCCGCCAAGCGGGCCTTGGACTTGGACTGACGGGCCTTGGCCGAGGATCGCACCCATTCCAGTTCGCGGGTCATGGCGCGTTGGCGGGCCTCCGACTCGCTATTTTCCTGCACGATCCGCTTGGTCTTCTGTTCGAGCCAGCCGGAATAGTTGCCCTCGTAAGGGATGCCCTTGCCGCGATCCAGCTCCAGCGTCCACTTGGTCACCTGATCAAGGAAATAGCGGTCGTGGGTCACGAGGATGACGCAGCCGGGGAAGTTTTCGAGGTGATGCTGCAACCAGGCCACGGACTCCGCGTCCAAGTGGTTGGTCGGCTCATCGAGCAGCAGCATGTCTGGCTTTGACAAGAGCAGACGGGCCAGAGCGATCCGGCGACGCTCACCGCCCGATAGCTTATCGACGGCGCTCTCATCGGGCGCGCATCGCAGCGCGCCCATGGCCATTTCGATCTTGCTGTCGATGTCCCAGAGGTCGCCCGCGTCGATCTTCTCCTGAAGGGCGTTCATCTCCTCCATCAGCTCGTCGGTATATTCCTCGCCCATCAGGGTGGCGACTTCGTTATAGCGGTCGAAAATCTTCTTTTCTTCGCACCAGGCAATGACATTGCCACGCACATCGAGGCTCTCGTCCAGATGGGGCTCTTGCTCAAGATAGCCCATCTTGATGCCTTCAGCGGCCTTGGCCTCGCCGTTAAATTCCTTATCGATCCCGGCCATGATCTTCAGCAGGGTCGATTTACCCGAGCCGTTGACCCCGACCACGCCGATCTTGGCGTCGGAATAGAAGGACAGCCAGATGTTCTCGAACACCTTCTTGCCGCCGGGATAGGCCTTGGTCAGGCCTTGCATCTGGAAAATATATTGCTGTGCCATGGGGCGCGGGCGCTCTTCACGATCGAGGAAATGGGGCTGACAGGGATGTAACCGCCTATGCGATCAGAGGCAACGGTTAGGCGGGGCTTTCTGTGTCATCCTGATGCGCGCGCCCATGCTCCACGTTACCTTGCCAAGCGCGCGAAAGTCAGACATAAAGATATAAGGATATCTTTATGTGATGGTCGTGATGACATCGGAAGAGGTAATTGAGGCACTGAGGGCGGCGGGTGAGCCAACGCGCCTGCGCATCCTTGCCCTTTTGGCCAATGAAGAGCTGGCCGTCATGGAACTGAGCCAGATATTGGACCAGAGCCAGCCGCGTGTCTCGCGCCATCTCAAACTGCTCAGCGACGCCGGACTGATCGAACGGTTTCCCGATGGCGCTTGGGTCTTCTATCGCGTTGCCGCCGATCCGGCTATGCGCCATTTCGTTGATCAGGTGTTGGACATGATCGTCTCGTCGGACCTCGGCATGCAGCGCGATGCCGAACGGCTCGATGCGGTGCGCGGCGAGCGCTCGTCCGATGCTCAGTCCTATTTTGAGCGCAATGCCGCACGCTGGGACGAGATCCGGTCGCTCTATGTGTCCGAAGCCAATGTCGAGGCCGCCATTCTCTCTGCGGCGGGGGCCGGTCCCTTTGAACGGATGATTGATCTGGGCACTGGCGCTGGCCGGATGCTGGCCCTTCTGGGACCAAAGGCCAAGGACGCCATCGGTCTGGACCTGTCACAACAGATGCTTAATGTCGCGCGCCTTCATGTGACCGAAGCGGGGCTTCACGGCGTTGAGCTGCGTCACGGCGACATCTTCGCGACCCGCCTGCCCGACCGCAGCGCCGATCTGGTCGTCGTCCATCAGGTTCTGCATTACCTTTCGGACCCAGCCTCTGCGGTGATTGAGGCGGGGCGGCTTGTCGCCCCTGGCGGGCGTCTCTTGATCATTGACTTTGCCCCCCACGCGCTGGAATTCCTGCGCGAGGCGCACCAACATCGCCGCCTTGGCTTTTCCGATGATGAGATGGGCCGTTGGATGGCAGAGGCGGGCCTGCTCGCGCCAGACCTGACCACCCTACCCTCAGCCTCATCCGAGGGCCTGACCGTAAAGATCTGGGTCGCAAAACGCAGCCCCACTGACAGCAAGAGTTCGAAAGTTTCCTAATGTCTATTTCGCCGACCCAAGCCCCCTCTGTCGAGACCGACAGCCTCGGCCCAATCGCCCGCGCCGGTGAGCGCAGCAGCCGCGATGTGCGGGTGAGCTTTGAATTCTTCCCGCCCAAGACGCCCGAGATGGAAGAGTCCCTCTGGGCCTGTATCGGTCGCTTGGCCCCGCTCCAGCCCGAATTTGTCTCGGTAACCTATGGGGCGGGCGGCTCGACCCGCGAGCGGACCCACCGCACGGTTAAGCGCATTCTAGATGAGACCCGCCTGTCCCCCGCAGCCCACCTGACCTGCGTCAATGCCTCACGCGAAGAGGTCGATGAGGTGATCCGGCAATATTGGGCCTCTGGTGTCAAACACATCGTGTCCCTGCGCGGCGATCCGCCTGAGGGACTGGGCGGAGCCTATGTGCCGCGCGCCGATGGCTATGCCAATGCGACCGAGCTCTGCACCGCCATCCGCAAGATCGCACCCTTCGAAATATCGGTCAGTGTCTATCCGGAAAAACACCCCGAAAGCCCATCCATCGACCACGATATTGATGTGCTGAAGGCCAAGGTTGATGCCGGAGCGACCCGCGCCATCAGCCAGTTCTTCTTCGATATCGACGCCTATAGCCGGTTCATCGATAAGGTCCGTGCTGCGGGCATCACCATCCCGATCCTACCGGGCATCATGCCGGTGACCAATTTCAAGGGCCTCGTCAAGATGGCCGCCTCTTGCCAGACGACCATTCCGGTCTGGTTGGCCAATCTGTTCGACGGCCTCGACAATGATCCTGAAACCCGCCGCCTGCTGGCCGGAGCCATCGCCGCTGAGATGTGTTCAAAGCTGCAGGAACGCGGCTTCCAAGACTTTCACTTCTACACCCTAAACCGCGCTGATCTGGTCTATGCCATCTGCCGCGTTCTAGGCGTGCGAGAGACCGTCTAGGTCCTCATCCTAAGCCGAAACTGTTCGAAAGAGACCCGACCATGACCCGTGCTGATCGAATTGCCGCCCTGAAAGCCGCCGCCGCTGAACGCGTGCTGGTGCTGGATGGGTCATGGGGCGTGATGATCCAGAAATATAAGCTGTCTGAAGAAGACTATCGCGGCAGCCAATTTGCCGACCATGCCATGCCGCAAAAGGGCAATAATGACCTGCTGATCCTAACCCGTCCGGACATTATCACCGACCTGCACGATGCCTATTATGGAGCGGGGGCGGATATTTCAGAGACCAACACCTTCTCCTCCACCTCCATCGGCATGGCCGACTATGGCATGGAGAGCCAAGTGCGGGCTTTGAACCTAGAGGCCGCGCGTCTGGGCCGCGAAAGCGCCGACCGCTGGACCGCCAAGGAGCCGCATAAGCCGCGCTTTTTGGCCGGATCGATTGGCCCCTTGAACCGCACACTGTCGATCAGCCCTGATGTGAATGACCCTTCGGCCCGATCCGTGACCTTTGACGAGGTCTACAACGCCTATCGCGAGCAGGTCTTGGCCCTGCATGAGGGCGGGGTGGACCTGTTCCTAGTCGAGACCATCTTTGACACCCTCAATGCCAAGGCAGCGTTGAAGGCGATCCTGGATCTGGAGGACGAGGGGCTGGAGCCCTTGCCGATCTGGATTTCCGGCACCATCACCGACCGGTCGGGCCGCACCCTGTCGGGCCAGACCGTCGAGGCCTTCTGGAACTCGGTCAAGCATGCCAAGCCCTTTGCCGTTGGCTTTAACTGCGCCCTTGGGGCCGAACTGATGCGCCCGCACATTGCCGAGATCAGCCGCTTGGCCGACACGCTGGTTGCTGCCTATCCAAATGCGGGCCTGCCCAATGCCTTTGGCGAATATGACGAGGAACCGCATCAGACCGGTCACATGCTGCACGAGTGGGCTGCGGACGGCATTGTCAATATTCTGGGCGGCTGCTGCGGCACCACGCCCGACCATATCCGCCATGTCGCTGATGCAGTTCGGGGCATGACGCCCCGCGTGCCTCCGGTTCGGCCCACCGCCATGCGCCTGTCAGGCCTAGAGCCATTTGAGCTGTCCTGAACCATGACGACCTCTGAAAGCATCACGCCCATGACCGCCGCGCCTCGTCCGTCCTTCATCAATGTCGGTGAACGCACCAATGTCACGGGCTCGGCCAAGTTCAAGAAACTGATTGTCGAGGGCAATCTGTCCGAGGCCCTGACCGTGGCGCGCCAGCAGGTCGAGGCTGGGGCTCAGATCATCGACATCAATATGGACGAGGGCCTGCTGGACTCTAAGCAGGCCATGATCACCTTCCTGAACCTGATCGCAGGTGAGCCGGACATCGCCAAGGTTCCGATCATGATCGACAGTTCCAAATGGGACGTGATCGAGGCGGGGCTCAAGTGCGTTCAGGGCCGCTCCATCGTCAATTCCATCTCCATGAAGGCGGGCGAGGCCGAGTTCATCCATCAGGCCAAGATGTGCCTGCGCTATGGCGCGGCGGTGGTGGTCATGGCCTTTGACGAGCAGGGGCAGGCCGATACAGCCGCGCGCAAGATTGAGATCTGCACCCGCGCCTATCGTATTCTGGTCGATCAGGTCGGGTTCCCGCCGGAAGACATTATCTTCGATCCCAACATCTTCGCCGTGGCGACCGGGATCGAGCAGCATGACAACTATGCGGTGGACTTCATCGAGGCCACGCGGGTGATCAAACAGACCCTGCCCCATGCCCGGATCAGCGGCGGCGTCTCGAATGTGTCCTTCAGCTTTCGCGGCAATGAGCCCGTGCGCCGGGCCATCCATTCGGTGTTCCTCTACCATGCCATCGGGGCGGGTATGGATATGGGCATTGTCAATGCCGGGGACCTGCCGGTCTATGAGACCATCGATCCTGAACTGCGCGAGGCGGTCGAGGATGTGATCCTCAACCGGACCACCAGCCGCAATATCAGCCCCACCGAACATCTGGTTGAGATCGCCCCGCGCTATAAGGGCGATAAGGGCGTGGCCCGCGTCGTCGACCTGAAATGGCGTGACGCGCCCGTGGCCAAGCGGATCGAACATGCTCTGGTCAATGGCGTCACCGAATTTATCGAGGCCGACACCGAAGAGGCCCGCCAAGGCTTTGATCGCCCCCTTCACGTCATCGAAGGGCCCTTGATGGACGGCATGAATGTGGTCGGCGACCTGTTCGGCGCGGGCAAGATGTTCCTGCCCCAGGTGGTCAAGTCGGCCCGCGTCATGAAGCAGGCCGTCGCCTATCTGGAACCCTATATGGAGGCCGAAAAGGTCGGTAAGCCGCGCGAAATGGCGGGCAAGATCTTGATGGCAACGGTCAAGGGCGACGTCCACGACATCGGCAAGAACATCGTTGGCGTCGTGCTCCAGTGTAACAATTACGACGTGGTCGATCTGGGGGTCATGGTGCCCGCCGACCGCATTCTCGATGCCGCCATTGAGCACAAGGTCGACATCATTGGGCTGTCGGGCCTGATCACGCCCTCGCTCGACGAGATGGTGTTCGTGGCCCAAGAGATGCAGCGCCGAGGCTTTACCATTCCGCTCTTGATCGGCGGTGCGACCACCTCAAAGACCCATACGGCGGTCAAGATCGAGCCGGGCTATAGCGCCGGATCGACGACCTATGTGCTCGATGCCAGCCGCGCGGTCGGGGTCGTGTCAGGCCTTCTGTCCAAGACCGAGAGCGCCCGTCTTCAGGCCGAGACGCGCGAAGACTATCAGCGCATCCGCGAGCAGTTCGAACGCGGTCAACAGGCCAAGGCCCGCACCTCGATCACGGAGGCCCGCGCCCGCGCCTTTGCCATTGATTGGGCGGCATTTGAGCCCAAGGTGCCCAGTTTCTTAGGGACCCGCAGCTTCGTAGCCTATGATCTGGCAGACCTCGCCAAACATATTGACTGGACCCCGTTTTTTGCCAGTTGGCAGTTGATCGGCCACTATCCAGCCATCCTGACCGACGATGTGGTCGGCGAGGCGGCGACCAACCTCTTTGCCGATGCTCAGGCCATGCTCAAGCGCATCATTGATGAGAAATGGTTCGAGGCGCGCGGCGTGGTCGGCTTCTGGCCCGCCAATGCCGAGGGCGACGATATTGCCGTCTTTGCCGACGAGAGCCGCAGCACCGAGATCGGCCGCTTCCACAGCCTGCGCCAACAGATGGCCAAGTCCGAAGGCCGCGCCAATCTGGCCCTGTCGGACTTCATCGCGCCCAAGGGCACTAAGCCAGACTATATCGGTGCCTTCGCGGTTACCGCCGGTCATGGCGAGCCGCTAATTGCAGAAAAGTTCAAGGCCGCTGGCGATGACTATAGCGCCATCCTCGCCGCCGCCTTGGCCGACCGCTTGGCCGAAGCCTTTGCCGAAGCCATGCACAAGCGCGTGCGCACCGAGCTTTGGGGCTATGCCGCCGACGAAGCCACCACCGTCGAGGACCTGATCGCCGAGAAATATTCCGGCATCCGCCCTGCCCCCGGCTATCCAGCCCAGCCGGACCATACCGAGAAGGCCACCCTCTTCCGGTTGCTCGGCGCCAAGGCCGCCACCGACATGGCCCTGACCGAAAGCTTCGCCATGACCCCCGCCTCGTCAGTGTCTGGCCTCTATTTCGCCCACCCCGAGGCCCACTATTTCGGCGTCGGCAAGATCGACCGCGATCAGGTGGAAGACTATGCGCAGCGCAAGGGCTGGGACCTCAATATCGCTGAACGCTGGCTCTCCCCGATCTTGAACTACACACCCGGCAAGTCGCGGGGGTAGGGCTTACCGCTGCTAGCCCTTCCCCCCCTTGAGGGTGAGAGGGTTGGGAGTGTGGGGGGTGTTCATCCACGGCCCTCTCCGCCAAGTTCCCCACAACAGCGGACCCGCTTCCCGCCCGTGTCCAAGGGTCTATATCCCCGCCTTCGCGGGGAACGCGGATGATGAGAAGTAAGGCCCCGCCCCCGCCGCCCCCTCCCCGCGTCATTGCGAGCGTAGCGAAGCAACCCAGGGGACTGGGCAGGATTGTTGGTGGTGAGGGTTAGAAGGGTTGCGCGTTCGACGGTGCCCGGTCCCCTAGGTTGCTTCGGCGCGATGCGCCTCGCAATGACGCGGGTGGATGAGCACCCGCGTTCCCCGCAGACGGGGATTCAGTGGGCCGCGTTCAGGCTGTGTGGACTAATCTGGGTCCCCGCCTTCGCGGGGAGCACGGAAAAACCTAAACAAGGCCCTCACCCAACCCTCTCCCATAGGGAGAGGGCTTTATCGTTCTTAGCCCTCGCCCCCTGGGGGAGAGGGTTGGGTGAGGGGGTCACCCGCGCTCCATCCACCGGGTTCCCTACCCCTCCAACACCTCCACCCGCCGTAGCAAGGCCTCCATCGATCGGTCGCGTAGGCCATCGGCCTGAAGGTGGCCGACAAGGTCGGAGAGGTAGTCGATATTGCGGCCCGACAGACCCTTGGCACCCGCGATCAGTTGCGCCTGTTGCTCGAGGCTCAGATGGCCCGCCCACTGGGCATGTTGGCGGTCGGACAGATAGACCAGCGCCGGGGCCTTGGCGCCATCATCGAGCCGCACCTTGGCCCAAGCTTCGAAATAGGTCTCGGTCGGCTGTTCGCGTTCTTGCAGATAGGCATAGGTCTGGGCCCAGTCCGCAGCGGCCACCCGAAAGGCCGCGCCCCGCACCGCACCACCGGGCGCAAGGCCTAAAACCAGGCCCGGACGCTCATAGGTGCCGCGATGGTGAACCGAATAGATGCAAAAGGCGCGACGACGGCCATGGAGAATGGCGGCTCTTCGCTCTACAAAGGCAAAACCCGGGCGCCACATCAATGAGCCATAGCCAAAGACCCAGCGATCGCCCTGATCCTCTAACGCCATCTGTTTAATCACCTTAACCCCGTAAGACATTCAGGCTGACCATGCCCGACCAAGACGCCCCTCGCAAACCCCCTCGCCGCATTTGGCTGGTGGCCCCCTATATTTTGCTCGGCCTTGCCATCATGGGCTGGAGCGCAGGATGGATGGTGCTCAGGGGGCAATTGGAACAGCGGATGGACCAGGCCGCCGCCGATCTGCGTAAGGCAGGCTTCGAGGTCGCTTGGAAAGAGCGCAAGGTCGCGGGCTATCCCTTCCGGTTCTATGTCACCCTGACCGAGGCGCGATTGCGCGAGCCGTCGGGCTGGGCGCTGGACATGCCGGTCCTCAAGGCCGAGGCCAGCGCCTTGAGATTAAAACACTGGATGATCGTGGCCAGCGACGGCGCCGTCGTCACGCGCCCCGTGTCCGGCGGCCTGCGCGTCAGCGGCAAGGCCTTGCGAGCCAGCTTTGTGGCCACGGACGCCCCCCTGCCCCGGATCGCGGTCGAGGGGGTTCAACTGATCTTCACGCCCGAACCGGGCGCAAGGCCCTTTGCGCTCAGCAAGGCCGAGAAGCTGGAGTTTCATCTGGTCCCCGGCGGTAAGGATGAGGCCGCCCTTCTGTTTCGCATCGACGGCGGTAAGGCAGCGGCGGGCGGTCTGACGGCGCGCCTAGCGGGTGAAAAGCCGGTCTCGGTGCTCTGGGACTCCCTTCTCAGCCAACGCGATGATCTGATCGGTCCAGATTGGCCTCAGGCTGTGCGACATTGGACCGGTGCGGGCGGGACCATGACCCTGCGCAAGGGTGGCCTGACCCTCGGCGATACCAGCCTTGGCATGGGCTCTGGCAGTTTGACGGTCGGGGTCGATGGACGCTTGCGCGGCAGCCTCGATGCCCAACTGACGAGGGGCTCGGGGGCCTTGCTGGCCATGGGCGAGACCGGTCTGATTGAGCCCAATGGTGCCCAGATCGCCGCTGCCGTGGTTCAAGCCCGCGAACTGATGAGCGATGGTAAGTCAGCGCAAGCGACCATCAGCTTTGAGGCCGGGCGCACGACGCTGGGTCCCGTCGCCATCGGTCCAGCCCCCAAGGTCTATTGATATGAGCGACGAACAGGCCAGCGCCCGGGCGCGCATCGACCAGATCGACGAGGCCCTTCTTAGCCTGATCGACGAGCGCGCTGGTCTGGCCATTGCCGCTGGAATGGGCGCTGATCCGGGGCTGGAGGCCCTCGCCCTTCGACGCCTTCTGGCCCTACCGCGCGCCTCGGTGCACCGGCCCCTCATCGTGCGGGTCTGGCGCGAGCTGATGGCCGATGGGGTTCAAAGGCAGGTCCCGCGCCATCTCAGCGTCTGGGGCGGCAAGGAGCCGCTGCGCACCGCCGAACTGGCCCGCCACCGCTTTGGTAGCAGCGTCTCCCTGACCATGACCGCCAAGGCCGAGGACGCATTGGCCGCAGCCCGGACACCGGGCGGCATCGGCATTCTAGCCCTGTCCGGCGATCATCCCTGGTGGCTGCGTCTTTTGGCGGAGCCGACGCTTCAGGTCTTTGCGGCCCTGCCCGACATGGCGGTCCACGGCCCCCTGACCGCGCTGGCCGTCGGTCAGATTGTCGCTGAGCCGACGGGGGGCGATGAGACCTATTGGGTCACCGATGCGGCAGGCTCAGCGGCGGCAGTGCAAGAGGTGCTGGCTAAGGATGGCGTGGCGGCGGAACTGGTCGGGCAGGCTGGCGGGTTCAAACTCTTTGCCCTTGCCGGGTTCTATCAGCGCGACGATAGCCGTCTGGCCAAGGGGCCGGGGCGACTGTTCGGCGTCATAGGCGCTAGCCCCACCGCGCTCGACGTGTAAAAAAGCGCCATCCTTGCCCCTCATGACGATCCAAGGCCCCAAGACCATGACCTCGACCCCTCGCGACCCGTCCCGCCCGACCCCCAAGGCCGGAATTTTGGATATTACGGCCTACAAGCCGGGCCGTGCCCATGCCGAGGGCGTCAAGGACCCGGTCAAGCTGTCGGCCAATGAAAACATCCTCGGCAGCAGCCCTAAGGCCCGCGAGGCCTTTGTCCAAGGGGCGATGAAGCTGCATCTCTATCCAGATGGCCGCGCCAATGGTCTGCGCGCCGTCATTGCCGAGCGCTATAATCTCGACCCCGACCGCCTAACCTTTGGCTGTGGCTCGGACGAGATCTTTGCCCTGCTCAATCAGGTCTATCTGGAGCCGGGCGACAATATTGTTCAGGGCGAATATGGCTTTGCCGCCTTTGCCATCGGGGCGCGGGCCTGTCAGGGCGAGGTGCGCTTTGCCAAGGAACCGGACCTGCGCATTGATGTGGCCGAGGTTCTGGCCTGCGTTGATGACCGCACCCGTCTGGTCTTCATCGCCAACCCGTCCAACCCGACCGGAACCTGGCTGACCGCCGAAGAGATCGCGGCCCTCCATGCGGGCCTGCCCAGCCATGTGCTGCTGGTGCTCGACGGAGCCTATGCCGAATTTGCCACCGATCCGGCCTTTAGCGATGGGCTGGAGCTGGCCCGCACGGCGCCCAACGTCATCGTCACCCGCACCTTTTCCAAGATCCACGGCCTTGGCTCGCTGCGGGTCGGATGGGGATACGCAGCCAGCCCGATCATCGAGGCGCTGGAACGTATCCGTCCGCCCTTCAACACCACCATTGCCGGGCAAGAGGCGGCGATCGCGGCCCTGCATGATGAGGACTTCCAGAAGGCCTCCATCGCCCATATCGAGCAGTGGCGGCCTTGGCTGTTTCAACAGTTTGGCGGACTGGGTCTCGAGTGCACCCCCTCTGCCACCAACTTCCTGCTGGTCAAGTTTCCAGAGACCCCCGGCAAGACTGCTATTGAGGCCGAAGCCTTTTTGGCCTCACGCGGGCTTCTCGTTCGCGGCGTGGCAGGCTATGGGCTGCCGCTCTATCTGCGCATCACCATCGGTCTGGAACAGCATAACCGGGCCCTGGTCGAGGCACTGAGCGATTTTATGAACGCCTAAAGGGGTAGGGCTATGGCTGGACCGCAATTCGAACGCATCGCTGTCATCGGCTGCGGCCTGATCGGCTCGTCGCTGGTTCGGGCTGTGCGTGCCTATGGCGCGGCGGGGTCTATCTCTGTCTATGACCTCAGCCCCGTCGTGCGCGAGCGCGTGGTGGCCTTGGGGATCGCTGATCTGGTCACGGACAATATTGCCAAGGCCGTCGAGGGTGCAGATCTGGTGGTCTTTGCCGCCCCGCCGATGGCCATTGCCGAGGCCGCCGCGCTGGCCGCGCCGCACTATCGGGCTGGAGCCATCATCTCCGACGTCGGCTCGGTCAAGGGCACGATGGCAGAGGTTCTCGCCGCTGGCGCACCGGACAATGTCTTTATCATTCCGGGCCACCCCATCGCCGGAACCGAGCAGTCGGGGCCAGATGCAGGCTTTGCAGAGCTATTTGACGGGCGCTGGGTGATCTTGACCCCGGTCAGCGATCAAAATGAGGCCTATGCCGTGGCCGTGGCCAATCTTTCGGCCTTTTGGCGGATGCTTGGGGCTCAGGTCGAGCTAATGGATGCGCGTCACCACGATATGGTTCTAGCCGTGACCAGCCACCTGCCGCACCTGATCGCCTATAATATCGTTGGCACCGCGGCGGACCTTGAAGAGGTCACACAGTCGGAGGTGATGAAGTTCTCTGCCGGTGGCTTTCGCGACTTTACCCGCATCGCCGCCTCGGACCCGGTCATGTGGCGCGATGTTTTCATCCTCAACAAGGACGCGGTCCTAGAGGTTCTGGGCCGGTTCACCGAGGATCTTCAGGCCTTGTCGCGCGCCATCCGCTGGGGTGAGGCCGATAAGCTGCAAGAGCTGTTCACCCGCACCCGCGAGATCCGCGTAGGTCTGATTGCTCTGGGCCAAGAGGACCCAACTCCGAACTTTGGCCGCAACAAACCGAAGGTCTAAGGCCTAGGGATAGAGTCTCTGGGTCGTCCAGCCCTGCGCCACCTTACCAAACACCAGCCGCTCATGCAGGCGAAAGGGCCGGTCGCGCCAAAACTCGATGGACTGGGGCTCTAACCGGAACCCGGACCAATGGGGCGGGCGCGGCACCTTGCCAAGGCCAAAGGCAAGGCCCTGTTCGATGACCTTCTTTTCCAGCGCGAAACGATCGGCCAAGGGCTGGGACTGATCCGACGCCCAGGCTCCGATTTGGCTGGCCCGCGCACGGGTGGCGAAATAGGCATCGGCCTCAGCATCCGTCACCGGCGTCACAGGTCCGCGCACACGCACCTGACGGCGCAGAGACTTCCAGTGGAACAGCAAGGCCGCCTTAGGGTTCGATGCCAGTTCGCGGCCCTTGGCACTGGTCAGGTTGGTGTAGAAGACAAAGCCGCCCGCATCGACATCCTTTAAAAGGACCATCCGCACATCCGGCAGGCCCTCAGCATCGACCGTCGCCAAGGCCATGGCATTGGGATCATTGACCTCTGACGTCTTGGCCGCTTCCAGCCATTCGCCGAACAGGGCGATGGGATCGGCCTTCTCGTTCAAAGGCGGACCCGCCTTTTCGGCGGCGGCTTCATAGTCGGCCTCGGTCGGCGAGGCGGGGATTAGGTCTGACTGGCTCATGTCTCGAATATAGGCGGGTTTTGCCTAAGGCAAAGCCGCTTAACCGCTCGTTGACCAACTTGTCGCAATGATGGCCCTATGGGGTCTGAAAACCAAAGGCTTGAGGCGCAGCGGGCGCTCGCGACACTCGGTCTGACGTCAGACGCGGGACTGGAAGAGGTGCGCCGTGCGTTCCGAGGCCGGGTCATGGCTGACCATCCGGACCGCCCCGGCGGCGATGCCCAGCGGTTCAATGAGGCCCTGCAGGCCTACCGGCTCTTGCAGGCGAAGTTCCAAGCTGAGGGCGTGAGCGCTAAGGCTCCCGCCCCTACCCCGCCCGTTATCGTCACCATCACGCCCAAGGAAGCCTTCACCGGCGGCGAGCGGCGCCTGCCGACACAGGGCCAGCCCGACCGCGTGGTGACCCTTCCGGCAGGCCTTCGCGATGGCGACCGACTTCGGGTCGGCGATGATGTCTATGAGGTCCATATCCGCAATCGCAGCGAACTGCGGGCCGAAGGTGATGACCTGCATCTGACCGTCAATGCCCCGTCCGACCTCATGCACAATGGCGGCCGTCTGGCCATCCAGACCCCGGCAGGCCCCAGACACATCTATGTCGCACGCCAGTCAGGGCCGGTGATCTGCCTGAACGGTCTGGGCCTGCCCGCCACCCGCAGCCACGCGCGCGGCAGCCTCTATGTCCACCTGTTCGCCAATCGCGACCGCCCGGCAGACCTTGTTACCTCACCAGACCCGGGCACCCCCGCCCAAGAAAAACGCCGCCGCTTTGCCAAGACTTGGGCGGCCTAAGCTCAAACTCCCGTTTTGGCTTTTTCGTTCCTTCGGTTAGAACCGCTCCATCATGTCGCACAACACTTTCGGCCATCTGTTTCGTGTCACCACCTGGGGCGAGAGCCACGGGCCTGCTCTGGGCTGTGTGGTGGATGGGTGCCCTCCGGGGCTGAGCCTGACGGCGGAGGATATTCAGGTCTGGCTGAATCGGCGCAAGCCCGGTGGCAGCAAGTTTGTCACCCAGCGCCAAGAGCCGGACGCCGTACGTATCCTGTCGGGCGTGTTCAGCGATGACCGCACAACGGGCCAAGTGACCACCGGCACGCCCATCTCGCTGATGATCGAGAATATGGATCAGCGGTCCAAGGACTATTCCGAGATCGCGCGAGCCTTTCGCCCCGGCCATGCTGACCATGCCTATTTTGCCAAATATGGTGTGAGAGACTATCGCGGCGGCGGGCGCTCTTCAGCCCGTGAGACCGCAGCCCGCGTCGCTGGCGGTGCCGTCGCTCGCAAGATTCTGGGCGATGGGGTGCGTATCCGCGCGGCTCTGGTTCAGATGGGACCACACCTCATTGATCGGTCCCGCTGGGACTGGGACCAGTGCGAGCAGAACCCCTTCTGGTGCCCTGACGCCCAGACCGCCGCCCTGTGGGAAGATTATCTGGACGGCGTGCGCAAGGCGGGCTCGTCCATCGGCGCGGTGGTTGAGGTTGTGGCCGAGGGCGTTCCTGCCGGTTGGGGCGCACCGCTCTATGGCAAGCTCGATGCGGAGTTGGCCGGTGCCCTGATGTCGATCAATGCCGCCAAAGGCGTCGAGATCGGCGCGGGCTTTGACGCCGCCACCCTGTCAGGTGAAGACAATGCCGACCAGATGCGCATGGGCCCCGACGGCCCGGTCTTTGGCTCCAACCATGCGGGCGGCGTGCTGGGCGGCATCTCGACCGGTCAGGCCGTGGTGGCGCGTGTCGCCTTCAAGCCGACCAGTTCCATCCTGTCCCCGCGCCAGACGGTGAACGAAGACGGCCAAGAGGTCGATCTGCGCACCAAGGGTCGTCACGATCCTTGCGTGGGCATTCGCGCTGTTCCCGTGGTCGAGGCCATGACCGCCTGCGTGCTCGCCGACGCCTTCCTGCGCCATCGCGGCCAGACCGGCGGCGGTGCCTTCGTGCCCGGCGGTCAGGGGCGGGTTTAGCCCCCTCACCTCATTTCAACCTTCCGTTTTCCCCGCGAAGGCGGGGACCCAGACCCTTGCACTCTGGCGGGAAGCGACCCACCCGCATTTGTGCGGAACATGGGGGAGAAGGCCGTGGATGAACACCCCCCACTCCCAACCCTCTCCCCCTCAAGGGGGGAAAGGGCTAGAACAGGTTGGGTGAGGGCCTTCCTTGTATTTTTGAAGAAAAAACCCCCTACCCCCGCTGCGCGGGTACTTCCCCCAGAGGGGGAAGATTTACGGGTCTGTGATCTTCCCCCTCTGGGGGAAGTGGCCCGCAGGGCCGAAGGGGGTCTTTAGGAACCCTTCTTAAGCCGCCATGGACCCGTCACGCCGATTGGCCGGGATCGACTCATAGATCGTGGGGCGGGCGATGTTCAGGCGGGCGCGGGCCTGATCGAGGGGTTCAGCGAACAGGCGCTCATAGTCCTGCTCGGCCAGCCATTTAGCCTTCGTACCATTGCGCCAAGCCTGCCAGATCGCTTTGGCATAGGGCAAACGGGACTTACTTTTCGACAGTTGATAGGCCGCGCCGAGTGCGATGAAGCCAAAACCGAAACTCTTGGTCTGGGCATAGGAAAAGGCCACAACGCAGCCCTCGCCCAACGCGTCCGTGCCATGACCCGTCAAGACGTGCCAGATATCGTGCACATCTCGCATACGCCGACCATACCAAGCCACCGGATGGGCGACCTCGATAGAACCATTCACCTTGCGGCTATCTTCGGCAAGGCCATAGGCCGTCAAACCGCGCGGGGCGATGAAGTCGCGATAGGCCGCGCCGACCGTTCCAGGCGCAAAGCTTGCCACCCAAGCCTGGTCCATCAGACGATGGGAAAGTTCCTCGCGCAGATAGGCCTGACGCCCGCCTTCGGGACTGTCGAGCAAGCGCGCATAGCCGCGAGGCGTGGAGCGGCCCGACAGGGCCTGCATGATCAAGAACACCTGTTCGGTGTCTTCCTTATTGGCGATCAGCTTCTTCAAGGCACGCAAGGCGGCCAAGGGACGGATGCTATAGTCATAGGGCCGGTCAGACACCGACAGTTCGGGCCTTGAGTCTATGGCTAGATCGACAGCGGTCATGATATCACCCTTAAGGAACGGCAAAAGCTGACGCCCCCGTCACTTTTTGTCAAGGGCCATAGCGCTACGGGGTCAATCTAGAAGGGTTTCGAGACACTTCAAATGAACGGTCTACGAAAACGCTCAATCAATCTGTCGGGCCACGCTACCTCTGTCGCGTTGGAGCCGGAGTTCTGGGCTGTTCTCGATGCCATGGCCGCGGGCCGCGGGCTCAGCCTTGCGGGGCTCATCGGAGAGATTGATCAGGCCCGGCAAGGTCGTCTGCTCGCCTCCGCCTGCCGTGTCGCGGCCCTCGCGCACAGTGCGCAGCAGCAATAATCGGCCACGCCCCTTAAGCCCGGCCCGGTCTGTGCTACGTTCGTTCTCATTGCGGCATAGAATCGGCCGGAATTTAGAGACGCTGCAGGACCATCACCTTGACCGACACGCCCTACACACCGCGCATCAGTGACCTGGCTCGGGTCGATCGCGCCCCCATGACGGCGGGCGGCGATGACTATCTGGCCGGACTCAATCCTGAACAGCGCCGCGCGGTCGAGGTCACGGATGGCCCGGTTCTGGTGCTGGCGGGCGCTGGCACAGGCAAGACGCGGGTTCTGACGACGCGTCTAGCCCATATTCTCTCAACCAACCGCGCCCGGCCTTGGGAGATCTTGGCCGTCACCTTCACCAACAAGGCCGCCCGCGAGATGCGCGAGCGGATCACCCATCTGATCGGGCCTCAGGCCGAGGGGCTGCGCTGGCTCGGCACCTTCCACTCCGTCGCCGCTCAAATCCTGCGCAAACATGCCGAGCTGGTCGGGTTGAAATCCACCTACACCATCATCGATAATGATGATCAGGAACGGCTGATCAAGCAGGTGCTCGAGGCCGAAAATATCGATGCCAAACGCTGGCCCGCCAAGCTGATGAACAGCCTGATCGACCATTGGAAGAACCGGGGCTGGACGCCGGACAAGGTGCCTGCCGGTGAAAGCGCCCAGTTCGGCAATAATCAGGGCGAGCGGGTCTATAGCCTCTATCAGGACCGGCTTCGGGTACTGAACGCCTGTGATTTTGGTGACCTGTTGCTGCACAACCTGACCCTGTTCACCAAACATCCTGATGTGCTGGCCGAATATCACGACCGGTTCCGCTATGTGCTGGTGGACGAATATCAGGATACCAATGTCGCCCAATATCTGTGGCTGAGGCTGCTCGCCCAAGCCCGTCAAAATGTCTGCTGTGTCGGGGATGATGACCAGTCGATCTATGGCTGGCGCGGCGCAGAGGTGGACAATATTCTGCGTTTTGAGCGTGACTTTCCCGGCGCGACCGTGATCCGGTTGGAGCGCAACTATCGCTCGACCGAGCACATTCTCGCCGCCGCCAGCGGCCTGATCCGCGCCAATAAGGACCGGCTGGGCAAGACCCTGTGGACCGAGGCCATGGGCGGCGAAAAGGTGCGGGTGCGCGGGGTCTGGGACGGCGAGGCCGAAAGCCGCTTGATCGCCGAGGAGATCGAGGTCTGGCGCCGAAAGGGCCGCAAGCTGAAAGAGTGCGCTATTCTGGTTCGGGCCTCGTTCCAGATGCGGGCCTTTGAAGAGCGGTTCGTGCTGTTGTCCCTGCCCTATACGGTCGTCGGCGGTCCGCGCTTCTTTGAACGGGCTGAAATCCGTGACGCCCACGCCTATCTGCGGCTGGTTCAGTCGCCCGATGATGATCTGGCCTTTGAGCGCATCGTCAATACGCCCAAGCGCGGCATTGGTGACACCTCGGTGTCTAAGCTGCTCCAGATTGCCCGCCTGACCGGTGTTTCGGCCATGACCGCAGCGCGCCAGATCATTGGCACGGACGAGCTACCGGCCCGTACCCGCACGGCCCTATCGACCTTCATCCGCGACCTCGACCGCTGGCGCAGCGAACAGGCCGTCTCGGACCATCAGCGCCTGTTGGAAACCATCCTCGAGGAAAGCGGCTACACGGACATGCTGCGCGCCGACAAGGGCCCGCAAAGCCAGACAAGGCTAGAGAACCTCAAGGAGCTCGTCCAGTCCATGAGCGCCTTTGATGATCTTCAGACCTATCTGGAGCATGTGTCGTTGGTCATGGATATTGACCGGGGCGCAGGCGACGATGCCATCCAGATCATGACCCTGCACGGGGCCAAGGGGCTGGAGTTCCCGCTCGTGTTCCTGCCCGGCTGGGAAGAGGGCGTGTTCCCCTCGCAGCGCTCGATGGATGATAAGGGCGAGAAGGGTCTCGAAGAGGAGCGCCGGCTGGCCTATGTCGGCATCACCCGCGCCCGCGAAGAGGCCCGTATCTCCTTTGTCGCCAATCGTCAGGTCTATGGCCGCTGGACCTCGCAGCTGCCTAGCCGCTTTGTGGATGAACTGCCCCCCGCCAGCGTCGAGGCCTCCAGCGAGACCGGCTATTACGGCGGCGGTCCGGGCATGCAGCAGCAGACCAGCCGCTGGGATGATGCGCCAAGCTTTGGCTCTGGCTACACCTCACCGGGCTGGAAACGGGCCCAGGAAAATGCCCGCACCGCCCCCTCCCCGGCTCGGCCACGCAATATGGTCATCGAAGGCGAAGGCCGTCTGGTCGCTGTGTCCGACGGCGCCGCGACCAGCAAATACAACCGCGGCGACCGGGTCTTTCACATCAAGTTCGGCTATGGTCTGGTGCGCGCCGTCGAAGGCAACAAGCTGACCGTGGCCTTCGACAAGGCCGGTGAGAAAAAGGTGATCGATAGTTTTGTCGAGGCCGGATAGGCCGGTTTTCACAGGTGAAAACTCTCGACCTTGTGTTTTTGAGACTTTCCGGCTATCCTCTACCCCCCGAACGATGAGCCCGCGATCGGAACTCCCCTTCCCCTTGGGCGACCTTGAGCAAAAATCCGTTATGGAAAAAGTGCCTATGACCGGCGGGGGCTACCAAGCTCTCGACGTGGAACTGAAGCGTTTGAAGACGCAGGAACGGCCGAGTGTCATCGCTGCGATTTCAGAAGCGCGCAGCCACGGCGATCTGTCGGAAAATGCTGAATACCATGCCGCAAAAGAGCGTCAGGGTTTCATCGAAGGTCGCATCGCGGAGATCGAGGATAAGATCGCCCGGGCTCAGGTCATCGACGTGTCGAAACTGTCCGGTAAGCAGGTTAAGTTCGGCGCGACGGTGAGCCTCGTCGACGAGGATACCGAAGAGGCGACCCGCTATCAGATCGTTGGCGAACATGAGGCCGATGTGAAGCAGGGCCGCATCTCGATCACCGCCCCCTTGGCGCGCGGCATGATCGGCAAGGAAGTTGGCGACGTGGTAGAGATCATCTCGCCCGGCGGCGTCAAATCCTACGAGATCATGAAGGTTGAGTGGATCTAGGGCGGCCTAGCGCCCCCTTGGTTCGCCCCTCCTGTTTGTGAGCGATACCCCTCTGATCATTTGGGCCCTGTCTGATGGACGGGCAGGCATCCAAACCCAAGCGGTGGGTTTGGCAGAAGCCTTAGCGCGCCACTATCGCGCCATTGGGCGCACGGTCGAGGTCCAGATCAAGACCGTCGCTTGGAAGGGGATCATCGGTCGGCTTCCCGCCCTGATGAACCTGTTCCCGCGCCGCAGCCTGACGCCGCAATCAGACATCCAAGCCCCGTGGCCGGACATCTGGATTGCCGCTGGGCGCGCCACCTTGGCCCTGTCGATCCGCATGAAACGCTGGTCGGGGGGCAAGACCTATGTGGTCCAGATCCAAGACCCGCGCCTGCCGCACCATCTGTTCGATCTGGTCGTGCCGCCCAAGCATGATCGGCTGTCCGGTGACAATGTCCTGCCTATCTGCGGATCACCCCATCGGGTGACACCCGAGCGGCTTGCGAGCGAGTTGGTTCGGTTTAAGGCCATCATCGACCCCCTGCCCGGCCCGCGCGTTGCCGTCCTGATCGGCGGTAAGTCCAAGGCCTTTGACCTGTCGCCAGAAAGGGCGGCCGCCATGGCCCATGACATATTGGAGCCGCTTGAGCAGGTCGGCGGAAGCCTTATGATGACCTTCTCGCGCCGGACACCTGACAAGGCCCGCGCCATCCTGACGGCGCGCCTGCGCCACCTTCCCGGCATCATCTGGGATGGCGAGGGCGACAATCCCTATTTCGCCTTCTTGGGCGCTGCCGATTTTGTGTTGGTCACCGAAGATTCCACCAATATGGCCACCGAAGCCGCCTCGACCGGAAAGCCCGTTTTCATCCTCAAGATGGACGGTCAGAGCCTCAAATTCCGCCTGTTCCACGAGGAATTGCGCCAGATCGGGGCGACCCGGCCCTATGAGGGCCTGCTGCAGAGCTTTTCCTATGAGCCGCTTCAGGAAACCGAACGGGTCGCAGCTGAGATCGTCTCGCGCCGCGCGCAGGATTAGGTGCCCGCCTCGTCGCGCACACAATCGTGATAGAATTGTGAAAAATCCGCTTTTCAGGTCGCCGTCAGAGGCCTATATCTTTTCCACAGGCTTTTGCTCACTTCCAGCAAAAGCCCGGATCGCTGGTCGCCTATGGCGCTCAGCGCTTTTTACGCCCCACTAATGCTCATATTGAGCATAAGGATAAGACCATGGCTGACGGATTTGCCGGTTTTGAATTTACCCCTGAGGTCGAGGCCCAGACCCGCCCCCTGTGGGAAAAGGTCAAGGCGCGGGTCACGCCGCTGGAATGGCGTCTGCAGGCCCCGTTGATCGCGGCGATCAATCGGCTCAAGGCTGAGAAGAACGCTGTAATCTTAGCGCACAACTATATGACGCCTGAGATTTTCCACGGGGTCGGCGACTATGTTGGCGATAGCCTCGGACTGGCCCGCGAGGCCGCGCGCTGCGATGCCAAGATTATCGTTCAGGCCGGTGTGCACTTCATGGCCGAGACCTCCAAGATCTTGGCCCCCGACAAGACCGTCCTGATCCCTGACCTCTTGGCGGGCTGTTCGCTGGCCTCGTCGATCACGGGAGCCGATGTGCGCCTGATCAAGCAGCGCTATCCGGGCATTCCTGTGGTCACCTATGTCAACACCACCGCCGAGGTGAAGGCCGAGACCGACATCTGCTGTACCTCGGCCAATGCCGTACAGGTCGTGGAGCATGTGGCGCGCGAATGGGGTGTCGATCGGGTTATCCTGATCCCCGACGAGTTCCTCGCCCGCAATGTCGCCCGCCAGACCGACATCAAGATCATCGCTTGGGCGGGACGCTGCGAGGTCCATGAGCGGTTTACGGCGGCAGACATTCTCGAATTGAAAGCCGCCTATCCCGAGGCCCAGATCTTGGCCCACCCGGAATGCCCCGCCGAGGTTTTGGAGGTCTCCGACTTTGCCGGATCGACAGCGGCCATGTCGGACTATGTGATGAGCCGCAGGCCCAAGCAGGTGGTTTTGATTACCGAGTGCTCAATGGCCGACAATGTCGCCTGTGACGCGCCCGACACGGAGTTTCTGCGGCCCTGCAACCTTTGCCCGCACATGAAACGCATCAGCCTTGAGAACATCTATGAGGCCCTGCTGCATGACCGCTATGAGGTCACGGTGGCGACCGACATGGCCGACCGGGCGAGACTGGCCGTGCAGCGGATGATCGATATGCCGCCGCTGGCGATCCCGGCCCGCTATGATCTGGTCAAGGCCCGTCACCATGTCGATGTCGAACTGATCTGACAGAGTGATGACCATGCCCTCCTCCCCTCTGCTGGTGATCGGCGCAGGCCTTGCGGGGCTGACAGCGGCCTTGGCTGCGGCTCCGCGCCGGGTGGTGGTCCTATCGACAGGGCCGCTGGGTCAGGACTGTTCATCGGCCTGGGCCCAGGGCGGGATTGCTGCCGCCCTATCGCAAGGCGATGAGCCCGCCTTTCACGCCGCCGATACGGTTGCGGCGGGTGCAGGCCTCGTCGATCCAGCGATGGCCGATATTCTCACGCGCGAGGGACCAGACGCCGTCCGGACCTTGGCCAGCCTTGGCGTGCCCTTTGACCGGGATTCGAACCACGGCTTTGCCCAGAGCCTAGAGGCCGCCCACTCCCGCCCCCGCGTCGCGCGGGTGAAGGGCGATCAGGCGGGGCAGGAAATATTACGCAGCGTTATCGCAGCTGTTCGCGCCTGCCCCTCCATTGAGGTTCTGGAGCGGGCCGCCGTTCGGGCTCTGGTCCAAGATGTCAGCGGGCGGGTTCGCGGGGCCTTGGTTGAGCAAAATGGCCAGATCCAGACGATCCTTGCCGATGCCGTGATCTTGGCGGCGGGGGGTCTTGGCGGGCTCTATGATGTCACAACCAATCCCCACAGCCTTCGCGGCGAAGCCATGGCGCTGGCAGCCATAGCCGGCGCGGTGATCGCCGATCCAGAGTTTGTCCAGTTCCACCCGACCGCCATCGACATCGGCCTCGACCCAGCGCCTTTGGCCACCGAGGCCTTGCGCGGTGACGGCGCGCGCTTGATTGACGCTGAGGGCCACCCC
This sequence comes from Caulobacteraceae bacterium, assembly GCA_947441065.1. Taxonomy (GTDB): domain Bacteria; phylum Pseudomonadota; class Alphaproteobacteria; order Caulobacterales; family Caulobacteraceae; genus CAISGS01. The sequence goes on from CANESI010000014.1 coordinate 37,858, forward strand.
TTCATGGCCCGTCATCATCCCCTAGGCGACCTCGCGCCGCGCGATGTGGTGGCCCGTGCGATCCACGAGCAGCGTCTTAAGGGCCACGGGGCCTTCCTTGATGCGCGTCAGGCCATAGGCGATCATTTCCCCGAGATGTTCCCCACCGTCTTTGCCGCCTGTATGGGCGCGGGGATCGATCCTCGCCTTCAGCCCATCCCTGTAGCGACCGCCGCGCACTATCATATGGGCGGGGTCTGGACCGACGCCGATGGCCGTACCAGCCTTGCGGGCCTGTTCGCCGCTGGAGAATGCGCCAGCACAGGCGTCCACGGGGCCAACCGCCTCGCCTCCAACTCCCTGCTGGAAGCGGCCGTCTTCGGAGCCCGCGCCGGGCGGGCAGCAGCGCAGGAGGCCTCGTCGGACCCGACTTGTGCGATCCTTCCAACCCATGCCGCACCGGCCTTGCCGGATGGTGCGATCAAGGACCTTCGCCGCGCCGTGGGGCTCTATGCGGGTGTCGTGCGCGACCGGCAGGGTCTGACCCACCTCTTGAGCCTGATCGATGGGATGGAGGGCCGATACGGCCCGGCCTTGCCTCTGATCGCTACACGTTTGGTGGCGACCTGCGCCCTGATGCGCACTGAGAGTCGGGGCAGTCACAGCCGCTCTGACTATCCGCAAACAGATGAGGTCGCCTGTCGAACCCTCACCACCCTGAGCCAACTCTTGGCCAAGGCTCCGATAAAGGCTGCCGCTGAATGAGCATCACCGCCCTGCCGGATCTGATCATTGATCCAATCGTCCGCGCCGCCTTAGCCGAAGATCTGGGCCGGGCCGGAGATGTCACGGCGGCGGCCTGTATCCCCGCGGATGCCCGCCTGTCGGTCGTCTTTCGTCCGCGTAGCGCTGGCCGGATTGCGGGACTGGACTGCGCCCGCCTCGCCTTCGCAGCCCTCGATCCCGCCTTGAGCTTTACTGTCGAGATTGGGGACGGTCAGGATGCCGACGCCGGTCAGATCATCGCCAGAGCCAGCGGCGGTGCACGTCAAATCCTTTCGGCAGAACGGGTTGCTCTCAACCTTCTCGGCCGTCTCAGCGGGGTGGCTAGCCTGACCGCTCGCTATGTCAAAGAGGTCGAGGGCACCGGCGCGCGCATCACCTGCACGCGCAAGACCACGCCGGGCCTAAGGGCGCTGGAAAAGTACGCCGTGCGCTGCGGCGGCGCGATCAACCATCGCTTTGGGCTCGATGACGCTATCCTGATCAAGGACAATCACGTCGCAGCCTGCGGCGGCGTCGGCAAGGCGCTAGAGCGGGCACGCGCCCATGCCGGGCACCTGATGAAGATCGAGGTCGAGGTTGACGGACTGGACCAACTTGACGAGGCCCTCGCCTACGCCCCCGACGTGATCATGCTCGATAATTTCAGCCTCGCTGATCTGGCCACCGCCGTAGCCCGCGCCAAGGGCAAGGCCGTGTTGGAGGCTTCAGGCGGGGTCAACCTCACCACCGTGCGCGCCATTGCCGAGACGGGCGTGGATGTGATTTCGGTTGGTGCCCTGACCCATTCGGCCCCGGTTCTGGATATAGGCCTCGACGCAGAATGAGCGTCGGCTAGCCCCGTCCCCGATAGGGGGCAACGCCGGGATCGGGGACCCATAGACCCTCTGGCGCCGCGCCGGTCTGATAGAAGACATCGATAGGAATGCCGCCGCGCGGATACCAATAGCCGCCGATCCTGAGCCAGCGGGGCGCAGCGATCTCAACGATCTTCTTGGCGATGCCGACCGTGCAGTCCTCGTGAAAGGCGCCGTGGTTGCGGAAACTGCCCAGATAGAGTTTCAAACTCTTGGACTCGATCAGCCACTGATCTGGCGCATAGTCGATGACCAGATGGGCAAAGTCCGGCTGTCCCGTCACTGGGCAAAGGGATGTAAATTCAGGCACGGCGAAGCGGGCGAGATAGAGCGTGTCCGGATGCGGATTGGGCACGCGCTCGAGGATCGCAGTTTCCGGGCTGTCGAAGCCGCGGATCTCGCGGCCAAGCTGGGTCAGATCAAGGTCGGTCATGGGCAAGGGTTAGCGCCCTGACAGCCAATCTGCAACCGTCTGAAGCTCTCGTTGCACAAGACAAGGCCGCGACGGCTCGCTATCAATAGGCAAATCAACAGAACCATGGGGAACAGAGCGATGTCAGGACAGGATTTTGCAGGATCAGTGATCGTTGTCACAGGAGCCTCGACGGGCCTTGGGCGTGCCATCGCCGTTGAGACCGCCGGACGCGGCGCTCAGGTGGTGATCATCAACTATGCCAATAGCGCCGCCGAAGCCGACGAAACCGCCCGGATGGTGATCGAGGCGGGCGCTGAGGCCGTTCTCGTCAAGGCCGATGTCGGACAGGATGAGGGCTGCAAGACCATCGTCGAGGCCGCCGCCCGCTTTGGCAAGATTGATGCCCTGTTCAACAATGCCGGGATCACCAAATTCGCACCCGACCATAGCGATCTGGACGCTGTGTCGATGGACGACTTCCTGCGCCTCTATCAGGTCAATGTGGTCGGAGCCTTTATGATGATCCGGGCCGCACGGTCCTTGCTGGAGGCTGGCCCCCGCGCCGGGTCAGTGGTCAATACCTCCTCTATCGCCGCTGTGACCGGCATCGGCTCGTCCGTTCCCTATGCCGCATCCAAAGGGGCCCTGACGACCATGACCCTGTCGCTTGCCCGCGCCTTGGCGCCGAAGATCCGAGTGAACGCGGTTTGCCCGGGCTTTATTGACACACCCTGGTTCGAAAAGGGCATCCCCGCCCAGACGGTGGAACGGATGCGTCAGGGTGTTGCGGCCTCGACACCCCTGAAAGCGGCGTCCACGGCCGAGGATATTGCCGGTGCTGCCGTGTTCTTTGCCTCGCCAGCCGCCCGCCACGTGACCGGTGAGACCCTGCTGGTCGACGCTGGAACGCACCTCGGAATGGCCAGTCTGAGCATGCGCTGAGCCTTTCTCGCTCACTATTTGGGCAGGAGGCTTTTAATCGGCTCAGAAATTAGACAAGTGGCAACCGTGTCCGCTCTTGGGCGGAGATGGCATTGATGTCTGCCCCATCGAGTCAGACTGTTGTCTTGCGGTGCAGCGAAGATCATGCGCGCATCGGTCACACGGCCCGATAAATATGCAACAGTCGACCCGTTAGGATGTATCTGAAGAGGTTGAATTAGGACCACCTTAACCTTACCTATCGTCCGTATAGGGCCTGATAAGGCACAGGGCCTAACTCAGGCCATCGCTTTAAAAATCTGGGGAAAATCCAATGAAGATTCTAAAAACCGCTCTTCTCGCCGCCACCGCCGCCTTGGCCGTGACCAGCGTTGCCCAAGCCGCTGACGGCCCATCCTTGTCGGCCAATGTCGGCGTCGCGTCTGACTATGTGTTCCGCGGCGTATCGCAGACCAATGGTGACCCCGAAATTTTCGGCGGTTTGGACCTTTCCGCTGGCCAAGCCTATGCAGGCGTTTGGCTGTCCAACGTTGATTTCGGCGATGGCACCCGCATCGAATACGACACCTATGCAGGCATCAAGCCCGAAGTGGCCGGCTTCAATCTGGACCTCGGCGTCGTCTATTATAGCTATCTGGAATCGCCAAAGGACGCCAAGTACGGCTACGGAGAAGTGAAGGCTGCGGCTAGCCGCGCGATCGGCAAGGCCACCGTTGGCGCCGCCTACTACTATTCGCCAGACTTCTTTGGTGCGGATGAGAAGGCGACCTATGTCGAGTTGAACGGTGCCTACGCCATCAATGACACGGTTTCCGTGACGGGTGCCTATGGCCACCAGGCCTTGGACGTCAGCAAGGATTACAACACCTGGAACATCGGCGCTGCGATTGCGGTTATGCCAAAGCTCAGCCTAGATGTCCGCTATTGGGATACCAGCGAGCACGATATCGGCAGCATCTATGAAAGCCGCTTTGCTGCAACCCTGAAGGCCTCGTTCTAAACCAAGCCTTAGCGTCTGAATAACGGGCCGTCGCTCCTCTCCGAGCGGCGGCCTTTTTCTTGGCCATAGGCACTGCGCCGGATAGGCGCAAAAGGCCCATTCAAATCTTGTTGATTTATAATAATCTTAAGTATCTTGTTGTGATGTACTGAGGGGTCCATCAAGACGCCTGTCCTGCAATTCAGAACGGACGAGGACATTATGGCGAATGATCAAAGCCGTAGCTTGGCGTCACTCGATAACGTCATCTCGTCATCTCGCGTTCTCAATCTCAACAAGATCTACAAACTCCATCGGTCAAGCGCAGACCATAGCGCCAAACCCTTGTTCTCGAACAACCTTCTGAACCGCTCCATTCTTCTAAAACATCGCCTTCGGGACAGCGAACGCAACCAATTTGCAGATGGGCGCAGCGTTGCGACCAAGATCCTATTGCCTCTCGACACGATGGAACTGAAGCTGGGCGCACAATATCTGTTCGTCGGCCAACGGAATTTCGAAGACCGTCTTTGCGAAATACTTGAAGAAAAGGTCGTCAATCTTGGCGGCGACATCGTGATTTTAAACCTCCTCGACAGTATCCCCAGCTTGGACTCCTACCTGCTGCGCGAGTTCCTGACCCGAGGGGGTATTAAGCCCGCTGACTGCTATTTGGAAAACGGGATCGGCGACCGCAAGCCTGTGCAGCAATTCGTTCTCAATGAGATTACGAGCCTTGCCAAGATGAGCCTGGGACCTGGAGTCGACGAGGAGAAGATTAGGTCCCTGCGCGATAAACTGCTGTCTCCCCAGGCCGCGACGGTGACTGAAAGTCTTCGCATCTCCCTCCAGATGGAGAAGCCAGAATACCACCAAGGTCTGTTTTTCTGGAAGGCTATCCTGTTCTACAAATGGCAGATCAAAAGAATTATACCCGTGTCTGGAAAGGTATTCAGAGAGATGAGAAGGATTCATCCTGTTGAATTCACGAGAAATTCGGACCGTATTAAAATAGAAACGATGCGGAACACAATCGCGTACAAATTTTCCTTGCTATGTGATGAGGTCGACAAAATTCAGGCGATTTACGACACAGCTTACAATGAATTTATATATAAAAGTAACCCTACAAAGTTCAGAGAGTTTCTAATATCATCCCCGATTTTATTCAAAAAACTTGGTGAGAGCTTTAACGATGTCGGCCATATCGTGAACTTCTGGAAATTCAGACCCAAAAAGGGTCATAGCGTTGCCGTCACCCTGGAAGTCCTCACGTCGACGCTCGCAGAGCTTGACACGATGTCGAATATTAAGTTCCCCGAACGTAAACGGGCCTAGGCCCTGGATGGTCGCCCCCGACGACCTACATCCCCGCTTATATTATAATAATATTAAGTATTTTGATGTGATCTCTTTAACGGACAGGTAGAATATCTGTCCCGCGTTCTATACTAGGCATGTCGGTCATGACGAAAGATCAAATTCGAAGTCTTGCTTCGCTCGACAACGTCATCTCGTCATCTCGCGTCCTTAATCTGAATAATATCTATAAAAAGAACCGGGTGAGCTCTGATTACAGGCAGAAGCCGCTATTTTCCAACATCCAGCTCAACCGTGCCATTATCCTCAAACATCGCCTTCGTCCCGGCGAGCGGGCGGAATTTACAGATGGGCGCAGCGTAGCGACCAAAATTCTGTTTCCGCTGGACCCGATGGAAATCAAACTCGGTGCCCAATATCTCTTCGTGGGCCAGAAAGATTTCGAGGGACGCCTCTGCGAAATCTTGGGGGAAAGGACCCTAAATCTCGCAGGGGATCTCGTCATTTTACAGTTGCTCGACAGCATTCCGAGCTTGGACGCCTATCTGTTGCGGCAATTTCTGGAACGAGGCGGCATCAGGCCCGCCGATTGCTACTTAGAAAACGGGATTTCTGACCGCAAAGCTGTTCAACAGTTTATCCTCAACGAAATTTCGACACTCGTACAGATGAGCTTTGGGTTGGATGAATATGGCGCAAAGGCACCAGCCCTAATCGAAGAGTTGCTGTCCCCCAAAGCCGCTGAAGTGACGGATGAACTGAGACAGGCGCTGCAGATGGAGAAGTCAGCCTATCGCCAAGGCTTGTTTTTCTGGAAGGCCATTCTGTTCTACAAATGGCAAATCAAAAAGATCATTCCTGCGTCTGAAAAAGTATTTCGAGAGATCCGAAGAATAAAACCAATCGGATTAATCAGTAAATCTGATCGAATAAAAATTGAACAGATTAGAAACAAGGTCGCTCATAGATTCTCTTTAGTATTCTCTGAAGCTAATGATATTTTATCCATATATGATGAATCCTACGATGATTTAATAACCAATGGGAACATAACAGGATTTAGAGAGTTTTTAGTCTCATCATCTCAAATATTCACGCAGCTCGGGGAAAGCTACAACGACATCAGCCATATCGTGAACTTCTGGAGATTTAGACCCAAAAAGGGCCATAGCGTCGCGGTCACTCTCGAAATGTTGGAATCCATGCTCGAAGAGCTCGACAGCATGTCCTATGTCCAAGCCACCAATCGCAATTGGGCCTCGACCGCTGGTGGGGACGCCGGGAATCGAACCCGGACGACCGAAGTCAACGGATTTTAAGTCCGCTGCGTCTACCAATTCCGCCACGTCCCCACAGAACACCGGCTCGGCTATGGCTTTAGCAGATGCCCGGCCTTGGGCAAATCGAACCCGCGCCCTCCCGGTTAAATCTCATGGAATCTGAACAGGCATGACCCTCGCCCTAGCCTTTTTACGCGAGCAAGCCATAAAGAAGCGGTCCCATCAGAGGGACGAATCGACAATGACGGACGCGCGAGACCGATGACCCCTTCGCAGAGGCAGATGACCCGGACGCTCAGCACAGCTTTCGGTACGCTAGCACTCCTAGCCGCATCCACCGCGTTCGCTGTGGCACAGCCTGCGACCTCGGCTCGAACATCCGCCAGTCAGGCCGCAGAGACTGAGGGCTATCCCACCGCCCGCACGCCCGAAGCTATCCGCACTTGGCTCAAGACGGCCACCTCTCTGGCTCCGGCTCAGGTCATCTCCATTGGCGCAGACATGGTCGTCGGCTTTGCCCAGACCGGCAGCCTCGATCCCGTCACCGGCCATATCAAGGGCGCGGAACTGCGCGGAGAGGCCCTGACCCCGCAATTTACCAAGGTCATTCAGGGCCGGTCGAGCCTCGCGACCCTTGACGTCAATTGCACAACCTCATCGGCGCTGATCCATCAAACCAGGATCTACTCCAAAGCAAACCTCACGGGCGAGGTGACAGTTCTCGCCGGCAGCGGCACATGGATCACACCGCCAAAGACGGCCTACCTGTCCGAAGCCATTGATGCCATTTGCCGGGCAGATTTCAAACGCCCCTTACGCGATGGGCCTGCGACGGTCATGGCAGCGGCAAGTCCAACAAAGACTCCGGTCCCCGCCGCCAAACCTACCCCTCCAGCCGTTGTTGCCAAACCCGTCACGCCGGTCACGCCCCTTGTAACGCCAGCCAAGGTTGGGGGAGCAGAGGTCCAGATCGTGGCTGCAGCCTCTGCACAGGGCGCAGAGACAACTCACCAACAGGTCGCTCAGCGGTTGCCACAAATCACTGCCAATCGCCCCTTCCGGATCGAAAAAGCGGTCGTTGGCGGTCGGACCTACTATCGCGGCCTGTTTGGCGGCTTTTCGGATCGCGCCTCGGCGGCGGCCTTTTGTCGAACCCTATCGGCCTCAAGCATCGGCTGTTTGGTGAAATAACGAGGCCTAGGCAGGGACCGCAAAAGCCCCCTTAACGCCCGCTTCCTCAAGCGCAGCGATCAGTTCGTCGACCACGCTATCAACTTCAGCTGAGTCCCGCCCGCGAATGACCAGGTTGGATCCATAGGCCTCGTTCGAGAAGAACGGATAGGACCCCAGCGACAGGGCCGGATGGGCCTTGGCGACAGCCTCCAAGGGCGCGGCGAGCGTGCCCTCACCCGTGCCCTCGACCCGAACGGTGCGCGAGACAACGACGGCCCCGCCCTTCAAGCGCCAGCCAATATCCTCAAGCATGCCGCGCATGATCTGCGGCACACCGGCCATAACAAAGACATTGCCAATCTGGAAACCGGGCGGGCCGTTGACGGGGTTCTTGATCAGGGTTCCGCCCTCTGGCACCCGCGCCATCCGCCTGCGCGCCGCATTAAGCTGATCGCCAAAGCGTCCAGTCAAAAGGGCCATGATCTCGGGATGCTCAAAGAGCGCCACCCCAAAGGCGTCGGCTACGCAGTCAGCGGTAATGTCATCATGGGTCGGGCCAATGCCGCCGGTCGTGAAGACATAGTCATAGCGCCCCCGCAAATGGTTCAGGGCGGTGATGATCTCTTCGGGAATGTCTCCCACCACCCGCGCCTCCGCCAAATCGACGCCGTAAGTGCCGATATAGCGGGCAATGGCTGCCAGATTGGTGTCCTGAGTCCGGCCCGAGAGGATCTCGTCGCCAATGATCAGAACCGCCGCCGTCACTCGATCGCCGCTCGCCAACATGACTGTCTATTCCCAAAGCTGGATGTTGATCGATGACTAGGCGTCGAGCGCGGCTCAGGCAAGCGCAGTGTTGCGCCGGGCGCAGATACCGCCCCTCTGCTTCTACTGGCTACCGCTCAAGGCTCGCCTAGAGGCTCAAACCCCCATCGGCGACAAGGGTCTGACCATTGACATAGGAGGCCAGTGGCGAGGCGAGGAACAAGGCCACACCGGCCATATCGGCAGGGGTCCCCATTCGGCCAGCCGGAATGGCGCGCAAGGCACCGGCCAAACGCTTGGGATTTTCCGTGGTCACCTTGGTCAGCTTGGTGTCGACCAGACCGGGGGCCAGACCGTTGACCCTGATGCCGTCGGGCGCCCAGGCTTGACCGAGGGTGCGGGTCAGGCTGATCGCTCCAGCCTTAGAGGCGGCATAGGCTGGATTGCCCTTGTTGGCCCCAAGGCCCGAGATCGAACTGACAATGGTGATCGAGCCTTGGCTCAGCAGCAGTTGAGGCTGAAACTTGCGGCAACAGTGCATCAGACTATCGAGATTGACGGCCACGACCTTGTCCCAGCCCTCACGCTCGAATTCCCCGCGCCCATAGACCACCGTGCCCTGAGACAGGACCAGAACGTCAAGACTGTCGAACGGCAAGGGGGCTGCCTCAATCGCGTCTGGATCGCCGACATCGACACAATCATAGCCGAGCCCAGTCAGGTCAGAGCCGTCCGCTGGATCATAGTCGCTGGCCTTGGCGCGCGTGCCCCAGACATGGACGCGGGCGCCGCGCTCACGAAAGCCATGGGCGATGCCATTGCCAATCCCGCTGGAGCCACCAACCACGAGGACGGTCTTGCCAGTAAAATCTGTATCGTTCATCTGATTGATCCTTGTTGAGGCCTAGCCGATCCAGCGCAGGCCGCGCTCGAACAGCGAAATGGTGTGGGCATGCAGGCGATCGCCCATCTCCTTGGTCGCCTTCCCGGCGCAGGCCCGCGCGTGGGTGCCTTCAAGTATGATGCCCATCTTGTAGCAGGCCAAGACGCCGTACCATTCGATATGGGACATGTCGCGATGGGTCAGGGGCCGGTAGTGATCGACCAGTTCGCTCGCGCTGGGGAATCCCTTCCAAGGCTGAACCGTGATGCCCGCATCATCTGGCCGATCCTCCAAAGGCCAGGTGGCCAAAAGCCAGCCCAAGTCCAGCAAGGGATCGCCGATGGTCGTCAGTTCCCAGTCCACCACCGCCGCCAGATCCCCACTGTCAAAGCGGAACATGACATTGGACAGGTGATAGTCGCCATGGATGATCCCAGGCTCAAAGGTCGAGGGACGGTTGGCCTCAAGCCAGCGACCGATACGGCCGACATCCGGCAGGGCCTGGATACCGGTCCATCCGGCATGTTCTTCGTAGGAGGAAAGCTGACTCTGCCAGCGCTGAACCTGACGCTCCAGATAGTTGTCCGGACGCCCCAACCCCTCAAGGCCGCGCGCGCGGTAATCAAGGGCGCCCAGCGAGGCGATGGCCTCAACCATGCTCAGGCCCATGCGATGACGAATGGTTTCAGAGCCCGCATGAAGCTCCGGCAGGCCTTGCGACGGGTTAAAACCGTTGATCGGCTCCATCAGATAGAAAGAGGCACCCAGCACCGTCTCATCGGGACAGGCGGCAATCAGGCCGGGATGGGGCACATCGGAGCCTGCCAGCGCCGCCAGCACCCTCGCCTCGCGGCGCATGGTCTCATTGGAGTTTTCGCGCAGGTGGGGCGGGGGGCGGCGAAGGACATAGTCGCGCCCGCTGCGGGTATATTTCAGGAGGATATTTTGCGTGCCGCCGGTCAGTAGGCTGGCATTTTCGAGCGGACCATTGCCCAGCCCCTGCGCGTCCATCCAAGCGGACAGAACCGCCATATCGACAACATGTTCCAAGACCAACCTCCTCCATAACCCGGGTACGCCCTCTGACGGAGCGTTGCAGGCCTTCATTAGAAGGCCTTACCCAACGTTATGGGAAGGAAAATCGCGCGAGGACGAAAGTCGCCTTGAGCGCCCTATTTCGCGGTCACGCGCCAGATGACATTGCCGACATCGTCAGCGACCAGAACGCCGCCCGCCTTATCGACCGCAACACCTGCGGGACGGCCGCGCGCCTGGCCCTTATCATCCAAGAACCCGGTCAGGATGTCCTGCTGCACACCATTAGGCATGCCGTCCTTAAAGGGCACGAACAGCACCTTATAGCCATTGACCGGATTGCGGTTCCACGACCCGTGCTGGCCGATGAAGACGCCGTTGAGATAGGCTGCGGGAAGGTTCGTGCCCTTATAGAAGGCAAGGCCGAGCGAAGCTGTGTGAGCCCCGAGCGCATAGTCGGGCTTGATCGCCTTGGCCACCAGATCGGGTCGCTGCGGGCTAACGCGGCTATCGACCGTCTGACCATAATAGCTGTAGGGCCAGCCATAGAAGCCGCCGTCCTTCACCGAGGTCATATAGTCCGGCACCAGATCATTGCCGATCTCATCGCGCTCATTGACGGCGGTCCACAGGGCACCGGACTGAGGGTTCCAGTCCAAGCCGTTGGGATTGCGAATGCCCGAGGCAAAGACGCGGGTCGCGCCAGTCTTGACGTCGATGGCGAGGATCGCCGCGCGATTGACCTCGGCCTCCATACCATTTTCACCAACATTGCTGTTGGAGCCAGAGGTGGCATAGAGGGTCGTGCCATCGGGGCTGGCGAGGATGTTCTTGGTCCAGTGGTGGTTGATCGGCCCGCCTGGCAGGTCCGCAACCTTGCGCCCCTTGGCGGTGATGCTGGTCTCGCCTGCGCCATAGGGGAAGGCCATGACGGCATCGGTATTGGCCACATAGAGCGTGTCACCGATCAGGCTCATACCGAAGGGGGAGTTGAGACCGGATAGGAACGTGGTCTTGACCTCAGCCACGCCATCGCCATTGGCATCCCGCAACAGGGTGATCCGGTTAGGGCTCTTGGTGCCCGCGCCAGCCGACGCCATGATCTTGCTCGCTATCCAGCCCTTCAGCCCGCCAGAGCCGTCGGGACGCTCAGGCGAATTGCTCTCCGCCACCAGCACATCCCCATTGGGCAGCACATAGAGCCAGCGCGGATGGTCCAGCCCGCTCGCCAAGGCCGAAACCTTCAGGCCTTCGGCGGCCTTAGGGGTCTCACCCGCAGCCCATCCGACGACCTTAGCGATCTTGACGACGGGCAGAGCCTGCTTCTTGGCCTCGGGCAAAACTGGGTTTGGTCCAAAACCCTTCTCGACCGGCAAGGACGCTCCGGGCGCGCAGGCCGCGAGGACCAGGACCATCGGGGCAGCGAGCAGGGCAGAGCGGCGCAATATCGACATGGACGGATCCTAGAGCTCGAGGCTGTGAACGCAGAAGCGATTATTGGCCGATAAAATAGGGGACCGTTCTCAAAAAGCTAGGCCTCCCAATCGGGTTGAACCGGGTAAAGACGCAACGTCAGCCCCACTTTTGTAGAACCTTTTGACCTGACCGAGGTTAGATCGGTGTCGCAGGCCGCATTTTCATTGGATTTGTGAGGGATTTGTGGCATAGAAACCGGATCGAATATCGCTATGGTTCGGCCGCTCTCCCTGCTTGCTCTTCGGATCGAGCGCCCGAGCTTTCTACGATCCTCTACGACCATTTGATCGCCCGTCCCTCGGGGATGGCGCGAATATCGACACTCGAAAGGCGACTCTCATGGCCACTGGCGTTGTGAAATGGTTCAATTCCACCAAGGGCTACGGCTTCATCCAACCCGATGATGGCACCTCTGATGTTTTTGTTCATATTTCTGCCGTAGAACGGTCGGGCCTTGGCTCACTGAACGAAGGCCAAAAGCTGACCTACGAACTGGAACGTGATCAACGCAGCGGCAAGATGTCCGCCGGCCAGCTCTCCGCTGGCTAACCCTAGACCGGCTGCATTCTTTAGGACGCGAAGATTATGTCTACTGTTGAACGTGCATATGTTTTGGCCCGCTCGGGTCAATATGGTGACCTGAACACCTTGAAGGACCGCCTGAAGGCTGACGGCTGCCGTGCTGTCGATGCCCTATTGGCGACCCGTTCACTCAAGGGCCACCTCGAGGCGATCTGCGCCGCGACCTACAAGCCCGTCGTTCAAGCGACGCCCGAAAAACCCGAAGAACTAGAGCCCACGCAGCCCGAATAGTCCTTGTGGCTCGGCCTGCACCTTTGAAAGCAACATGTCCAAACATCTGAACACCGGCTTCGCAGATCGTCAAAAAACCGCTGCGGAAGCTAAGAAAGCCCTGCTGGCTAAACTTCAACCGAAGCCGGCCGTCACCGATCCCCTGTTCGATCAGCGCGAAGCCCTTCGTGCCGCCGAACTGGAACGGGTGCGTCTAGAGCGGGCCGAGGCCAAGGCCATCGCTGCACAAGCTGCCGCCGATGCTAAGGAAGCGGCTCGTCTCGAAGAGGAGGCCCTTGAGGCCGCTGCTCTGGACGCCAAGCGCGGTGAACGCAAGGAACGCAAGGCCCTGACCAAGGCTGAGCAAAAGGCAAAGCGCGACGAGCGTTACGCAGCCCGCAAGGCCCGTCGCTAAACCGATAATGATCCGGGAATTGCGGTAACGGGGCAGTCGACTGACGGCCCCGCAAAATCGCTTACTCTGGATTTGACAGTCCACCGTACAAGGAGATCGCTGAAATGGCGCGCAAACCCAACTACTCCTTCGAGCGCATGGAACGCGAGCGTCTGAAGGCCATCAAGACCGCCGAAAAGGCCGCTGAAAAGCGTGAGGCGCGTGAACGTGAGCGGGCTGAATCCGGCGAGGCTCCAGATCCAACCACCGACGACGGCGACGAATAGGCCTCCCCATGCAGTCCTCAACCATCTTCAACCATGAAACCGTCACGCTTGATGGCGAAAGCTTCTATGAGTGCGAGTTCCGCGACTGCCGGATGGTCTATAGCGGCGGCGAGTTGCCGGACTTTAAAAAGTGCCGCTTCGACGGATGCGATTGGAAGTTTGAAGGCCCTGCGGCCGACACGCTCTCGCACCTGAAACTCATCTGGTCCGTCGGTGGCAAGGCCCCCGTTCAGGCCCTGATCAAAGAAATTACCGGCGCCGGCGGCAAGTAGGCCCTCTGCGGCCACGCCACGCCCCTCGCCCTTGCCGGAAAAACGAACCTTGATCATTAAGTGAGAATGACTCGCAATTTCATTGACTGCAGCCCCGCGCTTCAGTTAATAACGCGTCGCAAACTCACTCAGGTATTGATTATGGCCTTAGGTCTCCATCGCGCACAGCTCTTGAACCGAACCGGTGCTGCGAGCCTGATGGCACTGTTCTGCATCATGCCAAGCCTTGCCCAGGCCGAAGAGTTCGAGATTGCCGAAGTGGTTGTTACCGGCTCGGCCCAACCCTACCTCCAGCACGGCATCGTTTCCGCCACCAAGACCGCCACCGCCCTGATCGATACGCCGCAGGCTGTGCAGGTCGTCACCCGCGACCAGATCGAGGATCAGGCCATGCAGGGGGTCAGCGACGCGGTTCGCTATATGCCCGGCGTCGGCATGGCCCAGGGTGAGGGACACCGCAACGCCCCGATCATGCGCGGCGTCAGTTCAACCGCGAACTTCTTCGTCGATGGCCTGCGCGACGATGTCGAATATTTCCGAGACCTCTACAATATCGAGCGGGTCGAGGGCTTGAGCGGACCTAACGCGTTGATCTTTGGCCGTGGCGGCGGCGGCGGTGTCCTTAACCGCGTCACGCGTCAGGCCGATGGGACCGTCGGTGCCGAACTGACCGTGAGCGCCGGAAGTTGGAACCAAAGCCGCGCGACTGCTGATTTGAAATCAGCCATCAGCCCGAACATCGCGCTGCGGGTCACGGGACTTGCAGAAACTGCCGACAGCTTTCGTGATGGGGTGACGAGCGAGCGCTCGGGCATAAACCCGACCCTTCAGGCGAAATGGGGCAATCACTCGACCCTGCGGCTCAGCTATGAGCACTTCACCTATGCGATGGTGACCGACAGGGGCATTCCCTCCCTGTCAGGGCGGCCCATTGATACAGCCCCGTCAACCTTCTTTGGCGGCCCGAGCCTGAGCCCAACCGACATGACCCTCAATGTCGGCGAGGTGGTCTTTGATCATCAGCGAGGCTCAGCGCGCCTGCACAGCAGCACGCGGTTCGGGGCCTATGACAAGGCCTATCAGAACCTCTATCCCGGCGCTGTGAGCGCCAACGGATCGTCGGTGGCCCTGTCCGCCTATGCCAATGCCACGACGCGCGAGAATATGCTGCATCAGACCGATCTCACCTGGACCATGGAGAACGGAAGAACGAGCCATGATCTCCTCGCAGGGATCGAATTGGGCCGACAGGTTACGGATAACCGCCGCACCACTGGCTTTTTCAGCGACCTAGGGCCAAACGTCACGACCTTGAACGTGCCCGTCAGCCGTCCGACCGTGGCACCCGCCCTGACCTTTCGACCAATCAGCAGCGACGCCGACAATCACGGGGTCGCGCAGACAGCCGCCGTCTATATTCAAGATCAGATCCATCTGACGGCTGGATGGACCGCCGTCCTTGGCCTTCGCCACGACCAGTTCCAGATGCGCCTGCGCAACAACCGCAATGGCAGCGTCATCTCCACCGAGGACCGGCTCTGGTCGCCTCGCGCAGGGCTGATCTACAAGCCGCAGCCGAACCTGTCGCTCTATGCCAGCTACAGCCAGTCCTACCTGCCCCGCGCCGGTGATCAGTTGGCGGGCCTAACCTTGGCCAACAGCGCCTTAGAACCCGAGGCCTTTCGCAATCAGGAGGTTGGGATCAAGTGGGACCTCAAGCCAAACCTCGCCCTTACCTTAGCGACCTATCGGCTAGACCGAACCAATGTGGCGGTTGCCAGTCCTGTTGACCCCACCCAACTGATCCTCGTCGATGGCCAAAGCAGTTCTGGTCTTGAGCTGGGCCTCAATGGCACCCTTCGTCCAGGCTGGACCATAGCGGGAGGCTATGCCTATCAAGACGGTGAGATCACCCAGACCCAATCGGCGACGGCCAAGGCGGGCGCACGACTGGCGCAACTGCCTAAACATTCCCTGTCCCTTTGGAACCGGGTGGAGGTCACGTCCCAGCTTGCGCTAGGACTGGGCCTCCTGCACCGCAGTGACCAATATACCTCAACGGACAATAGCGTCACCCTGCCCGGCTATAGCCGTGTGGACGCGGCGATCTATTGGCGGGTCAGCCCGCACCTGAAGGCGCAACTGAACATCGAGAACCTGTTCGACGTCGGCTATTTCGCCTCGGCCCACAACAATAACAACATCACGCCCGGCTCACCACGCGCGGTCAAGCTGACCCTCAGCGCGGCACTGTAAGCCGGTGCTGAGACTTTTTATCGATGCCAACCCATAATTTCTAGGCAATTGACCGTTCTCCCAATAATTACGGGGTGCTATGGTCGGTCCAAAGCAAGCACGCACAGGGAGAAGATTATGAAAACTCGCATCACAGAAATGTTCGGCATTGAGCGCCCCATCATGCAAGGCGGCATGCACTATGTCGGCTTTGCAGAACTGGCTGCCGCCGTGTCCAACGCAGGCGGCATCGGCACGATCACGGCCCTGACCCAGCCCACGCCTGAGGCTCTGGCCAAGGAAATCGCCAAGGCCAAGGCGATGACCGACAAGCCTTTGGCTGTGAACCTGACCTTCCTGCCCTCAGTCAACCAGCCCGACTATCCCGGCTATATCAAGTCGATCATCGACGGCGGCATCAAGGTCGTTGAGACGGCGGGCAACAATCCCGCCAAGTGGCTGCCAGGCCTGAAAGAGGCCGGCATTAAGGTCATTCATAAGTGCACCGCTGTTCGCCACGCCCTTAAGGCTGAGGCCATCGGCTGTGACGCGGTCAGTGTTGACGGCTTTGAGTGCGGCGGTCACCCCGGCGAAGATGATGTGCCCAACATGATCCTGCTGCCCCGCGCGGCCGACGAGCTGAAGATCCCCTTCTTGGCATCAGGCGGCATGGCCGATGCCCGCTCGCTGGTGGCCGCTCTGGCCATGGGCGCAGACGGCATGAATATGGGCACCCGCTTCATTGCCACCAAGGAAGCCCCCGTCCACGAGAACGTCAAGCAGGCCATCCTCAATGCCTCGGAACTGGACACCCGTCTGGTCATGCGCCCCCTGCGCAACACCGAACGCGTCCTGACCAATGCGGGCGTTGAAAAGCTGCTGGCCAAGGAAAAGGCTCTCGGATCGGCCATCACCTTTGCCGATATCGCCGAAGAGGTTGCCGGCATCTATCCACGCATCATGCTCAATGGCGAGATGGAACTGGGCGCATGGTCCTGCGGCATGGTCGCGGGCCTGATCCACGACATCCCCACCTGCCAAGACCTGATGGACCGGATCATGCTGGAATCCACGCAGATCATCCGCAGTCGCCTTGAAGCCATGCTGGCTGCCTAATCAACAGACTAAAAAGGGGCGGCACTCGAAAGGGTTGCCGCCCTTGGTTTGTCATCTATCTGCCATAGGCTAGGGTTAAGAGCGAAGGTCCGACTGGACCGAACCGGAGCCGACCATGACGCAGATCGATCGCCGCAGCCTTCTGCTCTCTGCCACAGCAGGGATGGCGCTTCCGCCCTCTATCGCCAAGGCCATGACCATCGACGCCAATGTGCGCACCGGCACCTTGGCCGATGTCGAGCATGTGGTGATCTTCATGCAAGAAAACCGCTCCTTCGATCACTATTTCGGTGAGATGAACGGCGTGCGCGGCTTTGCCGACCGTTTCCCGATCCCCGTTCCAGATGCGCCCGGCCTAACCGGCAAGACCAACTGGACCCAGCGCGATGACAAGGCCAAGTCCACCCCACCGCTGATCTCCCCCTTCGTGCTGGACACCGCCGACAACTTCAAGCTGATGCGCGTGGCGGGAACGCCCCATTACTGGATGGACGCACAGGAGGCTTGGAACGAAGGGCGCATGAACCGTTGGCCTGAGTTCAAAGAGGCCCACGCCATGGGTCACTATCGCCGCGCCGACATTCCCTTCCAATATGCCCTCGCCGATGCCTTTACGCTGTGCGACGCCTATCACTGCTCGGCCCAGACCGGCACCAACACCAACCGCCTGTTCCTGTGGACCGGGACCAATGACGGCCTTGGCACCCACGGCGGCCCATCGATCTCAAACTCGCATGAGGATGTGCCCGAAAGGGGTGGCGCTAAGGAGTCCTACACCTGGACCGCCTATGTTCAGCGTCTTCAGGCGGCTGGTATTAGCTGGCGGCTTTACCAAGACATGGCCGACAACTTCACCGACAATCCTTTGGCGGGCTTCAAGGCCTTCCGTGATGCCAATGCTGGTCTGCCGGGATCTGATCCGGTCTTGAAAGAGCTGGCCATGAGCACGCGGACCCTTGATGGGTTTGCTGAAGATGTGCTGAACGGCAAGCTGCCCAAGGTGTCCTATATCATCGCCCCGGCCAAGGATTCCGAGCATCCCGGACCATCGAGCCCGGCTCAAGGCGCGGACTATACGGCCCGCGTCATCAATGCCCTGACCGCCGATCCCAAGGTCTGGGCCAAGACCGTCTTGCTGCTCATGTATGACGAAAATGACGGCTTCTTTGACCATGCGCCGCCGCCCGCGCCGCCGTCGCGAGATCCTGCCAATCCTGAGGCCCTGCTCGGCGCTTCCACCGTCGATACGGCCAGCGAATATCATCTGGTCCGCAACCCGACCGAAGCCAAATATGAGCGGGACCACCTGATGGGACGGCCCTATGGCCTTGGCCCACGCGTGCCCATGTTCATCATCTCGCCTTGGAGCCGTGGCGGCTGGGTCAATTCGCAAGTCTTTGACCACACCTCTGTGATCCGTTTCCTAGAGGAGCGGTTTGGGGTGATGGAGCCCAACATCTCGCCTTGGCGCCGCGCGGTTTGCGGCGACCTGACTACGGCCTTTAATTTCAAGTCTCCGAACGATGCGGCCTTTGCCCGCAAACTTCCTGAGACCGGGACGGATGCAGCCAAGGCCAAGGCCCTGCTCGCTTGGGCCCTGCCCAAGACCCCTGCCAGCCCAACCGCGCCGGTGCAGGCGGCTGGCCTTCGCCCATCACGGTCCCTGCCCTACGCCCTTGAGGTCAAGGACAGCGTCAAGGATGGCGCGCTTCATCTTAGCTTGAACAATAATGGCAAGGCGGGGGCTGTGTTCCACGTCTATGACCGCCTGCGGCTCGACCTGCCGCCCCGGCGCTATACGGTCGAGGCCGGTAAGAGCTTGGCCGATCAGTGGCCTGCGGGAGCCCACGACCTTTGGGTGCTTGGCCCCAATGGCTTCCATCGTCACTATGTTGGTACAGCTTCAGCAAGCGACGCGGCCGTCTCGACCCGAGCTGAGGCCAAGGGGCCTGTCCTGACCGTGACGGTCACTAATCCCGGCACGGCGGCGCTGAGCCTTGCCATCACGGCCAATGAATATGGCCTCAAGCCGGTCAATCTATCGGTTCCAGCCAAAGGAACGGCCAAGGCCCAATGGACTCTGCGGTCCAGCGCGGGCTGGTACGATCTGTCGGTCACGAACCCCAAGGCCCCCGGCTATCATCGCCGTCTCGCTGGACGGATAGAGACCGGCAAGGACAGCTTCTCTGATCCGGCTATGGAGGGCCCCGCCCTGATGGATCAGGCGCGGTTGGTATAACCCCCTACCCCGGCTTCGCCGGTACTTCCCCCAGAGGGGGAAGATTTATAGCTTCAAGATCTTCCCCCTCTGGGGGAAGTGGCGCGTAGCGCCGAAGGGGGCCTTGTTTGTTAAAGTCCCCCTCACCCAACCCTCTCCCCCAAGGGGGCGAGGGCTTTTCACCCCTTAGCCCTCTCCCTGTGGGAGAGGGTTGGGTGAGGGCCTTTTTTAAATCCTAATTCACCTCACCCCACAGTTCGAGGTGATTGTCTCGATACACCCGCCGCTGAGTTTTCAGGGTTAGCATTTCGGTCAGGCCGGTCTCAGCCCGCAGGCTATCGACGCCAGTGCGATCTGCAACGGTCACAATCTGCGCCCATAGGGTTTGCAATTATTGAAGACCGGAAACGGCTATAGTCAGGGTTTTTTGAAATCTAAATCATAGATATTGATGATGTAAACTTTTTCGCTAGAAGATCCGCCGCCCTGATAATAGGTCAGCTCTTGCTTTCCATCAGCATTGAAGTCTCCGACTGCAAGAAGCCTCCCCCACTCCCCTTTGGGAAGGTTGGTCGTCAACCGCGTAAAACGCCCAGCGCCAAGGTTGAAAAACACCAGTAACCGACCGTTACTCACACCGTAAATGACTTCGAGCAGCCGATCTCCATCCACGTCTCGGATGAAGAAATCCGGCGACCAGTTCAAACGCTCTGCTTTGATATCCGCTTCATCCTGAGGAAGAGCAAGCGAGGTTATATCTGTAAAGGTGCCTTGGTCATTTCGCAGTAACTGAAGATAGTTGCCTCCATAATAGGGAACATATCTTGAGTGTTGGATCAAAAGGTCAAGGTCGCCATCATTGTCTAAATCGGCACTTTTTGTTTCCATGTGAAGATTGGTGTCGATGCCATAGATGCTCGGGGGCAGCGCTATCCGTTCATCAAAATTGAAGCGCCCATTCCTATTTATAAAGAGCAGACTTGGCGTCGAACCATGACCAAA
>CANESI010000015.1 GCA_947441065.1 Caulobacteraceae bacterium
GACGAGATGGCCCATCAGGCCCGTGAAGGCCTGATCCTGCTGTCCGGTGGGCCCGATGGTCCGGTTGATCCGCTCTTTGCGGTTGGACGCAAGGCCGAGGCCGTGGCCGCGCTCGACACGATGAGGGCGGTTTTCGGCGACCGGTTCTATGTCGAGCTGCAACGCCACGGCACGCCGCACGAGGCCGCCGCTGAGCCCCATCTGGTGGCCTATGCCTATGAGCAAGACGTGCCATTGGTCGCCACCAACGACGTCTATTTTGTCGGCCGCGATCTCTATAGCGCCCATGATGCGTTGCTCTGTATCTCCGACGGCAGTTTTGTTGGCCAAGAGGAACGGCGCCGGGTCACGCCGGAACATGGTTTTAAGTCGGTCGCTGAGATGCGTCAGCTGTTCGCTGATCTGCCCGAGGCCTGCGACAACACCATCGATATCGCCAAACGTTGCGCCTTCATGGTCAACAAACATGACCCGATCCTGCCCAGCTTCCCGACCGTGGGTGGGCGATCAGAGCCCGACGAGATGGCCCATCAGGCCCGTGAAGGCCTGCGCGCCCGCTTTGCTGTCCATCAGATGGCCGCGCCGGAGCAGGACTATTGGGACCGGCTCGAGCGGGAAATTGCCGTGATCATCAAGATGGGCTTCCCCGGCTATTTCCTGATCGTGTCGGACTTTATCAAATGGGCCAAGGCGCATGGCATTCCTGTGGGGCCGGGACGCGGTTCGGGGGCGGGCTCGCTCGTCGCTTGGGCCCTGACCATCACCGATCTGGACCCTCTGAGGTTTGGTCTGCTGTTCGAGCGCTTCTTGAACCCGGAGCGGGTCTCGATGCCCGACTTCGATATCGATTTTTGTCAGGATCGCCGCGAAGAGGTGATCGCCTACGTTCAAGAAAAGTACGGCGTCGGTCGCGTGGCCCAGATCATCACCTTCGGCACCCTGCAGGCCCGCGCCGTGCTGCGCGATGTCGGGCGGGTGATGCAACTGCCCTTGGGTATGGTTGACCGTCTGGCCAAGATGATCCCGAACAATCCGGCCAGCCCGACCACCCTGGCCCAGGCCATCGAGATCGAACCGCGCTTAAAGCAGGCCAAGAAGGATGATGAGAGCGTCGCGCGCCTCTTAGAAACAGCGCTGAAGCTTGAGGGCCTGTTTCGCAACGCGTCGACCCATGCCGCCGGGATCGTCATTGGCGACCGGCCTCTGATCGAGCTGACCCCGCTCTATCAGGATCCACGCTCAGAACTTCCCGCCACCCAATTCAACATGAAGTGGGTAGAGAGTGCCGGACTGGTCAAGTTCGACTTTTTGGGCCTCAAGACCCTGACCGTGCTGGACCGGGCGGTGAAACATATGAGGAAGCGCGGGGCGGGGATTGATCTTTCGACCCTGCCGCTCGACGATAAGGCCAGCTTCGACCTGATGGCGTCGGGCCAGACCATCGGGGTGTTCCAGTTGGAAAGTCAGGGCATGCGCGACACCCTGCGCAAGATGAGGCCCAGCTCGATTGAAGAGATCACCGCCCTGATCTCGCTCTATCGCCCCGGCCCCATGGACAATATCGATACCTATGTGGACTGTAAGTTCGAGCGCAAGGCCGCCGACATGCTCCATCCCAGTCTGGAGCCGGTGCTCAAGGAAACCTACGGCGTCATCGTCTATCAAGAACAGGTGATGCAGATCGCCCAGATCTTGGCCGGCTATTCTCTGGGTGAGGCTGACCTGCTGCGCCGGGCCATGGGTAAGAAGAAAAAGGAGGAGATGGACCAGCAAAAGGCCCGTTTCGTCTCCGGTGCGACCCAGCTTGGCGTGCCCGAACATCAGTCTGACAGTATCTTTGAACTGGTCGCCAAATTTGCTGGCTATGGCTTCAATAAGAGCCACGCGGCGGCCTATGCCATCATCGCCTATCAAACTGGCTGGCTGAAGGCCAATGCGCCCGTCGAGTTCTTGGCCGCCTCGATGAGCCTCGATATCTCCAACACCGATAAGCTGGCGGTCTTCTATCAGGACGCCAAGCGCATGGGGGTCAAGGTCTGTCCACCCGACGTCAACCGCTCTGCTGCCGATTTCGAGGTTGAGAATGGCGAGGTGCTCTATGCCCTCGGCGCGGTGCGCAATGTTGGTCAGGCGGCGATGGACAATCTGGTCGCCACGCGGGCTGCGGGCGGGCCATTCCGCGACCTGTTTGACTTTGTCGAGCGCATCGATCCGCGTCAGGTCAATAAGCGGGCGCTGGAAAATCTAGCGCGGGCAGGGGCCTTTGACCGGATCCATCCCAATCGCGCGCAGATCCTCGCCAATATCGACGCCCTCATGGCCTATGCCCAGAGCGTGGCAGCCGAGCGGGCCTCCTCTCAGGCTAGCCTGTTTGGTGGTGATAGTGACGCGGCGCGGCCAAGGCTGTCACGGGTTGATCCCTGGACCGGGCCAGACCAGTTGGATGAGGAACTGTCCGCCGTGGGCTTTTATCTCAGCGGCCATCCACTCGAAGATATGGTCACCGTCCTGCGCCGTCGGCGGGTGACCTTGCTGGCCGATGCCATTATCGCAGCCGAGCAGGGGGCCGAAGCCTTTCGCATGGCCGGTGTCGTGCGCCGCCGTCAGGAGCGCGCCTCCCAGAGCGGTGAAAAGTTCGCCTTCATATCCCTGTCCGATCCGACGGGTGAATATGAGGTCCTGTTCCCGCCCGAAGCCCTGCGCCGCTGCCGAGAGGTGCTAGAGCCCGGTGCCTCGATCCTGCTCAAGGTCAGGGCCAAGGGCCGCGACGGCGAGGTGCGCTTCTTTGGCGATGATGCCGAGCCTATCGATAGGGCCATGGAGAATGTCGTCGCCAATCTGCGCATTCACCTGTCGCCGCGCTCAACCGAAATCGACGTGCTCAAGCGCCGCCTTGAGGGGGCGATCAATGTGCGCGGCGGTGAGATCAGTCTCATCAGCGCCATAGACGGTGGCCGTGAGGTCGAGATGCGTCTGCCCGGTCGTTATAGTCTTGATGCCGCCCTCAGGGGGGCGTTGAAGACGGCGCCGGGGGTTTCGTTCCTCGAAGACGTCTAGAACGGCATCATTGACGTTAATTGCCTTGCATTTCCGATGTCTTGGCTCTAGTCACTCCCCCATCTCACACGCAGACGTTCGGCAGCGTTCGGGTCAATCCCCGTTGGTTACCGTTCCGGGCTCTTGGTCAAACAGGGGCGTTGGTCTGCGGAGGCAAACCGGAAGAAGGAAGATTTGATATGGCACTACCCGATTTCTCTATGCGTCAACTGCTCGAAGCTGGCACGCACTTTGGTCACCAGACCCACCGCTGGAACCCGAAGATGGAGCGCTACATCTTCGGCTCGCGCGCCAACATCCACATTATCGACCTGTCGCAGAGCATCCCTCTGTTGCACCAGGCCCTGATCAAGGTTCGTGAAGTCGCCGCAAGCGGTGGCCGCGTCCTGTTCGTTGGCACCAAGCGTCAGGCCTCTGATCCTGTGGCGACGGCGGCCAAGCGCTGCGCGCAATATTATGTGAACCACCGCTGGCTCGGTGGCACCTTGACCAACTGGCGCACCATTTCTGGTTCGATCGCGCGTCTGCGTGAACTGGAAGGCGTTCTGGATGGCGCAGATACGGGCCGCACCAAGAAGGAACTGCTGCAGCTGACCCGCGAACGCGAAAAGCTGGAACTGTCCCTCGGCGGCATCAAGGACATGGGCGGCATTCCCGACATCATGTTCGTGATCGACACCAACAAGGAAGGCATTGCCATCCAGGAAGCGCGCAAGCTGAATATTCCTGTGATCGCGATCCTCGACACCAACTGCGATCCTGACGGCATCACCTTCCCGATCCCGGGCAATGATGACGCCGCGCGCGCTCTGCAGCTCTATTGCGATCTGATCGCCGATTCCGTTCTCGACGGTCTGGCCGCTGGCCAAGCCTCTTCGGGCGTGGATCTGGGTGCGTCGGAAGCGCCGATGGAACCCGCTTTGCTGCGTGAATTGACGCCAGAGCTGGCCGTCACGCAAGAGGCCCCTGCTGAAGAGGCCCCCACCGAAGCGGTCGCTACGGAAGTTGCGGCTGACTAATCTGATTTCATGATCTGGCGGTGATAGTGTCATCGTCAGATCGTGATTCTTTTCCAACCCTTTCCGCCGGCCGCCTTCCCGCGTCCGGTCATTTTTATAACTGGAGGATATCCCATGGCGGAAGTCACTGCTGCTCTGGTGAAGGACCTGCGCGAGAAGTCCGGCGCAGGTATGATGGATTGCAAGAAGGCCTTGGTCGAAAACGACGGCGACGTCGAATTGGCCATCGATTGGCTGCGCACCAAGGGCCTTTCTAAGGCTGCCAAGAAGGCTGACCGTATCGCTGCCGAAGGCCTCGTGGCCATGGCTGTGTCGGGCAATGCCGGTGCGATGATCGAGCTGAACGCCGAAACCGATTTCGTGGCGCGCAACGTCCTGTTCCAAGGCGCTGCCAAGTCGATCGCTCAGGCTGCCCTGACCGTCGGCTCCGACGTTGAGGCCCTTAACGCGGCCAAGACGGCTGAGGGTGAAGTGGTCACTGACATGCTGGCCAACCTGATCGCCACCATCGGCGAGAACATGGTCCTGCGTCGTGCTGCCTGTTTCGAAGTCACACAAGGCGCGGTTGCGTCCTACGTCCACAATGCCACGGCCCCTGATCTGGGCCGTATCGGCGTGCTGGTGGCCGTTGAGAGTGAAGGCGATGAGGCCGCTCTGCGTGAACTGGGTCGCAAGATCGCGATGCACGTTGCCGCAACTCAGCCCCTGTCCCTGTCGACCGACGATCTGGATCCAGAAGCGGTTGAGCGCGAGCGCGCCATCTTCACCGAGCAGGCTCTGGAATCGGGCAAGCCCGCTGGCGTCGTCGAAAAGATGGTCGAAGGCCGTATCCGCAAGTTCTTTGAAGAAGTCGTTCTGCTCAAGCAGGCCTTCGTGATGAACCCGGACCTGACGGTTGAGCAGTTGGTTGCTGAAACCGCCAAGACCCTCGGCACGCCCGTCGTGATCAAGGGCTTTGCGCGTCTGGCTCTGGGCGAAGGCATCGAAAAGAAGACTGAAGACTTCGCAGCTGAGGTCGCGGCCGTTTCTGGCCAAGGCTAATCTGTTCAGTTTTTGCTGATAATGGGGCGCGGCGCGTTAGACGTACCGCGCCCTTCGGCTATCTTACACAGACGATTCGATCTATCCGCGGACTGAAGAGGCGATAATCCATGACCCAAGCCCCCAGCGCCCCGCGTTTCAAGAAGGTTTTGCTCAAGGTTTCGGGCGAGGTGCTGATGGGCGACGCGCCCTACGGCATTGATATGAATACGGTCGATGCTGTGGCCCGCGATATTGCTGAGATCGTCCGACAGGGTGTTCAGCTTTGCCTCGTCATTGGCGGCGGCAATATCTTCCGAGGCCTATCGACCGCCGCGCGCGGCATGGAACGCGCCAGCGCCGACTATATGGGCATGCTCGCGACCGTGATGAACGCGCTGGCCATGCAAAATGCCTTGGAAAAGTTGGGCGTCGATGTGCGGGTCCAGTCGGCCATTCCGATGGCCACGGTCTGCGAGCCCTATATTCGTCGCCGCGCGGTTCGCCACCTTGAAAAGGGACGGGTGGTGATCTTCGCCGCCGGGACCGGCAACCCCTTCTTTACGACCGACACCGCCGCTGCCCTGCGCGCCGCCGAGATGGGCTGTGACGCCCTCTTTAAGGGCACCAGCGTTGACGGCGTCTATACCGCCGATCCTAAGAAGGATCCCAATGCGGTGCGGTATGATCAGCTGAGTTATCTTGAGGTTCTGGCCCAAGACCTTAAGGTCATGGATGCCTCGGCCATTGCCCTGATGCGTGACAATGCCATCCCCATCGTGGTCTTCTCGATCCGCGAGCAGGGGGCATTTTTGAACGTTCTGACGGGCGATGGTGTGCATACGGTCATCTCCTGACCGGTCAAGCCATCGACGGTTTGGTTTAAGATTGGATAGACAATGGCAGCAGCAGAAAAACCGGTACTTTCTCGTTACCGCGATCGTATGGACAAGTCGGTTCTGGCTCTAAAAGAAGAGTTTTCAGGCCTTCGCACCGGCCGGGCCTCAGCGGGCCTGTTGGATCAGGTGATGGTCCAGGCCTATGGCGCAACGGTGCCTATCAGCCAGGTCGGCGCGGTCAGCGTTCCCGATCCGCGCTCGATCACGGTCAGCATCTGGGACAAGGGTGTTGTGGTCTCGGTCGAGAAGGCTATTCGTGCCGCTGGTCTCGGGCTCAACCCCGTGGTCGAGGGTATGACCCTGCGTATTCCTGTGCCGCCCCTGACCGAAGAGCGGCGCCGTGATTTGGCCAAACTGGCCGGTAAATATGCCGAACAGCAGAAGATCGCCATCCGCAATGTCCGCCGCGACGCCATGGATGACCTGAAAAAGGCTCAAAAGGACACGGTTATCACCGAGGATGAGCTAAAGCGTATGGGTGAAGAGGTGCAAGGCTTCACCGATCAGGCCATTAAGAAGGTGGACGAGACCTTGAAAACCAAAGAACAAGAGATCATGCAGGTCTAAAGGCCCGTCGGTCTTTCGAGACCGTACAACTGAGGTTCAATTGATGGCGCCGTCATCCGGCTCGACTGTGGGACAACCGACCGGAACGGCCTGCGCCGCGCCGTCGCTGCATGTCGCCATAATCATGGATGGCAATGGCCGTTGGGCCAAGGCGCGGGGCTTGCCTCGAACGCTTGGCCATCGGGCAGGGGTCAAGGCGCTTCAGCGCACGGTTGAGGCCGCGCCCGGTCTTGAGATCAGTTGCCTAACCGTCTTTGGCTTTTCTACCGAGAACTGGCGCCGACCTGCGGGCGAGGTTGCCGAGCTGATGGGGCTGCTCAAGAGCTATGTCGATAGCGATTTGGACCGGCTTCACCGCGAGGGCGTCAAGGTTCGGGTGCTCGGTCGCCGTGATGGCCTTCGCAAGGACCTACTTGAGACGATTGAGCGGGCGGAGCGTCTGACGGTCGCCAATGATCGGTTCCTGCTGCAGGTCGCCTTTAACTATGGCGGTCAAGCCGACATTACCGATGCCGCGCGCCGGTTCGCGGCCGATGTGAAGGCGGGCCTTATCGAACCTGCTGATTTGGATGAGGCAGCCTTTGGTCGTTACCTGTCTACGGCGTCTGGGCCCGCGCCGGATCTGATCGTACGCACCAGTGGTGAGCGCCGCCTGTCCAATTTCCTGCTCTGGGAGTCGGCCTATGCCGAGCTGGTGTTCCAAGACGTCCTATGGCCCGACTATGGCGAAGAGGCCCTGAAGGCCGCTGTCGCAGAATATCGGACGCGGGATCGCCGGTTCGGGGGAGTTGAGGTCAATGACGTCCTCGCCGCCGGTTAAGGCCTTTGATTGGCCCAATCTTGGCCTAAGGGTCATTTCCGCCACGATTCTGATTCCGATGGTTGTTTTGGCCATCTGGACGGGTGGGTGGCTATTCTTGTTAATGACAGCCGTTGCGGTCGCGCTGTTGGCCAATGAGTGGGGCCAGCTCTGCGCCTCCAAGTCATCGGCCCGCATGTCGATTGTGATTGCGGCAGCGGTATTGGCACCCACCTTCTATGCCCATTGGGGATATTTCACCGACGCGGCCATCGCGTTGGTCGTCGGAACCGTCGTCGCCGCCATCGCGGCTCTGGCACTGAAGGAGCGGCCCGGGGACTGCGCCTATGGGGTGTTCTATATCGGCCTGCCAGTTCTTGCCCTGACCTGGCTGCGCACCACGCCTCAAGGCCTGACCTGGACCATCGCCCTGTTCGCGGTCACCTGGTCGGCTGACATCGTCGCCTATGCGGTCGGCAATGTCGTGAAGGGGCCGAAACTTTGGCCGAAATTTTCTCCGAATAAGACTTGGTCTGGCTTTGTCGGCGGGCTCGTCGGGGCTGTTGTGGCCGCCGTTACGGTAGCTGTCCTATCCAAATTGAAGATCTCTATCGGGGCTGCTGCCGCCGTTGGCCTGGTTGGCGGCCTTGCGACAATGACCGGAGATCTCTGGGAATCGATTCTCAAGCGGCGCTATGGCGTCAAGGATAGCGGCGACCTAATCCCGGGCCATGGCGGGATTTTGGACCGGGTCGACGGTCTGATGTTCGCAGCGGTGATTGTTGCGGGCGCGCGATTGATCGCCTTTATCGGATTTCCATTTTGACCCTGAGGCGGACGGTTACCCTGTTGGGATCTACGGGGTCCATTGGCGTCTCGACCCTTGATCTGTTCGAGCAGGCGATGGCCCATGGCTCTGCCGAGGTCGAGGTCGTCGCCCTGACGGCTGGTCGAAATGTTAATCTCTTGATCGAGCAATGCCTTAAATGGCGCCCGCAATTTGCTGTTATTGCAGATGAATCTGAACTTGAAGTCTTGCGTGATGGCTTAGGTGGAACCGGTATTCGCTGTGGGGCAGGGGCCTTAGCGGTTGTTGAGGCCGGGGCCATGGACGCCCAGTGGGTCATGTCGGCCATCGTCGGCTTTGCGGGTTTAGCGCCGACTTTAGAGGCTGCGCGACGGGGCGCGATCATTGCTCTGGCCAATAAGGAAAGCTTGGTTTGCGCCGGTCCAGCCCTGATTGAAACCGCGCGTCAGGCCGGTGGAACCCTCATTCCGGTCGACAGCGAACATTCGGCAATTTTCCAAGTTTTGCATCCGGACCAAGAAAGGCGCGTTTCTCGCCTCATTCTTACCGCATCTGGAGGGCCATTCAGGACGTGGACGCGCGACGCAATGGCTGGGGTCACCCCTGAACAGGCCGTCGCCCACCCGAACTGGTCCATGGGGGCCAAGATCTCGGTCGATTCTGCGACCATGATGAACAAGGGCTTGGAGATGATTGAAGCGTCCTACCTGTTCGGCATGGGTCCTGAGATGATCGACGTCGTCGTCCACCCTCAGTCCGTGATCCATAGCCTTGTCGAATATCAAGACGGCTCAACCTTGGCCCAGCTTGGCCCACCGGACATGCGCAGCCCCATAGCGGTGGCCTATGCCTGGCCTGACCGCTTGCCGTGGCCCGCACCCGCCCTTGATTTGGCAGCTTTCGGGCAACTGACCTTCGAGGCTCCGGACCTTGAAAAGTTCCCAGCCATTGCGACCGCTCGGGCGGCTCTCGCTCACGGCGGGGCCGCACCGACGGTGATGAATGCCGCCAACGAGGTGGCCGTGGCGGCTTTCCTTGACCGGCGTTTAGGCTTTCTCGATATTGCCGCGACCGTGGATCGGACCTTGGACAGGATGAATAGTCTTGGCCAGTTGGAGACGAGCGCGGGTGATGACATACTGGAGACCGCAATGATGGTTGATGCCTCCGCCAGACGCGTAGCCACCGATGTGGTGGCTGGCCTCGCGCGCTCGTCATAGCCGAGAAGGAACCGTCTGATCATGCTCGCCTTCGCGTACACCGCGATCACCTACATCGTCCCGTTCCTGTTCGTACTGACGCTCGTCGTCACCGTCCATGAACTCGGGCACTTTTGGGCGGCTAAGGCCTGCGGTGTCGCCGTGGACCAGTTCGCCATCGGTTTTGGACGCCCCCTGTTGCGCTGGACCGACCGTTCGGGCGTGCAATGGCAGATCGGCTGGATCCCCTTGGGCGGCTATGTGCGCTTTTCTGGCGATGTGAATGAGGCCAGCGTTCCGGATCAGAACGGCCTTGAGGATCTGCGCAAGGCCATCACGGCCCAAGAAGGGGCAGACAGCGTCAGCCGATATTTCCATTTCAAGCCTATATGGCAGCGCGCCTTCATTACCGCAGCCGGTCCTTTGGCCAATTTCGTCCTCTCAACGGTTCTGTTTGGCCTGTTGTTGATGCTGATCGGTGAGCGGGTCTCGGTGCCGCGCGTCGATGGCATTGCGCCAAATCAGGCGGCTGCCAAGGCAGGTTTCCAGGTGGGAGACATTATCAAGCGCGCTGACGGCCGCAGGATCGATAGTTTCACCGATCTTCAGCAGATCGTCATGCTGCGCGCGGAAACGCCGATTAAATTCCAAGTGGACCGTGGCGGGGATCGCGTTGACTTGATCGCCATCCCTGATCGACGTGAGGTCACAGACTCCTTAGGCGGTAAGCAAAGCGTCGGTGTGCTCGGTCTATCCAGCCAAGCGCGGCAGGAAGACTTGGCCCTTAAGCGATATAACCCGATCGAGGCCTTGGCACGCGGGGCGGGTCGAACATGGGACGTATTGGATACGACCGTCTATTATCTCAGCCGGATCGTAACCGGTCGTGAGTCGGCGGAGCAGTTGGGTGGCCCCTTAGGGATCGCGCGGGCTTCGGGTGCCGTCGCACAGGCTGGAGCAGAAGGGGCCCCTAGTGTTGCAACGCAGATCCTCGGAAGCTTTGTCGCCCTGCTTGGGCTTGCCGCTGTTCTATCGGTTGGGATTGGGTTCATGAATCTGCTACCCATCCCGGTACTGGATGGCGGTCATCTGCTGTTTTACGCCTATGAATCTATTGCCCGCCGCCCGATGAATGCCGGAATCCAGGCGGCAGGTTATAGGGTTGGGCTTGCTATGCTGCTCAGTTTGATGTTGTTCGCCACTTGGAACGATTTGCAGCAACTCCAAGTGTTTCATTTCCTCGGCGGACTGTTCTCGTGAACACCCGCCCCGCGTCGATGGCTGATCATATGCAGAATTCTAGCGCCCGCAGCACTGCCGCCCGTTTAGGGCTCATGTCGGGGCTTGCCTTGCTTCTATCCGGCACGGCCTTGTCTACGCCGGCCTTGGCTCAGGCAACCGGAGCGCCGGCGGCTGCAGCCCCTCAGACGGCGGTCATTCAGCGGATCATCATTAAGGGTAATGAGCGCATTGAGCAGGGGACGGTCCTGTCCTACCTGCCGATCCAGCCCGGTGATCTGGTCGGCCCGCCCCAGATCGACTTGGCGCTCAAGACCCTGTTCCGAACCGAGCTGTTTGCCGATGTGAAGTTGGACATCCAGTCAACCGATCTGGTCGTGACGGTCGTTGAGAACCCGATCATCAATCAGGTGGTCTTTGAGGGAAATGATAACCTCAAGGAAGATAAGCTGCGCGACGAAGTCACCATAAGACCTCGCGGCATCTTCACCCGCTCAAAGGTCCAGAAGGACGTGCAGCGGATCATCGAACTCTATCGCCGCTCTGGCCGGATCTCAGCCACCGTGACGCCCAAGGTCGTGGAACTGCCGCAAAAGCGTATCGATCTCGTCTTTGAGATCAACGAAGGTCCTAAAAGCGGCGTGCTGCGGATCAACTTCCTCGGCAATAGGGAATATTCCGACAACGATCTGCGCGACGTGGTCGTGACCAAAGAGTCGGAATGGTACAAGTTCTTGACTTCTAACGACAATTATGATCCAGACCGGATCGAATATGACCGCGAGCAGCTGCGCAAGCACTATCGCAACCGCGGTTTCTATGATTTCCGCATCATTTCAGCGGTCGCTGAGCTTGCCCCCGATAAGAACGGCTTTGCCGTCACCTATAGCCTTGATGAAGGCCCGAAATATAAGTTCGGCAAACTGACCGTCGATACGGACCTCAAGAAGCTGAACGGCGATATCCTGCGGATGTTGCTGCCGATCCAAGAGGGCCAGATCTACGAAGATAAGCGGATCGAAGATGCGACCGACGCCCTGACCTTTGCGGCCGGTGCTGCGGGCTTTGCCTTCGTGGATATTCGTCCACGTTATGTGCCCAACAAGGCGACCAAGACGGTCGATGTCGTCTTTGAAGTCCAAGAAGGCCCGCGCGTCTATGTCGAGCGCATCGATATTGTTGGCAATGTTCGCACCCTTGATCCCGTGGTGCGGCGCGAACTTCGCCTGACCGAGGGCGATGCTTTCAACCGGGTTCTGGTTGATCGGTCTGAGAACCAGGTCAAGGGCCTTGGCTTCTTTAAAGATGTAGAGATCGAAGAACTGCCGGGCAGTGCGCCTGACCGCACGATCTTGAAGGTCAAGGTCACCGAGCAGCCCACCGGCGAACTATCGTTCAGCGCGGGCTATTCGTCCTTGGACAAGGTCGTTCTCGACCTCGGCGTGACCGAGCGAAATTTCCGGGGTCGTGGTCAGAGTGTGCGCGCTCAGCTATCCGCAGGTTACCTGAGACAGCAGATCGACTTCTCCTTCACCGAGCCACGGTTCCTAGACCGCGATCTCCGTGCAGGGTTGGATCTGTTCTCCTACAAGTATAATTTCTCGCAATATTCGGGTTACGACACGGCATCGACGGGCACGGGCGTGCGTTTCGGGTTCCCCTTGACCCAGAATGCCTCCATGTCGACGCGCTATAATCTGCGCAGCGATGATGTGGTTGTGCAGCAAGGGCTTTGCGGCATCAGTGTCTCAATCTTGCTCTGCGACCAGGCGGGATCGCGCATCACCTCGTTGGTGGGCTATTCCTACCGCTGGGACCGTCGCAACGATCCGATCAAGCCGACGCGAGGCTTCTCGGTTGATGTTCAGCAAGATTTTGCAGGCGTCGGCGGCGATGTGAAATATCTGAAGACTGAGGCGGATGCAGATTGGTATTACGGTTTCACGCCCAACCTCATTTTCAGCGCTAAACTGTCCTCGGGCTATATCTTTTCCTATGGCGATGACAGCATCCGGATCAATGACCGCTTCTATAAGGGTGGCAACACCTTCCGAGGCTTCGAGACGGCTGGTATTGGCCCGCGCAACCTGACCTATAATGACGCGTTGGGTGGTCAGGCCTATGCGATTGGGTCGCTGGAATTGACCTTGCCGACCGGTTTGCCTGAGCAGTACGGCATTAAGGCGGCTCTGTTTTCTGATTTCGGAACCTTGGGCATGTTGGACAGTAAGTCCAAGAGCAGTTGTGTGACCTATCCTGCAGGAACCATCCTATCGGATGGCACTGCCGCCACGGGTGCTACGACCAACTGTGACACGATCAAGGATGACCTAACCCCGCGTGCAACCGTCGGTGCGAGTATCTTCTGGAAGTCACCCATGGGTCCCATTCGCTTTGACTTCAGCCAAGTGCTGCTAAAAGAAGATTATGACCGTACCGAAGTCTTCCGTTTTTCCCAATCAACAAGGTTCTAAATCCATGTCCCTGAAAACAATCGGCGCTGCAGGCCTTGGCCTTCTAGCCACCTTCGCTGTGGCACACTCGGCTGCTGCCCAAGCGGCGCCTGCTGCGGCAAAGACGGCCCCGGCGGCCCCTGCTGCTGCGACCCTAACAACCGGTCCCGCCATCCCAGGCGTTTGCGTCTATTCGGGCGACCGCGCGATCCTGTCCTCGACGGTTGGCAAGTTCGTGCTGACCCGTATCCAGACCATCGAAGCCCAAGCCAATGCAGAACTGACGGCGGAAAAGAACGCCATTGTTGCTGAGGGCAAGACCCTTGAAGGCCAGCGCGCGACCCTGCCCCAGGAGCAGTTGGAGCAAAAGGCGCTTCAGTTGAACCAGCGCGGTCAGGCTCTGCAACGAAAGGCCCAGCAGCGTGGTCGTGAAATCGAAGCCACGCAGCAAAAGGCCCTGTCACGGGTCAATGAAGAGCTATTGCCTCTGGTCCGCGACGTGTTCCAACAGCGCGCCTGTAGCCTGTTGCTCGACGGCAATGCGGTGATGCTGGCCAATCCGGCCATGGATATTACCGAAGCTGCCGTTGTGAAGCTGAACGCCAAGATCACGCAGTTTGCCTTTGAGCGCGAGCGTCTTGAGGCGCAGCCCGCTCCGGCTCAATAGTCTGTTTTATGATCCAGCATCGCCTTGAGGCGATCTTGATCAGATAAGCTAACGCGGTGGGCGGGCTTTGCGGCCTGTCCACCGCTGTTGTTTCGCGGGGGGACGCATGCCGGACCTACGGTTTTTTGACGATTTGGGGCCCTTTACCCTGAAGGCCCTCGCCGATTTGACGGGCGCGGTCCTTGCGGACCCAAAGAAGGCTGATCGGGTCGTGACCACGGTTTCGCCCTTGAACCGGGCTAGGTCTGGGGCGATCAGCTTTCAATCTGACCCCCGTTACCGAGCCGACCTTCAGGCCACGGGGGCGAGCGCCTGTTTCCTTTCGGCAAGCCAGCAAGCCTTGGCCCCCAAGGGCTGCGCGGTCCTGATCACGCCCACGCCGCAGGCCGCTTTTGCCCAATGCGCCGCAGCCTTCTTTCGGCCAAGGCGCCATGGTTCGGCTATTGCCGTCCATCCTGAGGCCCATCTCGAAGAGGGTGTCGAACTCTCGCCCGGGGTCGTTATTGGCCCGGGGGCCACGATTGGTGTGGGAACCTATATTGGTGCCAACACAACCATCGGGCCTGGGGTCTCTATTGGTCGGCACTGCCAAATCAGTCCCAATGTCACCATCGGCTTTGCCATGATCGGCGATCAAGTTCGCATCCTTGCGGGAGCGCGCCTTGGCGAGCCGGGCTTTGGCATAGCGGGGTCTGCAAAAGGGGCGATGGATGTGCCCCAGCTTGGCCGGGTCATTATCCAGGATGGCGTCACCATCGGGGCAGGGACCTGCATCGACCGCGGCGCCTTTGAGGACACGGTGGTTGGTGAGAACACCAAGATCGATAATATGGTCCAGATTGCCCACAATGTCGTCATCGGCCGCAATTGCGTGATCGCCGCGCAGGTTGGCTTTGCCGGCAGTGTCACGGTCGGCGACGGCGCGGCCTTTGGCGGTCAGGCCGGTACAGCGGACCATACCAAAATTGGCGCGGGGGCCCGGATTGCCGGATCTTCTGGCGTGATGAGAGATATTCCAGCGGGCGAATCTTGGGGCGGCTATCCAGCCCGGCCCATCCGTCGCTGGCTACGTGAAACCGCGTGGGTGTCCCAACGTGTGAATGATCGCGAACCCGGCGGGAAGCTGGACCGTGCGAAAGGCGAAGACGAATGAGCGATATCGAAACTGAGGCCGAACCCTCAATCTCCATTGATATTAATGAGATTTTCCGGCGCATCCCGCACCGCTACCCGTTTCTGCTGGTGGACCGCGCGGAGGACTATGTCCCGCACAAGTCCATTGTCGGTATCAAGTGCGTGACCTTCAATGAGCCCTTCTTTCAAGGCCACTTCCCCAACAATCCGGTTATGCCGGGTGTCTTGATCGTGGAGGCCATCGCCCAGAGCGGGGCCTTGCTGATGTCTAAGACGCTCGATGCCGACGTCACTGGCAAGACCATCCTGTTCATGTCGCTCGACAATACGCGGTTTCGCCATCCGGTCCGTCCGGGCGATGTTCTGCGCATGGAGGTCGAGGTGGTTCGCGCTCGGTCTACCCTGTTCAAATTCCGTGGCAGAGCTATGGTTGGCGACAAGGTCGCTGCTGAATGCGAGTTCGCCGCAATGGTCGTGGAAACCCCAGAATGACCCAGATTCACCCCAGCGCCATCATCGACCCTAAGGCCCAGTTGGGCGTGGATGTTCAGATCGGGCCATTCTGTACGGTCGGGCCCAACGTCGTGTTGGGCGATGGCGTCAAGCTGACCTCTCATGTGGTTGTTGACGGTCACACCACGATCGGGGCCCAGACCCTCGTCCATCCCTTGGCCTTTCTGGGCGGCCCGCCGCAGCATCTGGCCCACAAGGGCGAGCCGACGGAGCTGATCATTGGCGAGCGCAATGTCATCCGCGAAAATGTCACCATGCATACGGGCACGGTCGGCGGCGGCGGCGTGACACGGGTTGGGTCGGACAGTCTCTATATGGTAGGGGCACACGTCGCCCACGACTGCATCGTCGGCAACAATGTTACCTTCGCCAACAATGCCACGCTCGGCGGCCATGTTCAGGTTGGAGATTTCGTCTTTA
The DNA here is from genome assembly GCA_947441065.1 of Caulobacteraceae bacterium. Taxonomy (GTDB): domain Bacteria; phylum Pseudomonadota; class Alphaproteobacteria; order Caulobacterales; family Caulobacteraceae; genus CAISGS01. Next base: position 15,795 of record CANESI010000015.1, read on the forward strand.
TGGGCGGGCTCAGCGCCGTGCACCAGTTCACGCGCATTGGCCGCTATGCCTTTGTCGGCGGCGGCGGCGTGGTGACCAAGGACATCATTCCCTATGGCTCGGTCTGGGGCAATCATGCCCACCTCGAAGGCCTGAACCTGGTCGGCCTCAAGCGCCGGGGCTTCCCGCGAGAGGCGATCAACAACCTGCGCGCCGCCTATCGCCTGATGTTTGCCGATGAGGGCACGTTCCAAGAGCGGCTCGATGACACGACCGAGGTCTATCGGGGCTCGGCCGAAGTGATGGAGATCGTCAACTTCATCCGCTCCGACGCCAATCGCCCCATCTGTCTGCCACACGATTGAGCAAGCCTATGCGCAAGCTTGGTCTCATTGCCGGTGGGGGCGACCTGCCAAGGACGCTGGCCCAGCGCTGCGTTGATGCGGGTCGTCCGTTCTTTGTCGTCCGGCTCAAGGGCTTTGCCGATGCGGCCATGGCCGAATTTCCTGGCGCCGACATTGGCATGGCCGAACTGGGCAAGTGCTTTTCCGCCCTCAAAAAGGCGGGATGCGAGACGGTCTGTTTTGCCGGTCTGGTGGCCAGACCCGACTTTGCTGCGCTCAAGCCCGATATGCGCGGCATGATGGCCCTGCCACGGGTCATTTCGGCGGCGCGCAAGGGCGATGATGGTCTGCTTCGCGCCCTGCTGGCTGAGTTCGAGATGGAGGGCTTTGTCATTGAGGGCGCTCACGAGGTTGTCGATGACCTAACCCTTCCGGTCGGCGTGCTTGGCGCTGTGGCACCTGAGGCCAGCGATAAGGCCGACATTTCCCGCGCCATCGAGGTCGCCCGCGCCATTGGCCGGATGGATATAGGGCAGGGCGCAGTGGTCGTGCGTGGGCTCGTATTGGCGGTTGAGGGGCAAGAGGGCACCGATGCCATGCTGGCGCGCTGTGCGGACCTGCCCAAGGCCCTGCGCGTTGGCGAGGCGGGCGAGGCCTGCGGCGTGCTGGCCAAGGCTCCCAAGCCCATCCAAGAGCGCCGCGTGGACCTTCCCACCATCGGTGTGGCCACGGTTCGGGCAGCGGCTCGTGTTGGCCTTCGCGGCATTGTCGGCGAGGCTGGAGCCCTGTTGATCATTGATCGGCAAGCTGTGATCGAGGCCGCCGATAGTCTGGGCCTGTTCATTTTGGGCATCCCTCACGCGCCAGGCGATGATGGGGCAGGGGCCTAAGGTGACCCAAGACGCGAACCCCAAGCCCCTCTGTGTCATGCTGGTCGCAGCAGAAGCCTCTGGTGACACCCTAGGGGCCGGATTGGCCCGCGTGCTCAAGGCGCGGCTGGGCGATGGCGTTCGCTTTGTCGGCATTGGCGGCGAGAGGATGGCCGCTCAGGGTATTGTCAGCCCGTTCGAGATTTCGGAACTGTCGATCCTTGGCATTCTCGAAGGTGTCGCCGCCTATGGCCGCGTGGTCAAGCGCGCCGATGAGGCCGCAGCCCTTGCCGTGCGCGAACAGCCTGATGTGGCGGTCCTGATTGACAGTTGGGGCTTTACCCTGCGCGTCGCCACGCGCCTGCGTAAACAGCTTCCCAAGCTGCCCCTGATCAAATATGTCGGCCCTCAGGTCTGGGCCTCGCGTCCGGGCCGGGCCAAGACCTTGGCGGCATCGGTCGATCATCTTCTCTCAATCCACGCCTTTGACGCGCCCTATTTTGAGGCCGAGGGCCTGCCCGTGACCTTTGTCGGCAATACGGCGGTCTCGATGGAGTTTCACGGCGCGGATCCGGCCCGCCTGCGCGCCCATATTGGCGCAGGGCGTGAGGATCCAATCCTTCTTGTCCTGCCCGGTAGTCGTCCCGCCGAGATCGCCAAGGTCCTGCCGCCCTTTGAGGATGCTCTTCGCCTGATCAAGGCGACCCATCCGCGTCTGCATGTGGTTGTCCCTGCTGCCTCCACCGTGGCCGATGAGGTCGCCGCCAAGGTCGCCAGTTGGCCGTTCCGCGCCCATGTCCTTCGCGACGAAGACCTAAAGCGTGACGCGATGGTGGCCTCGACCGCGGCTTTGGCCTGCAGCGGCACAGTCACGACAGAGTTAGCTCTGGCCGGATGTCCGATGGTGGTGGGCTATCGGATTGGGGCGGTGACCTATGCGGTGCTCAAGCTCTTGCTCCGCACGCCCTATGTGACCCTATTCAATATTGCGGCGGGCCGTTATGTCGCTCCGGAATTTTTGCAAGATCGCTGTACCGGCCCCTTGATGGCCAAGGCCGTGTCAGAACTGCTCGATGATCCCGAACGCCGCGCCAAGCAGTCCGCCGACCAGTTCGCGGCCCTCGACAAGATGGGCCGAGGCGGCCCTGACCCGGCCGAACGGGCAGCAGATGTGGTGATGGACTATCTGAAACGCCGATAGGGTCGCAGTCAGACACAAAAAAGGGCGGAACCTCGAGGTCCCGCCCGTTTTCATTTTGATCAGAAGCCGTTGGCTTAGCGCTGTTCGATATCGACGAAGTCGCGTTGCAGGGCACCAGTATAGAGCTGGCGCGGACGGCTGATCTTGCGCGCTGGGTCTTCGAACATTTCTTTCCACTGCGAGATCCAGCCGACGGTGCGGGCCAGAGCGAACAGAACGGTGAACATGTCGGTGGGGAAGCCCATCGCCTTGAGGGTGATGCCCGAATAGAAGTCGATGTTCGGATAGAGCTTGCGTTCCACGAAATAGGGATCGCTGAGGGCGATCTTTTCCAGTTCCATCGCCACCTTCAACAGCGGATCGTTGGGGTCGCCCACAGCGGCCAGAACCTCATGGCAGGTCTTCTGCATCACGGTCGCGCGGGGGTCATAGTTCTTATAGACGCGGTGACCAAAGCCCATCAGGCGGTACTTGCGGTCCTTAACGCCCTGAACATATTCAGGAATGCGGTCGACGGTGCCAATTTCCTTAAGCATCATCAGGGCCTCTTCATTGGCCCCGCCGTGGCTTGGGCCCCAAAGGCAGGCGATACCGGCGGCGATACAGGCAAACGGGTTGGCACCCGACGACCCGGCCAGACGCACGGTCGAGGTCGAGGCGTTCTGTTCGTGGTCGGCATGGAGGATGAAGATCCGGTCCATGGCGCGGGCCAGAACCGGGTTCACCACATAGTCTTCGGCCGGCACGGCAAAGCACATGCGCAGGAAGTTTTCCGAATAGCCCATATCGTTCCGTGGGCTGACAAAGGGCTGGCCGACGGAATATTTGAAGGCGCGCGCGGCGATGGTTGGCATCTTGGCGATCAGGCGATGGGCCGAAATCTTGCGCTGCTCTGGATCATCAACATTGATGCTGTCGTGATAGAAGGCCGACAGGGCGCCGACCGTGCCGGTCATGATCGCCATCGGGTGAGCGTCGCGACGGAAGCCCTCGAAGAAGCGGTCAAACTGCGCGTGCAGCATGGTGTGATAGGTGATGTTGTGCTCGAACTGTGCAAACTCATCGGCCTTGGGCAGCTCGCCGTTCAGCAAGAGGTAGCAGACCTCTAGGAAGCTGGACTTTTCGGCCAACTGGCTGATCGGATAGCCGCGATGCAGCAGAACGCCTGCGTCGCCGTCGATAAAGGTGATCTTGCTTTCGCAGCTCGCCGTCGAGGTGAAGCCAGGATCGAAGGTAAAAACGTCGGCGTCAGCATAGAGCTTTCGCACATCGACCACGTCCGGACCGGTGGAACCGGACAGCACCGGCAAATCATAGCTCTTACCGCCTAGGGTTAGGCTCGCGGCCGCTTTGGGCGTGGTCTTATCATTCATGCCAATCATCCTTCGTCGTGTGCGGGGCGGACCCTGCGCTTCTTAAGCTTTATAGTGACTAAATTTGATTACAAAAGCCTATCGTCCATCCGCGTCAAGCTTTCGTCACGGTTCAAGGCCGCCAATGTTTTTCCCAGGTCAGGCGCTGGCAATCCTGCGGTCAATATGGCGCGCAGGGCAGGGCCGAACTTGCCAAATCCAACCGCCTCCTGTTCGGCGAAATCCTTGAGCAGGGCTTCGAGGTCTGGAGCGGTCCAAACCGGTGCTGTTTGCAATCTATCGCGCAATCGCGACAGCCGCGCGACGGTTTCTTCGGTCAAGCTCTTGGTCGCCTTGTCGTCGAGCACCAAGGGGCGCAGGGCAATAACGAAGGCCATCTGATCGACCAGTTCGAGAACCGTCTTTCCACGATCCTGCAACAGAGGCATGGCCGCGCGAAGGCGGGCCTCTAACGGCCCCTCCAGCACCGTTCCGCGCGCGGCTAGGGCCTTGAGCACCAGATCGGCGATGCGATGAGGGTCGGCGGACTTCAGATAATGGGCATTGATATGGTTCAGCTTGTCCCAGTCGAGGCGCGAGGCCCCCTTATTGACATCGGCAATATTGAACCAAGCGATGGCCTCTTCGTCGGAGAAGATCTCATCATCACCATGGCTCCAGCCCAGGCGGGCCAGATAGTTGCGCAGGGTCTCTGGCAGATAGCCGAGGTCCGCATAGTCTCCTACCGCCTGCGCGCCATGGCGCTTGGACAGTTTGGCCCCGTCCGGTCCGTGGATCAGGGGGATGTGGGCAAAGGCGGGTTTGGTAAAGTCCAGCGCCTCGTAGATCAGGCTTTGCCGGGCGGCATTGTTCAGATGGTCATCGCCGCGAATGACGTGGGTCACGCCCATATCGTGATCATCAACGACTACGGCCAGATTATAGGTCGGCGCGCCGTCCGTGCGCAGCAGGACCAGATCATCCAGATCGCGATTGTGGAACGTCACCCGACCTTGGACCAGATCCTCAACGACCGTGTCGCCATCGACCGGGCCTTTGAAACGAATGACGAAGGGTTGGTTGTCCTTGTCTGGCCCGGCGATCCTGTCACGCCAAGACGAGCGCAGGGCGCGGCCTTCGGCTCTAGCCTGCTCACGCTGGGCGTCGGCCTGTTCGGGCGTCATGTAACAGCGATAGGCGCGGCCCTTGGCGACCAGGTCCATAACCGCCTCACGGTGACGCTCGGCGCGGGCAAATTGGAACACCGGTTCGGCGTCGGCCTTAAGCCCTAGCCAGTCCAAACCTTCAAAGATTGCGGCAACGGCAGCCTCGGTCGAGCGCTCGCGATCGGTGTCCTCAACCCGCAATAGGAACTTGCCGCCGCAGTGCCGCGCAAAAAGCCAGTTGAACAATGCCGTTCTTGCACCGCCTATATGGAGATAGCCGGTGGGCGAGGGGGCAAAGCGGGTGACGACGGCAGGGCGGTCGGACATCGATATCCAAGGGTTGGAGACGAACGCAGGCGCGATCACGCCAGCGGCGGCGCAAGGCCGCATGCGTGGTAATCCCCAAGCCGCTTCAGCGCAAGGGTTTCAACGACTTGGCCCATGGTTCGTGGAGCAGTTGCTCTCACAGATCGAGCGCTGGGTTCTGTGGTTACCGGTCGCCTTTGGGCTGGGCTGCGCGAGCTATTTGGCCATGCCGAGAGAGCCCCTGCTTTGGCCCTTGCTAATGGCGGGTGCCGCGAGCCTGTCCGTGCTCGTCTGGGCCAACCGATATAGATCATCGCTTTTCATCCCCTGCGCCCTTCTGCTGGCCCTGAGCGCGGGCATGGTCACCGCCAAGCTGCGCACGATCCAAGTGGCGGCCCCGCTCATCAGCCAAGGAACCTCAATGCCGCGAACGGTCGAGGGCTATGTCGTCGATGTGCTCTCACCCGGTGCTTCGGGCGGGCGGATTATGGTCGCGCCCGTTTATGTCGAGGGCCTTGAGCCTGGCCAAACACCCCTTCGCCTCAGGGTCACGGTTCAAGATGTGATGGCCACGCCGCCGGGCAGTGCCATTCGTCTTCGCGCCATCCTCAATGCACCGCCCAGTCCAGCCAGCCCTGGGGCCTATGACTTTGCGCGGCGGGCCTATTATGACGGCATCGGCGGGTCTGGCTTTACCTTGGGTGCGCCGCGCCAGATCCTTCTTGACGCTCCGCCCCTTAGGCTTGGGACGGTCATGGCGATCAATAGCCTGCGATGGCGGGTGTCGCGCTATCTGCTCGAGGTGATGGGCGAGGCAAACGGTGCCGTGGCGGCGGCGATGGTCAGCGGTCATGAGGCTTGGCTACAGCCAAAGCAGGTCGATGATATGCGGGCTGCTGGACTGGCCCATATCCTGTCGATCTCGGGCCTACACATGGCCATTGTCGGAGGTTTTGCCTTCTTTGCGGTAAGGGTCTTGATCGCTGCGGTGCCTGGACTAGCACTGCGGGTCAATGGCAAGAAACTCGCCGCCATGATCGGGCTTGTGGCGGTGCTCCTCTATCTTGGCCTCTCAGGCGCGCCCGCCCCGGCGGTTCGTGCCGCCATCACAGCGTCGCTGGCCTTCCTTGCCATCCTGCTGGACCGCCGGGCTTTGACCCTGCATGGCCTCGCCATCGCCGCTCTGATCGTCTTGATGATTGAGCCAGAAGCCATTGCTGATCCGGGGTTTCAGATGAGTTTCGCCGCCACGGCGGCCCTCGTCGCCTTGGCTGAATCTTGGACCAGACCGGCACGGGAGATCAACGCCCCTTGGTTCATTCGCATGGTTCAAGTCGTCACCACCGGTCTCGTCGCTAGTCTTGTGGTCAGTGCGGTGGCAGGCCTGGCCACAGGACCCTTTGCCATTCAGCATTTCAACCGCGTCGCCACCTATGGCCTGATCGCTAATATGATCACCGAGCCCTTGACGGGCTTTGTCATCATGCCGGGCCTCGCCTTGGGGGCTGTCCTTGCGCCGCTCGGGCTGGGAGCGCCGATCTTGGTCGCGTCTGGATGGGGGATCTCAGCTCTTTCGGCCCTTTCGGCATGGTTCGCAGCCTTGCCAGCAGCGATGATCACCATCCCAAGCGCGCCAGCACTCGCCCTTCCGGTCGCCTTTGTGGGGCTTCTATGGATTTGTCTTTGGAGGGGGAGGCTGCGGTGGCTGGGTGTGCCAGCGGCTTTGGCGGTCAGCCTTTGGCCTCGCCCTCCGATGCCGGATGTGTGGATCGCCGCAGATGGGGCCAACGGCGCCTATCGGCAGGGCGCGCAGGCCGTTCTGGTCCAGACCGATGCCAAACGCTTCGGCGCTGATCTTTGGGCCCGGCGACGGGGCCTCACCGTCGATGAAAGGCCGCAGTTTCTCTGTGAGCGCAAGGTCTGCCGGTCGCCGCAGGAGGCGACGGTCGCGCTGTCACTCTGGCAGGGCCGAAAGGCTCCCGATCAGGTCCAATGGCAGTTGCTCTGTTCCAGAACTGAGGTGGTCATTGTCCGAGCCGACGCAGCCGTTCCCAGCACCTGTCAGGCCCAGATGGTCTTCACCGCCCGAGACTTGGCCAAGAGCGGATCAATCGAGCTTTGGCGCGGGCCGCAGGGCTGGCGCTGGCTTGAGGCGGAACGCCTACGCGGTCACCGGCCTTGGACGGCTCAGTGGTAACGGCGGATCAGACCGACCAGCTTGCCCTGAACCTCAACCTGATCGGGACCAAAGATGCGGGTCTCGTAGGCAGGGTTCGCCGCCTCCAGGGCAATGGAGGCCCCCTTACGACGCAGCCGCTTCAAGGTGGCCTCTTCACCCATGACCAGAGCCACAACGATCTCGCCTGACTGGGCCGTGTCCGACTTGCGGATCACAACATAGTCTCCGTCGAGAATGCCGGCATGGATCATGGAGTCGCCTTGGACCTCGAGCACATAGTGCTCGCCAGCCCCCAACATGGATTCGGGCACCATCAGGCGGTCGCGTTCATGCTGGATCGCCTCAATGGGCGTACCCGCCGCAATGCGGCCCAGAACCGGCAGGTCGCGGACATCATTGGCAACAGGCGGCAGGGCGGCTGGACGCTCACCCCCAATCACCTGAGGCTTAAAGGTTTGGCGTCCTTGAGACGGGGCAGAGGAGGTCGCCTGCTGAGGTAATTTGACGACCTCGAGGGCCCGCGCGCGATGGGCGAGGCGGCGCAGGAACCCGCGTTCTTCTAGCGCCGTGATCAGGCGGTGAATGCCGGATTTCGATGCCAGATCGAGCGCATCCTTCATCTCATCAAAGGAGGGCGACACGCCGGTTTCCTTGATGCGCTCATGGATGAACATCAACAGTTCGTGCTGTTTGCGGGTCAGCATGGTCAGGTCGAGCCTTCATCTGTCTGGTTGGAACAAAGCGCCAACCTTGCAAATGTTCTCTAGGCGTTCTTCCTTAATGTCAAGTTTACACGAACAGGGCGCGAACAAAACCGAACGTCAGGCCAACAGGGCTTGGGTCGCTGCTGTAACGTTGGATTGGCGCATCAGGCTCTCGCCAACCAGCATGGCCCGCGCGCCGCACTTGGCCATACGATGGGCGTCTTCAGCCGTGAAAAGCCCGCTTTCTGTGACCAAAAGGGCCGATTTCGGGCTCATTTTGGCCAAACGCTCGGTCACAGCCAGATCGACGACGAAGGTCTTAAGGTCGCGGTTATTGATCCCGATCAGGTCGGCGCCAAGGGCGATGGCGCGGCTCATTTCCGCCTCGTCATGGACCTCGACCAGCGCATCCATGCCGTGGCGGCGCGCTTCTTCCATCAGATCTGCAGCGAGCGAATCGTCGATCATGGCCAAAATCACCAAGATGGCGTCGGCACCGAGCGCCCGCGATTCGGCCACTTGCCAGACATCGACCAGAAAATCCTTGCGGATACAGGGCAGGCTCACCGCCGCGCGGGCCCCGACCAGATAGGCGTCATCACCTTGAAAGCTGGGCGCGTCGGTCAGGACCGACAGGCAGGCAGCCCCGCCATCTTCGTAGGCCTTGGCCAAGATCGGCGGGTCAAAATCGGCCCGGATCAGGCCTTTGGACGGGCTGGCCTTCTTGATCTCAGCGATCAGGGCCAGTTTGCCGCCTTGGCTATGCTGCTCCAGCGCCTTGCGAAAACCGCGCGGGGCCGAGGCCTTGGCGGCCGCTGTCTCTAGCGCCTCAGGTGCGGTCTTGGTCTTGCGCTCAGCCACATCGATGCGCTTGTAGTCGGCGATGCGGGACAGGATATCGGACACAGGGCGAAAACCTTAAGCGTTAGTGGCGGCAACAAGACGGGCCAGAGCCTCACGCGCCCGGCCATCATCAATGACCGCAAAGGCTAGATCGAGCCCGTCGCGCAGGGTCTCTACCCGGTCAGCCACGAGGAAGGCAGCGGCGGCATTGAGGGCAACAATATCGCGGTAGGCTCCGCGTTCACCGGCCAAGAGCGCGGTCAGGGCTGCGGCATTGGCCTTGGGATCGCCCCCGCGCAGGGCGTCTATCGAGACGCGCTCCAGCCCCACGGCCTCGGGCGTTACGGTGAACAGACGGGTCTGACCCTCGCGCCATTCGCAGATCTGGGTCGGGCCTGTGGTGGTGATCTCATCAAGGCCAGAGCCATGAACCACCCAAGCGCGCTCGGCACCCAAGGCGCCCAGAACCTTGGCCAAGGGCTCGATCAGGCGCGGATCATAGACGCCGAGCAACTGGCGTTGCGCCCCGGCGGGATTGGACAGGGGGCCAAGCAGATTAAAGATGGTGCGAAAGCCCAGCTCGGCTCGCACCGGCGTCACATGACGCATGGCTGAATGGTGCGCGGGCGCGAACAAAAAGCAGATGCCCGCCTCGTCCAAGGCCTTGCGCGACTGTTCCATGCTGCAGCCCAGATTGACGCCCAGCGCCGACAGGACGTCCGAGGAGCCCGAACTGGAGGACAGGGCGCGGTTGCCGTGCTTTGCGACCTTGATGCCGCCGCCTGCCGCAACAATGGCTGCAGCGGTGGAAATGTTGAAGGTGTGCTGACCATCGCCGCCGGTGCCGCAGGTGTCGATGACCTGATAGGGGTGGTCGAGCTTGGTCGCGGCGGCGCGCATGGCGCGGGCGCAGGCGGTGATTTCTCCCACCGTCTCGCCGCGCATCCGCAGGGCCGTCAGGGCCGCCGCCACTTGGGCAGATGAGGGCTCGCCGCGCAGACAGGCGGAAAAGAAGGCTTCGGCATCCTCTTCGCTAAGGATATGGCCGTCCGCGAGTTTGCTGAGCAGGGGTTTGAAGGCGTCAGACATGATGGCTTAGGCCGCAACCGTGCGCTTTACGCCCGCCATATCGAGGAAATTGGCCAGGAGTTGGTGACCGCCCTCGGTGGCGATGGATTCGGGGTGGAACTGCACGCCATAGATCGGGCGCGTCTTGTGCTGAAGCCCCATGATCTCGCCATCTTCAGTCCAGGCCGTGACCACCAGGTCGGCGGGCAGGGTGGCGCGCTCGACGGCCAAAGAGTGATAGCGCGTGGCGGTAAAGGGGTTCGGCATTCCCGCAAACAGGCCCTTGCCGTCATGATGAATCTGACTTGTCTTGCCGTGCATCAAGGCTTTGGCTCGAACCACATCGCCGCCAAAGGCTTGGCCAATGGCCTGATGGCCAAGGCAAACACCCAAAATGGCCAAGTCCTCCGGCGCGCCCTTGAGGAGGGGCAGGCAGATGCCAGCCTGATCAGGATCGCACGGGCCGGGCGACAGCAGCACCGCTTCTGGCTTCTGGCCCAATGCCTGCTCGACGGTCAGGGCGTCATTGCGCACCACGCTCGTCTGCGCCCCCAACTCGTTCAGATAGTGAACGAGGTTGTAGGTGAAGCTGTCATAGTTATCGATCACCAAGATCATGGTCAGACCCTCTTCTAGAGGATTGATTTAGAGCCATTTGGGCGCGGGGGGAAGGGCATCAAAGCGCTCTTGCTGAGGGAGAGGGATGGGTGAGGGACTTGTTTGTTTCCATCAATCGTCTCTAGCCAGATCCCCAACCCTCATGGCAAAATTCAGCCATGGCCGAGGACGACGATCTAACCCGCAAACTGCAAGAGGTTCAGCAACTGCTGACCCCCGCGCCTAAGCGCGAGCGCCCTTGGCTGATGCTCGCCGCCGCCCTATTCATGACCCTCTGCGCCCTTGGGTTCGCGGCCACGGCGATCCTTGCTCCGGCGAACGTGAAACTGCCGATAGCGGCGCGCAATGTGGAGCGGTAGGGCAAACAAGGCCCCCTACGTCGCTTCGCGCCACTTCCCCCAAAGGGGGAAGATCTTGTGACGGTAAATCTTCCCCCTCTGGGGGAAGTCCCGGCGCAGCCGGGGTGGGGGGTCTTGTTTCAAGAAAACAAGGACGGCCCTCACCCATCCCTCTCCCACAGGGAGAGGGCTTATCGGTTCTAGCCCTCGCCCCCTACAGGGGGAGAGGGTTGGGTGAGGGGGGCTCCACCGCCCTCCGCCGCGTCATTGCGAGCGCAGCGAAGCAACCCAGGGGACTGACGCGGACCTGAGGTGATGTTCCCCTGGGTTGCTTCGGTGCGATGCACCTCGCAATGACGCTGGAGAGATGTGGGTTCAAGTTGAGCAGATACTCGTGTCGCGCGAACTGGAAGAAAGAAAACAAGGCCCCCTACGTCGCTTCGCGCCACTTCCCCCAAAGGGGGAAGATCAAGGGCGGTAAATCTTCCCCCTCTGGGGGAAGTCCCGGCGCAGCCGGGGTAGGGGGTCTTGTTTCCAGAAAACAAACAAGGCCCTGACTTAGGCCCCCCCCCACAGGGAGAGGGCTAGGATGTTCCCCTAGGTCGCCTACGCGCCTTCGAACAGCGCTTCGCAGCCCGTGCCTGCAAGGATGGCGTCAACGCGGCCTTGGTCAGTGGGCGTTAGCGCCGAATAGGCCTCGCGTAGCCAGCGCAGGCACTTGACCTGGTAGACGAAGGGGTCCTGCCTCCAGGGCTGGCCATCGATTTCACAAATGACCTGCTCCGCACCGCGCGCCACTGCGTCTGCATTGGCCAGCATGAACGGCACATAGACCCGGCCAATCTCAGTCAGGAGGGCGCGAAGGGTCTCGGACGGTTCTTCAAGGTCGATCCAGTCGTCTTGGCTGACATCGAGGCCGCTTAGATCTTCACACCGCTCGGTCCAAGCATAGGCGCGCGGCGAGACGTCTGACGCGACCGCCGCTGGCGTCGGATCGGTGATCACCAGCATGGTCATTTGGCCGTAACAGGCGAAATCACCTGCGCCAGGGCGGTGGCCAAGCAGGAAAGGCTGGTTCTGTATGTGGGCGTCAAAGACCTCTAGGAAGCGGCGCCAGCTCGCTTCGATCACCGGCCCGGTAATCGCGTTCGATCCGACAACGCCGATGCGCGAAATCTGGCGCGCGGCGAAAGCTGCCGCCGCCTGCACGCCCTGATCAGGCGCTATCTGCATGAATGTCGTATAGGGAAGATAGGCGCTGGCATGCTTCGTGTCGGGAGCATAAGACCAGCGGTAATGGAACATGCACTTGCTGAGCCATTCGTCGCCAAAGTCCTCGATCAACAGGTCAATGAGCCGAAGCGCGGGATCAGTCGGTCGCAGCAGCCGCTGCGGATAGGCCTCTTCGAGGAAAGTCAGGATTGGCGTTGAGTCCGATTGTACCTGCGTGAGCGCGCCATCGGCATCTGGCGCTACGAGGTAGGGCAAGAGGGGTAAAGACCGCTTCGGGAGGGCATTGGCCTCTTTGCTGCCCGCCACCACAAACCGAAAAGGCAGACGTCGAAACCGCGCCGCTGCACGGAGTTTGCGCGTGTAGGGAGACGCGCCGACCCCGACAATCCTGAAATCTCGATCTTCTGGCATTGAAATTCATCCTGATGGCCTGCGCCCGAGGGGTGATCCAGCCCGGGGATGTGTGAGGACGGACCTCATTATTGCTTCGTCACCACGCCTCAATCTTGCTTCGAGCGTCGTCCAAAGACAAGAACCCGTTTGCGTTCAGGCACGGGGAGCGCCGACACTCGAGTCGCCTTCCGGTGTGATTGCCTAGGCTTGAGAAGTCCTAGGGAGCGACCGGCCTGTCGTGTGAACAGATCGCTTTTTCGCTCTATTGGAATGAGCCGCATATCCCGCAAGGGGGCTCTCAAATAACGGTCTCTTGACGTCGCACACAATAATCTTAACGCGCTCGCACCCTCAACGATCCAATTTTGAAGTGCGTTGAAGGTTGTTACCGCGCCATCGACGATGGTCTTTTCAACTTTGGCTGTGGTGGATAGAGGCACCAAGAGCCTGGCATAATCACGCCACCGGGCGTTTGGATCGTCCCTGTGCGGCTCGATAAAGGATGTACCAAGCTTTGGTATTGTCATGGCTTAGGCATTTTTTGCAGAACATTCCCGCCGAGTGCCGAGCCTTCAATGACGACAACATCGCCGCCGCCAAGCCTTATGGCACCAGGACCCGTCTCTAGGTCACGGGAGCCTTGATGCGGATATTGAGCTGGCCCGCCAGTCCGGCGCGGCGGTGGTGGCTGATGGCCTGCATACCCGGCGAGCGCATCATTTCGCCCATGGCCTCTAAGGAAGGGTAGTAGGCCAACGACACCTTGTCCCACAGCTCCTCGACCTCACCCAGCAAGATGCCGGTCACGGGGCCTGAATAGACCGATCCGCCACCGATAGAGGCCAAGAGTTTGCGGACCTCGACCGTATAGAGCTCATAGGCTTCGGCCCCGGTCAGATGGCTGTTGGAGCCATCCTCATATTCGGCAAAGGGCTTAAATTTCAGAAGATTGACCATGACGAAAGGGCCATTTTCTGGCCCGGCAAAAAACGCCTTGGCCTGCTCGCCCCCCGGCTGAACTGCATTGACGACCTTCATTTCCCACCCCATGATCAGAACCGTTATTCCGGTTCCGAAGGGTGGGTCTTGGGCGAGGCTTCTGTCAAGCTCATTTCGTCTACAGAGGTATTGATAGGTTCTGAACCGTCCCTGCCAAGGTCTGCATCTTCGAATGCAAAAACAAGGATCGGGACTAATGCTCTGCCGCGTCCTGCGCGCCGAGTGAGACAATAGGGAGCGACCGATGATCTTCAAAAGCGCTGTGTTAGCGATCCCCGTCCTTGCTATGGCCTTGACCGCCTCAGCGGCACCTTCGGCCCAGCCTGAGGCCAGGAGGGTGATGGCCAAAGACATTCCGGTCGCCCACACGCCTTTGGTGCCGGGCGGCTATGGCCGAACCTTTCCGCCCCCTGTTCTGGCCACATGCACCGAGCCTTTGGTGAGCGGCGCGCCGGATCTGCGCGGCATATGGCGGATCGTCAGTCATAATGGTCAGGCCCCCAAGGCCGGTGAACATCTGCATAACTATGCGGAGCGGATCGAACAGTGCGGCGATCGGATCGTCGATATGGGCGGGGGCACCATCGCCGATGGACGGGCTGATGGAACAGTTGAAAACGCCGTCCGGGACGTTTCGGTGCGAGACTATAAGACGCCCATCTTGGTCGTCGTCACCTATGAGCAAGGTGTCTATGTGCTGAGGCCGCCCGCTCGGCCAGGCTTTGAGGCCCGCCGTTGGTTGGATGCGGATGGGCGCATGCACTGGACCCGCCCGGACTATGGACGGGCTGTGCTGGAACGGATTGGCGGCCCAAACGATCCCTATACGAGACCCGAATAGGAGAGGGGCTCTGGCAAACCCGATTGGGTGCCAAAGTGCAGAGGCTTAGAGGTCGAATTTGCCCCTCAAATTTGGATTTCGAGGGTTCGATTCGCACATTGACAAGCCGCAGGGTTCGAATGACAGTGAAGCGGAATACTCGTTCACTTATTGGACGCAATGAGAAAACGCCACATAGGGGGAAGACATGACCAATCAGAAGTTTGCTAAAGGCCTGTTTGCCAGCACGGCCATCTCTTTTGGCCTTATGACCCTTGCGCCGGTTGCGGCGCAGGCTGCGCCAGAGACGGTCGAGGTCGAGACCGTCATCGTGACGGCCAATAAGCGCGCTGAGAATATTCAAGAGGTGCCGATGTCCGTTTCGGCCGTCAGCGGCGACTACTTGGAAAGGGCCGGCATCACCAGCGTGACGGATCTGTCACGCTTCATACCCTCCGTGAACATCGCCCAGTCGAACAATAACCGAAACACGACGGTTTTCGTGCGGAGTATCGGCTCGTCGGGCACCAATCCCGGGATCGAGTCCAGCGTCGGTATCTTTATTGATGGCGTCTATATTTCGGCCGCAGGTCCGATCCAGAGCAACCTCATGGATGTCGCGGCGATCGAGGTCCTGCGTGGACCCCAAGGCACGCTCTATGGACGAAACACTCCCGTTGGCGCGATCAATATCAGCTCGCGGGCTCCAACCCAGGCCTTTGAGGCCATGCTGACAGGTCGGGTGGGTGACTTTAAGGACCGGGGTATTAGCGGTTATGTTGGCGGCGGCTTGACCGATAGTTTGGCGGCGCGTCTGTCAGTCTATCAGTCCTCACGCGATGGCTATGAGACCAATCTGTCTGGCCCAAAGGTCAATGACGTCGATCAGCAAGGGATGCGTCTTCGCGCACAGTGGATACCGACCGAAAAGATTACCGGTGATTTTGTCGGCTATTACTCGCGGATCAAATCTCACTGCTGCACCGCTGATCAGATTGCCCCGACATCGCCAACCGGTATTGCGACCCCAGGGTTCTTGGCCGCGGCTGCAGCGACAGGTAATCCGTTCCGCAATTTCGACGATACAGACCATGTGGTCGACGATAATGCCCCGGGCTTGAATCTGACCAAGATCTACGGCCTCTCGGCCAATCTGAATATCGATCTGCCCAATGACTTTCAGCTGACCTCAATCTCGGCCTTTCAGGGTTATAAGGACGATATTCAGGTGCTCGCCGCCGACATGCTGCCGCAAGCGACAGCCAGTGGTGCCCAATATCTTCGTGCGGAAGGCTATAGCGAGGAGGTCCGACTGACCTCACCGGCCGATAAGCGCTTGAGCTACATTGCCGGGATCTATCTGTTCTCAGAATCGAAAACCTACAGCACCCTGACGGTGCTTGGGCGCGACGCCAACCGCGTGCTTCCCCCCGCGCCAGGTCGCAAGTTTCTGCAAGGGGATACCAGTAACTTCTACTATACGCAAAAGACCAAGAGCTATGCAGCCTTTGGTCAGGCGACCTTTAAGGTGACCGAAGCCTTCCGCCTGACCGGTGGTTTGCGCTATTCACATGATGCGAAAGACGGCTTCATCTTCTCGACGGTCAATGCCACCGCCAGCCCTGCGGCGCGGGCCTCCTTTGCGCCCAACCCGCTTGGTGCGGTGAGCCGTAAGGAACATAAGATGACCTGGTCGGCGGGGGCTCAATATGACCTCAAGCCCGGCGTGATGGTCTACCTCTTAGCGGCGACAGGTCACAAGACGGGCGGCTTCAATGCGCGCGCCGCCGCAGTCGGTGTGCCTGTGGAGTTTGGCCCAGAACAGACCCTAACCTATGAGGCGGGCATCAAGTCGGTCCTGTTGGACCGCAAGTTGGTGCTTAATGCGGACATCTATCGAATGAAGCTGGAGCAGTTCCAAGACTCCATTTTGAATCCCTTGACGGGTACCGGCTTTATCGTTGCCAATGCTGGCGACCGAGAGGTTCAGGGCGTTGAAGCCGAAGTGCAGTTCCGGCCGATTGATCCCTTAAGCTTTAAGGCCAGCGCCTCCTATATGGAGGGCGAGTTTACCGACTATCCAGCGGGTCAGTGCAACGCGTTGAAGCCTGCCAACGGCACCAAGCCAGGAACCTGTAACTATAACGGCCTGACCCCGGCTCAAACTCCGCAATGGAGCGGCAGCTTGGTGGCCAACTGGCAGTCGCCGCTGGCGTCAACCGGGCTGGACTGGTTCGCGACAGGAGACCTTAGCTATACGGGCGCCAAGTCCTTGGAACCGACGCTTGATCCGCGCGGCTATCAGGCGGCGGTGACCTTGGTCGGCCTGCGCGCGGGTATCACCTCACCGGCCAAGGGCTGGCGGGTCTCGGCCTATGGCAAGAACCTGACCGACGAGTCTTACTATGTGCAAAAGACGAACCAGCCCTTGAACGCCTTCATCTCGGCGGGCGGTTTTGCAGCAGCCGGTGGTTTTGTGGGTTGGTACGCCCCACCGCGCACCTACGGTCTCGAAGTAAGCATGAATTTCTAGTTTCCTCCCCTTGGGACGCTGCGCCTAGCGCGGCGTCCCAGTCCTTTCCAACATGATCACGGAGGTCTGCGCCATGGGCCAGATGCGCAAAAATCTTGTCCTATTTGCTGTTACCGGCCTGATGACCTTTGGAATGGCGGCGCTGGGAACAGCGCAGTCTCCCGCCAATGCTCCAGCTGGACGCCCCCAATATAGCGTTGGGCCGCCGCAAGATGTGGTCTGGCAACAGGGCCCCGCAACACCGCCCAAGACCAGAAAGCAACCCAACATCATCGTCATCATGGCCGATGACCTTGGCTATAACGACATCACCTTCAACGGCGGCGGCGTCGCTGGTGGGCTGGTTCCAACGCCCAATATCGATGCCATAGGCCGCGAGGGTGCCAATTTCGCTCAAGCCTATTCGGGCCATGGCACGTGCGCCCCATCCCGCGCAGCCCTGATGACCGGTCGCTATCCCACCCGGTATGGGTTTGAATTTACTCCGGTAAATCTAAAGTTCGCGCGCGATGTTCGGGCCTTCCATTACGGTATCCGCAACCCGGTCTTTTTCGCCGATCGTGAGAAGGACATCATCCCCGTCGAGCAGATGGGCGTGCCGACCACAGAAATTACCATTGGTCAGTTGCTCCAAAAGGTCGGCTATCACACGATCCAACTGGGCAAGTGGCACCTAGGCGAATCTCCCCGGTTTCAGCCTCAGAAGCGAGGTTTTACCGAAACCTTAGGCTTTACGGGCGGCGGATCGATGTTCTTGCCCAAGACCGATCCAAGGGTTGTGAACTCCTTTCAGGGCTTTGACCCCATTGACCAGAACCTGTGGAGCAGCCTGCAGTTCTATGTCCGAAAGGACGGGGGCCCGGCCTTCCAGCCTAAGAAGCACATGACCGACTATTTGACCGATGAGGCGGTGGCGGCCATCGAGGCCAACCGCAATCGGCCGTTCTTTATGTACCTAGCCTATAATGCGCCCCATACCCCGCTGCAGGCGACGCGCGAGGACTATGATGCCTTGCCGCAGATCACCGACCATCGTTTGCGTACCTATGCGGCGATGATCCTCGGTTTGGACCGGGGCGTTGGGCGCGTGCTTCAAACCCTTCAAGAGCAGGGGCTGGATAAGGACACTCTGGTGGTCTTTACCACCGACAATGGCGGGGCCTATTATATCGGTCTAGAAGAGATCAACCGGCCATTCCGAGGCTGGAAACAGACCTTCTTTGAGGGCGGCATTCGCGGGCCACTCTTTATGCGCTGGCCCGCTCGGATTGCGCCGGGCACTACCTTTAGATCACCCGTCTCCCATTTCGATATCTTCGCGACGGCGGCTGCGGCTGGACGCTCTGCAGTCCCCACTGACCGCATCATCGACGGGGTTGATCTGGTGCCATACCTCGAAGGTCGCAAGACCGGTCGACCCCATGACATCCTGTTTTGGCGAACGGGACCCTATCGCGTCGTGCGGTCTGGCGATTGGAAGCTTCAGGTCACAGAGCGTCCGGCCAAGGATTGGCTCTATGATCTCTCGAACGACCCGACTGAGCGCCATAACCTTGCCGCTGATCGTCCAGACAAGGTGGCGGAGCTAAAGCGCGCACTGGCTCGCCATGACGGCGAACAGGCCAAGCCGCTTTGGCCTGAACTGGGCCAGTCGCCTGTGATGGTGGACCACTCGTTGATCCTCAATCAGACCGAAAAAGACGAGTATGTCTATTGGGGTAACTGAGGCGTCACGCCGCTGCCGAACGGGCAGCGGCGATATCCTCTTCTAGGTGCTTGCCCGCGACGGCGAATTGCCAAGTGGCGAGGAACTTGGTCAGCACGATCACAGACATGGCCCACCGTAGCGAGTCCTCGCCTGCTGAGGCCTTGAACAGATCACTCATCAGGCCAATGGCCTGAGGTCCAAGGCCTTGTCCGAGCACCGACATAATGAAGATCAACAGGGCTGCAGCCATGGCCCTCATATTGGGCGGCGCAAGCGACTGGATGGTGCCGAAGATCGGTCCGGTAAAGGCGTTGGATAGCAGGGTCGGAATGATCAGGAACAGCAACGCCAACTCGAAGGTCGGGGCGAAATAGACGGCGAAATAGAACGGCACGGTAATGAGGATCTCGATGGCCGGCAGCCACGCGTACCAACCGGCATTTTTGCGCCCGATAAGATCGCCGAGCCAGCCGCCGACAAAGGTTCCAATGCCGCTGGTAACGCCGACAATCAGGCCAAGATAGAGGCCCACCTGCGCTGGTCCCACATCGTAGGTGCGGATCAGGAAGGTTGGATTCCACTGCAGCAAGCCATAGGCGGCAAAGACGTGAAGGCTCGTTGCCGCTGAAAGACGTCTAAAGGACCGGTTCGACCAGATGGTGCGCAGGACCACCGCTACGGAGGGGCGGTCCTCGATCTTGGGCGGAAGCGTTTCCCGTGCGGGTTCCTTAACCGTCAGGAACATCACCAAACCCAGCAGCAGCCCCGGCATACCAACCACGAAAAAGGCCATACGCCAGCCAAATTCTTGGCTGATCCAACCGCCGACTGCCAAGCCGAACAGAATGCCGATTGGCACGCCGCAGGAATAGATCGCCAGCGCCGTCGAGCGCTGTCCATGGGGGAAATAGTCTGCCAGCATGGAGTGGGCTGCGGGTCCACTGCCGCCTTCACCCACCGCCACGCCGATTCGGGCCAGCAACAGTTGCCAGAAGTTCTGCGCCATGCCGCAGACGGCGGTCAGTCCGCTCCAAACCACCAACGACGCGACAATGATGTTTCGGCGCGAGGTTCGGTCGGCCAGACGTGCGATGGGTATGCCCGCTATGGCGAAGAATAGGGCGAAGGATAGGCCAGACAGCAGACCCAACTGAGTGTCGCTGAGGTTCAGGTCCTTCTTGATCGGTTCCATCAGGATCGACAGGATCTGGCGGTCGATCATGTTGACCACATAGACGAGAAACAGGATCAGGAGCGCATATCGGGCCGCTCCACTGGCTTGGCCAATGCCGCTCTTAGCAGGTGACTGATCCATCGTTTCCTCCAAATTGCGGCGCGTTGGCCACCCATTCCATGAACCGGAACTTCTATTCCGGACTGTTCCTGAAGCGCGTCTTGCGGTCAAGGGGGCAATGGGTTGGATTGACGGGCCAGATCGGGCGACCCCAAATGGGACAGAGGCTTGCGACGCGCTTGTATGAACCGTGGTTCCGGTTTAACAATTTAGAAAAGATCATGGGAGGCCACCGTTCTTATTCCCCTCGATATTGGTGATATTCCAGCGGCGGTTGACGCCCATCCCGGCCTTGGCGATGGGCCCTTCACGCTCTATGGGGCCTATGCCTCGCTCTATACCGGCAAGACCCGCAGCTATCTGCGCAAGAAGGCGATCCCCTTTGTCGAGCGGCTGCCCAGCCACCCCCATTTTCGCCAAGAGGTCAGTCCAACGGCGCGCTCGAAACGGATTCCTATTTTAGAGACGCCTGAAGGGTTTGTGCTCCAAGACACCACTGTCATCTTCGAATATTTGGAGCGGCGGTTTCCGGAGCCGTCGGCCCACCCCCCCGGACCACGCCAGCGCCTCGCGGCCTATCTTGTCGATCTGTTCGCCAGTGAGAACCTCAAGGTCGCTTGGCATTTTCGGTGGAACTATCCTGAGCCAAACCGTCATTTCGTGTTGCGTGAGTTTGGCCGCAGTTTCAAGCCGCGCGGAACCGATGAGTTGCTGGACCACTATGGCGGCGTGGTGGCGCGGCAAATGGATGGCCATCGCAGCCGGATCGGCATTACGCCTGAAATGTTCCCGATGATGGAACGGATCTATTTCAACCTGCTCGACGGGCTCGAGGCCCACTTTACCGATCACCCCTATCTGTTCGGAGGGTTGCCGAGCATCGCCGATTTCAGCTTGATGGGTCCTTTGTTCGCCCATCTTGGCCGCGACCCGTGGCCCCTGCACCTGATGCAGCAGCGGGCACCGCGCGTGTTTCGCTGGGTGGAACATATGAACACGCCAGAAATTCAGTCTCCTGAATTTTGGGACGTGCCCATGGCCTATCTGCCAGATGATGAGGTGCCGCAGACGGTGGTGCAGCTCTTGCAAACCTTCTGCTCGGACTATGCTCCCATCTTTGGCGCCAGCGCCGTGCTTTACGACCAATGGCTTGCGGACCATCCCGATGCCGAGAAGGGAACGACCCTCTCGCAGACAGATGAAGATCAGCCGAGCTTGGGCCAGATCACCGTCCCTCTGCGTGAGCACCAGATGACGATGGGCGCGCCGGGCCATTCGCTTTGGCTGCTGCAAAGAACGCTAGATTGGCTGGCACAGTTGAGCCCTGAAGATCGCGCCACTTGCCAATCTTTCGCCAAGGACTGCGGGGCGCAAAACCTGCTTTCCACCCCCATCTTGCGGCCCCTAACCCGGGTCGGTAACCGTCTTGCCGTCGCATGAGGATGCCATGATCGACCTTCATTTCTGGCCCACGCCCAACGGGTGGAAGATCACCATCATGTTGGAAGAAACCGCCATGCCCTATCGGTTGGTGGCGATTGATATTTCCAGCGGTGCACAGCACGAAGCGGACTTTCGCAACCTGTCGCCCAACGGTCGGATGCCCGCGATCTTGGACCATGAGGGCCCAGATGGCGCGCCCCTGTCGATCTTCGAATCGGGGGCCATTTTGCAGTATCTCGGTGACAAGTCTGGGCAGTTCTATCCCACCGAACGCCGCGCCCGTAGCCAGGTTGATCAGTGGCTCTTTTGGCAATGTGCCGGTCTTGGCCCGATGGCCGGGCAGGCGGCTCATTTCAACTATCAGAAGGAAAAGATCGCCTACGCCATCGAGCGCTATACGAACGAGACCCGCCGCCTCTATGGCGTGCTCGACAAGCGCCTAGCCGAAGCGGAATATATGGCAGGCGACTATTCCATCGCCGACATGGCAACCTGGCCTTGGACGCGGGGCTATAAGGGCCTTGGCATCGATCCCGCCGAATATCCCAACTTCTATCGCTGGTTCAAACAGGTCGGGGCCAGAGAGGCCGTCGCCAAGGGCTCTGCCATTGGCAAGGACGACTTTGCCCAGCGTCAGCGTGAACTTCTCTCTCCAGGAACCCCCAAATGAGCAACCTCTCATAGATTTTCGGCGCGGCCATCGCCAAACACATTGGGAACGCCACGACCGGCAGGTCAATTAGACAAAGAGGACCTCGCAGCCTGTGCCTTTCAGAGCGGCATCGACCTTGGCGCGCGCACCAGTATCGAGGGCGCCATATTCCTGACGCAGCCACATCAGGCACTTGGCCTGATAGGGGAAGGGCTGCTGAACCCAGGCCTGACCGTCTATGGTCGTCTCAACCTGCTCGGCACCAGATTGAACGGCCTTGGCGTTGGCCAGCAGCAGCGGAACATAGACACGACCTACCTCGATTAGCAGTGCGGTAAGGGTGGCAGGCAGGTCGGCTGGGTCGAACCAGTCTGTGTCCTTTGGCTCGATGCCCGTTAAGTCCTCCAAGGCGCCGGTCCAGGCAAACACACGCGGCGCGCGGCGCGCGGTGATGGCCATTGGGGTCGGGTCAAACAGGGCCAATTGTGTCAACTGTCCGAAGACCCCGAAGTCGCCGGCCCCGGGCCGGGCACCGAGCAAGAAACGGTGCTCGCGCAGGTGGGCCTCCATAGCGTCGAGATAGCGCATATAGCTGGCCTCAATCACGCTCCAGGTCTTCTCGTTGGAGCCAACATAGCGAAGCCGCGGAATTTGCCGTTCAGCGATGGTGGTACCCGCGGCCTTCAGGGCGGCGTCTGGCATCCGGCCGCGGGTCCAGGCCGGCAAGATCGCTGAGGCCTGCGCAATATCCTCGGCAAAGTGCCAGCGGTAGTGGAACATGGCCTTGGTCAGCCATTCATCGCCATAGTCCTCAAGGATCGAGTCAATCAGCGCGAGCGCGGGATCGCAAGGCCGCACCGAGCGGTCCGCACACAGCCCTTCGAGCCGCCGAATGATGGGGGTCGAATCGGTGACCGGCTGCAAGACCCCAGCCTCGTTCGGGAAATAGAAGGTCGGCAGCAGGTTAACCTTGGCTTTCGGAACGCCGACGACATCGTGCGAGCCAAGCAGCAGCCGGTAGGGAATGCGGCGGTAGCGAAGAAGCGCTAGCATCTTGCGTGTATAGGGTGATCCCGGCACGCCGTTCAGGCTGATCATTGGCTCATAGGCGTTCATCCGGGGCTCCTTGTTTGGGCGAATTGAAATATTACTGGAAGGCGACACCTACCGTTGACAGCTTCTATCTTTACCGGGCCTTGGGCGGTTGGGTGTCCGTTGCATCGGGAAGTCCTAGGATGCGCTTGGCGATGATATTGTTCTGAATTTCAGCAGAGCCACCGGCGATGGCTCCGGACTTGCCACGAAGCCAGCCGCGGACCTCCTCGGACCAGTAGAGGCCCTCGTTGCCCATCAGTTCAATCGTCAGCTCTGCCCGTTCGGCACGAACCTGGCCCCCGGCATTCTTCATGATAGACGCTGTGTTCGAAGGGCCGCTATTAGCCCTCGATTCAGCCTCGGCGCGGGCGTGAGTGAGCGCAAAGGTGCGAGCCTGCATCTGGTGCTCGGCCATGCGGTGGCGAAGGTCGCGGTCCACCAGTTGATTGTCCGCGTCCACGCCGACATGGCTTCGGGCCAGGTCACCGATGTTGGCCGTGGACGCAACACCGATCGGGCTAGATCCCACGCTGGTATTTTGCCGCTCATGCTGCAACAGCCGCTTGGCCACCTGCCAGCCACCGCCCCTTGGCCCAACGAGATTGGCCTTCGGGACCAAAACATCCGTGAAGAACGTCTCGCAGAAAGGTGACTCGCCACTGATGAGAATAATCGGGCGCACCTCGACCCCGGGCGAGGCCATATCGATCATCAGGAAGCTGATCCCATCATGCTTGCTTGGACCCTTGTCCGTCCGCACCAGACAAAAGCACCAGTGTGCGTGCTGCGCCCCTGTGGTCCAGACCTTCTGGCCGGTGACACGAAAGCTGTCACCCTCGTCCAAAGCTGTCATCTGCAGTGAGGCCAGGTCCGATCCGGCACCAGGCTCGCTGAACCCTTGACACCAGCGTAGCTGGCCTTTGGCAATTGGGGGAATGTGGCGCTCAAGCTGTTCGGGGTTGCCATATTCTAGGAGCGTTGGTCCAAACATCATGACGCCAAGGCCGCCGATGGGGTTGATGGCACCGATCCGGGCCATCTCGTCTTTCAGCACACTGGCTTGGCTAGCCGTTAGTCCACCGCCCCCATAGCGGGTTGGCCAGGTCGGGACGCCCCATCCGCGCGCACCCAAGCGGCTGCGCCAGAGGAGAACATCTTTTGGCTGTGGTGCGCCATCGACCATGGCCAGGGCCACCTGACTAGGATTGTCGCGAATAGACTCTGGTAGGTTGGCTTGAAGCCAGCCGCGTGCCTCAAGACGAAAGGCCTCAAGTTCAGGCGCGTCGACCATCTATAGTCTCCTTTGCTGCAGGTATCAGAGCGAGCCAGCGTTAGGCGCGGACAGACTGGTCCCCAAGAAAACCCATGAGCCGCTCGCGCATAATCGTCTCAGCATCGGCCATAATCGTCTCAATCAGCTGATGGCAGGTGGGGATGTCGTGGATCAGGCCGACAACCATGCCGCAGGACCAGGCACCCGCCTCCATGTCACCGTCCTGCATGATGCGCGGATAGACCCCGCCCACCTCGGCAACAATGTCCTCAAATTTGAGGTTAGGCCCTAAAGCCTTTTCCTTTGCGAGCAGACGATCAACTGCACTGTTGTGCAACACCCGCTCGGTGTTTCGAAGGGGCCGCATGATCAAGCGCGTATCCAGCTCGCTGGCCGAAACAATAGCCTGTTTAACGTTCTCATGGACCGGAGCTTCCTTCGTGGCGATGAAGCGCGTGCCCATATTGATCCCCTCTGCGCCAAGCGCTAAGGCCGCAGCCAGTTGCCGGCCGTTGGCGATGCCGCCTGAGGCGACAAATGGGATCTTCAGCTCTTCTGCGGCCCGCGGCAGCAGGATGAAGTTTGGCACATCATCTTCACCGGGGTGACCGCCGCATTCAAAGCCGTCAACGCTGATGGCATCGCAGCCAATAGCCTCGGCCTTCAGGGCGTGGCGAACCGACGTGCATTTATGAATGACCTTGATGCCCGCCTCTTTCATGGCCGGCAGCCACTTTTGTGGGTTGTTGCCGGCTGTCTCCACGGCCTTCACGCCACTGTCGATGATCGCCTTCACATAGGCTGGATAGTCGGGCGGGGTGACGGACGGCAGAAAGGTCAGGTTCACCCCAAAGGGCTTGTCGGTCATGCCGCGGCAGCGGGCGATCTCTTGGGCCAGCGCCATGGGCGTGCGCTGGGTCAGACCGGTGATCATGCCAAGACCGCCAGCGTTAGAGACAGCTGCGGCCATTTCGGCCAGACCGACAAAGTGCATACCGCCTTGGATGATGGGGTGCTTGATGCCGAATAGTTCCGTGATGCGGGTTTTCATAGGCTTGTTTCCTGAATTGAGGGTCTTGGTCTGCGACGCCAATGGGTGCGATCAGTTGGCACCATGCGGGGCGCCATTGGGCGGTGGTTCTGATTTCATGCGGGCTATGCGCTCGTCGCGTAGGGCTGTACGGCGCACCTTGCCGGCATCGTCCCGGATCGGTTCATCGACGAACTCGAACGATCTTGGCAGCTTGTAGGCGACCAGCCTTTGGGCCAGATGCGCCGCCAGCTGTTCAGGCGTCACGGGGCCCTTAACATTGACAATGGCATGGATAAGGTTTCCCAGATCGTCGTCTGGCAGGCCGATGATCGCGCAGGACTGGACAGCCGGATATTCTTCTAGTGCGGCCTCCACCTCTGCAGGATAGACGTTCGCCCCCCCAACCAAGATCATGTCGGTTCGTCGGTCGGCCAGATAGAGATAGCCGTCAGCGTCGAACCAACCCATGTCACCAAGGCTTTCCCAGCCGTCCGGCAAGGTCTTGGCTAAGGCCCCGACATAACGATAGGTCTCAGGCGAACCTTGGGTCCGGCGCAGATAGATCTCGCCGACTTGGCCTGGGGCAAGCGCCTGTCCGTCATCCCCCATAACCACCATTTCGCCGACAATGACCCGGCCAACCGAACCCCTTCGATCCAGCCATTCGCGGCCGGAGATCTCGCTGATGGCCTGAGACTCCGCCCCGCCATAGCGCTCCATCACCGCATCTGGTCCCATCCATCCGATGAAAGCCTCTTTGAGCCAGGGCGGACAAGGCGCAGCCAGATGCCATAGGGTCTTGAGCGAGGAGATGTCGTAGGCACTTTTTGTGGCTTCAGGCAGTCGCCAAATGCGCGTCATCATGGTTGGCACCAGGAAGATCCAGTCAGCGCGATAGGTCTGAATTGCGGCTAAAACGCCCTCAGGATCGAAACGGGGCAGGATGACCAGATGGGCGCCCATATTGATGGTCTCAAGCATCATCGCAAAGCCGGCTGTATGGTAGAGCGGCGCAGGCAGGATCGAAACGCCGCCTCTTTGCATACGCCAGAAACTGGGCTCCAGCAGGCTGGCTTTGGTCAGGCCTGGTCCGCCGGACAAGATCAGTTTTGGGCGACCCGTGGAGCCTCCCGACGCCACGCCCCTGGCGGTTGGCGCGGTGATGTCGGGCAGGTCGGCCTCATCGTCTGACAAGGCCGCCAGCTCAGAACGGCTATAGGAGGGCCATGGACCAGCGGCTTGGCCTTCGCCAATGACCAGAGCAGGATTTGCAAGCTCGATGATCGCCTTCAGTTCTGGAGCCGGTAGGCGAACGGAAATGGGCTGCGGCGTTGCACCCAACTTCCAGATCGCCCAGCAGGCCTCCACAAAATCCAATCCATTGGGCAGGGCGACGGTCACCAGAGCGCCGCGGGTCACACCCTTAAGAGCAAGGCCCCGCGCCAAGCTGTTAGTGCGCCGATGCAGCTCGCCATAGGTCAGGGCCACGCCCTGGCAGGTCACCGCGGGCATATCAGCGATCACAGTGGCCAACTGTTTTAGCTTTGCGCCGTATGAGATCATCTGGTCCATCATGCGCACCTCGCCGAACGGCCCCTATAACCGGAACCATCGTTTCTGTTCATAAATGAGTTTGCGGCACCCTTGTCAACCGGCGCCGTCATGGGGTAGAGCGCCAAATAGCATACCCCTTTGCAAGACCTCCCCTCGTCGGTCGCTTCCTTGAAGGTCGTAATGTATTCTGATCTTGCATATCTGGATGGACTGGACGGGGTCTTTCCCGCGTTCCAGGCGCGCAGTCGGTTGGCGCAGGAGCGTCTCTTGCGGGCAGGCGACGCCGTATTTGCCAGCAAGGGCTATGATAAGGCTCACATCACCGACATCGCCGCCGCGGCGGGTTACTCCATCGGCACCTTTTATGGGCGCTTCCGCGACAAGGAGGCCCTGTTTGCAGCGCTGCAACTTCGCTTTGCCAAACGGGGCAGGGCGAACATAGAACGCTTTTTCGATTTGCAGCTTTCGCAAGACACTGCACCAGCGGCATTGATCGAGACCTATATCACGGCGACCTCACGCGTTCTGACACGCAATTCTGGATTCTTCCGCGCCATGTATCAGCGCAGCCTCGCGGGCGAGGCAGATGCCTACTGGCCGGAACTTCGTGCCGCTACGCGTCTGGCCGGGATGCGTCTTGCAGCCTTCATCCGAAAGCAAGTTCCAGAAGTCGGCGGCCCAGAACTTGATGAGCGGTGTGTTTTTTGCCTTCGTACCGTCGAGGGAATGCTCGTGCACAGGCTCCTTCATTGGAAGATCAATGAGGAGTTTGACGAGGCCTATATTCAGCAGTCATTGGCTCGAATGATGACCACCATGCTGGGCCTGCCGTCGCTCTGAGATTCAACTAAGCCCTGCCCAACCCACTTGACAGTAACTTGGCCCTAACCCCTTTATAGGAATCATAGCTCCGGTTCGAAATATAAATGAACAGACCTGAGCCTTCATCTGGGGAGAGTGCCGTGATTTCGAATTCCAGCCTTAAACTGCTACTGCTGTGCGGCATCGCTGCTGCGAGTTTCGGATCGGCTAGCGCAGCTCAAGCGCAGGCCTCGGCAACTCAGCTCGACGAACTGATCGTGACCGCCCAGAAGCGCGCCGAGAATGTTCAAGATGTTCCCCTTTCAATCAAAGCGGTCAGTGGGGCTGATATCGAAAGGGCGCACATCGTCAACTTCGCTCAGCTGACAACGGTCGTGCCGAGTTTGCAGTTCAGCACCTCTAACAACGTGCGCAACACGACGATCTCGCTGCGCGGTATAGGCCAGTCTGGCAATAATCCTGGCATTGAACCTAGTGTCGGGGTGTTCATCGACGGAGCCTCTGTTCCTGGCTCGAGCGCGCTGTTTGGCGATCTGACAGATATACAATCGGTCGAGGTCCTGAGCGGTCCACAGGGCACGCTTTATGGCCGCAACACGCCTCTTGGCGCGATCAACATCGTCACGCGTGAGCCGCAATCGGACATGGAAGCCATGTTGACGGCTGGCTATGGTAACTATGATCAAACCAGTTTGAAGGGTTATTTGGGCGGGGCATTGGGCCCAAATGTCGCTTCGCGCGCATCGTTCTGGGCCCGCGATCGAAGTGGTTTTGCCTACAACCTAGCGACCGGACAGCACGTCAATGATTTCACCGGCGCAGGCGGACGCCTTCGCACAGTTTGGAAGCCTTCTGACGCCCTTAAGTTCGACCTAGCGGCCTATTACTCGAACGTCGCAGCCCAGGACGGGGTCTCCGATATCATCGACGCAGCAGGACCGTTTGGTGTGGCAACACCGGGCTATTTGGCGGCAACGGCGGCGCTGGGATATACGTTTAAGAACTACGGCAACCGCGACTTCGTTGTGCAGACCCAGGATGTGACGAACGACAAGGCCATCGCATATGGTTCCAGCCTGACTGGAAACTACGCGTTTGATAATGGCTATAGGCTAACCTCGATTACCTCGGCTGACTACAATAAGGGCGGTGGAAATCCCTACTCTAACGCTGGGTTGCCTCAGAAAATTCTAATCCTCGCTGAGATGGGTATCATCAAGTCTTGGAGCCAGGAGCTTCGCCTAGCCTCTCCGACGGGACAGCGGCTGGAATATATTGCGGGACTTTACGCCTACCGTCAGACCTATGACTTTGATTCCACCGTTACGATTGGTCCCGATGCCAACAGACTTTTGCCTTTGCCGGCCTCGTTGGGTGGCCCGACCCGTTTCAAAGCTGGCGACACGGAAATTACCGACGTCAGACTGAACACCCAGAGCCAAGCGGTTTTCGGAACTGTCTGGTTTAAGATGACCGATGCATGGAAACTTCAGGCAGGCGGGCGCTTCGTCAAGGAAGAGAAAGACGGCAACATCTCGCATGTGAACCTGCCGGGGGCTAATGCAGCCTTCCGCACGGCCTTTGGTCCCAATCCAGTGGGAGCCGTTTCACGCAGCGAAGACAAGTTCACCTGGCTCTTAAGCACCCAATATAAGGTCACGCCAGACGTGATGGTCTTTGCCACCGCCTCTACGGGCTGGAAATCGGGCGGCTTCAACGCCCGCCTGACACCGGTTGGTGTACCCGTTCAATTCAACTCGGAATCGTCGACTGACTATGCCGTTGGTATCAAGTCCGAGCTCTTTGAACGCCGACTGCGCCTTAACCTCACGGCCTTTGATATCGTATTGGCAAACTTCCAGTCCTCAATCCTCAACCCGGTCACACGAAGCGGCTTCATCACCGGTAACGCTGGCGAACGCCAGACCAAAGGTGTCGAAGGTGATTTCGTCGCCGTGCTAAGCGAGCACCTGCGCGTGAACGGTGCTGCGACCTACCTGTCGGCTAAGTATACCGACTATACCAACGGGCCCTGCTATTCAGGCAAGGTCGCCAACGGATCGGCCCCAGGAACCTGCAACTTCAATGGCCTAACACCGGACAGGTCGCCGGAACTCAAGACAAGCGTTGCGGCGAACTATTCAAGGCCGATCTTCCAAAAGCTGACGATGGATCTTGGCCTTGAGGTCCAGTATTCGAGTTCGATGATCTATGATGCTGGCTTAGATCCTCGCACAGAACAAAAGGCCGTGACGCTGCTCAATGGCGTCATAGGCCTGAAACCGATTGATGGGCACTGGGCGATGACCCTCTGGGCCCGAAACATTACCGATGAACACTATTTCCAATTCATCTCGTTGACGCCTGCGACAACACTGGTCAGTACCGGCGGCACAGCTGGCGGCCGCGGCTATAGCGGATACTACGCAGAACCGCGCACCTACGGGGTCGAGCTTACCTATCGATACTAGTCTAAAGCCCTGCCCCCCGGCCCAAAGGCCGGCGGGGCGGAATGGCTTAGCTAACTTACGAATTCTTAGGTCGGGGCCATCTGTTGGCCCTTAGACCTCGAAACGGCGGCTTGCCGTCACATTAGACGAGAGCCTTAGCGACAAACGTCACCAAGCCTCGGGTAAGCCAAATTATGGGGTCATCGCTGAAATCACCTTCACAAAGGTCAGGGTTTCATCGGGACCAGAGAGAGCAAGGAAACGGCCTAGATGTCTCCAAATAAGACGCCCGCAGTTTCACCGACACCAGGAATGTCTGCCGGATATACGCGCTATGCGCTTGGTCTGCTTTTAGTGGTCTACACTCTGAATTTTGTCGACCGACAGATATTGTCTATCCTGATGGAACCCATCCGCCGTGATCTCCATCTTACAGATAGCCAGCTTGGCCTATTGTCGGGACTTGGCTTCGCCTTGTTCTACGCAGCAGCCGGGCTGCCGATCGCGCGGCTGGCCGATAGGTCATCTCGCAACAAGATCATCGCGGGGTCTTTGGCGCTGTGGAGTGCTGCAACCGCGGTCTGCGGCCTGACCGCCAACTTCGCCCAGTTGCTTGTGGCGCGGGCCACTGTCGCCATTGGTGAGTCAGGCGCTGCGCCGGCCAGCCACTCGATGATTGCGGATCTGTTCCCACATGGGAAGCGCGCGACGGCCTTGGCGGTACTCTCTTGCGGTGTGCCCATAGGTATTTTGGTGGGTCTGATAGCCGGCGGCTGGTTGAACCAGATGTTTGACTGGCGGACGGCCTTTGTTGTTGTCGGACTGCCGGGAGTTATATTATCGATTGTTGTCTTGCTGACCTTGAAGGAGCCCTTAAGGCTCGGTGCGTCAGAAGGTCTCGCAACCTTGTCTTGGCGTGAGGCGTTGGCGACACTGTTCAAGATCCCTGCATACAACTTTTTGGTTATCGGGGCTGCCCTGCACGCCTTCACATCCTACGGCGCTTTGCAGTGGACCCCAGCGTTCATGATCAGGGTGCATGGACTTACGAGCGGCGAGGCGGGGCTTGCGCTAGGGTTGATCTCGGGCGTGACGGGGATCGTCGGAACCCTAGCGGGCGGATGGTTCGCCGACATTCTCGGCCGGCGCGATAACCGCTGGTACGCGTGGCTTCCGGCAATCATGATCGGCATACGCGCTCCATTGTTCATCATGGCCTATCTTGCCTCGACACCGGGTCTGGCGATCGCTTGCCTCATTCTGCCCGGGCTCCTTGGAAACGCATTCACAGGCCCTGTGTTCGCCACCATACAAACCCTTACGCCGGCGCGAACCCGAGCCTTCGCTTCTGCCTGGACGCTGTTCGTCATCTCTCTGGTTGGCTTTGGCCTAGGGCCGCTCCTGATTGGCATGACCAGCGACGCATTGACCCCTACCTTCGGGGTTCAGGGCCTTGGCTATGCGATCGCTCTGGCGGCGCCTATCGAAATCGCATCAGCGGTCTTCTTCATGATGGCCGCCCGCCGGTTGCCGTCGAAGGGTACGGACAAGGGACTGGCTGGTTAGCCACCCTTCGTGCCAAATCACTGCAGTTGGGAACTCGTGACCTCAGATTTATGGATGGGAAATAGATCGCTCCAGCCCGTGCGGCCTTTCTAGCCACGGGCGTTCGATCGGTCCCCAGGCTAGCAGCAGGAAGCCTCAATTTACCGGGTTGGTCCTTCCTTAGGTGTTTGCTGCAGCGAAAGCGCCAAACTGTCTCAAAGGCGCTGACGCCGAACACCCAAGTGTGAACCAAGATAGAGGCGATTAGGAGTGGTCACCCCCAAGGGGGCTATTGCAGAAGCGATCGACAGATCGCGCAGACCGTACCACCTGACACACCGTCGAAATCTTCGGCAAGGGCAAGGTCGATGCGATCGAAAAGGGCCTGAAGTAGGAATCCTTAGTCCATATCGAAGGCCCCATTCGCTACGATGAGTTTGAGACCGATGGCATCAAGCTGGTTCGGGCCAAGATCACCGTCAGCGGCCCCAAGCACCAGATCCTCTTCCTCGACAAGAAGCCCACTGAGCAGGCTCACGAGGAGGAGGGCGGCTGAGACTAAAGGCCCAACCAGCCCCTCTGAGCGATCAGGGGGGCTCTCTTTTTATTGTTCTCACCTGTTGGGCCGGGTGAACGCTCCGCGCACGCCTTGATACCCTGGGTTCGTCAACGTCCCCCGAGAATTGTACCCTCCGCAATCCCTTGCAAGCCTAGCCCGGCGGCTAGGGTTGCGGCTTAATAGCCGAGGATTTTTGCATAGCGGTCGCGATGGAACGCCTGGTTGCCGAAGGCCGCTTCGGCCGCACGCGCACGCTTCAGATAGAAGCCGGCGTCGTGGGCATCGGTCATGCCGATGCCACCATGCATCTGAACCATTTCGTTAGATACCAGATGGAAGGTGTCACCCATTATCGTCTTGGCTAGGCTCACCAGTTGTGCCGCTTCGGGGCTGTCCGTGTCGATCGCTGCCAGTGCGGCTTCAACGGCCGAGCGCGAAAGTTCCAGATCGGTGAACATCTTGGCCGCACGGTGTTGCAGGGCTTGGAACGAGCCGATCACTTGGCCAAATTGTACCCGGACCTTGAGGTAGTCGAGCGTAATCTCGAAGGCTTGCAGGGCCGAGCCCAGCATCTCTGCGGCGACGCCGGCTCGGGCGCGGTCTAGCACCTTTTCCAAAGTGGCCTCACCGCCTGCGAGCGGCTCGGCAGCCGCGCCGTTGAACTCAATGTCGCCCGCGCCGCGACTGTCGGCCAGCGACAGCTTGGTGCGCTTCACACCCGGGTCGTTGGCCTTCACCAAGTAAAGACCGATGCCGTCCGCACCCTTTGCAGAAACGATCAATAGGCTGGCCGCCATGCCCTCCAGCACGAAGGTCTTATTGCCGGTGATCTTTCCAGCTATGAAGGTCGTGGAGACCTTGTCGGGGGCGTGGCGCGAACCTTCGTCGATCGCTAGGGTGGCGATGGTTGAGCCTTCAGCGATTTGCGGGAGCCAGAGCGATTTTTGCGTATGGGACCCACCCAGTACCAGCGCGCTGGCCGCCGCTAGGCCTGAGGCGAGAAGGGGAGAGGCCGTCAAGGTGCGGCCCAACTCTTCCAAGATCAGGCCCATGGACAGATAGCCGAAATCTGAGCCGCCATATTCCTCCGGTATGATCACTCCGGCCCAACCCATCTGGGCCATGTCGTTCCAAGCCGCCAAGTCATAGCAAAGCTCTGACGCACTATCGCGCATCTTGCGCAAGGCCGTGACGGGGCTCTTCTCCTGGACCCAGCTCCTTACTGCGTCGCGCAGCATGCTCTGTTCTTCGCTCAAAACCGCCATATGGTATTTCCTCGTGAAATTCTGCCTGCCGTGCGTCAGGCGCGGGCGGGGTCTGGGAGGCCTAAGATCCGCTTTGAGACAATATTGCTCTGGATCTCCTGGCTTCCCCCATAGATGGAGGCTGCCTTACCGCCCAGCCAGCCGCGGACCAGCCCAAGCTCCGTGGACGTGAAACCATCGCCATTCCAGCCAAGACCGCGATTGCCCAAGATCTCTAGAGCCAGCTCGGCGCGCATCTGCATCACGCTCGATCCTACGTTTTTCATGATCGATGTCGTGGCGGATGGACCCTCATTCCCCGTCGCCTCGAGCCTGGATCTTGCGGCGGTGAGTTTCAAAGCGTGGGCCTGCATCTCGAGCCTTATGATCCTCGTACGAAGGTCATGGTCTGCAAGCCGTCCGGTCTCATCGGATCCCACATAGTCCCGTGCCAGTTGGGGTAAGTGCGCGCCAACGAACGCGTCTCTGCCGCTGATGCTTGAGCGCTCAAACTGCAACAGGCGCTTGGCGATGGTCCAGCCAGCGTTGAGGGGGCCAACCAGGTCCTTCTTGGCGGCCTTTACGTCGGTGAAGAACATTTCGCAGAAGGGGGAATTTCCGGCAATCAGCGAGATTGGACGCACGTCTATGCCCGGCTGATCCATGGGGAACAGGACAAACGAAATCCCTTCATGCTTCTTGGACGTATCTGTCCGCACCAGACAAAAGCACCAGTCGGCATATTGCGCGCCACTCGTCCAAATTTTCTGGCCGCTGATGACAAAGTGATCGCCTTTGTCTTCGGCCTTGCACTGCAAGCTTGCCAAGTCAGACCCGGCCCCTGGCTCAGAAAAGCCCTGACACCATTGAACCTCTGCCTTAGCAATCCGCGGAATATGCTCCAGCTTCTGGGCCTCGGTTCCGTACTCTAGAAGGGTCGGGCCAAACATCATGATGCCCATACCGCCGATCGGATTGTATGCCCCGACCTGAGCCAACTCCTGCGCTAAAATGGCGGCCTGGGCTTCGGACAGACCGCCGCCGCCATAGGCCGCTGGCCAGGTCGGAACGCCCCATCCCTTAGCGCCCATCGCGGCCCGCCAGCTTAACTGGTCTTCTGTCAGCGCTACACCGGCCGCTGCAGGAACTGTCCAAGCCAGCCTTGAGGGAAAGTGGGTATTGATCCAGTCTCGCGCCTGATCACGGAAGAGGGAAGGCTCGTTGGAGACCGGATCGCTCATCAGTAGGGTCCTTGCTTGAAAGTCGTTTAGCGGGCCTCGCTGGGCCGGTGATCATGCCAGTTTAGTCAGGGCTCCAGCTTTAGAAAACCTTGTCTACAGCCGAAATATTACAAGAACAAGAGTTCCGGTTCTTTTCTCGGTCGTCGAGTGGTGCCCAAGTGGGGCGCTCAATCTATCGGCAATTTGTCTTCTGTTTGGTGCGGTGTCTCTGGCCCTAAAACTTAGTCCAACACGACCGCCTTGGCGGCCCAAACCCTCCTCACCTGGCATCAACCTTGATATGAACCGTAGTTCTGGTTTAGTTACATTTTGAAGGGCGGGGCAAGACGACCCAGCAAGAGGTAACCCAGTGATCAGACCCTATCAGATCTTCGGCTCGGAAATGTCGCCCTATTCGGTGAAGGTGCGATCCTACTTCCGTTACAAGGCCATACCCCATGTCTGGACCCCCCGGGGACCAGACAGCGACGAAGACTATAAGCGGTTCGCCAAGCTAGCGATCGTGCCAACCGTGGCCACGCCCACGGACGAGGGACTGCAGGATTCCACGCCGATCCTAGAGCGGCTGGAGGCCGAGTTCCCGGTGCCATCGATCCACCCGGCCGATCCCACCTTGAGCTTCCTGTCAGCGCTGTTTGAGGAGTTCGGCGATGAATGGGGCAACAAGCTGATGTTTCACCATCGCTGGTATGACCAGATCGATGCCAAGGCTTCGGCCCTGACACTGGCCCGCCTATCGATGCCGTCCGCTGACGACACCGCAGTGGCTGAGCGAGCCGCTATGATAATCGCGCGGATGACCGGGCGCGGCCATTTTGTCGGCTCTAGCCCTGCGACCGCGCCATTGATCCGGGACTATCTGGTCGAGCTGCTCGACCTGCTGGAGATTCACCTCAAAGATCGGACCTATCTGTTCGGTGCCCGCCCGTCCTTTGGTGACTTTGGTCTTGCCGCCCAACTTTATGAAGCCTCAGTAGACCCTACCTGCGGCGGCATCATCCGGGCCCGCGCCTCCAAGGTGCTGGACTGGTGCTACCGGATGAATGAACCGCGCAACGATGGTCCGTTCGAAACTTGGGAAACGCTCGCGCCCACCATGATGCCCCTGTTGGCCTATGTGGGCCGATATTTTCTCCCCTGGGCCGATGCCAATAGCCGCGCGCTGCAGGCCGCGGACGCAGAGTTCACCGTCCAACTGGCAGGCCGGGCCTATGTCCAGCCGCCGCAGAAGTACCATGCCAAGTCCTTGGCGGCCCTTAGGGCCAAGAGGGCAGGGGTTTTGGACGCCCGGCTCGATACAATCTTGGCGCAAACCGACTGCGCGCAGTGGCTGGAGACCCGTCCAAGTATCAGCCATGCGCACCGCCTAGAGTGCGTCGCCGACATCAGCCGCCTTCACGCTCGTGAACGGCCAAACGCCGTGGCGCTCGACTTTCGCGATCGCCTGACCACCTATGCCGAGCTCGATGAGCGGGCCAGCCGGGTCGCCAACGGCCTGCTTGCTCTGGAACAGAAACCAGGCGCGCGGATCGGTTATGTGGGCAAAAATCTGGACCGGTTCTGGGACGTGGTGCTGGGGACGTTCAAGTCACGCACCGTGATCGTAGGCCTAAACTGGCGCCTAGCGGCTCCAGAACTGGCCTTTGTGATTGGCGACGCGGACTGCGAGGTCCTGTTTGTCGGCGCCGATTTCTACGGTGTGGTCGACCAGATCCTTAGCCAGTTGCCGCAGGTAAAGCAGGTTGTCGCAATGGAAGGCGGCCATCCCCGCTGGCCGGACTATGAGGCATGGTGTGCCGCCCAGTCGCCGGTCGATCCTCAGCTTGCGTCAGCGGACGACGACGACATACTGCAGGTCTATACTTCGGGCACCACGGGCTTACCCAAAGGGGTGCGTCTGAACAACGCCAATTACCTGTCGCTTTTTCGTAACCCCCCTATCGACGTCGATCCCTATGGGGACCGCGATGTAATCTTGATCGCCATGCCTTTCTTCCATGTGGCTGGCGTCAATATGGGAATGGGCACGCTTGCCAATGGATCACGCGGCGTGATCTTGCCAGAGGTCGACCCAAAGGAAATCCTGCGCCTCATTCCAGCCAAGGGGATCACCCAAGCGACGTTGGTGCCGGCCGTGATTATGGCGGTGACCCAGCAGCCAGAGGCGCGAGAGACCAATTTCTCAACGCTCAAGCGGATCACCTATGGGGGCTCACCCATTCCAGAGGCGGTGCTGCGCGACGCCACCACCCTGATGGGCTGCGGTTTTATGCAGGCCTATGGCCTGACCGAAACGACCGGCGGCCCGATCACCTATTTACCGCCAGCCGATCATGATCCGGCCCGCGGCAAGCTGCGCTCGTGCGGCCGCGCCGCGCCCGGCCGAGAGATCAAGGTGGTGGACGCCGAGGGCCGAACACTCCCGCCGGGACAGGTTGGTGAGATTTTGATGCGGGCAACCTGCGTCATGAAAGGCTACTGGAAGCGCGATGAGAGCAATATTGAGGCTTTCGACGCGGAGGGCTTTTTCCGATCCGGCGATGCAGGCTATTTTGATGACGAGGGCTATCTCTACATCCACGACCGGATGAAGGAGATGATCGTCTCCGGTGGCGAGAACATCTATCCGGCCGAGGTAGAAAATGCCATTGCCGGTCACCCCGCCGTTCAGGATGTGGCCGTGATCGGTGTTCCTGACGACCGGTGGGGCGAGGCGGTGAAGGCCATCATCGCTTGCAAGGCGGGTAAGAGCGCCGATGCAGCCGAGATCATCGCCTATGCCCGCGA
>CANESI010000016.1 GCA_947441065.1 Caulobacteraceae bacterium
ATATCGGCGTAGTTCATCGCCTTTGCCCCACCGGCCTTCGCCAGCGTGATCGTGATCGCAGCCGTCAACGTCGTCTTGCCATGGTCAACGTGACCAATCGTGCCGATGTTGCAGTGCGGCTTAGTGCGTTCAAACTTTTCCTTGGCCATCGTCTTAACCTTCGGTCCGCCCGATGCGGGCGGCACTGTTGCGAAAAATGGGGCCAGCGGGATCGCGGGCCGGGCGGGTGTATCAGATTTAGGTCCACACCGAACAGGGGTTAGTTGTGAAGACCGTCTCAGCGTCTCGTTGGCCGTCTCCGGTTGGAGCGGGTAGCCGGGATCGAACCGGCATCCTCAGCTTGGAAGGCTGCTGCACTACCATTGTGCTATACCCGCCAACGATGCGGGGTCTTGGTGGTTCGTCTCCCCGTTCAGCCTATCCCCTTGCGGGGTATGGAACTCACGTTCGGCGGCAACAGCCAGCGCGTGGTGGGGGAAGTAGGACTCGAACCTACGAAGGCGTACGCCAGGGGATTTACAGTCCCCCCCCTTTGCCACTCGGGACATTCCCCCGCGCGCTTGGCCGACCGTCGATGCCCTGTCCTTAGTCCGCCGTCTAGTCCGAAAACCAGAAAAACAAACTTTAGACAAAAACCTTCCGCCTCTCTGGCTCACCGGTGCTAAACGACCGCCTTGCCCAACGACGAAAGCCCGTGGGCCCCAAATCGGAGCGCGTCTTATAGTGTCCAATTTTCACGAACGCAACGACCGCAAACGCCCCAATGGAAACAAGTCTGAACAGACCGGTTCCGAGCGGCGTGGCGGTCCCCCAAGCGGCGCGAAACCTGCCCCAGCAGCCGCCAAGGCGGGGTACAAATATGCCCCTCGCGGCGCCCAATCGGGAGCCCCCAGAGGCAAGCCCCCTGAGGATGGCTCAGAGTGGTTGTGGGGCTGGCACGCCGTGGCCGCAGCCCTCGCCAACCCCCTGCGCGAAAAGCCCATGCGGGTGATGGCCACAGAGGACCGCGCCCGGCAGTTGACCGAGCAGTTCGGCAAGATCGAAACCCTTGGTATCTTTGATAATCCGACCATTGCGCAGCAGCTTCCGCAGCATGCCGTCCATCAAGGTCTGGCCCTCAAATCCGCCCTCCTCGAAGGCTTAACCATCGAGGATATGGCCGAACCTGCCCACGGCGTCATCCTGATGCTGGATCAGGTCACAGACCCGCAAAATGTCGGCGCTATTTTCCGGTCAGCAGCCGCTTTCGGCGCGCGCGGCGTGATCTTGCAGGACCGTCACGCCCCAGCCCTTTCGGGCGCTCTGGCCAAGGCGGCTGCAGGCGCTGTCGATCAGGTTCCCCATGCCCGCGTGGTCAATCTTTCTCGCGCTCTGGAACGTTTGGCCGACCTAGGCTGGCGCGCTGTGGGCCTTGATGGCACGGCCGAGGAGACCTTGGATCAGGCGATTGATTCGCGTCCGACCGTGATCGTTTTGGGCTCTGAGGGAGATGGGATCCGGCGTTTGGTCGCCGAACATTGCGACACCTTGGCGAAAATCCCCATGCCCGGCGGCTTTGAAAGCCTCAATGTTTCCGCCGCTGCCGCCATCGCCATGTATGAGGCCTCGCGTCCTCGTCGCTAAATGGGGGTCTTGTCAGCCTGTCAAACCTGCCCCATTGAAGGGTCATGTTTGACAGCTTGATCCAAAACTTCGCCTCAGCCCCCTGGGCCCCCGCTGTACTGGCCTTTGGCCAGGTGCTCATGATCGACCTTGTTCTGGCCGGAGACAATGCTGTCGCGGTCGGACTGGCCGCTGCGGGCGTGCCTGAGGCCCAGCGCAAGAAGGTCATTCTGTACGGCTTGGCCGCTGCCGTGATCATGAGGATTGGCTTTGCGCTGATCACCACCCAACTGCTTGGTATTATTGGCCTCAGTCTCGCGGGCGGCATCTTGCTGCTGTGGGTCTGCTGGAAGATGTGGACCGAAATTCAAGAGCAGGCGGCCGCCAACAGGCGTGACGCTGATATCGCCCTAGAACAGGCCACCGGCATGGACATAGACGGCGCGCCAGGCGTCGAGGATATGAGCGACCGGAAGGTCAAGACCTTTGGTCAGGCCCTGATCCAAATTCTCATCGCCGACCTCTCCATGTCACTGGACAATGTTTTGGCCGTTGCCGGAGCTGCGCGTGACCATCCTGTGGTTCTGGCGCTCGGCCTTTTGCTATCCATTGCCCTGATGGGGGTTGCCGCGACCTGGATCGCCAAGCTGCTGCATAAGCATCGCTGGATTGGCTATGTCGGTCTTGTCGTGCTGCTCTATGTCGCCTTGCACATGATCTGGGACGGCCATCGCAAGGTGGTCCACGACCTGCACCTCGAAGCGGCCTATAACCAGATCATGCCCGGGCCGATGGATATGCCAACCCCAGCCCCCTAGG
Source organism: Caulobacteraceae bacterium (assembly GCA_947441065.1). Lineage (GTDB taxonomy): Bacteria > Pseudomonadota > Alphaproteobacteria > Caulobacterales > Caulobacteraceae > CAISGS01. The sequence continues at coordinate 2,422 of CANESI010000016.1, forward strand.
CTGAGGCTTTCCAACGCTCTGGCAGTTGATGACGGATACTCCAGATCAGTTCCATGGCATCAATGGGCTTGGGCACATGGCCGCTAAAGCCTGCCTTGCGATATTCTTCGATCTGGTGGGCCATATTGTTGGCGGTTAAAGCAATCACCGGGGTGGCCTTGCGGTTATGATCTTGCTCAAAGGCCCGGATCGCCCGCGTCGCGGTAACCCCGTCCATCACAGGCATCTGGACATCCATCAGGACGATATCCCAATCACTGTCCTGATAGCGTTGAACGACCTGGGCACCATCTCCAACCAGCGTAATATTGATCCCCAACTGGGCCAGAAGGGTCTTGAGCACCAGTTGATTAACCGGATGGTCTTCAGCCGCTAGGACACGCAAAGGCGGGCCATTGAAAAGCACCTGACCCTCGGGCTTGGGCAGGGGTTCAACATGGCCATCACTCAATCGCTCGAGCGGCAAGGTCACAACGAAGGTTGAGCCCTTACCGACCGCACTGGAGACGGTGATTTCCCCCTTCATCGCCTTGACCAGTTCTGCACAGATCGACAGGCCCAGTCCCGTACCGCCAAACCGCCTTGTGGTCGAACTGTCCGCCTGTTCGAACCGGGAAAAGATACGGCTGGCAGCCTCAGGCGTCATGCCGATACCGGTGTCCTTGACCGTCAGAACCAACCGATCGGCAGATCTTGTCAAAAACACATGGACTGAGCCGGCCTGAGTGAATTTAACGGAGTTTGAGACGAGATTATCGACGATCTGTCGCAAGCGCGTTGCGTCGCCCTGATAGATCCCGCGCGCCGAGGGATCGATCACCGTTTCCACGGTTATGCCCTTGGCTTCAGCCGCTGCCCAGATCGCATTGCGTGAGGCGGTCATGACCTCTTCGGGGCTGAACGGGGCCGCTTCAATCGTCATGCGCCCAGCCTCGATCTTGGCGAGGTCGAGCAGGTCATTCAGTATGGCCAAGAGGCCCATTCCCGACCGTTTTAGAACCTCCATCCGCTCGGCCTGTTCTGGCGCAAGTTGGTCGGCCGAGACCGCCTGGGCTAGGCCCAAGATCCCGTTAAGAGGTGTGCGGATCTCATGACTGACATTGGCCAAGAAGGCGGACTTGGCGGCGCTCGCCTGGACCAGTTTCTGGTTCATCTGGCGCAGAGCATAGACCGCAAAGCCTGCGGCGACGCAGAGGAAAAGCGCGAGGCCGGCCAAAATCCACTGGAGCTGAATGACCTTCTTTTGCATTTCTGCCCCTCGTCTCAACTCATCGAGGTCAGACTGGAGGGTTTTGGTTAGCTCATGGATGGATCGGCGAAAATCACCGGCTAAGCGGCGCTGCGAGGTGGACCAATAGTCCATGGCCAAGGCCTGAGACTCCAGCGCGCGACCTTCATTGGCAAGGATCGCGGACTCAATGAGCGGCAAATTGGCGAACATGAGCGGATTGTACTCACCGCTTTCCTGCCACCGTTTCAGTTGGTCAAAATCGGCCTTTGCCAAATCATTTTGGCCCAACCTAGCGCGGGTTATGGCGCGCACGCTCATAGCCTTAACCTGTTCAATCTTGGACGCCAAAAGTCCAAAATCGACCCCATCTAGGCATTTCAGCGCCTCACTGGGTCGGTTGAAGGTCGTCTCTATTACAGCACAATCGACCCCTACGGCCGCGATCCGAGCCGGGTCCCCACCTTCGATCGCAAGACGATTAAGCGCTTGGTAGGTCCGGCGCGCCAGCGGCTCGTCCCCGACTCTGCGAGCCACGCCAATCAGGTTCGCTAGGACGACGGTATTGGGTGAGTTAAAATCCTCAGGCGTGTAGCTGAAATAGACTCTCGCCGCCGCCGCTGTCGCCCCCTCAATGTCATTGAACCCCAAGAGCGTGGACGCCATCTGGTCCCAATATTCCCGCATTGCGATATCTGTAGCGGGGTCGTTCTCAGGGATTAAAGCGCGGGACTCACTCAGTTTCTTGAGGGCTCCAACCGTATTTGATCCATCGACATCGAAAAATGCAATCCGATTGATCACGATGGATCGAACCAGCGGATCTTGGGTCTGCGCCAACACCGCCTTTAGCGGCCCCAAATCGCCGGTCCCAGAGGTATAGACCTTTAGCGTTGCCATGTTCGCATCGGCAAGATTGACGAAGCGCTGATTGCCTTCTTCCTCGGCTATGGACCGAAACTGGGCATTCCATTTCTCAAAGCGTGCGACATCTTCGAACATTGAGAATTCAGAGGCGACCAGATGTAACCGCGACAACCGGTCCTCACCGCGCCTCCTAAGCGCGTTGCGGCCAAAATCCTCCAAGGTCTCGGTGGAGGTCCCGACCTTTAGCTTCTCGTAACTATCCACGAAGCCCATGGGTGTCATCTGATAAGCGGTTGGTTCAGCCGCAACCGCGCGCGCACCCCAGCCTCCTATCGCCGCCATTGCCAGTGTCGCGAAGACCAAGGCGAGAACCAGACGCTTGATGGGATCCACAAAATGCTCCGACCGAAAATGGACCGACAGGTCGACAAAGCCGCCCGCGGGTTAGTTTCATCTCCTCTCAATATTCGCACAAAAGGAAAATAAAAACTACCCTAAGCAGCGGTCCGTGTGTCCATGTCGCACGGAGTGCGCCTAAACCGCCTCGACTTCTGAACGCGTTACGTCCTCTGCCTCCGCCAAGACCCGGCTCATGGCCGAAATCAAATCTGTGGCATCGATCGGCTTAGAGACGTGGCCATTACAGCCCGCCTGACGATAGTCATCAAGCTGATGGGCCATGGCATTGGCGGTCAGCGCCAAGATCGGCGTCGGCCTGCGGGCCTGGTCGCGCTCAAACTGGCGAATGGCGCGGGTTGCGGTTGGTCCGTCCATCACCGGCATCTGTACGTCCATCAGAACCACATCCCAGTCCTGATCTTTGAACAGGTCCAGCACCTCTTGGCCATTGCTGGCCATCGTGACCTCGACCCCAAACTGACCCAATAGGGTTCGTAGGACCAGTTGATTGACCGGATGATCTTCGGCGGCGAGCACGCGCAAGGGAGGCTGGTCCGCATCGACGACCGCATCGACGGCCTGAACTGCGGCGACATCCGGCACATCCCCAAGACGTTCCAACGGCAAGATCACTGTAAAGCTTGTCCCCTGCCCCTCGACACTGTCAGCCTTGATCGCGCCGCCCATAGCCTCAACCAGCTCCAAGCAGATCGATAGTCCAAGACCAGTCCCGCCAAACCGACGGGTCGTCGAGGCATCGGCCTGCTCGAACTTCGTAAAGATGCGGCTCGTCGCCTCAGGCGTCATTCCGATGCCCGTATCGGCGACGGTCAGGACCAAGGCATCGGCTGGACGGCTCAGCACCACATCCACCCGGCCGGTCGGGGTGAACTTCACGGCATTCGAAACCAGATTGTCGATGATCTGACGAAGCCGCGTCGGATCGCCCTTATAAAGACCTTCGGCCTCGGGCATCACTGTCGTCTCGACGGTCAGGCCCTTGGCCTCGGCTGTCGCCCAGATCGCTTGGCGCGCCGCTGTGAGAACCTCTTGCGGGTTAAAGGGCACGGCCTCAATGGTCAACTTACCCGCCTCAATCTTAGCCAGATCGAGCAGGTCATTGAGGATCGCGAGCAAACCAAGACCTGATTGCCGCAACACACCGATCCGCTCCGCTTGGATTGGGGTCAACTCATCGGCTGAAATGGCTTGGGCTAGCCCGAGGACGCCGTTCAAGGGTGTGCGGATCTCATGGCTGATATTCGCCAGAAATTGGCTCTTGGCTTGGTTGGCCTCTTCGGCGGCTAGGCGTGCAGCATCCAGTTTTCGGTTCAGTTTGCGTAAGGTGTAGACGGCATATCCAGCGGCAAGGGCAACCGCTATGGCTAGGCCCGCAATAAGGCTTTGAAGCGCAATAACCGTCTTTTGTAACTCTGCCGTTTTGCGCAATTCGACCACGTCTGCACGCAAAATCCCGACCAGAGCAGGGACCGCATCTCTAAAACGTATGACCTGCGACTTGGCCGCGGCCCGCCAATATTGCGATACAATTTGAAAGGCCTCGACCGAACGTCCCCGATTGGCGAGCACCTGCGCCTTGGCGAGCGGCATAAAAGCAAAGGAGCCAGGGTGATATTCGCCTGATGCCTTTAACCGATCCAATTCAGCAAGATCCGCTTCCGCAAGATCTGTCTGTCCCATTTGCGCGAGGGCACGGGCACGAACACTCAACCCCACCACCTTACGAAATTTGGGCTCGACCACGTCAAGGTCCACCCCCTTCAAGCAGCTCAGAACTTTAGCGGGGTATTGGAAATTGGCCTCCAGTTCTGCGCAATCGATTGCCAGGTTGGCGAGGCTAGACGCCGTGGGATTGGCGCGTATCAGTCGCGAATTGGCCTCAAAGGCGCGGCGCGCGAGGGGCTCGTCATCGACCCGACGCGCCATGATCGTAATGCGAAGGAGCAATCCACGATCAGGAACCTGGAGGCCAGGAAGGGCATAGGTGAACTCAAGTTGCGAGACAGCATCGAAGAACCCATCAATATCACCAATTGCAACCAGTTTATCTGTCATTCGCGACCAATAGACCCTGTAAGCAAACGCGCTCATAGGGTCTGATTTTGGTATGATTTCGTAGGCCTCGGTTAATTTTTTGAATTGTCCAAAATGATCCTTTCCATCATATAAACTATTAATAACAATAGAACTAATCGATTTTAATATTAAATCATCGGATTTTGTATAGTTATTTATTATATCGTAATATTTAACATCGCCGACATGAGAGAAATAATCCTCCTCTGCTCTCATAATGGCGAAAATTGCAATAAATCTATCTTGACGCTCATCGAGCGCAATCCGGTTTGAAAGATTGAACCATTTTTTGTAGGTCTCGGGCACCTCCAGGCCTTGAAGCACTTCGACAACATAAAGCAACCGCGTCAGGCGCTCGGCCCCCTTCAATTTCAAAGCCTCTTGGCCATAGGCCTCAACCTTTGCGACGGTGGCCCCCTGCTTCGACGCCTCATAACGCTCAATGAAGCGCTCAGGGGTCACGGGCGTGACGGCGGGATCTGCGAACGCGGATACTGGGATCAATAGGGACCCGAGCATCACCGCCCCGAAAATTAGCATGATCACATTTAGCACAGGCCGATGACGCAACATCGCTCACTCCACAATCGCAAGGCAGCCTGCAGCCGCCCCCTCACCCATTGTGAAAGCCTATACTACTCAATAAACCTAATAAAGACCCTTTATTATATAGTAATAAACACTATCATTTTTCAATTAAGAGATTAAATCCGAAAATCAAGCGTCAGCCGAAAGCCGCAGGAGCGGCGCTCACCTCATCCTCAACCCCGTCGAACTGCTTGGTCCACTCGGCAACCTGATCATCTTCGATCTTCTTGAACAGAACCTCTGGTGCCGCGACCGCGCGGCCACGGGGTAGACTGTCCAAAAGGCCGGCATCGCTCGCCAAGGGCCAAGCCGTGACCCCCGCCTCGCCTACCGCCTCAGCAATGATGGCCGCCGAGAACGGAATGAAGGGCGAAGACAGGCGCGCATAGAGCGCAACAAGGTTGATAGCGGTCCGAACCACAACGGCGGCCCGATCCCGGTCTGTCTTGATCGCCGTCCAAGGGGCAGCGACCTGAAGATATTCATTACCCGCAACCCACAGGGCCCGCAGGTCCTGCGCGGCCTTGCGATATTCCAAGGCCTCGAGATTGTCAGTCAGGGACGCGATCTTTTCCTGCACCGAGGCCAAAAGCGCGATCTCTAGCTCGCCCGGCTCGCCGCCATCAGGAACCGTGCCCTCCAGCTTGGTCTCATTGAACTTCAAGATGCGATTGACGAAGTTGCCGAGGACATCGGCCAGATCGCGGTTCACCGCCGATTGGAACTGTTCCCAGGTAAAGGCCGTGTCCGAGCCTTCGGGCGCATTGGCGATCAGGTACCAGCGCCACAGGTCAGGCGGCAAAAGATCGAGCGCCGCATCCATAAAGACACCGCGACGGTTCGAGGTGGAGAACTTACCACCGTACCAGTTCAGCCAATTAAAGGCCTTGAGCTGATCAACCAGCTTCCAAGGCTCGCCCGAGCCGAGCAGGGTCGCGGGGAAGCTGACCGTGTGGAAGGCGACATTGTCCTTGCCCATGAACTCGACATAGCGAACATCGTCCGCTCCGGCATCGGTGCGCCACCAGCTCTTCCAATCGCCGCCGGTCGCATCGGCCCATTCCTGGGTCGCGGCGATATATTCGATGGGGGCATCGAACCAGACATAGAAGACCTTATTTTCAAAGCCCGTACGCGCCACGCCGTTATGCGCCACGGGAACACCCCAGACCAGATCGCGGGTAATGCCCCGATCAATCAGGCCCTCGTCCAGATGCTTATTGGCGATCGATTTGGCCAGTTGCGGCCAGTCCTTGCGCCCATCAATCCAGGTCCGCAGCCGATCCTGCATCTTGCTTTGCAGCAGATAGAGGTGACGCGTATCGCGCACCTCTATGTCGCGCGACCCTGAGATGGTCGAATAGGGATTGATCAGATCGGTCGGATCCAGCAACGCGCCGCAGCCGTCGCACTGGTCGCCGCGCGCCTTTTCAAAGCTGCACTTGGGACAGGTGCCCTCAACATAACGGTCAGGCAAGAACCGCTGATCGGCCAGCGAATAGATCATCTGATCCACCCGCTCTTCGATCAGGCCTTGGGCCTCTAGGACTGAGGCGAGATGCTGGGTAAGCTCACGGTTTTGCGGTGAGGACGACCGCCCAAACCAGTCAAAGGACAGGCCAAACCGAAGGGCGATGTCCTTTTGTAACTGATGCTGCTCGGTGCAGTAATCGGCAACATCCTGACCGGCCGCCGCTGCCGCCAGTTCAGCCGGAGTGCCGTGCTCGTCCGTAGCACAGATGAACAAAGTTTCACGCCCCTGAGCCCGCTGGAACCGCGCAAAGACATCGGCTGGCAACATCGACCCAGCCAAATTGCCCAGATGCTTGATGCCATTAATATAGGGCAGAGCCGACGTGATCAGGATACGGGACATGCAAAGGCCTCAAGCCGCCGGAGCGGCGCAACAGAAACAAGAAGCGCGTCTATAGAACCCTGCTGCAAAGACCGCAAATGTCACCTGTTGGCGATGACGGTGATCTCAGCCTATGTTACCTCTTGAGCAGGTTCGACCTCGCATCGAAACATTAGGACAGGATGATCGCCCATGGCTGTGCAGTTGACCGTCAATGATGCCAAGCGGACCATTTCCGCAGAACCGGAAAAACCCCTGCTTTGGGTGCTGCGTGAAGATTTGGGCCTTCCGGGCACCAAGTTTGGCTGCGGCACGGGCCTTTGCGGGGCCTGCACGGTGATGATTGATGGCAAGACCGTCCGCGCCTGCATGACCCCGATCAGCGCCGCTGCGGGCAAGCATGTCACGACCATCGAACATGTCGCCGCAACGCCTGTTGGCAAGCGGGTCACTGAAGCCTGGGTTGAACTGGACGTGCCGCAGTGCGGCTACTGCCAAGCCGGTCAGATCATGTCGGCTACCGCCCTCTTGACCGCCCAGCCCAAGCCCGATGCCGACGCCATTGACGCGGCCATGCGGGGCAATCTCTGCCGCTGCGCCACCTATCTGCGGATCCGCAAGGCCATCCAGTCGGCTGCTAACGCAGGTTCTGAAGGGGCCAAGTCATGAGCCGTTCCTCCACCCTCAACCGCCGGGCCTTCCTCACTGTTGCGCTAGCCGCTGGCACAGCCGTGACCTTCACCGCCGACATGGCGCTGGCAGCAGGAACCAAGACCAAGCCCGTCATGCTCAATGCCTTTATCCGCATTGATGCCAATAATCGCGTGACCATCGGCTCAAAGAACCCCGAGATCGGTCAGGGCATCCGCACCATGCTGCCTATGCTGATCGCCGAAGAACTGGATGTTGACTGGTCGCAAGTGACGGTCGAGCCAACCTTGGCCAACGAAGCCCTCTATGGGCCGCAATCAGCGGGCGGCAGTCGCTCAACCCCCGTCAACTGGATGCCCATGCGCCAAGTCGGTGCAGCGGCCCGTCAGATGCTGCTGCAAGCGGCCGCCAAGGCCTGGTCGGTCGATGCCGCAAGCCTAACCACCGCGTCTGGACAGATCCACCACAAGGCCAGCGGGCGCTCGGCTCCCTACAGCGCCTTTATCGATCAGGCGGCGGGCCAGCCCTCGCCTAGCCTAGCCAGCGTGCCCCTGAAGGCCACGTCGGACTTCAAGATCATTGGCCAGTCCATTACCGGCGTCGATACGCCAGACGTCGTTAAGGGCAGGGCCGTTTTCGGGATCGATGTCAGCCTGCCCGGCATGGTCTATGCGGCGATAGAGCTTTGCCCCGTCTTTGGCGGCACGCTTGCCTCGATGAACGAGGCCGCGACCAAGGCCCTGCCCGGCATTATCGCCATTGTTCCGCTCAATAGCGGCCTCATTCCTACAGGCCCCAACGATGCCGTCGCGATTGTCGCGGACAGTTGGTGGACCGCCAACAGGGCGCGCCAAACCCTCAAGGCTCAATGGAAGACAGACGGACTAACCGGCTTCTCGACGGCGGGCTATGAGCAGGCGGCAGCCGCGCTCCACAAGGGCGAGCCACTAAAGACTCTGGTCAAGGTCGGTGACGCCGGCGGAGCGATGGCCAGCGCTGCGAAAACCGTCTCCGCCCGCTACAGCTACCCCTTCATTGCCCACGCGACTCTGGAGCCTCAAAACTCTACGGCCATCTTTAGCGACGGCAAGATCGAGATCTGGGCACCGAGCCAAACCCCGGCTGCAGGAGGCGTGATGGTCGGCAAGGTCCTTGGCCTAGCGCCAGAGGCCGTCACCGTTCACATCACCAAGTCTGGTGGCGGCTTTGGACGGCGTTTGATGAACGACTATATGGTTCAGGTCGCCCAGATCGCCAAGGCGCTGCCCGGCCGTCCGGTCAAGCTGATCTTTAATCGCGCTGACGACATGCAGCATGGCTTCTATCGCCCCGCCGGTTGGCACCAGTTCGAGGCTGGACTGGATGCCAATGGTGCGATTGTCGCCCTAAAGGATCACTTCGTTACGCCCAGCGATAAGGGTTGGCCCGTACGCGCTGGCGATATGAGTCCGGTTGAGTTTCCCGCCAAGTTCGTGGCCAATGTGCTGTTTCGCCAGTCCATGGTGCCAACCAATATGCCGACGGGCTATCTGCGCGCACCCATGTCCAATGCGATGGCCTTTGTCTTCCAAGGCTTCCTCGATGAGGTCGCCGAGGCGGGCGGTATGGACCTGCCAGAGCTCATGCGGCGCACAATGGGCGCAGCGCGCGCGGTACCCCTCTATGATCGTGGGCCTGTGTTCGATACGGGCCGCGCACGCGGCGTGATCGACAAGGTCTGCGCCATGGCCGGTTGGACCGGACGGACCAAGGGGGCCGAAGGCAAGGGCCGAGGCTTTGGCTTCTATTTCAGCCACTCGGGTTATTTTGCCGAGATCGTCGATATCACGGTCACCCAAGGTACTCGGATCAAGGTCGAGAAGGTCTATGTGGCCGGTGACATTGGCAGCCAGATCATCAACCCGATGCATGCCGAGCAACAGGTTCAAGGCTCGGTCATTGACGGCCTGGCCCAAGCCATGATTGGTCAGAAGATCCAACAGGTCGATGGGGCCGTCACGCAAAAGGGCTTCGGCGACTTCCCGCTCCTTCGCATTGATGCGGCTCCCGCAGAGATCGAGGTGGCCTTTGTCAAGACCGACGTGCCTCCCACGGGCCTGGGCGAACCGGCCCTTCCGCCCGTGATCCCCGCCTTGGCCAACGCCATCTATGCGGCGACGGGCAAGAGACTGCGCGACCTGCCCCTGCGTCTTGGTGCCTAAAGGGTCAGGGGAATGAAGCCTGTGGGGGTGTTGGCGCGGCTATCTGGGCTGATAGCGGTCGTCTGTGCGTTGCACATCGCCCCTGCGGCGGCAGCGACGGTGCAGATCGCCGTGGCCTCAAACTTTATGGAGCCCGCCAAAGAGATCGCGGCTGCCTTCACGGCCAAAACCGGCCATCAGGCGAACCTCAGCTTTGCCCCGTCCGGTCAGATCTTTGTTCAGTTAACCCACGGCGCACCGCTTGAAGTCTTCCTATCGGCTGATAAAGAACGCCCACAACAAGCTGAAAAGGATGGATTTTCAGTCTTTGGCACTCGGTTTACCTACGCCGTAGGACGCTTGGTGCTCTATTCGACAAGGCCCGGATTTGTTGATGCCAATGGCAAGATACTCGCACGCGGCGACTTTGAGCATTTGGCCATAGCCGATCCCGCCATCGCCCCCTATGGGCTTGCAGCCGTCCAGAGCCTTAGAAAGCTGGGCCTCTATGATCGGCTCAAGCCTAAGATCGTGCAGGGCAGTTCCATCGCACAGACTTTCCAGTTTGTGCAAACCGGTGCCGCAGAGATCGGGTTCGTGGCCCTGTCTCAGGTGATCAATCGGCCAGAGGGTTCGCGCTGGATCGTCCCGGCCACACTCCACAGCCCCATCGATCAACAGGCGGTTCTGCTCAAGACCGGCGCGAACAACCCTGCGGCCAAGGCCTTTATGGCCTTTTTGAAAAGCGCGCCCGCCCGCGCCATCATCCGCCGCTATGGCTATGAGACCCCCTAGCCCATGGCCGATGTGATCTGGACCACCGTGAAGCTGGCGAGCTTTACGACGCTGCTTTTGCTGGTGCTGGCGACACCGCTGGCCTGGTGGTTGGCGCGCCAGAAGGTTTGGTGGAAAGAGATCATCGCTGCCGTCGTGGCCCTGCCCATCGTTCTGCCCCCGACCGTCTTGGGTTTCTATTTGCTCCTGCTGCTCGCGCCGAGCAGTCCGTTGATGGAACTGCTCCAACCGTTTGGCATCCAATCCCTAGCCTTCACCTTCCCCGGCCTCTTGATCGGGTCGATCGTCTATTCCCTGCCCTTCGCGGTCCAGCCGATCCGCAATGGGTTCGAAGCCATGGGGGACAGACCGATGGAGGTTGCCGCCACCTTGCGCGCGACACCCCTGAACGCCTTTTTCACCGTGGCGGTCCCACAGGCTCGCCGAGGGTTCCTGACCGCTGCCGTCTTAGTCTTTGCCCATACAGTCGGAGAGTTCGGAGTCGTTCTGATGATCGGCGGCGGCATACCGGGCCAAACGGAAGTCATTTCGGTCAAGCTCTATCAACTGGTCGAATCCCTGCAGTTTGGCGAAGCCCATAGGCTGGCAGCGGGTCTCCTCGTCTTTAGTTTTGTCGTGCTGCTGACCATGTTCCTGACCGAACGGCGCGCTCGAAAGACCGCCCCATGAGTGGCGTGGATGACCGAAAAGGCATTCAGGCCGAGTTCGACGGCCTGCTGGGACGCTTCCGACTCAAGGTTAGCCTGACCATTCCGCCGAAGGGGATCACGGCTCTAGTTGGTCCGTCAGGCGCGGGCAAGACCAGCCTTCTGCGGGCCATTGCGGGCCTGACCCGCCTGCCGGGACGGGTCGTGATGGATGGCGAGGTCTGGCAAGAGGGGCGGCTCTTTGTCCCCGTGCACCAACGCGCCCTCGGCATGGTGTTTCAAGAGTCCAGCCTGCTGAGCCATCTGTCGGTGCGGGACAATCTGCTGTTTGGCTATCGCCGCGCGCAAGGGCCCAAGACCATGAGCCTAGATGAGGTGGTGCCGCTACTGGGGCTAGAGCCTTTGATCGGACGGTCTACCGATAATCTGTCGGGCGGCGAGCGGCAAAGGGTGGCCCTGGGCCGCGCTCTCCTATCCCAGCCGCGCCTTCTGTTGATGGACGAACCGCTCTCAAGCCTCGACGCCCAAAGCCGGGCAGAGATCTTGCCCTTTTTGGAAGCCCTCCATCGTACCCTGTCCATTCCGGTGCTCTATGTCAGCCATGACGCCGAAGAGGTTGCACGGCTGGCCGATCACGTGGTGACGCTCAACGCAGGACAGATTGTCGGCACGCTTCAGCCCGCCACCCCAGACCCGCTCAGCCCCCTGTCCCCTAACCAGATCAGGGACCTCGCGCGCCAAGCCCTTGAGGCGGGAATTAAACCTAATCCCTCGGCACGCTGATCTCAGCCCCCTGCGCCATCGTGAGCGAGCTCATCGTCACGAGGACGAGACCTCGCCTCAACCGATAGACCTCCATGCCCTGACCGTAGCCCCTCGTGCCCTAAGACGACTCTCACCTCAATTTAGGCCATTAATGGACCCGATGTGATGACCTTTCACGCATCACAGTTCATTCGGCAAAATCAGCAATCTCCTGTAGAAAGGGGCAACCCCGCACTGGAACTGTCGCAATGTCCGTGATCCTCAATCTGATCTGGTTCGTCCTCGGCGGATTTGTGTCGGGATGCGCCTGGCTGCTCGCCGCCCTGTTGCTTGCGATCACCATTGTTGGCCTGCCCTGGAGCATGGCGGCCGCGCGAATTGGTCTCTTCACCTTCTTCCCCTTTGGTCAAAAGGTCGTTGATCGTGAGACCGTCACCGGTCATGGCGACCTCGGCACAGGATCTGCCGGTTTCCTGCTCAACATCATTTGGTTCGTGCTGGGCGGCTGGTACGTGGCCTTGACGCACCTGGTCATCGGCGCACTCTTGTGCCTGCCGATCATCACCATCCCCTTTGCCCTGCAGCACTTTAAGCTCGCCGGCATTGCTATGGCCCCGGTCGGCAAGACCGTCATTCCGACCTAGGGGACGAGGCCATGATCCCCATCACAGACGCCATCAGCCTTCAAGATGACGAGCTCGACATCACATTCATTCGCGCCTCTGGCCCCGGCGGCCAGAACGTCAATAAGGTCTCATCCGCCGTTCAACTGCGCTTTGATGCGCGGCGGTCCCGCTCCTTGCCCAATTCTGTGAGTATTCGCCTGCAAGCGCTGGCGGGCAGTCGACTGACCCTCGAGGGGATCATCGTCATCACCGCCGATCGCTTTCGCACCCAAGCGCTCAATCGCGCCGATGCGATAGAGAGATTAAGCGATCTGATCCGCAAGGCTGCCTATCGCCCCCCCGTGCGGCATGCGACAAAACCGACTAAGGCCTCGAAGGTCAGGCGGGTGGACTCCAAGGTTCGGCGCGGGGACTTGAAATCGACGCGCTCTCGGCCGACATCATCAGAGTGATCTTGCGAAATCATCGAACGGGGCTAGTCTCCGGCTTCAACGACACCCTCATCTAACCCTCGCCGGACAAGGAATAGACACGTGCGTAACCCCACTGCCCTATTGGCCGCTGTTGGCCTCGCCGCCCTACTCATTGGCTGCAGCAAGCCCGCCTCTCAGACCGAAACGGCTGAAGCCCCAGAAGCCTCTGAAGCGACAGAGGTTCAAGAGGTTGGCGAAGAGGACAAGCTCAAGATGCTGGCCTCCTTGCCTGCGCCTTACAACGCGGCCGACATGGAAAATGGCAAGCGTAAGTTCGCCCTCTGCCGCTCGTGCCACACGGTCGCCGAAGGTGGACCCAATATGACTGGCCCGAACCTCTATGGCATTTTCGGGCACAAGGCGGGGGCCCATGAGGGCTATGCCTATTCTGAGGCCCTCAAGGCTGCGGGCTATGTTTGGGATGGGGCAAACCTTGACCAGTGGATTGCCGACCCGAAGTCCATGCTGCCGGGCAATAAGATGACCTTCATGGGCGTCAAGGATGCCAAGGACCGCACCGACATCATCGCCTATCTGATGGTCGAAACCGGCGCTGCCAAGTCTGAGAGCGACTGATAGGCCTCCGGGTCATGGCGCAAATGCCATGGCCCACTTGTGGCCTAGGTCAGGGCAATATCTGTGCTCTCATCGCCATTTTGGGCCTTGATCCGCTTGCGCTCAATGACCCAAACGCACCAGATCGAAAGTTCGTAGAGCAGGATCAAGGGCACGGCCAAGGTGATTTGGCTGATCGGATCTGGCGGCGTGACAATGGCAGCGACCACAAATATGCCCAATATGGCATAGCGCCGTCCGCTGCGCAGAAGCTTGGATGAGACAATCCCGGCCTGCCCCAAGAGCGCCAGAATGACCGGCAACTGGAAACAGAGCCCAAAGGCCAGCACCAAGGTGGTCACGAGGGTCAGATAGTCTGACACCTTGGGCACAAGCTCGACGGTAATATTGCCCGAGCCGAAGATCTGCTGCGACAGCGAGAACCACAGAACGAACGGCAGCATGACATAATAGACCAGCGCCGCGCCCATCATGAAAAGGACCGGCGAGGCCAGCAGGAATGGCAAGAAAGCGTGGCGTTCCTTGGCATAGAGCCCTGGCGCAACAAAGCGATAGAGCTGCCAAGCGATCACCGGAAATCCGATAATCACCCCGCCAAAACCGGCCAGTTTGAGCTTGGTGAAGAAGAACTCCAGCGGTGCCGTATAGATCAGCTTCAAGTTCTGACCGATGATTGTCGGGGCCTCTTTGAATCCCATCAGCACCAACATCAGGTCAAAATAGCCGTGATCGGCACCGGTCTGTTTTTGCATGGCCAACAGTTGGGCGGCCATCTCGAAGGGATGGAGCAAGACCATATAGATCGGCTCAGCCTGACTGAAGCAGAAGATAAAGGCGACAATCAAAGCCGCGACACAGATGATCAGGCGCTGGCGCAGCTCGATCAGGTGCTCCATCAAGGGCGCGCGAGAGGCCTCAATATGGTCTTCGTCATGGGCCGCACTCATGGCTTAGAGGCCTCATGCTCACCGGCGGGCTCAGAGGCGATGGGTGGATGAAGTTGCATCCCACTATCGGGCGCCGTCAGGGAGCGGTTGATCTCCTGCATGACCTCGGAGGCATCAACGCCCAGACCGGAAGAGGCCTCAGGTACGATGTCGGCAAAGCGGGCGCTACGCATGGCCTCGACCTCGCGGCGAAGATCATCAAGCTCGGACTGGCGCGCCATATCGTCAAAGCTGGCGCGAAATTCGCTGGCCATGCCGCGCAGTCGGGCAATGAACTGACCCAGCTTACGCATCAACATAGGCAGGTCCTTGGGCCCGACTACGATCAGGGCCACCGCCGCAATGACCATAAGTTCGGTGGCGCCGATCTCAGGTAACATCAAATTCCACCATGCTTGGGCGCACGCTTTCGCAGTATGAAAACCGCAAAAGCCTTGAGACTAGATCCGAAGATCAGCCTTCCTTATCGGTCCGCGGCAGGGGTGCAGCAGGCGTATCGGCGGACTTGGGCGCGTCTTCACCCTTGAGACCATCACGGAATGCGCGAATGCCCTTGGCCGCATCGCCCATCAGTGAGGACAGCTTACCGCCACCACCAAACAGAACGGCAGCCACGCCAATAACGATCAACCAATGAACCCAACTCATAGAACCCATGGTGCGCCTCACATATTAGGGACCAAACCGGATGGCCCGGCTCTCTCTTGGGACCCAATATAGGCCATAAGACGGCCCGTCGCTACAAAAGGCGTCGGTGCGCGTTCCAACTTTAGAAAAAGGGGTTTTGGAGGCGCTGTGGGGCTCAGATCGAGCGCACGATAACCTGATTACGCCCGCCCGCCTTAGCCCCGTAAACCGCCTCATCGGCGCGCTTCAGCAAGGTTTCGGGCGTATCCATGTCGCAATCAGCGCAGGCGAGGCCAATCGAGACCGTGACGGCAAGGGCTTCGCCCTCTGATCCTAGGCTGAAGGACGTCTCAGAGACACTTTTTCTAATCCGTTCAGCGATCCTGAGCGCGGCATCGGCATCGGTTCCGGGCATGACCACGATGAATTCTTCACCGCCATATCGGCAGGGCAAGTCAATCGCCCGGACATTGGACGCCAACAGAACCGAGAATTCGCGAAGGACCATGTCCCCGACATCATGTCCAAAACCGTCATTGATCTTCTTAAAGTGATCTATGTCGATCATCAGGATTGAAACCGGATCACCCCCCTTGATCGCCCGGGCCACGAGCGCACTGAGTTGGGTCACCATATAACGGCGATTATGCAGACCGGTCAGTTGGTCGGTCACCGCCAACTCTAGGGACTGGTCAAGATTGCTCCGCAACAGGTCCGTATAGCGCTTGCGCTTGATCTGGGTGCGGGCTCGAAGGGTCAGTTCCTGCGGATCAATGGGCCGGGCCAAAATGTCATTCACGCCCAGTTCCATGGCCTTCACCAGCAGGTCGCGCTGATCTGTATCCATGATCGCGAGAATGGGCATGAACCGAGTCGAAGACTCCGAGCGCACCATCGCAGCCAAGCGCAGGCCGTCAAAGGTTGTCGCATCCATATTGATAATCATCAGGTCGATGGGACCGCGCGCCGAGAGCAGAGCCTTTTCGGCATCGCTTTCAACGATGGGACGATGGTCCAGCCCCAACTCAGACACCATCCGCTGAGCTTGCCGATGATTATCATCAACAATCAAGATGCGGCCACCAAGGCCGCCAAGACGCGCTGACGTACCCGCAATGACGCCCATGCGGCGGCCCGAAGCCTCCAACATCCGCAATCCATCAATGGCCAGCTTGAGCCGCACCAGCCCCTTAAGACGCGCCATTAGCATGACGTCATCAATGGGCTTGGTCATGAAATCATCAGCCCCAGCGTCGAGGCCAGCCAACAGATCATCTCGACCGTCGAGCGCCGTCACCAAGACCACCGGAATATGGCGGGTATCTGGATCTTCTTTCAGGCGGCGGCAAATCTCATAGCCGCTCAAGCCGGGCATCATGACATCAAGTAAAATAATATCCGGAAGTTGTGACTTTGCTAACGCAATGCCTGAATGGCCATCGGATGCCATGAGCACTTCATAGTACTCCGCCGTCATCTTGGCTTCGAGCAGCCGAACGTTAGCGTCTATGTCATCAATAATGAGAATACGTGCGGACATGATAAAGTACTTACTCTATCAAACGGCGAATCGTCTCCAAAAAATGCGCGACAGAGATCGGTTTCGAAATATAGGCCTCGCAGCCGCCCTCTCTGATCCTCTCCTCATCGCCTTTCATGGCGAAGGCCGTGACGGCCACGACAGGGATATGGGCAAGGGCATCGTCTTCTTTCAGCCACTTGGTGACCTCAAGTCCTGAAATTTCAGGCAGTTGGATATCCATCAATATGAGATCGGGGAGATGTTCGCGTGCCAGTCCAAGCGCCTGCAAACCTTCGCGGGTCTGCAAGGTCTCGTAGCCCTGAGCATCGAGCAGATCATGAAACAGTTTCATGTTCAGCTCATTATCCTCGACGATGAGGACCTTTTTCGCCATCTTGATCTCAACTTGTGGCCACGGGATCCGATCTTGAAGCGACTCGTCGTTCCCGTATCATCCTCCCTCTTCCCACAGATATCCTTAAGCCCGCGTTAGCCGAGAGAAGTCCGCTGTCCTCAAGTTCCGCCTTCAAACCCGCCCAAGACCTGGTTTCGGCCAAGGTTACCCCTGATCGCCCGCTGGTCATCGTCGATGTTGACGAGGTCTTGGCTTTATTTGTCGAGGGATTTGAACGGTTTGTTGGACATCATGGCTACGAGATGCGGTTCGACAAATTCGCCCTGTTCCAGAACATCTATCGCAAGGGCGATGACAACCATATCGACATGCTGGTCGGCAAAACCCTGTTCGATGACTTTTTTCGAGACGGCAGCGACCATATGGACCCCGCACCGGGAGCCGCCGAGGCCCTCGCGCACCTGTCGAATCGGGCTGATGTGGTCATCTTGACCAATGCGCCCGAGCACGGCCGAGATGAGCGCGCCCGCTGGCTCAAGCGCCATGGCATGGACTATCCGCTCGTCATCAATTCAGGACTCAAGGGTCCCGCTGCCGCCCATCTGGCCGCAAGGACCACCCGCCCCTCGGTCTTTATCGACGACATGATCCCCAATCTCGATTCTGTCGCCACGAATGCGCCCAAGGTGGACCGTTTTCAGATGGTGGCCGACCAGCGCCTTCGCCATATGGCCCCCAGCAAGCCCCACGCCCATGAGCGGATCGACGATTGGAGCCTTTTGCAGACCGCGCTCGAAAAAGCGCTGTTCTAGGCGCGGTCTGGTGAGCGCCCTTTGCCGCGATTGCCTGCATCTGGGACCACCGCTGACCAATCGCCGCTGCCCGCACTGCTCATCGCCGCGCCTGATCGCCCATGAGCAGCTCGAAAAGCTCACCATCGCACACATGGACTGCGACGCCTTCTATGCGGCCGTCGAAAAGCGCGATCGCCCCGAACTGCGCGACCGACCGGTCATTGTCGGCGGCGGCCACCGCGGCGTGGTCACGACCTGCTGCTATATTGCCCGCACCTTTGGCGTTCGCTCGGCCATGCCGATGTTCAAGGCCCTCGCCCTCTGCCCTCAAGCCGAGGTGATCTTTCCCGACTTTTCCAAATACAAAACCGCAAGCGCTGCAATCTTTGCCAAGCTTTCGAAGCTGACGCCTCTGGTTCAGCCCCTTTCACTGGATGAGGCGTGGATGGACCTGACCGGTGCCGAACGGCTCAATGGCGGCTGTTCGGCGCTGGTGCTGGCACGGCTGCAGAACGAGATAGAGACCGAGGTCGGCCTGACCGTCTCGATTGGCCTAGCCCCCAACAAGTTTCTCGCCAAGATCGCGTCTGATCTGGATAAGCCGCGCGGCTTTGCGGTCATCGGACAGGCCGAGGCCGAAAGCTTTCTGGCACCCAAGCCCGTTGGTATCCTGCCCGGCGTGGGCCCGGCTCTGGTCAAGACGCTGGAAAAGGCGGGCCTTGGCACGGTCGGAGACCTAGCGCGGGCTGAACCGCGAGATCTGGTCAAGATCGGCGGGGCCTATGGATTGCGCCTGTCGCAGCTGGCCAAGGGGCTCGATAGCCGTCCGGTCAACCCCGATCAGGTCCGCAAGAGCATCAGCGCCGAGACCACATTCGCGGTCGATCTGAGTCACGTCGATGCCCTCAGCGACCAGCTTTGGCCCCTTTGCGAAAAGGTCGCCCGCCAGATGCGCGCTGCCGCCATCGCTGGACGGGTGGCGACGCTCAAGCTCAAGACCTCTGATTTCAAGCTTGTGACCCGCAGGCGCACCCTCGCTGTCCCCTGCCAGACCGCCCGGACATTGTTCGCTGCGGCACGCGAACTTCTCGCCGCAGAGGCCCGGGGCCAGACCTATCGCCTGATTGGCGTGGGCCTTTCAGAGCTGGTCGACGCGACCGATGCCCCTAATGATCTGTTCGGAGCCGAGGAAGCGATAGCGCGGTCCAAGGAAAAGGTCATTGACGGGCTGAGGGCCAAGTTCGGTCAGGGGGCTGTGATCAGCGGCCGAGCGCTAAAAATGCGTCCCAAGAGCAAATCATAGTCAGCTTTCTTAGTCTGAGGCTTGGGGGACGGACAATCCGGCGCTAAGCTCATCTCCACAGTTTCGGGAGCCCGCCATGTCCGCCATCGAAGAACGCCTCAACGCTCTTGGCATCACTCTGCCAACCCCTGTCGCGCCCATCGCCAACTACGCGCCCTTCATCCGCACCGGCAATCTGCTGTTCATCTCCGGACAGGTCTCTGTGGATGAGAGCGGCGGGATCAAGGGCATTGTCGGCGATGATGTCGATGAGGCCACGGGGCAACTGGCCGCCGGCCTGTGCGGGATCAATCTCTTGGCCCAGATGAAGGCTGCGACGGGCGATCTGGACCGGGTCATTCGGGTGGTCAAGCTCGGCGGCTTTGTTCAGGCTGGGCCTGACTTCTTCAACATCCCGCAAGTGATCAATGGCTGCTCGGACCTGATGGTCGCGGCCTTTGGCGATGAGGGTCGCCATGCGCGCTCAGCCGTCGGCGTCTTCAGCCTGCCAATGAACTTCGCCGTCGAGGTCGACGCCATCGTCGAGGTCGCATGACCGCCCTGTTCGGCGATGCGTGGGACCTTCTCAAGGCACCGGCCGTGGCCCATCGCGGCCTCTGGTCGAAGACCGGCGCGCCGGAAAATTCGCTCGGTGCCTTTCAGGCCGCCTGTCAGGCCGGCTATGGCATTGAACTTGATGTCCATCTGAGCGCCGATGGCGAGGCCGTTGTCTTTCACGACGACACCCTGCAACGAATCTGCGGGATCGAAGGGCGGCTGCGCGACCATAAGGCGGCGGACCTTGGCAAACTGGCCCTATCGGGAACCGATGAGACCATTCCCACCCTCGCCGACGCCCTGACCCTGATTGGCCATCGCGCTCTGGTCCATATTGAGCTCAAGACCCCGTTCGGCGAGGTCGGCCCGCTCGAGCGCCGCGTGTCGGAGGTCCTGCTCGATCATAATGGCCCGACCTGCATCATCGGCTTTAACCCCTATAGCCACGCCTGGTTTGCCCAGCACCATCCGCAGATCCTGCGTGGGTTAGATTCCTATTCCTACAATGACGCCCATTCGAGCCATGTCGCGCCGGAACAACGGCGCGCCTTTGCGGCCCTAGAGCATGTGTCCATCGCCAAGCCGCACTTCCTGGCCCTCGGTCTGGATATGCTGCCCAGCGCCAAGGCCGATGATTACCGCGCCAAGGGCATGCCCGTTCTGGCTTGGACCGTGCGCAAGCCCGAACAGTGGGAGCGGGTCAAGGATCACTGCGACAATATGATTTTCGAAGGTTTTGCGGCGTGAGGCAAAAGCGCTGATGATCGCTCTAAAGCCTGCCGTTCGCGTCCATCGCCGCGTTGCTGAAATTGGCCGCGAGGGCTGGGAGGCCTGCACCTCTAACGCAGAATATGCCTCCAACCCCTTCATAGGTTACGATTTTATCGATGCCCTAGAACAGTCCGGTTGTGCCGTGGCCCAGACCGGATGGGCACCCCATCACCTCGCCGTCGAGGACGAGGCCGGACAGGTGGCCGCGGTCATGCCGCTCTATCTGAAGTCCCATTCCCAAGGCGAATATGTCTTCGACCATTCGTGGGCGGACGCCTATCATCGCGCCGGTGGGCGCTACTATCCCAAGCTTCAGTGCGCCGCGCCCTTCTCGCCCGTGACGGGGCCTCGGATGATGGTCAGGGCCGATGTTGATCCGGTCATTGCCAAGCGCACCTTGCTGGGCGGCGCAGTGTCGCTCTGTGAGCGGCTGGAAGCCTCATCGGTGCACGTCACCTTCCCCTCCAAGGCCGACTGGGACTTTCTCGGCGGCGAGGGCCTGCTGCAACGCCAAGACCAGCAATATCACTGGCACAATAATGGCTATGAGACCTTTGACGACTTCCTTGGGGCCCTGTCCTCCAACCGGCGCAAGACCATCCGGCGCGAACGGCGCGATGCTCAGGCCGGGTTAGAGATCGTCGGTCTGACCGGCAAGGACCTGACCGAAGAGGCATGGGACGCCTTTTACCAGTTCTATGAGGATACCGGCGCGCGCAAGTGGGGGCGTCCCTATCTCAACCGCCCGTTCTTTTCGATGATGGGCGAGCGCATGGCTGACCAGGTGCTGTTGATCATGGCCAAGCGCGATGGCCGCTATATTGCTGGAGCCCTGAACCTGCTCGGCGGAGATTGTATCTATGGCCGCAACTGGGGCGCGGTCGAGGATGTGCCGTTCCTGCATTTCGAGCTCTGCTACTATCAGGCCATAGAGCACGCCATCCGCCTTGGCCTGCCGCGTGTTGAGGCCGGGGCTCAGGGTCAGCATAAGATCGCGAGGGGCTATCTGCCCGCCCCCGTCTATTCGGCCCACTTCATCGCCGATCCGGCACTGCGCGAGCCTGTGCGGCGCTATCTGGATCAGGAACGGGCCGCCGTGCAAAATGAGATGAACTGGCTGTCCGAAGAATATTCACCCTTCAAGGCGGGCGGTTAACGCCCCCGACCCTATCCTCTGGAGATCTGACCCATGAGCCTCTTGGGCCAATATGACGACAACAATATCTTCGCCAAGATCATCCGGGGCGAGGTTCCGGCGGTGAAGGTCTATGAGGACGAGGCCATCCTCGCCTTCATGGATGTCTTTCCCCAGTCCAAGGGGCACTGCCTGGTTATTTCCAAGACCGCCAGGGCGCGAAACCTGCTTGAGATCGAGCCTGAGGCTCTGGGGGCTGTCATGGCCACGGTTCAGAGGCTAGCCAAGGCCGTCACCACCGCATTAAACCCCGACGGTGTGGTCATCACCCAGTTCAATGGTGCGCCCGCCGGACAGACCGTGTTCCACCTGCATGTCCATATCATCCCGCGCTATGAGGGCGTGGCTCTGGCCGGTCATGGCCACGGCAATATGGCCGATATGGCGGAGCTGAAGGGCTTGGCGGCGCAGATTGCAGCGGCGCTGTAAACCAGACCCCATCCGTGTTCCCCGCGAAGGCGGGGATCCAGATCCTTAGACACAGTTTGCACGTGGCCCTCTACCGCGTCATTGCGAGGTGCATCGCGCCGAAGCAACCCAGGGGAACATCACTTCTGGTCCGTATCAGACCCCTAGGTTGCTTCGCTTCGCTCGCAATGACGCGAGGATGGGGCGGTGGATGACCCCCTCACTTGTTTTCATTTTCCAACGTCCCTGCGAAGGCATCCACCCTGCTGGCCACGTCCCGCCGGTGCGAAAGGGTCTGGATCCCCGCCTTCGCGGGGAAGACGGTAGGATGGGACGGGCGAGGGCCTATAAGCCCTCTCCCTGTGGGAGAGGGTTGGGTGAGGGCCTTGTTTTTTTCAACGTCCCCGGGAAAAGCATCCACCCTGCGAACCACGTCCCGCCGGAGCGCAAGGGTCTGGGTCCCCGCCTTCGCGGGGAAGACGGCAGGATGGGACGGGCGAGGGCCTATAAGCCCTCTCCCAGTGGGAGAGGGTTGGGTGAGGGCCTTACTTACTTTCTAATTCCGTTTTCCCCGCGAAGGCGGGGATCCAGATCCGTTGGCACCGCGCGTTTGTTCGTGGAACATCCCCCTCTCCCAACCCTCTCCCCCTCAAGGGGGGAAAGGGCTAGGTGGGGATTTGTTTTCTACCCAACCAGCTCAGGCTCAGCATCCTCGGCCTGTTTCGACCCAGCGCCCTTGCCGGATTCAATATCAAACCCGATCTTGCCCTCGACAAGCTTGATCTTGACGTGACCGCCGCGGACCAGCTTGCCGAACAGGATCTCGTCGGCGAGCGGCATCTTGATATGCTCTTGGATAACCCGCGCCAGAGGCCGGGCACCGTAAAGCTCGTCAAAGCCGTTCTTGGCCAGCCAGTCAGCGGCATCGTCGGCCAGTTCCAAGGTCACGCCGCGATCGGCCAACTGGACCTCAAGCTGCATGACGAACTTGTGGACCACCTGACGGATGACATCGGCATTGAGCGACTTGAAGGCCACGACCGCATCGAGACGGTTGCGGAATTCCGGGGTGAAGATGCGTTTGATCGCCGCCTCGTCCTCGCCTTCCGACTTGCCCCGACCAAAGCCGATGACGTTGCGCTGGCTGTCGGCGGCCCCGGCATTGGTGGTCATGATCAAAACCACATTGCGGAAGTCGACCTTCTTGCCATTGGCATCGGTCAGCACCCCGTGATCCATGACCTGGAGCAGGATGTTGTAGACGTCTTGGTGTGCCTTCTCGATCTCGTCGAGCAACACCACCGCATGGGGGTGCTGGTCAACGGCATCGGTGAGAAGCCCGCCCTGATCGTGACCGACATAGCCCGGAGGCGCGCCGATCAAACGGCTGACCGTATGGCGTTCCATATATTCGGACATATCGAACCGTAGCAGCTCAATGCCCAAGGTCATGGCCAGTTGC
The DNA here is from genome assembly GCA_947441065.1 of Caulobacteraceae bacterium. GTDB lineage: Bacteria > Pseudomonadota > Alphaproteobacteria > Caulobacterales > Caulobacteraceae > CAISGS01. The sequence goes on from CANESI010000016.1 coordinate 26,090, forward strand.
TTGGCCGCCTCGGTCTTGCCGACACCGGTCGGACCAGAGAACAGATAGCAGCCAATCGGCTTTTGCGGATCGCGCAGACCGGCCCGAGCCATCTTCATGGCGCTAGACAGTTGCTTGATCGCCGCGTCTTGGCCGAACACCGCCCGCTCCAGATCCGCTTCAAGGGTCTTGAGCGATTCTGCATCGGTCTTGGAGACGGACTTGGGCGGGATGCGGGCGATCTTGGCCACGATGGCTTCGATCTCCTTGACGCCCAAGGTCTTCTTACGCTTGGCCTCTGGCACCAGCATCTGCGAGGCACCAGCCTCGTCGATAATGTCGATAGCCTTGTCGGGCAGCTTGCGGTCGGTGATGTAGCGCGCCGACAGCTCGACGGCCGCCTTGATGGCGTCGTTGGTATATTTGAGCTTATGGAAGTCCTCATAATAGGGCTTCAAGCCTTTGAGGATTTTGATGGAATCCTCAACAGACGGCTCATTGACGTCGATCTTTTGGAACCGGCGCACGAGGGCGCGGTCCTTTTCGAAGTGCTGACGGAACTCCTTATAGGTCGTCGAGCCCATGCAGCGCAGGGTGCCCGAGGCCAGAGCAGGCTTTAGAAGGTTCGAGGCATCCATAGCCCCGCCCGACGTCGCGCCAGCCCCGATCACCGTATGGATCTCGTCGATGAACAGGATGGCGTTGGGGTGAGCCTCCAACTCCTTCATCACCTGCTTGATCCGCTCTTCAAAGTCACCGCGATAGCGGGTACCGGCCAGAAGCGAGCCCATATCGAGGCTAAAGATGGTGGCCCCGTCCAGAACCTCTGGAACCTCGTGATTGACGATCTTACGCGCCAAACCCTCAGCAATGGCGGTCTTGCCAACGCCCGGATCACCGACCAGCAGCGGGTTATTCTTAGTGCGGCGGCAGAGGATCTGGATGGCGCGGTCGACCTCAGCCGAGCGGCCGATCAAGGGGTCAACCTTGCCCTGGCGCGACTTCTCATTGAGATTGACGCAATAGGCCTCTAGGGCCTCGCCTGCGGGCTTGCCCGAAGACTTTTCGCCCTCTTCGCCGTCGCCTGATCCCTTAACGGGCTTGGCTTCGGACGCACCGGGCTTCTTGGCAATGCCGTGGGCAATATAGTTGACCGCGTCATAGCGGGTCATGTCCTGCTCTTGCAGGAAATAGGCCGCGTGGCTTTCGCGCTCGGAGAATATGGCCACCAAGACATTGGCCCCGGATACCTCATCACGCCCCGACGACTGGACATGGATGACGGCGCGTTGGATCACGCGCTGGAAACCGGCTGTGGGCTTGGCCTCTTCGCCGTCATCGACGATCAGAGATTTCAGTTCCACGTCCAGATAGTTGATCAGGCTCTTACGCAGAGCGACAACATCAACGTCACAGGCGTTCATCACCCCCGCCGCGTCTTCATCGTCAGCCAGAGAGAGCAACAGATGTTCTAGCGTCGCATATTCATGCTTACGCTGGTTTGCGAAGTCTACGGCCCTATGCAGGGTCTCTTCGAGGTTGCGCGAAAACGAAGGCAAAGGCGACCTCTCAATCCTTTTCCATGGTGCACTGGAGCGGGTGCTGATTACGGCGTGCGGTATCGATCACCTGGGCAACCTTTGTTTCGGCCACCTCATAGGTAAAGACACCACAGACACCGATCCCGTGTTGATGAATCTGCAGCATGATCAGCGTGGCGTCTTCGCGCGATTTGTTGAAATACCGCTCTAGGACATAGACCACAAATTCCATCGGCGTGTAGTCGTCATTCAGGATCAACACGCGATAGAGCGAAGGCTTTTGCGTCTTCGGCTTTACCTGTGTGACTACCCCGACGCCAACGCCGTTGTTCTGACCACCTTGCTTACGCTCGGCCATCAACAAAGCTCTCCAAAGCGCCGGGCAACTGTCCCCGGCACCTCTGATTAGATATGGAAACATCGTCAGTTTGAAAGGGCTAACCTCACTTGAGCGGTGGATTAATTGCTCAAAGCCCATCTTTCGTCATTTACCCACAAAAAAGGGCCCCAGACGCGGAGGTCTGAGGCCCGATTTTCAGGGGCACCAACCGGTGCCCAGCGCCTTTCGCGATTAGCGAGCGGCTTGCATCTTTTCGACCATCGCCGTCATGCGCGCATTCAGTGGCGTCATGGAGTCTTTCACCGAGGCGGCGGCCATTTCAGACATCTTCGTCATCTGGGCCATCATGGTTTCCATAGCCGACTTGGCATAGGCGGTCTGAAGCTCGACAGCTTCTTGAACGCTCTTGGCCGAGGCCAGCGACTTGGCGGCTGCGACTTGGCTTTCCATCGACTCTTTCGAGAAGGCGATGACCTGTGCGCCGAGGGCTTCAGCGCCCTTGGTGGCAGCCGTGACCGAAGCGACGACGGCTTCGAGATTGTGCTTGGATTGGGCATTGACGTCGTTCAAGGCGGACAGGGACTTTTCGACCTGTTCCTTGAAAGCCGTGCTGCCAGCCGAGGTGAACTGCTCGACGGTCTTCTTCATGGTTTCAGCGCCGTTCGCCATATCAAGTCTCCTAGATGTGCGCGTGATCCGCGCTGTGAATGCAACTGCGATGCCGCAGCGCACCCTGTGAAAGTGCCGAAACCGGACCTAAGCCCGCCCTCGTGAGTAATCTTGTGCCATAAGGGCAGAGTCGGGTCAAGTATTTTTTGTGCAGTGCACAATATCTGACGCAATCATGGTGCGCCGCAACAATCTTGAAAAATAACAGACAGATCGGCCTAGAAGCCTTTTGTTAACCTAGACGAAACACCCACGAGCACATCATAATGGCTTCACGCGCGGCAAATCGGTCGCCCCTTACCGACGGACACATGTGCATGCTGAAGCAAGCCCGCCGCGCCCTCGCTCCGCTCTGTGCCGTTCTGGCCATGACAGCGGGCCTGATGATCAGTACGGCGCAGTCAGCCAGCGCAGCATCAATGGCTTCCGAAGCACGTTATGCCTCCATCGTCGTTGACGCCAATTCGGGTGAAGTGCTCTACGCCAACAAGGCCGACAGCCCGCGTTACCCCGCCTCGATCACCAAGGTCATGACCCTCTACCTCGCCTTCGAGGCCCTGTCGCAAGGCAAGCTCCATCTCAATGATACAATCATCGTGTCGCGCCGCGCGGCGGGACAGGCCCCGACCAAGTTGGGCCTTAAGGCTGGCAGCAGGATCACCGTCGACCAGGCCATGCGCGCGGTCTCGGTAAAGTCTGCCAACGACATGGCCACGGCCCTTGCGGAAAAGATCGGTGGCTCGGAAACCCGTTTTGCGACCATGATGACCCTTCGCGCCCACGAGCTTGGCATGGTCAACACCCATTTCTCAAATGCCTCGGGCCTGCCCGATAAGCGCCAACTGTCCAGCGCCCGCGATATTGCAATCCTATCGCGCGCCGTGATGCGCGACTATCCGCAGTACTATTCCTATTTCGGCCAGCGCCAGTTCAGCTTCCAAGGCCAAACCTCCAAGAACCATAATGGTCTGCTGGGCAAGATGCCGGGCGTTGATGGCCTAAAGACTGGCTTCACCTCCGCCTCAGGCTTTAATCTCGCTGCCTCGGCAGTGCGCGATAACCGCCGACTGATTGCTGTGGTCCTCGGCGGCAACTCGACCGCCGCCCGTGATAACCATGTCGAAGATTTGCTGGAAACCGGATTTGACGTGATCCAACGCCGCAAGAATGGCGAGCGCATTACCGTCGCCCAGAACCTGTTTGAAGACGAGCCAACCGGCACCCTGTCTCGTCCGCCGACAGAGCAGGGCTCCGGCGATCAGGGTGGTTTGAAGATAATTATTGGCGGTGATACCAATGGCGCCACTCCGTCTCGGATCGCGGCGGCTAAGCCTACGCCTCATAAGGCCGGTGACTGGCTGGTTCAGGTTGGTGCCTTCCGCAGTCGTGGGCAGGCCGAAGATCACCTGCGCACCATGAGCAAGCGGTTCGGCCGTGAATTTGCGACCTATCAAGGCTCAGTCGAGGATGCGGTCAATGGCTATTTCCGCGCTCGATTTATCGGCTTCAGCGCCGCCGGTGCCCTGCAGGCCTGCCAAGCGCTCGCGGCCCGCAAGCTCACCTGCATGGCGATTGATAGCGGTCGATAGGCCTAAGGCCCTTTCAATAATCGATCTCGCGCCGCATTGAGCTGTGCGGCCAGTCCCGCTGTGCCGCCATGGTCGGGATGGGCCAGGCGCATCAGGCGATGATAGGCGGCGCGGATATCGGCCTTGCTCGCTGTTTCCGATACCCCCAGCAGGTCTCGCGCTTCCTTTAGGCCCAAGGCTGTAGTCTCCGCGCCTGCCTTTGACGCGGGTCGAGCCCCCCTGCGGGTTCCCAGCGCCAGTCCCATGCCCAGGGTCAAGAGCACCAAGACTGTGCCCCAAGCGCCCCGCATGCCCCAAAAGGCCGCAGCGGCAAATAGGGCCATCGACAGGACCCCAGACAAGAGCCTCGCCCCCTCGGTTCGCAGCCATCGGTTCCGCCGCGCCGCCCACAGGACTAGGGCGAGGATCACCGCCCCAATAAGAAGGTAGCGGATCAAGGCTCAGACGCAGAGGATGAAGTCGCACCCCCGGCCAAACTGGTTTCGCCAACATAGTCGGACAGTCCGACAAACTGCATCAGGGCCCGCAATTCCTGACGCGCGGCGATGTGCTGCAGAGATACGGGTACAGGCCTCACGGTCGGTGACAGGTCGGCGATGGTCAGACCGAAGGGAAAGAATTCACGATAGATGACCCGGTCTCGAAGGCCTGGTGCCATACGAAAGCCTACGCGGCGACTGAGGGCCGTCATGCGATCCTCGACACGCTTACGATTGCGCGCCTCTGTGGTGGCCAAACGATTGCGCAGCACCACCCAATCGAGCGAGGTGCCTCGGCTCATAGCCTTGACCTTTCGCGCCTCCCAAACCGTCTCTGAATAGATGCTGGGCTTGAGCAACTCTAAGGTCACAGGGTCGACGTGGCCCAAAAGGTCGAAATCGACAAAGCTGTCATTCATCGGCGTGATGATCAGGTCCGCCCGGCCGTGGGCCGCGCGCGACAGCTCCGTATCCCCGCCCGGCGTATCAATGACCATAAAGTCGGCACTCTCGAGCGCCTGAGCAAAGACCTCTTCAAACAGCTTCAGTTTGGTTTCGGAATCCTGCTTGGCCAAGGTGGCCCCGTCGTTGGTGAGCAAAAGATTGTTGGGTTCGGGCAAAGAGACCTTAGCGGCCTCGATCCAGATCTTGCGGTTCATGAAAAACCGCGCCGTCGATTGCTGGCGCAGATCCAAATCAATGACCGCCACCTTGGCACCGCCATGAAGGAGTGCGGTGATGAGATGGATGGCGATGGTCGACTTACCCGCCCCGCCCTTCTCGTTACCAATGACAATTACGCGAGCTTGCGACACACGATCACTCCTGGTGCCAAGGCCCGCAATTGGGCGGCCAAAGGCGCGGCTGGTTCTACGCTGAGCGCCGCCTTCGTGAAAGACAGATTCCCTTAACGGTCAAACCAATTGCGCAATTGGAAAAATCAGACTTGAAACTATCGCTGAAATTTGGCCTACGGGCTCCCCGATCACGAAAGCCATCCTCCCTATGCAATCGTTGACCATGGACCAAGCCCCAACGCCTCTGCCGATCGTCCGATCCGTGGCGGACCTGCGCGCGGTCGTGGCCGGTTGGCGCGGAGCGGGCCTCAAAGTTGCCGTCGTCCCAACCATGGGCGCACTTCATGATGGCCACCTCAGCCTCGTGCGTCTCGCAAAGGCCAAGGCCGACCGGGTCATTGTCACCCTGTTCGTCAATCCTACCCAGTTTGCCCCGCACGAAGATTTCGAGACCTATCCGCGCTCTGAGGAAACGGATGTGGCCCTTCTTCACGAGGCCAAGTGTGACCTGCTCTATGCGCCGACCGCAGCGGTCATGTACGGCGAAGGTTTTGCGACGGGAATCTCCGTCTCCGGCGTTTCAGAACCGCTCGACGGACTGGCCCGGCCGCACTTCTTTGGCGGCGTTGCAACCGTCGTGGCCAAGCTCTTGATCCAAACCGGAGCCGACATCGCCATCTTTGGCGAGAAGGACTATCAGCAGCTTCAGGTCATCAAGCGGATGGTGGCCGATCTTGACCTGCCCGTGACCATACTTGGGGCCCCCACCGCGCGGGCCAAGGACGGCTTGGCCCTGTCGTCACGCAATGCCTATCTGACCCCTGCCCAACGCAAGATCGCCGGCCAATTGAACATCATCATGGCCAAGGCCGCTGAGGCTGTGGCTAAGGGCGGCGCGATCAGCGATGCAGAGGCCCAAGGCTATGCGGCGCTGCTGGCCGAGGGCTTCGACAGGATCGATTATTTTGAATTCCGCGAGGCCTCAGACCTGCGCCGCCTTGGCCCAGGCCCTGCCGACGGCGAGCCCCGCCTCTTCGCCGCCGCCTGGCTCGGCAAGACCCGTCTGATCGATAACAGTTAAAAAGACCCCCTACCCCAGCTTCGCCGGTACTTCCCCCAAAGGGGGAAGATTTACCGTCCGTGATCTTCCCCCTCTGGGGGAAGCGATGCGTAGCATCAATGGGGGCCCTGTTTTTCTTCCGTCTTCCCCGCGAAGGCGGGGACCCAGACCCTTTCGCACCAGCGGGAAGTGGTCCCCTGGGTTGCTTCGCTGCGCTCGCAATGACGCTGGGATGGGGGAGTGGACGACCCCCTCACCCAACCCTCTCCCCCAAGGGGGCGAGGGCTTTTCCGTTCTTAGCCCTCTCCCTGTGGGAGAGGGTTGGGTGAGGGCCTTTCTTGTTTTGATAAAACAAGACCCCCTACCCCGGCTTCGCCGGTACTTCCCCCAAAGGGGGAAGATTTACCGTCCGTGATCTTCCCCCTCTGGGGGAAGTGGCGCGAAGCGACGAAGGGGGTCTTTTGTCCCCCTACCAAGCCCCAAGCTCTCGCAACTGAACGGCCAGCTCTGCGGACATGGCTGTGTCACCCTCAGCCCCAGCCAAGTCCGCGGGCGCGTCCTTGGGCTCAAGATAGCGCCAGCCTTGAAAGGCGCGGCGCGGCTGCGGCAAGGTGAGGTGCAAGGTCCGGTCGAGCCGAATATGGCAAAAGGACTGACCGCCCTCGTTCAGGGTTTCAACGCCAAGAATGGTCTGGCGCACCAAGACCGTGCCCTTGATCACCCAATAGAGCGAGCCACCGTCAATTAGCTCTTCAGCACGCTTTGGCGTCTGGCGGGTATGGACGATGGGCAGGCGCTTGCGGCCATGTTCCTCGTCCCACCAATCGCGCAGGTCATCAATGCTGGCCGCGCCAACGCAGAGTTTGATCAGATGTAACGCCATGGGCGCTAACTATCCTGACTCGCTGCCAGTTGCACCAGAACCACGCCCTCAGAGACCTGATCGCCCAAGGCCACAGACAGCTGTTCGACCGTCCCATCAAAGGGGGCGGTCAGGACATGCTCCATCTTCATGGCTTCAAGCGTGACGAGGGCTTGGCCGCGCGTGACCGCCTGCCCCACCTCAACCATCACCGCCACCATTCGGCCGGGCATGGGCGAAAGCATGGCACCGTCGCTGGCTTGGGCACTGTCGCCGCGATGGGACCGCCAAGAGGTAAAGGCGTGCACCGCGCCGTCTTCAAAGACCAGTACCTGATCTTCGATCAATCGCGTTGATAGGGTCGATGGGGCAAGACCCTCCAGCGAAAGGCCGTAGCGTTTGCCCCCGCCGTCCACTGAGGCCTCAATGCGCGGGCGGCTATTGATCCGAAAGCCTTCCAGTCGCGACCAAGGCGATGGCCCCGCCGGTTGGGCTGTGTGGGCCAAGGCACTGACCGCAGTGGTTAGAACCGCGTTCGAGGGCTCGTCCAGCTCAACCAAAGCCGACGCCCGCGCCTCGATAAAGCCGGTATCGATGTCGCCTTGCACAAAGTCGGCATGGTCAAGGCACCGGGCAAGGAAGGCCGCATTGGTCTTGACCGGCCAGACCTCGACCGCACGGCATGCCTTGGCCAGAGCGGCGGCCGCCGCCTGTCGGCTTGGGCGATGGACGATCAGCTTGGCAATCATCGGGTCGTAGAACGGCGTCACCTCGCCGCCCTCCTCGACTGCGGAGTCGATCCGCAAGCCCTGATGCGGCAGGCGAAAGTGGGTCAAGGGTCCGGTCGAGGGCAAGAACCCCGTCGCTGGATTTTCTGCATAGAGCCGCGCCTCGATGGCATGACCCTTGATCTGGATCTGGTCTTGGCTAAGGGGCAAGGGCTCGCCGGACGCCACGCGAAGTTGCCATTCGACGAGATCCAGCCCGGTGATCATTTCGGTGACAGGATGCTCGACCTGCAGACGGGTGTTCATCTCCATGAACCAGATCCGGTCAGGGCGCAGGCCCTCTGAGCCATCGGCAATGAACTCGACCGTTCCGGCCCCAACATAGCCCACGGCCAAGGCCGCACGGACCGCTGCCGAACAGACCGCTTCACGGGTGACCTCATCCATGCCGGGCGCGGGCGCCTCCTCAATGACCTTCTGATGGCGCCGTTGGAGCGAACAGTCGCGCTCGAACATATGGACCCCATTGCCGTGGCCATCGGCAAAGACCTGAACCTCAATGTGGCGCGGACGGGTGACATATTTCTCGATCAGAACCTTGTCGTCGCCAAAGGCGGCCAAGGCTTCCCGGCGGCATGAGGCGAGCGCCGCCTCAAACTCTGCAGGGGCCAGGACCTTCCTCATGCCCTTACCACCACCGCCCGCGACGGCCTTGATCAGCACCGGATAGCCCGTCGCCTCGGCCTCACGGCTCAGACGCTCAAAGGACTGGTCGTCGCCCATATAGCCGGGGGTAACCGGAACTCCGGCCGCCTGCATCCGCGCCTTGGCGGCATCCTTCAGGCCCATGGCCGAGATAGCTGACGGCGGCGGCCCCACCCAGATCAGGCCCGCATCCATCACGGCCTGCGCGAAAGCGGCATTCTCAGACAAGAACCCATAGCCCGGATGGATCGCATCCGCTCCGGTCGCCTTAGCCGCCGCCAAGATCCGATCAACGACCAGATAGCTATCGCGCGCCGCCGCCGGACCAATCAGCACAGCCTCGTCGGCTTCGCGCACATGGGGCGCCGCCGCATCGGCCTCAGAATAGACGGCGATGGTTCTAATGCCCATGCGCCGCGCCGTGCGGATGATCCGACGGGCAATTTCACCGCGATTGGCGATAAGGAGTGAGGTTAGCAAGGCACGGTCCAGTTCAGACTGTTTGGGTCTATCAATCCGCAGCCCACGAGGGCTTGCGCCGACCTAAGAAGGCGCGGACGCCCTCTTGGCCTTCGGGGCTCACGCGGCGGCGGGCGATACGGCGGGCGGTCTCGTCCATGAGGGCGTGATCGATGGTCTTGCCAGCCACATCCCAGACCAGACGTTTGGCATCAGCGACGGCGCCGGGGGCTGTGGCCATCATCTCATTGGCGAAGGCTTCCTGCGCCTCGGCGAGCCCGGCCGTGTCCGCCACAACCGCCTCAACCAGACCCAAGCTCTTGGCCTCATCGGCGCCAAAGACCCGGCCTGTCGCGAACAGCCGCACCGAAGCGCGCGGGCCGATAGCGGCGACCACGTAGGGGCTGATGGTGGCAGGCGTCAGGCCCAGCTTAACCTCGGAAAATGAGAACCGCGCCTCTTGCGTCGCAACCGCCGTATCACAAGCCGCGACAAGGCCCGCTCCGCCGCCAAAGGCCGCCCCCTCGACCAGCGCCACCGTCAGGGCGGGGACATCATGCAAGGCCTTGAGCATCCGGGCCAGACCCATAGCATCGGCGCGATTGTCGTCTTCCGACCAGTCGACGGCTGAGGCCATCCATTCCAGATCGGCACCCGCACTGAACGTCCCGCCAGCGCCGCGCAAAAATACCACGCGGATATGGTCGGCCCCATGCAGGGCCTCAAAGGCTTCGGTCAGTTCAGCAATGGTCTCAGCATCGAAAGCATTTTTGCGATGGGCGCGATTGATCAGAACCACCGCCACACCGGAGGGCGAGGCCTCCAAAATCACGGACCCGCCAATCTTGGCCTCGCCCGGTTCAATAACGAGCGGCGAGGCGATGGAGTCGGTCATGGACAAATTCCTTTAACCAGATGAGGGCTTGGAGACGCCCTCGAGAAAACACTGTCCGCGCCGGACGGCCTACATTCTAAAGACACCGAACCGCGTCTCTTCGATGGGGGCATTCAGGCTCGCACTTATGGCCAGCCCCAACACATCGCGGGTCTGGGCTGGATCAATAACCCCATCGTCCCAAAGACGCGCTGTGGCAAAATAGGGATTGCCCTCATCCTCATAGCGTTCGCGGATCGGAACCTTGAAGTTGGCCTCCTCTTCCACAGGCCAATCTTGGCCACGGGCCTCCATGCCATCGCGCTTGATGGTGGCCAGAACGCTTGCCGCCTGTTCGCCGCCCATGACGCTGATGCGGCTATTGGGCCAACTGAACAGAAAGCGCGGGCTATAGGCGCGGCCGCACATGCCATAGTTTCCCGCGCCAAAGCTGCCGCCGATCAGGACGGTGAATTTCGGGACATTGGCGCTGGCCACCGCCGTCACCATCTTGGCCCCGTCCTTAGCGATACCGCCCGCCTCGTACTTGCCGCCGACCATGAAGCCCGAGATGTTCTGCAAGAAGACTAGCGGAATGCCGCGCTTACAGGCCAATTCGATAAAATGGGCGGCTTTCAGAGCGCTTTCAGAAAAAAGCACGCCATTATTGGCCAAGATGGCGACCGGATAGCCCCAGATCCGCGCAAAACCCGTCACAAGGGTCGTGCCATAGAGCGGTTTGAACTCGTCAAAATGGCTGTCATCGACAATGCGAGCAATGACCTCGCGCACATCGTAAGGCGCGCGCACATCCGCCGGGACGATGCCGTAAAGTTCGGCGGGATCCAGACGCGGGGGCTTGGGCTCTGCCACATCCATCTCAACCCGCTTGACAGTATTGAGGTTGGCCACAATCGAGCGGACAATCTCGAGCGCATGCTCATCATCATCGGCCACGTGATCGACGACGCCAGAGCGGCGACCGTGAGTGTCGGCGCCGCCTAGATCTTCGGCCGATATGATCTCGCCCGTCGCGGCCTTGACCAGCGGCGGACCTCCCAAAAAGATCGTGCCCTGCCCCCGGACGATGACGGACTCATCACTCATGGCGGGCACATAGGCCCCGCCTGCGGTGCATGACCCCATGACGCAAGCGATCTGGGCGATGCCTTGGGCGCTCATGCGGGCCTGATTGAAGAAGATGCGGCCAAAATGGTCACGGTCTGGGAAGACCTCAGCCTGATGCGGCAGGTTCGCCCCGCCTGAATCGACCAGATAGATGCAGGGCAAACGGTTTTGCTCGGCAATTTCCTGCGCCCTGAGATGTTTTTTGACCGTGATCGGGAAGTAGGCACCGCCTTTGACCGTGGCATCATTGGCCACGATCATGACTTCTCTGCCACTGACCCGCCCAATGCCGGTGATGATCCCAGCCGCAGGGGCCTCATCATCATACATGCCATTGGCCGCTAGGGCCCCGATTTCGAGGAAGGGCGCTCCCACATCGAGCAGCCGCTCAACCCGCTGGCGGGGTAAGAGCTTACCGCGCGAGACGTGACGCTCCCGTGCCGAGGCTGGACCACCGAGCGCCGCCTCATCGGTGCGCTCGCGCAGAGCCCGCGCCAAGCCCTCATTGAGCGCGTGATTGGCCTGAAATGCCGCAGAACCCGGGTCGATCTTGGAGATAATTCGGCTCATTTCGGCTTATTTTTCTTTGATTGAGGCTCTCGAACCGGTCGATCTTAGGCCGCGCCTCGCAAGTTGGGCAAGCATCCTTGCAAAACTCATTCGCCAAACGCTCAAGGGGGCATTAGCCTGCCCCCTATGAAGTTGCCCCACCATCTGGCCGACACAGCGCTCTCGCGACTGTTCCTAGAGTCCAGGTTCGCTCAGGACGTGGTGACCTTCTCCTTGCCCGGAGGCTCAACCCTCTATGAAGCGGGGGAAGAGGCGGACCATATCTATTTTCTGCGGGCCGGACGGCTTGGGGCCATTCGGCAAGATGAGGGTATGGACCCGCATTTTCTGGGGGTGATCCGGCCGGGCGAACCAGCGGGCGAGATGGCGATGATCTCAGGCACCGCCCATTCCGCCAAGGTCGTTGCCCTGCGCGACAGTGAAATCCTCGCCATGCCCCGCGCCGCCTTCTTCAAGGCCGCTGAAGACGATGCCAAGATCATGGTCCAGTTGGCCAGGCTAATGATCCAGCGTGCTAGACAGACGGCGAGCCGCGCTTCACTCGGCGCGCCCAGCGTCTTTGGCTTCTATGGCATGACCCAAGAGGTCAAGGCCCGCGAGCAGGTCGAACAGATCGCCCACGCGGTTCGACAGCTGGGCTATTCGATCTGCGTCATGGGTGTTGAGGCTGAACGATCATCGACCGAGTGGTTTTCGACCGCCGAACAGGGCCACGACTTCATCCTCTATGTCGCCGAAGCCAACGAGACCTATTGGAAGACTGTTGTGGGGCGTCAGGTAGACCGGCTGTTCCTGATGGCCAAGGGTGACGGCTCGCCTGAGGACTGCGTGCCACCTAACCTGCCCGAACCCTTGCTGCGTCAAAGGCTGATCGACCTGATCTTGATTCAGCCCGACGACTGCCAGCTTCCGGCGGGGTCCGAAACCTGGCTCGATTGTCTGCCGACCGCGCAACTGTTCCATATCCGGGACAGGGATGACGATCACTATGCTCGCATGGCCCGGTTCTTTACCGGCATGGCGGTGGGGCTGGTCCTGTCGGGCGGCGGCGCGCGCGCCTATGCCCACATCGGGGCTATCCATGCCTTAAGAGAGGCCAATACCCCCATCGATTTTGTCTGTGGCACCTCCATGGGGGCGGTCATTGGCGCAGCCCTAGCTATGGGTTGGGATGATCTGGAGATCGACTGGCGCATTCGCAAGGCCTTTGTCGAATCAAGCCCCCTAGACGATATCGCCTTTCCGATGATCGCCATGACCCGAGGCATCAAGGTCGAGGAACGGCTTGAGGAACATTTCGGGGAGGTTCAAATCGCCGACCTGTGGCTACCCTTCTTCTGCGTCTCGTCGAACCTGACCGTGGGCACCTATCAGATGCACGCGCGGGGCCTGTTAAGATGGGCCTTGCGGGCCTCCCTCTCCTTGCCCGGAATCTTGCCACCGGTGAATGACGGGGACAATGTTCTGGTCGATGGCGGGGTGATGAAGAACCTGCCCGCCGATGTTCTGCGCAACATGCACCGTGGCCCCATTGTCGCTGTCGATGTGTCCCGCGCCAGAGGCCTGACCGCAACCGATGTTGCCCGTCCCCCGTCGCTTTGGCGTTGGTTCTGGTCTGGAGAATGGCGTCAGGGGCCACCGATTGTAGCCCTGCTCATGCGAGCGGGAACCGTTTCAACCGGTCGGGACCTGATCGCCAGCCGCGAAGCCAGCGACGTTCTGGTGGTGCCCAACCTCGCAGGCATCGACATCCGCGATTGGGAAGCCTTCGATCCAGCCGTATCGGCAGGCTATGTCGCCATGAAGGCCGCCCTAGAGCGCCTACGTCACCCCGTCACCGATATAGGCAGACGCGAAAGTCGCAACGACTATAGCGGGGCCTAGCCTTCGAGCAGGAAGTCCTGATGGAATTCGGGGCTGTCCTCGGCGTCCAAGGGATCCTCTTCACCATCACCGCCGCCGCTAGGGTCCGGCACGTGGAAGTCCTGCGGCAGATCCATGCCCAGTAGACCCAGCGCCTTCATCTCCGCTGCACCGGGCAGGTCGCCCAGGCTGGCAAGCCCGTAATGTTCGAGAAACAGGTCTGAGGTGCCATAGGTGACGGGGCGCCCCGGTGAGCGACGGCGGCCCCGCAGGCGCACCATGCCCAGTTCCAGCAACACATCCAGCGTGCCTCGGCTGGCCTGAACGCCGCGAATCTGCTCGATCTCGGCGCGGGTGACGGGCTGGTGATAGGCAATGATGGCGAGGGTCTCTTGCGCCGCGCGTGACAGACGGCGCGGCTCTTCACGCTCCTCGGTCATCAGATAGGACAGGTCTTGCGCCGTCTGGAAGCGCCAGCGGTCGGCGACGCAGGCCAGTTCGATACCACGCCCAACATAGCGTTGCTTAAGCGTCATCAGTGCGCGCCCGACATCCGCCCCATCGGGCAGGCGGCGCGTCAGGTCACTGGCCGACAGGGGCTCTGCGGCGGCAAATAACAGGGCCTCGACCGAGCGTTCCGTGGTTTCCAGATCACTCATGCTTGCGCCTCATCGACGACCAGATCATCCACCCGAGCCGAGGCCCGAGCGCGAATATAGACCTCGGTAAAGGCCTCGATCTGACGCGCCTCAAGCGCGCCTTCCTTGACCAGTTCTAAGCTGGCCGACAGGGTTGATGCCACATAGGAGGCACGGCTTGGCCCCTCTTCTTGCCCATGATCGACGCTGTGAGGCGCGACATCCTCTAGCGAGGTCCAGCCGGTCAGTTCCGGCAACTTATGACGCAGACGCACGCGCGCATCATCCAGCGGATCGGCCTGAGGCGCGCGGGGATGATAGTAACGCACCACTTCGCGGCGGCGCTGCTCGACATAGGCCTGAACCAGTTCGTAGAGTTCGCCGGTCAGGCGGCTGTGAGAGACAATCTTCACCGCCTGCGGATCGCCGCGCATAAATACGTCGCGGCGCAGTTGCGGGCGCTTGTTGAGCTCTTCCATCGCGCGGCGCATGACATCGAGCTTGGCCAGTCGAAAGGCCAGCGCCGCTGCCATATCCTCTGGCGGTGGGCCCTCTTCCGGCTTGCGCTCTGGCTTGGGCAGCATCAGCCGAGATTTCAGATAGGCCAGCCAACTGGCCATCACCAAATAGTCCGCCGCCAACGAGAACCTGACCCGCCGGGCCTGATTGACAAAGGCGAGATATTGTTCGGCCAACTTCATGACCGATAGTTTCATCAGGTCGACCTTCTGTGTGCGGGCCAGAGCCAGCAGCACATGCAGGGGGCCTTCATAGCCCTCAATGTCGATAATCAGCGCCTCGCCATCTTCCGCAGCCGAGGCGGCGGCTTCAAAATCGAGGCTGGGCTGAAAGCCTGTGCTCATGCGTTCGCGCCTGCCAGTCCCAAGCGAGCCAGATAGGCTTCGGCCTCGGCGGCATCAAAGGGCTGGATCTGACGGGCGCAGGCCCGGGCGGCGGCGGCCCGTTCAGCCGCACGGCCAGACAGGTCGGGTACCTTGCTGATGATCTCGGCCATTTCGGTAGGATCGCCATTGCAATGGAGCACCACGTCGGACCCTGCCGCGAGCGAGGCTTGCGTCCGGCTGGCAAAGCTGCCGCCTAGGGCCTTCATCGACAGGTCGTCGCTCATCAAGAGGCCATCAAAGCCCATATGGCCGCGAATGATCTCTTGGGTCACGATGGTCGAAACTGTGGCGCAGGCGGCTGGATCAATGGCCGTAAAGACGACGTGGGCGGTCATGGCCATGGGCGCGCCCCTAAGGGCCTTGAAGGGGGCAAAATCACTGACCTCGAGCGCGGCGCGGCTGGTCTCGACCACGGGAAGTTCAAGGTGGCTGTCGGCAAAGGCGCGGCCATGGCCGGGAATATGTTTGATGACGGGTGCAACACCGCCCTGCATTAGTCCATCCATCGCCGCTTGACCGAGGGCCGCGACCACAGCGGGGTCCTGCGAAAAGGAGCGGTTGCCGATGATGTCGTGGGCACCGGGATGGCGCAGGTCGAGGCATGGCGCGCAATCAGCATCAAAGCCTAGCGCCATCAGTTCATGGGCCAAGAGCCGATGGTTCAACCGCACCGCCTCAATCGCCGCCTCAGGGTCCGTGGCATAGAGCGCGCCGAAGGGCTCAGCCGGACGCCGATTGAGCGCGAGCGGTGGGCGCAGACGCTGAACCCGCCCCCCCTCCTGATCGACAAAGACCAAGGCCCCCTCATCATCGGCAGCCTCTCGCAGGGCCGCAATCAAGGCGCGGGTCTGGTCCGCCGTCTCGATATTGCGCGCAAAGAGGATGAACCCCCACGGACGAACATCGCGGAAAAAGGCCCGTTCCTGATCACTCAGGACCGGTCCAGCGCAGCCAAGGATACAGGCCCGTGAGGTCATGGGGTTAGGTCCCTAGTTAGCCTTAACGAAACAGGTCTTGCCCGCCGCCTTGAGGCTGGCGCAGAAGGCATCGGCATCGGCCTTTGACGCAAAGCCGCCAATGGCGGTGCGATAGAGGGTTCCGCCATCCTTTTGCAGCGGTACGACCGACTTGGTCTTGCCCGCCATGGGCTTGGGGAAGGCCTTGGCAATATCGCTCCAGCCCTTATCGGCCAGCGCCGCCGTCGAGAAGGCACCGATCTGAATAGAGACATTGCCCTTGGCCGCTGGCGCCGTGGCAGCGGGTTTAGCGACCACCGGCTTGGCTTCGACAGGCTTCGCGGCAACGGGCTTGGCCGCAGCCGGGGCCTTGACAGCGACCGGCGCGGGCTTGGGCTGAGGCGCGGGCGCAGCAAGCGGCTTGACGGGCAAGGGCTTAACCGGGAGCGGCTTCACCGGCAGGGGCGTGACGGGCAATGGCGCGCCAGCCACAGGAGCCGTAGTGGCCGGTGCAGCCGCCGGTAAGGGAGCCGCTGCTGTCGCGGCAGGGCGTGCGCCAGGCTGCTCTGGACCGGGGGTGAAGGTGGGTGGCGGCTCGACGGCTTCGGGCGCCTCGGCCTTATAGACCTGCAGGCCAGCAGCCGCATCGACGGGCTGGTCCGCCGCTGATGGAGCCGCCTTCATGGCTGAAACCGGCGCACCGACCGGCTGCGGGGCCTGACCGGCGCTGCGCACGCCGCTGCGATAGAACAGGACAATGGCCACAACCAAAACCGCGAGGATCAGGCAACTGACCAACAGGGCCATCGGCAAGGGACGCCCACCCGGCCGCCGCGTCGTCCGCGCGTCGAAGGACAGGGGAGAGTCGGTCTGTGGCGTGTAGGCGCCGCGATCGAATTCAGACATCGCAGAGGCTCCGAAAGCCGAAATGGCCATCATCAAAACAAAAGGGGCAAGCGAATCGAATCGCTTTCTAGCGAAACAGTCTAGCCGACCCGCGCCCTAGGCTGAACTGATGGCTTTGGGCGATCCTCAGTTCCAAATCTCCAACTGAAACAGCTTGCGGTGCTCTTCGATCGCGAACCGGTCGGTCATGCCCGCGATATAGTCGCAAACCACACGCGCCTTGCCGACTTCGTCACTTTCCTGAGCCCGCACGAGCCATTCGCGCGGTAGCACGTCGGGCTCTTCCATAAAGAGCTGGAACATGTCGGCAAGAATGCGGCGCGCTTGGCTGCGCGTGCGATTGACGCGCCAATGATGATACATGCGGGTATGGAGGAAGGCGCGCAGGACGGCCAGATCCTCGGCCATGTCGGCTGAGAAGGCGACCAGAGCGCGGGACATGTGCCGAACGGCATCGGCTGAATCCACCCCTTCCGCGCTGGCACGGCGTTGGGTTTCGGCCATCACATCATTGACCATTACACCGATCATCCGGCGAACCGCCTCGAGCCGGGTCAGACGGTCATCAAGCCCCGGACGTTCGGCCTGAACAGCGCGCAATTCGGGCCCAATCAAGGGAATGTCGAGCAGTTCCTCGATCTGGAACAGGCCCGCCGCCAAGCCGTCATCAACATCGTGATTATTGTAGGCAATATCGTCGGCCAAGGCCGCGACCTGCGCTTCCGCCGAGGCCCAGGTTCCAAGCCCTAGGTCATAGCCGTCGTTGAACTCGGCAATGGCGCTCCAAGACGGGCGGCTGAGCTTGTCGAGCACCGGACCATTATGTTTGACGATGCCCTCTAGCGTCTCCCACGTTAGGTTCAGGCCCTCAAAGTCGGGATAGCGGTGCTCCAGCTTGGCGACCACGCGGAAGGTCTGGACGTTGTGGTCAAAGCCGCCATAGGGCTCCATGCCCTTTTGCAGCTCATCTTCGCCTGCATGGCCAAAGGGCGGGTGGCCAAGGTCATGGGCGAGAGCGATGGTTTCGCTCAGATCCGCATCCAATCCCATCACCGTGGCGATAGACCGCGCGACCTGAGCAACCTCGAGCGAGTGGGTCAGTCGGGTGCGGAAGTGGTCGCCTTCATGGGCGACAAAGACCTGCGTCTTTTCCTTCAAGCGGCGAAAGGCCGAGGCGTGGATGATCCGATCCCGGTCGCGCGCAAAGGGGGTGCGGGTGCGGCTCTCCTCTTCCTTGAACCGGCGGCCCTTGGAATGGTCGGGGTTCTCAGCAAACAGGACACGCGCCGGGGGATGAAAAATCGCCATTTGGGTTTCCAGATGGTCCGCTCAAATCAGCGCCCATCAAATATTTCCATATAACGCCCCGTTGTTGGGCGAAGTTGAGTTATCATATAGAGGTTACGAACCACTTTCGCCTATTCGGCATTAGAAAAGTCCATAAACGGCCATGGTCACCGCGACAATCACCCTGCCCTCGGCCCGCACGCCGTCCCTGCCCGTGACCCTGTCATCGGCTGCCGCCGCCCGGATCAAGGCCTTGAGCACCACCGAAGGCCGCACATTGATGTTGCGCGTCGCCGTCGATGCGGGCGGCTGTTCTGGCTTTCAATATAATTTCGACCTGATCGAACAGGCTGAAGAGGACGATCTGCGCATCCAGCGTGACGAGGCCGTCGCCCTGATTGATCCTGTGTCGCTCGAGCTGCTGATTGGCTCTGAAATCGACTTTGTGGACGAACTGGCCGTCGCAGAGTTCCGGGTCCGCAATCCGAACGCCAAGTCGAGCTGCGGCTGCGGCGTTAGCTTCTCCATCTAACCTGACTGTGGTTCGGTCTTGACCGGACAAGAAAGCCGACATGCGCATTGCCACCTGGAACGTCAACTCGATCAATGCCCGCCTTGAAGGGGTTCTGGACTGGTTCAAGGAGGCCAATCCCGACGTCGCTTGCCTGCAAGAGATCAAGTGTGTTGATGAGAAGTTTCCGTCAGAAGCCTTTGAATCCTTGGGTTATAATGTCGCCGTCCATGGACAAAAAACCTATAATGGCGTAGCTATGCTGTCAAAATATCCGATGGAGGATATTCGCCGTGGCCTTCCTGGCGATGAGACCGACGAACAGGCGCGCTATATCGAGGCCCTGATCGGCGCGCCAAAGCCGGTGCGGGTCGGCGGGATCTATCTGCCCAATGGCAATCCCCTCGGCACCGAGAAGTTTACCTATAAGCTGGCCTGGATGGCACGGCTCAAGGCCCACGCTCAGACCTTGCTGACCCACGAAGAGCCTCTGGTCCTCGCGGGCGACTACAATGTTATTCCAGAGCCGAGCGACTGTTATGACCCTGCGGCTTGGGCAGGCGATGCCCTGTTCCAACCCGAAAGCCGTGCCGCCTTTCGCGACCTGCAATGGCTGGGATTGACCGAGGCGCACAAACAGATCGTCGGCACCGAGCACGCCTATACCTTCTGGGACTATCAGGCCGGCGCTTGGCCGAGGAACAACGGCATCCGCATCGATCACATGCTGCTGTCCGCCCAAGCCGCTGACCGGCTGACGGGCTGCGAGATTCACAGCCACGTGCGCGGGCGGGAGAAACCTTCCGATCACGTGCCGGTGGTTATTAGTCTGGACCTGTAGAGGCCCTTCCCCTAACGCCGCCTTCCCCGCGCAGGCGGGGAACCATAACGAAGATAAAAACAAGGCCCTCACCCAGCCCTCTCCCTCAGGGAGAGGGCTAAGAAAGAAAAGGCAGGTATCCAGAGTGCCGCTTCCCGCCTGAGTGAAAGGTTCTGGGTCCCCGCCTTCGCGGGGAACACGGAATGTAGGGGCAGTCAGCAATCAAGATCTTCCCCCTCTGGGGGAAGTACCGGCGCAGCCGGGGGAGGGGGTTATTCATCAGCCCCCTAGGCCTGACCCAAAAATCTGCCTATCGTCGGGCTTATGAATGATCTGATCCGCATAGCGCTGATGGTTGGCGCAACGGGTGTGGCTGTAACTGCCGCCGCAAGCCTCTTGGCGCGGCAGGGGAACGAGGCGCGGCGGCTCGGCCGGATCATCCATCGGGTGCTAGAGGGCGAACCAGACGACCAGATCATCGCCAAGGGCCGTAATGCCGCCCTCGCCATCCGTATGGAGCCGCCTCAGGTGCTGGTTTTAGCCGATGGCGGGGCCAAGGCGCGGCTCTATGGACTGCATCTGCTGATCGGTGCGGAGTTAGAGGTCGATGGCCGGGTGGTCGCCAGAGCCTATCGCGGTGAGGCACGCAGGGCGCTCGATCAGGTGGCGGCCGATGCCCAAGAGGTCCATCTCAGACTGATCTTCGACGATCCGAGGCACCCTGAATTTATCCTAGAACTTTGGACCGAGGGGGATGAAACCCGCCGCGACGCGACCAACCCCGCAACCGAAATTCGCGAGGCCCGCCGCTGGTTGACCCGCGTTGAAGCCCTCTTGCGCCATCAGCCCTCACCAACCGTCGGCTCCACCCAGTCCGCGCCGACACGGCCCGAAGTATCAACACGCCCAGCCCTCCCCGACCTAGAGGAACCGCCTTACGAGGACGACGACCTAGATCAGGAAGAATGGGCCGATGAACGGGATGATGATCCCGATGACGTGCCGTGGAAGCCCTAATTAAAGGCGCGACTAAAAGGCTGCGCCCGGCTTGCCACCCAGCTTCTTGAACACCATGGCCGCAGGACAAAAGCCCGTAAATGCAGACTGAATCATGTTGGCTCCAGCAAAGACCGTCAGCGCAATCCACCAAGGGTGAACAAAATAGGCCAGGGCAATGCCTAACAAAACCACTGTGCCGGCGAATGCCAAGACCATGCGATCTATTGTCATCTTTTGAATTCCTCATTTGTCATGGACAAAGGACCGTCCAACGGTAGTTGTCATTACGACACCAAGCTGGGCGTGACCTTGATGATGAGCAAGGCCACGACGCTGAGACAAATGGTCCGCCTTAGGATCGCTTGGAAACTTCGCGTTACCATTCGGTCTTGACGCCTAAGCGCAAGAGACATTATATAAGTAGATTATAATATGTTAATTTGCAAGTTAGGAATGCCCATGGTCACCCGGTCCGTTCTGACCGTTACGGCGGTTATGCTCGCGACGCTCTTGGGAGCCTGTCAAGAAAGGCCCGAACCAGCGCCATCGGCCAAGGTTGCGCCATCATCGGAACGGCTGGTTGTTCAATCCCAAACGGTCAGCGACCTAAAGCCGGTCTTCGCAACCCTCACCTCTCGCAATCAAGGGCTCGCCATCGCCCGCATCAGCGGCACCTTGATCAGCCTATCGGTCAAGGAAGGCGATCAGGTTCGCAAGGGCCAGGTCATTGCCCGAATTTAGGACGACCGCCTGAACCTTCAGGCCCAGGCCTATGACGCACAGGTCGCAGCCGCCGAGGCCGAGGCCGCGCGCGCCCAGGCAGACTTGGGGCGTATCCGCACCCTCTATGACAGCGGCATCTATGCCAAGGCCCGGCTGGAACAGTCTGAAGCGGCCGCCAAGGCTGCCGCGGCCAATCTTAAAGCGGCAAGGGCGCAAGCGGGTGCCAGTGCGGAACTGGCCAATCAGGGCGCTGTTCTCGCCCCCGCAGACGGCAAGGTCCTGCATGCCGCCGTCCCTATAGGCACCGCCGTCATGGCCGGCCAAACCATCGCGGAGGTCACGGCAGGCCCCTTGGTGGTGCGCCTTGAGCTGCCAGAAGGACAGGCCGCGAGCCTGAAACTCGGTGATCGGGTCGCGTTGGAGGCTGCCAACGCTGGCGGGACCGTCCGCCAAGGCACCATCATCGAAATCTACCCCTCCATCACCAACGGCCAGATGACCGCTGACCTTCAGGTCGCAGGCCTAGCCTCTGACCGGATCGGCCAACGCATCCGTGCCCATATTCAGGTGGGACAGCGCCCTGCAATCACCGTTCCAAAGCGCTTTATCATGTCGCGCTATGGAATTGATTTTGTAAGGCTTGTTCAAGCTAACAATCAGACATCGGACGTCTCTGTCCAGACCGCCCCCTATGGTGCTGGCGACGCTGTCGAGATCCTGTCCGGCCTGCGCGCGGGTGATGTGATCGTCGCTGCTGGAGCGGCCCAATGAAGCTGGGCCTGTCGGGTCGGCTGACCGCCGCGACTATAACCTCTCCCCTCACCCCGCTATTTTTGTTGGCGGCATTAGCGGTCGGCCTTCTGGCGGCGACCACGATCCCGCGCGAGGAAGAGCCGCAGATCAGCGTGCCGATGATCGATATTCAGGTGGCGGCTCCGGGCCTCAACGCCCCAGAAGCCATCGAACTGGTTGGAAAGCCGCTCGAGACCATCGTTAAGAGCGTCAATGATGTAGAGCATGTCTACACCTTCGCCGACGATGATCAGGTCATGGTCACTGCCCGGTTCAAGGTCGGCGTGGACCCCGACAATGCGGTGATCCGCATCAACGAAAAGATCCGCGCCAACTATGACCGCATTCCGGCGGGCATTGCTGAGCCCCTGATCGTGGCGCGCGGCATCAATGATGTGCCCGCTGTCGTCTTGACCCTGTCGCCCAAGCCCGGCGCGGCAGGGCGCTGGACCGATCAGGCCCTTCACGAGATCGCGGGCAAGCTGAAGACCGAGGTCGCCAAGGTCGATAATGTGGGCCTGACCTTCGTCGTTGGCGGACGCCCCGAAGAGATCCGTATCGAGCCGGACCCCGCGCGCCTGACCCTTCACGGCGTCTCGGTCGGAGCCCTCGTCGATACAGTGCGCCAAGCTGGACGCAGCTTTCCTGTCGGTCCCGTGCGCAATGACGGACAGGCCCTGAGTGTTACGGCGGGCCGTACCCTGACCACCGCCGCCGAAATCGGTCTCTTGACCCTGCCCAGCGTTACGGGCCAGCCCGTCTATGTGCGTGACGTGGCGAATGTGATCCAAGGCCCGCGCCAAGACCAGTCTCAAGCCTGGCGCGTCAGCAAGGTCGAGGGCCGCTGGACCAGCGCCCCGGCTGTCAGCCTCGCCATCGCCAAACGTAAGGGGGCCAATGCGGTTGTCGTGTCACACGCCGTCTTGCAACGGGTCGAGGCCCTGAAGGGCTCGCTCATCCCTGACGATCTTCAGGTGTCGGTGACGCGGGACTATGGCGAGACGGCCAATGAAAAGGCCAATGAGCTACTGTTCCACCTCGCGCTGGCCACCCTATCCATCGTCCTGCTGATCGGCTTCACCATTGGCTGGCGTGAAGCGGGTTTGACCGCCGTGGTCATCCCGACCACGATCCTCTTGACCCTCTTTGCCTCCAACCTGATGGGCTACACGATCAATCGGGTCAGCCTGTTTGCCTTGATCTTCTCCATCGGCATCTTGGTTGATGATGCCATTGTGATGATCGAGAATATTGCAAGACATTGGGCGATGGAGGATGGCCGCTCTCGCCAGCAGGCCGCGATTGAAGCTGTCGCAGAGGTGGGCAATCCCACCGTGGTTGCCACCATGACTGTGGTCGCAGCCCTGTTGCCGATGCTGTTCGTCTCGGGATTGATGGGCCCCTATATGGCTCCGATCCCGGTCAATGCCTCAGCAGCGATGGTGTTCTCGTTCTTTGTGGCTGTGGTCATTGCCCCGTGGCTGATGATCAAGTTTGCGCGTCAGACCTTAAGCGATGGCACCCCTTCAGCTAGCGCACACCACAGCAGCGGGGAGGATCGGCTCGGCCGTCTCTATCGGCGCATTGCCACACCCGTCATCGCCACCAAACGCAGCGCTTGGACTTTTCTGATCAGCGTCGGGATCGCCACCCTGATCGCCTGCGCCATGTTTGCAACCAAGACCGTGACGGTGAAATTGCTGCCGTTCGACAACAAGTCTGAGCTTCAGGTCATTCTGGACATGCCCGAAGGCACGGCGCTGGAAACCACCCAGAGGATCCTGTCGCAAGCCGCCGATGTCGCCCAGACCCTGCCTGAGACCTTGGCGGTCGACGCCATAGCCGGAGCGGCCTCACCCTTTAATTTCAATGGCCTGGTCCGGCACTATTACCTCAGGCGTCAACCCGAACAGGGCGACCTGACCCTCAGCCTCGCGGCCAAATCGGACCGCAAGCGCAGTAGCCACGCCATTGCCCTTGATCTTCGTCAGAAGTTGGCCCGCCTGCCGCTGCCCGCCGGAGCCTCGATCAAGGTGGTGGAGGCCCCGCCCGGACCACCGGTCATGGCAACCTTGCTGGCCGAGGTCTATGGCCCGAACGCTGCGGTGCGCCGGGCGACGGCTGAACAGCTCAAAGCCATCTTCAAGTCCGTGCCCTATATTGTCGATGTCGATGACAGCTACGGCGTCGCCCGCCCACGGCTACGGCTCACACCCGACCGCGACCGCATGGAGCGATTGAAGCTGTCCGACCGAGAGGTACTCGACAGCGTCGCTGCCGCCATTGGTGGACAGGTGGTGGGCTATGCCTATCGCGGTGAAGGACGCGACCCCTTGGAAATCTCTGTGCGCCTGCCTCAGTCGCAGCGCACCTGGGGCGAGACCCTCGCCAGTCTTCCTGTCGCCGCCAGCCAAACCGCCGGGGGGACACGCTTGGTCGAGTTGGGCGAAGTGGTCAGCGCCAGTCGCGAGGCTGGATCGACCCACATCTTCCGCCGCGATGGCCGGGACGTGGACATGATCATGGCCGAATTGGCTGGCCAATATGAGGCCCCGATCTATGGCATGATGGCCGTCGACAAGAAGGTGCGCGAGGCGACATGGCCCTCAGGTCAGGCCCCCGATATCCGCCTCAATGGCCAACCGACCGACGAGAGCAAGGCGAGCATCCTGTGGGACGGCGAGTGGGAGATCACTTGGGTCACCTTCCGCGACATGGGGGCCGCTTTCGGGGTCGCCATCCTCGGCATCTATGTGCTGGTCGTGGCCCAGTTTAAGAGCTTCAAGCTGCCCTTGGTGATCCTGACCCCCATTCCCCTGACCTTGATGGGCATCGTCTTCGGCCATATTCTGTTTCAAGCGCCCTTCAGCGCCACCTCGATGATCGGCTTCATTGCTCTGGCTGGGATCATTGTGCGCAACTCGATCCTACTGGTCGATTTCATCCGTCACAGTCAGGAAACAGCCGGTCGCCCCTTGCGTGAGGTGCTGCTAGAGGCCGGCGCCATTCGCTTCAAGCCCATCGTCTTGACCGCACTGGCGGCCATGATCGGGGCAGCGGTGATCCTGTTCGATCCGATCTTCCAAGGCTTGGCCCTATCGCTGCTGTTCGGGCTCGCCTCATCGACCCTGCTGACCGTGCTGGTGATCCCGGCGATCTATGTCGTGCTGCGAGATGACGGTAAGCCCTTGGCGGTTGCCCACTAAGGCTGACGTCCGACCCTCAGAAAGGCATATCCGATCGGTTCAGTAAGATAGGTCAGGGCTGTACGCTTGCGCAGAGACACGATGACCTCAACATTGAGGCCGGGTCGCAGGTCGAACTCACCCTTTTCTTTGCGGATCTTCAGCAACTCCGACTCCGCTATACGAAGCTCGATATTGAAAAAGCGTGCGCCTGACTTCTCATCGACAAAGCTGTCGGCAGAGACCTCAGAAACAACAGCTTGCAGCACCGGGGCCTTTCGGTCGTGAAAGGCGTTGAGGCGGATCTTGGCTGGCATACCAATCTGAACCTCAGCCGCGTCAGTAGGGTTCAGCTTGGCGTCGATCACAATACCGCGGTCCTGAGGGACGATGTCCATCAGGTGCTCACCGGCCGACACCACGCCGCCGACTGTGTAGATCTTCAGACCGACCACCCGACCGCTGGACGGGGCCTTGACCAAGGACTGAACCACGATCTCCTTGGCCGCAGACCATTTGGGTAACCGATCAACGAGCCTTGCCTCGGTTGCAGCCATCTCATCAGAAACAGTCTCTAGGACCTTCTTACGGGTCGAAAGGATCTGGCTGTTGATCTCGGCCATGGCGGAGATATTTCGGCTGATTTCGGTCTCATTGCGGCTGGTTTCGCCGTCAAGCTGGGCGGCGACACGTTCGGTATTGCGCACCCGATTGGTCGAGACATAGCCGTCAACGGCAAGCTTTTTCAGGCCGTCCAGCTCGGCACCGACCAGGTCCTGCTGCTTGCGATTAAAACCCACCTGCCGGGCCAAGCCCTCATTCTGGACCCTGTACTGCTCAAGGCGCTGCTGGAGGACCGAGGTGGCCGCGCTGTTGGACTGGGCCCGGACGGTCGCATAGTGCCTTTGCTCGGCCATAGCCACATCGGCCAAGCTCTTGTCCCGGCCAGTCAAGGCGGCAAATTCCGGCGGGGCGGCAAAGCCCACCTGACCTGCGCTTTCCGCCCTCAGGCGCGCGCGCTGCGCCAACAGAGAAATGACCTCACCGGCCAGACTGCGCTCGACTGCATCGGTGTCGGGCGTGCCGATCTTGAGCAGGACCTCATCACGCTCGACCGTTTGGCCTTCATCAACATTGAGCTCAGTGACCACACCGCCATTGCGAGGCTGAACCGCTTGGCGATTGCCTGCGACACTGACCACGCCCTCTGTGATCGCCGCCGCATCCAAGGGGGCAAAGGCTGCCCAACCCAGAAAGAC
>CANESI010000017.1 GCA_947441065.1 Caulobacteraceae bacterium
CCCGGCAGATAGCTGAAATCATAGTTCTGCGCCGAGGCCCCGGAGGCGTTGATCTGATAGGTCCCGACATTGGAGCCTTGGGCGGCGTCGGTGGCTAGAGATAGGCCGGACAGGACACCGGCCCCGTCACCATTGCGATAGCCGCTGATCGAGGCGGTCAGGCTTGGATTGGCTAGACCATACTCGCGGCTCTTGTCATCGGCTTGGACCGTCAACCTCGCCTTGGTGATAGACAGCGTACCCGGCAGATAGCTGAAATCATAGTTCTGCGCCGAGGCCCCAGAGGCTGTGATCTGATAGGTCCCGACATTGGAGCCTTGGGTGGCGTCGGTGGCTAGCGACAGGCCGGTCACGACACTTGCGCCATCACTATTGCGATAGCCGCTGATCGAGGCGGTCAGGGCCGGATTGGCCAAGCCATATTCGCGGCTCTTGCTATCGGCTTGCACCGTCAGCATAGCCTTGGAGATGGTCAAGGTCCCCGGCAGATAGCTGAAATCATAGTTCTGCGCCGAGGCCCCAGAGCCTGTGATCTGATAGGTCCCGACGTTCGAGCCTTGGGTGGCGTCGGTGGCTAGCGACAGGCCCGACAGGACCCCTGCCCCATCACCATTGCGATAGCCGCTGATTGAGGCGGTCAGGCTTGGATTGGTCAGACCATATTCGCGGCTCTTGCTATCGGCTTGCACCGTCAGCATAGCCTTGGAGATGGTCAAGGTTCCCGGCAGATAGCTGAAATCATAGTTCTGCGCCGAGGCCCCAGAGGCGTTGATCTGATAGGTCCCGACATTGGAGCCTTGGGCGGCGTCGGTGGCTAGGGATAGGCCGGACAGGACACCGGCCCCATCACCGTTGCGATAGCCGCTTATCGAGGCGGTCAGGGCCGGATTGGTCAGACCATATTGACGGCTCTTATCGTCGGCGCGCACTGTCAACATGGCCTTCGTCACGGTCAGGACGCCCGGAACGAAGCTAAAATCATAATAGTAGGCCAAGGCCGCCAGCGTGCCCCGCGCAATGGCAATCTCATAGGCGCCGACATTGGAGGTGGAACTGGCCAAGGTGCTCAAGACCGGAGCGCCCGAAAAGGCCATGGCCGCCGTGTCCGTGCCATAGAGCCCTGAAAAACTGTAGGCCCCATTCAACCCGGGAACCACAGACCCATAGGTCATGGTCTGATTATTGGCTTTAAAAACGAGGGTTTGTCTCGGTATGCTTGCATTGATTGTCAAGGTTCCCGGGAGGAACGTAAAGTCATAGTTGGTCGATGTGGCACCCGACGCGGTGATGGCATAGGTCCCGGCGGCGGAGGTGCGCGTGGCTACGGTCGACAGTCTGAGCCCAGAGACCACGCCCGCTGTGTCCCCGTTCAAAAAGCCACTGATCGACGCCGTGAGGGGCGGATTATCGAGATTATAGTCCCTGCGCTTATCGTCGGCCCGAACGGTCAACATGGCCTTGGTGATGGTGAAGGTCGCGGGTACGAAGTCGAAGCTGTAGTAGTTTTTCAAAGCCGCCAAGGTGCCGCGCGCGATGGTGATGGCATAGGCCCCGACATTGGCGATGGATGAGGCCGTGGTGCTGATGGCCGGCGCACCCGAAAAGGCGGCGCTGTCGGTTCCGAAAAGACGCCCCGAACTGGTGTAGGTCAGGCCCGGCGGGGTCGCGCCATAGGTCATGGTCTTGTTGTCGGCGGTGAAGGTGAAGACCTCGAACGGCGAGATATTGCGCCGCGCCGCCGTGATCTTGCTAAAGTTCGTCCCCATGCCGACAAAGTCGCCATAGCTGGAATAGGTCTTGCCTGTGCCGAGGCGCAGTTCGAGATTGACCGTTCCGCTCCCGGCATTGATCGAACCATTGGGTCCGAAGGTGATGTTGGCGTCGCCCGCCAGCCGCTGGGCGTCAATCACGCCATTGGCCAACAGATCATTGGCAATCAGGGTGACATTGCCATTGTCACTAATGATCGGCTGATTGATCGTGATCGAGCGTCCCGCCTGCAGGGTCAGGTCACCGCCATTGCCGCTGGGATTATCGACCGTCAGGGCCGAGTTGACGGTAATGTCATTGCTGGCCTGAAGCACGAGCCGCGTGCCCGTATCCAGCACCCGCTTCACGGCAGCAGAAGAGATCGTGACGTCTTGGCTTTGCGCCCGATCATAGGTCAGGGCATTGAGGTTGGTTACGCCGACATAGACGCGGCCAGAGCCGCCCTCGGAACCGGACGAGGCGACGAAGGCGTCGCTAGTGAGTTTGAGGGCCTTAAACGCGTTGGCAACTGGCTCGCCAATGATGGAGTTCTCAGCAGTCACCCGACCGCTAAAGGAAGCGGAACCGTCTAAATAGGTCACCGCCCCAGCATGGATACCTGCGCCAGCACCATCGTCCCAGTAAGGACTAGAAACAACCAATCCATTATCGGTAAGGCTTCGCCAACCCCCCGAGCCAATGCGGTCATTTGGGGTTGAACCAACCAAGGAGTTGGCTGCACTGACAAGGCCCACCGTCCCTGTCGACCCGTCCCCCCAAGTGACGGCCCCCTCTAGGCTGTCATTGTTCAACCCAAAAAGACTACTAAGAACGACATAATTTCCATTGCCTAAAACAGCGACACCCAAATTTCCAATAGATTGCCCAGCAGCCGTGCCAATTAGAGAGTTCGATTGATTGATGAGCCCAGAAACGCCGGAATTGCCATTTCCCCAGGTTACCGCACCAACATTCTGCGCTGATCCGTTATCCCAAAAAGGAGAAACAATGACGTAATTTCCATTGCTCAGAATTTTTACATCATAAAGACCACCCGACATGTCAAATGGACTTCTCCCGACAAGCGAGTTCGTTGAACTGACCACGCCAACGATACCGGAAGAGCCGCTACCCCATGTCACCGCGCCTGCACTACCATTCCAATATGATGATCTAACAAGATAGTTGTTGGATCCAACAACCTGAATACCGTCCCGGCCCACCCGATCATCTGAAACGTTTCCGACAAGCGAGTTGCTAGCACTCACCGTGCCCGTAATCGCCCCTGTTCCGCTGGCCCAAGTCACCGCCCCAAGTTTCGAGCCCAGACTGCCGCCCCATTCGGAACTCACGACCACATAGTTGCCGTTCGCCAGCTGCGTGATGCCATTCAGGCCGACCTTGTCGTCCACGGCCGTCCCGACAAGGGAGTTAAGGTTGGTTACCTGCCCGGTCAGGCGCGGACCCGCAATACTACCATCGCCCCATGTCACCGCCCCGGCATTGGCCCTCAGGCCGTTCTTCCAGTTGGGACTAAGGACAACATAGTTTCCATTGGTCAGGCCAGTGACACCGCCGCTTCCGATCTGGTCATTTGAGTTAATCCCTACAAGGGAATTCGAGCTGGAAACCTCACCAGTGATCGGGCCAGAACCATCCACCCAAGTCACTGCGCCCACTCGATAGCGCGCAGAAGTCCACAGGGAGCTAACCACCACATAGTTGCCATTGCTTAAGCCAACAACGCCGTTACTTCCTATCTGATCAAGTTGTTTGGTTGAGACGAGAGAGTTTAGGGCGCTGACATTACCAACAGTGCCCGTCAGGCCATTGCCCCAAGTGACCGCCCCATAGTCTCGATCAAGACCGCCGAGCGCGCCAACAGGCTCCCAAAGGTTACTGATGACAACATAGTGGCCGTTGGAGAGCGCGGTAACGCCGCCAGATCCAACCTCATTCGAATAGAAGCGTACGGCGGTGGAGGAGGCACCGACGAGTGAATTTGAATCCGTTATCGCGCCTACGACACCGATGTTACCATCACCCCACGTGACAGCGCCATTATTCCTCCCCCCCACAGGTTCCCATTTGGGGCTCGAGACAACATAGTTTTTGTTGGTGAGAACCTTGATGCCGCCACTGCCAACCTCATTAGCCGCGACGGTTCCTACGAGGGAATTGGTGGCGCTGATTGCGCCGACAAGGCGGGGGCCGGACGCACTTCCATTGCCCCAACTGACGGCTCCAGCGTCAGTCGCGGTGCCATTGTCCCAAATCGAACTGACGACGACGTAGTTACTATCCCCGACCTCGACTATGCCCCTCTGACCCACTTGGTCCAAGGCCTTGGACCCAACGAGGGAGTTGGCGCTGGATACGATCCCACTTACGCCGCGATTGCCGTCACCCCAAGTCACTGCGCCTGCCGCGTTGGCCGCTCCATTGTTCCAAACTGATGAGGAAACAACATAGTTGCCGTTTGCGAGGAGGTGTATTCCGGCGGATCCAATACTATCGTCAGCCGAAGACCCGACTAAGGAATTGGCAGCAGAGACCTGGCCCGAGACACCCCGTAACCTGTCACCCCATGTCGCCGCACCGGCCCCAGCCACTGATCCATTGTCCCATTCTTTGCTGTGGACGACGAAGTTTCCGTTGTTCAGTACATAGATGCCATCCTCTCCGACTGCGTCTTCAGCCGCCCCGCCATAGAGCGTGCTGATCAAGGCCCCGGTTTTGACGTTGTAAACATAGACCGCACCGGCATTTGGGTCCCCAAAATCATCTTGCGTCGACGTCACCACAACATTGCCATTACCGAGGTCGGTTACATCGTCCCCAAACAGGTTTCCCGCGTTCGGATTGGGGTCGATCAGTTGGTAATGGGGGAACCGCGCACTAGCATCGTCGATGGTCAGGTTGCGCGGGTCGAGCAGAAGGCGCCCCGCTGCGCCCTTCAAGGCTGAGGCGTCAGCCGTACCGCCATAGACCACATCGCCCTTGGACGAGAGTTCGATCAGGCCGCCGTTGCCGCCCATCCGCCCGCCCTTGGCCAGAACGCTGCCCCAAGCGCGGGTCCGGCTGTTGGACCAGACATCAATCGTGCCGCCATGTCCGGCAATCAGCGACGAGGCCTCAAGCCGCGTATCGGGCGACAGTTCCACAGTTCGGGCGCTGATGACGGGCGAACCGGCGCTATCCAGACTGTGACCGATCCGGATCGTGCCACCGTTAGAGATGCCGTCAGCATTGAGCTTGGCGGCCACCAGATTGATATCACCGCCCAGCACCGAAATATCACCCCCCTGCCCCCAAAGGCCGGTGGCGAAAAGCCTACCTGATGAGAAGAGGGATTGACCCTCTCCGGTGCCGGACGAGAGGGATACCTGCCCCCCCGCCTTACCGCTGGCATCGATAAGCGAGGCTGTGGTGGCGATTAGGCGCGATTGGGCCGCGACCGTGATCTGCCCGCCAATGCCCTGCTCGCCCCGAGCGCTGATCTGACCGAAATGGGCCAAGCGGTCGGCTGACACAGAGATGGCCCCGCCCCTTTGCCCGCCATTGGCCTGAAGGTCACCGCCGATGCTGCCGACCCCGCCACTGGTGAGGGACAGGCTTCCGCCCTGCTTGGCCCCATTGGCGGTGATCTGTCCGGTCAGGCTCAAGGCCCCGTCGGTCTGGACCCTCGCTGTTCCGCCCTCCACCGTGCCGTTTAGATTGATATTGCCGCCGATCTCGGCCGCGCTGGCCTTGAGGCTGAGGCTCCCGCCCTGCCCCGTGCCTGACAGATCAAGATGGGCGCTCTGATCAATCTGCACCTTGCCGTCTGTCTCGATGTTCAGGGACGAGGCCGTCAGGGTGACCGTGCCATCAGGGTTCTGAACCACCCCGCCCGCCCGGCGTTGATCGCTGATGCGGACGGCGTCATTGACCACCTCGCGCGCGGCCTTGGCCGACAGATAGACCGAGCCCCCCCGCGCATCGATGATGCCGCGATTGTCCACCAGCGCGCCCGTCGCCTGTCCTGCCTCATCGGTCTGAGACTGGCTAACCGCCTCGCCCAACTGGAACCGGATCAGATTGTCTCCGGCCATATCCAGCGTGAAGGTCTGGGCCCCGCCGATCAGCACTGTGCCCAGATGGGCCTGAATGGTCCCGCTATTAGTGACGTGAGGCGCGACAAAGGCGGCGAGCCCGGCATCCTTGATGGTCAACGTGCCTTCATTGACGATCTGGGCATCGGCCTTGCCCTTGGCGTCAAAGCTATAGCGGCTGTTCATGAAGTTCTGGTTGGTGATGTCCGCCGTCGAGACGACGAGGCCTGCGACATCGACCTTGGCCTCCTTGCCAAAGACCAAGCCATTGGGATTGACGAAGAACAGTTGGCCATTGGCCTCAAGCCGCCCAAGGATCGAGGAGGCCTCAGAGCCGGTCACCCGGTTCAGGGCGATGGCGCTGGCCGAGGGCTGAATGAATTGCGCCGCGCCATCCTTGGCCACGCCAAAGGATCGCCAATCGATGATCATCTTCTGGGAGGTCTGATTGACGGTCAGAGACGATGTGCCCTGCCCGGTGATGGTTCCTGATCCGGCCACGACCGTGCCACCAGAAGCGCTCGGAACGGCTTGGGCTCGCGCCTGCGCTGCTGTGAGGGTCAAGAGCGCTGTGCCGCACAAGAGCAGGTTGCGCCATTGAGCAGCGGGGCGAAGGGATGATCTGTACATGAACGATCTCCGTCTCAATGTTTGTAACCAAGGGTGAAGAACCAGCGCCCGTCGCGCGGCATGGCTGGCGCGGGGTTTTCTTGTGGGCGGGCATATTGGATATCGAGGCTCAAGCCAGCGGGGGCGGTCAGGCGCAGGCCTGCTCCAGCGGATGTGGCGATCGCCTCGCGCACCTCGCCAAATTCCAGCGGTCCGTTTTGGCCAACACGGCCCCCGTCTGCGAAAATGTAGGGCGCTAGGGTGAAGCGCGCGAGTTGGAACCGCTTGGACAGTTCGACCGAGGCCTTGACGCAGCTATCGCCGCCCAAAAGGCCGGTATCAAAGCCACGGCCATAGACCTGTCCGCCGAAGGAACATTCGGCGCTGGCCCAAAGGCTGTGACCGCGCGTGACCACCTGACCGGCAAGATCAAGGGTCAGCCCGAAGCCAAGCACAGGCTGATAGCGATAGAGCCGCGCAGTGAGATAAGACGCTTCAGCGGAACCGTAGGACCGACTGCGAAGCGCATAGTCGCTGTCGGTCGCCTCAAGCCCCTTGAGGCCTTTGACATAGGACAGCTCAAGCAGCGAACTGGCCCCAGAGCGGTCGGCCCAGTCATAGTTAAGCCCCGCCTCAACTGTACGCACACGGTCCTTGATCAGGGTTGCACCGAACAGGTCGCTGGCGCTGTCGAGCGCAGTGAGATCGAGATTGAGATAGAGGCTCTTGGCCCGCGTACGATAGAGCGGCACCTGCGCGCCGAGCCTCGCGGTTCGCTCCAGCCCCTCAAACTCCAGCGCCTTCAAGAACCCGTTGGCGGCCTCGGTCTTGGCCTCGGACAGGTTGAGCTGAAGACGCGACAGGCTATTCCCAATCGGCGCGCTATAGCCAATGGCGCGGTAGTCATAGGCCCCGTCGATCCGGCTGCGTCGATAGGATAGGTCCAAGCGGTCACCGATCAGGGCCAAAGAATTGGCCGACAGGGACACGGCCGCTTGTTTAGAACCAAACTCTGGCCTCAGGCGGTCATCGCTCGCGGACTCGAACTCCAGCCCTTGGGTATCGATGACCACCAACAGGTCCGCCGCCCCCTCAACGGATTTAGACGGGCGGATGATGATGGAGGGCGTAATACCGCTGAGGTCATCAATGCCAAGGATGGAGCGCTCAAGGTCGTAGGTCCGAACCGGACCGGATTGGGCGACAGTCCGTAAGCGCTTGCGCAGGGTTGCGGCTATGCGGGCAGCGCGAGAAACGGTGAGTTTGTGCTTAAATTCAACATCGATCTGATCGATCCGACCCTCAATGACCTTGAGGTGAACCACGCCATCAATGACCGTTTGAACGGGCACAATCGCCACCGCCAGCGCAAAGCCCCGCTCGGCATAGAGGGCTGAAATCCGATCCGCGAGGCCCGTGAGCTCCGACAAACTTACCAATCGGCCAGCCAGTGGCGCGGTAAGGGCGGCCTGTTCCGCAGCGCTCAGGTCCGTTGAGCCGTCTATCTGTATGCGGTCTACGAGAAATGAAGGGTCAACGGCTGGCGCTTCAGAGGTTGGTCGTTCGATCTTGAAAGGGGCTGGAATTCGGCTCTGCGGCAGGGCTGGTCTTTGGACTTCTGAGCCAATCGCACGGACCGGCGGCAACGGTAGTGCTTGCCCATAGGCAAGACTATTCAGCCCCAAGGTCAATAGGCTGATAGTGCTCCAGATCGGTAATCTCGACACTATTGAATTCACATACATCGCTCAAATATGAATCACTTTGCTATTTAAAATAGTAAATCATGAAAGGCGATTTAAGAAGGCGATGATTAAGTAATTTCGGCCGGCGCAAGCCAAAAATGGCTCTAAATCAATAGCTTAAGTTACATAAACCCGGGAAATGCCGAGGCATCAGTGAGGATAACCATACCCGGTTGCCAGATTGGCTCTTGCCGGGCGCTACAAAAACAGCGTTTGATCGGCACATTAGAAACCCTTGAGAAAGATCCCAACGATGAAGAAGATGATCCTCGCGAGCTTGGCTGGTCTGTCGATCGCATTTGCTGCCGGCGCTGCTCTGGCGGCTGATAAACTCACGGTTGACGCAACCCCGATTGCGGACCTCGCCGCCACGCCTGAGACCAAGGCCATTTTGGACAAGGATCTTCCTGGCCTGACCGCACACCCTGCGTTCGATCAGTTCAAGGGCATGACGCTTAAGGCCCTGCAGCCCATGAGCGGCGGCGTCCTGACCGACGAACAGCTTGCCGCCGTGCAGGCTGGTCTGGACGCTTTGGCGAAGAAGGACACGCCCTCTCGCTAAGCCTATTCTGCGGTTGGATCGTTCAATCGCCACCGAACCAAGGCCCTCGTCACAGTCAATTGTGGCGGGGGCTTTTCTTATGGGCGTCAAGTCCCAACCGCTCGACATGGCAATCCATTAGGATTGATGCGAAATAGGTAATATACGCTATATCTATGTTGCGCAGAACTTATGGGGAGGACGATCATGGACCAAGTGACCCAACAGGGCATTCTCAAGAAATTTGAGATCGAGCAGGCGGATGTTGATCGCGTCAGAGCGGTTGGTCCGAGGTTAATGTTGGAGATCAACGACCATCTCACTGCATTTTACGAATGGATGGCGAACCACGACGAATACCAAATCTTCTTTGCCAACAGCCCTGACCGTTTGAACCGGGTTCAATCCATGCAGGCCTCCTATTGGCGCACCTTCTTTGAAGCCAACCTGACCGCAGCTTGGTTTGAAGAACGCAAGCATGTTGGTGCGGTCCACGCCCATATTGACCTTCCCAACGACATCTATTTCGCCGGGGTCTCGTTCTCGGCAAAGTCGCTTATCAACCGGCTCAGGAAACTTGGAGATACCGTCGAGAATATTGACGCGACGGTGGACTCGATCACCAAGCTCATCTTCTTGGACACCTTCGTCGTGATCGACGAGATTGCGCGCATCAACCGAGAAAAGATTGTAGCAGGCAGCAAGGCTCTGCTCGAAATGACGTCTGTAACCCCGATTTGGGAGGGCATTCTTCTCTTGCCCCTGCTGGGCATCATCGATTCAGAGCGCACCCGCGACATCATGACCAAGACCCTCACCAAGATTGGTGAGACGCGGGCTAAGGTCTTTGTGCTCGATATTAGCGGCGTCAGTGCGATGGATACAGCGGTCGCCAACCAACTCATCAAGATCACCATGGCGACCCAGTTCATGGGCTGTGAAACCATCATTTCGGGGGTTTCGCCCACCATCGCTCAGACCCTTGTCGAGCTCGGGGTCAATATTGGCGACGTTCGGACGACCGCAACCCTGCGAGATTCATTCGAGTTGGCCCTGCGCGCGGCCGGTATTGGTCTCCAAAATATTGGGTCCTAGGCCAAGCTGATTTCATCAAGACACCCAGGGAAACTAGGGTCATATGTCCGACCTCGATCTAAAGGCCAGCGCCTCCAGAAGCGTCACCTCAACGCGGATCAGCGACTGCTTGATCGTGACCGTGCCTGACGATCTGGGGGGCTCCCAGATGGATGTCCTGCGTGATGCGACCCTCCAGGCCATACATGGTGTGTCAACGCGCGCCGTGATCTTTGAGCTGAGCAGCCTGAGGTTCCTCGATAGCGAGGAATTCTATGGTTTAAAGTCTATCGCTCACATGACGCAAAGACTTGGATCGACCTCGATTTTTGTCGGACTGCACCCGGGCATCGTCGCTCATCTGGTCCAAGCCGATGCAGACCTTGGCGGAATTAAAGCCGAACTTGGCTTGAGTGACGCCTTACGATCCCTATCGGTTGGGCTGGGCTAGCCATGCCTATCGGCACCATTCGCACCTTCTCTTTTACCGTTCGCGACTATACCGATCTTCGGATCGCCGTGAGCAATGTCCAAAAACTGCCTTTTGTTGCCTGCGCAACCGACCTCGAGCGGTCGATGGTCGGCACGATGGTCTCCGAGCTCGGCTCCAACATCATCAAATATGCGACCTATGGCACCATTATTGCGAGCCTTCACGAAGAGGGTGGGCATCAAGGCGTTGAAATCTTAGCGAAAGATGATGGGCCGGGAATAAAGAACCTAGACCTTGCGCTCTGCGATAACTTCTCCACAGGCCAGACCCTCGGCTTAGGCCTGCCGGGTGTAAAACGGATGGCCGATCGGTTTTCTATTCGGTCCACGCCAACTGTCGGAACCGTTGTCAGCGCAATCAAAATCTTCAAAGCCACAGAAGCGCGATCAAAAATCACCCCTGAGGAACCTAGGTTCTTTGACGCCTTCAGTCTGCCCTTCACGCAACGCTGCGAGATTGGCTCCTATCACCGCCCAATGGTTGGCGAGATCAACAGCGGGGACCGCGTTGTTATCGCGAACGCCGATCACCAGACCCTGATCGCCATCATTGACGTTACCGGCCACGGAGACCGTGCGCATGAGAGCGCTAAGGCGATCCAAACCATCGTCGAGACCAACAGCAGTTTACAACCCAAGGCGCTCATGGCCCTGATCCACACAAGTCTCAAAGGCTCAATCGGCGCGGCCATCGGGATTATGAAAATTGATAGACACTCAAACAGCTTTAACTATCTGGCAGTCGGGAACACGGGCGCGAGCCGGGTCATGGGAAAGAAATGGCGCGGCATTTCGAAGGATGGTGTCCTAGGCCTGCGCCTGCCGACCCTTCTTGAGCAACAGGAATTTCTTGAACCTGGTGACGTCATCTTTCTTTGGACGGACGGCTTGCCAGAGACAACGGCACCCCAGTTCCTTCAGCGCCACATCGACGAAGCCGCCCAGCCCCTTGCCCATCGCCTGATAACGACCTTGGGGCGGGACCATGATGATGCGGGATGTGCCATCTTGAAGTGGTTAGCCTAATGCAGCTTGCCAGTTTAAAAATCAGCAATCCAGACACGGTCTATTCCGGCCGTCGCAAGATCTATGATTTCGCGATAGCGCTGAGCAGAGATGCCGTGCTCTCGGCCCAGATCGCTGGAGAGTTTTCCGAACTCGCAAAGCTCTTGGCAAACTATGGTGATCGCGCACGAGCCAGTATTTCTCTGTCCATGCGCCGTGGCCATTCGCTCATCGAAATTGAATATTACGTCAAAAATGCTGACGAAGACACGAACCACGTTTCAAGCGCGCAACCCTCCAAGCAACCATACCGCGCCGTACGGGAATATCCGGTTCCGGTAGCGGCCCCGACCGAGAGTCAAATCGAGCGGTTTCGATCCATACTCACAGAAAAGACCCGCGAAGAACTCTTCCGCGACATTCATGAGATCAACGACGAACTGCGTGACGCAACTGCTGAGGCAGTTTCTGCAGCGCAGATGAAAGCTGACTTCTTGGCCAATATGAGCCACGAAATTCGCACGCCGATGAATGCAATTGTGGGCATGACCCATCAGGCGCTGAGCACGGACCTGTCTCAAAAGCAGCGCGGCTATATCGAGCGGATTCAACAGTCATCTCAGCATCTGATGACACTGATTGAAGATATTTTGGACTTCTCCAAAATTGAATCTGGAAAAATGACCATCGAAGAGGTCGAGTTCCAGATTGAAAATATCATTCACAACCTTATCACCATCAATGCCGAGAACCTTGAGCGTAAGAACATCGAATTCACCTTCAAGATTGATCAGAACGTCCCGAAAAATCTGAGGGGCGATCCCTTCAGGCTGAGCCAAATTCTGATCAACTTCGTCAGCAATGCGATCAAGTTTAGCGACCAAGGCGAGGTTGGTGTCCATGTCGAGATGGAGGATGAGGGACCCGACGATATCCTTCTGAAGTTCACCGTCAGCGACACCGGCATTGGCATTAGCCCAGAGCAACAAAAGAAGCTGTTCCAAAGCTTCCAACAGGCCGACACCTCGACCACACGCAAATATGGCGGCACGGGTCTGGGTCTGGCGATCAGTAAAAGCCTCGCCGAATTGATGGGCGGTCAGGTTGGGCTTTCCAGTCAACTGGGAAAGGGCTCGAAATTCTGGTTCAGCGCTAGACTGAAGCACAGTCAGGAAATCCAGCAATCGGCCGTTCAACTGGATCTTTCGACCGTCAAGGCCTTTGTCGTCGACGACCACGACCGTGCCCGTCAGATCATGGTCGAAATCCTGACCGCGATGGGCGTGACCTGTGTTCCATTAACGTCCGGCTTTGCCTGCCTGTCCGAACTGCAAGCCGCCATCAATGGGCATGATGAGCCCGACATCGTCTTCATCGACTGGAAGATGCCCGGCCTCGACGGCATGGAAACGGCCAAAGCCATTCGCAAAATGCCCTTTGCGGTCCCGCCAAAGCTGGTTCTGGCCACGGCGCTTGGCCGGGAAGATATTCGAAATAACGAAGGCCACCTGCTGTTCGACGATGCGATCGTTAAGCCCGTCCATGGCTCGAACCTCTTAGATGCCTTGGCCAACACCCTCTTCGCGAACCCCAGACCCAAAAAGGCCAAGGGGCGTAGGTCTAAATCGGACAAGAGCTCGAAGCTATCAGAGGTCGAGATCAAGGCCTTCACCAAGCGCTTCAAACATGCGCGCATTCTGTTGGTCGAAGATAATGAGATCAATCGAGACGTTGCGGTCGGGCTATTCCAAGAGCGCAACATCGCCATCGAACTGGCAGAAAATGGGCTAGAGGCACTCTTTAGGGTCAAGGCAGAGCCGTGGGACCTTGTGTTCATGGATATGCACATGCCGATCATGGATGGTCTTGAGGCCACCCTTGAGATCCGAAAACTGCCTGAACTGGCCGACCTGCCCATCGTGGCCCTCACCGCAAACGCCATGGCCAAGGACCGGGAACGGTGCGCCGAGGTCGGCATGAACGACTATGTGACCAAACCCATCAATCCCAATGAGCTTTGGCGGGTTTTGGAACAATGGGTCACGCCCAATGATACTGACGCCGAGGTGGCCGAAGCGCCCTCAGAGCAGGTCCTGACAATCGAAGCGCCCACCTTGCCGACCGTTAAGGGGATCGATCGGGTCAAGGCGCTGCAAAATACCAATGGCAATGAAAAGCTAGCCCTCTCCATCCTCACCAAGTTTGCCGACCGCAGCGCGCGTTTCTCAGCGGAATATGAAGCGGCGCAAAGCTCTGAAACCTCCAAGGATAGGGAGCGGATTGCCCATAGCCTCAAGGGCACAGCCGGCAGCGTCGGGGCAGACCCCATCGCGGCCATGGCCGGAGAACTCGAGCGCTTGATCCATCAGGGCAAGGACAGCGCCCTGATCGAACAGCAATATCGGACCCTCTGCGTGGCCCTTGGGTCGCTGCTGAGCCATCTGGACATCGCACTTGGGACAGCCAACGAAACCGTGGTGGCTCCGGTGGCCCTACCCTCTGACTTTGACGTCCAAATCGAGCAAATGACACGCCTCCTTATATCCGACGACATCGGTTCAAATCGCCTGTTTAAGGACTTTGAACCGCACTTTCGGACCCTCTTGGACGGAAAATTCGAGGAATTTTCCAACAATATCAACGACTATGACTATCCCGCAGCATATGCCATTTTGAAGACCATAGGCCGCGCATGATCACGCCCAATTCGCAACAGAGCACCATTCTCTGCGTCGACGATTCCCCCGAAAATCTTGAACTGCTCGGCGAACTTCTGGGCAAGGACTACAAGATCAAGGCGGCGCCAAGCGGCCAAAGGGCCTTGAAAATTCTGGAAGGCGATCCCCTCCCCGACCTGATCCTGCTCGACGTCATGATGCCCGGCGTCAGCGGCTGGGAGGTCTGCGAGGTCCTCAAGAACAGTTCGCGGTTAAAGCATATTCCGGTGATCTTCTTGACCGCCAAGACCGACAAGATGGACGAGCAAGAAGGCCTTGAGCGCGGCGCGGTCGACTATATCACCAAGCCCATAAGCCCAGCGATCCTGAGGGTTCGGGTCGCGACCCACATCAAGCTCAAGCTGGCCAGCGACTTCCTACGCGACAACAATACCTTCCTGAGCCAAGAGGTTGCCCGTCGCACCGAGGAGGCCACCCGCCTGCAGGACGTGACCATCTCGGCCATGGCCTCCTTGGCCGAGACCCGAGATAATGAGACCGGCAACCATATTCGACGCACCCAGCTCTATGTCGGTGCTCTGGCCGAACATCTCAGACGCCACCCCCGCTTTGCGGCCTATCTGACGGAAAACCAGATCCACACCCTCGTTCAATCGGCCCCCCTTCACGATATTGGTAAGGTCGGCATACCTGACGCCATCCTGCTCAAGCCGGGCAAGCTGACCGTCGAAGAGTTCGAGATCATGAAGACCCACACCACCATTGGCTATAATGCCTTGGTGCAGGCCGAAGCCCTCCTACCCGCCCAGAACTCGTTCCTTCAATGCGCCAAGGAGATTGCCCTGTCGCACCAAGAAAAATGGGACGGCTCCGGCTATCCCCAGGGCCTGAAGGGCGATGACATCCCCATATCCGCTCGCCTCATGGCCGTCGCAGACGTCTATGACGCCCTGATCAGTCGGCGTTATTACAAGGACGGCATGGCGCACGAGGTGGCGGTCGACATCATCACCAAGGGCGCCGGGCAGCATTTTGACCCAGACATCGCCGCCGCCTTCCTCGAGATTCTGCCAAAGATCAAACAGATCGCGGACAGTTTGGCGGACAACTAGTCCGCCTCCTATCGACCCGTGAAATTGGGTTTACGCTTTTCAAAGAAGGCCTTACGGGCTTCTTTTCCATCATCACTTCCAAAGGCCATGCGGATATTGGTCAGCTCATAACGAAGCTGCTGCTCTAGATCTAAGGTCTCGAGCGACTTGGTCATGCCGCGCTTGAGCAGGCGCAGAGTGATCGGCGACCATTGGCACAGCTCTTCGCAATATTCCGCCAAGCGCTCGGTAAACCGATCCGCGTCTACCGCCTCACCGGCCATGCCGAGGGCGACCGCCTCGTCGCCAATAACCGTTCGGTTCTCCATCATGAACCGCAGGGCGGGTTCATAGCCCATGGCCTGAGGCAGGGTGATGGTCAGGCCTGCATCGGGTGAACCGCCAATGCGGGTATAGCCCGCCATCAGCCGGGCGCTGCGGCTGATCAATCGAACATCAGTGGCCATAGCGAGGCCCAAGCCCGCCCCAACCGCCACGCCATTGATGCCGCCGACGATGGGCTTGTCGCAGCGCTTGCGCATCGACAGCAGGAACTGGCCGACCCAATGGATGTCGTCCAACTGTGCCGACTGAGCCGTCAGGGGCGAAAACTTCTCAGGGGCTGAAAGGTCGAGCCCCGCGCAGAAGGAGTCGCCGCTCCCGGTCAAGGCAATGACCCAGACATTATCATCACGCGCCGCCGCCTCGATGGCCTCAACCACACCCCAAGCCAGCTGATCGCTCAAGGCATTCTTCTTTTCAGGGCGGTTCAGAAGGATGGTGCGGACATGGCCCGCATCGGTGATTTTAACATCTGTGGTCATGGTCTTCGCCCTAATGGATTAGAAATTCAGGCTTAGAAAATCTGAGGATCTTGTCAATAAGTTATATCGGGCCTCGACAAAGCCGATGGG
Organism: Caulobacteraceae bacterium; assembly: GCA_947441065.1. GTDB lineage: Bacteria > Pseudomonadota > Alphaproteobacteria > Caulobacterales > Caulobacteraceae > CAISGS01. The sequence goes on from CANESI010000017.1 coordinate 15,993, forward strand.
AAGACCACAAAAAATAGATTGTCCTTGGAATTGAGGGTGCTGTCATTTTATGGTGCGCTAAGGTCGGTTTACGGGCGAACAAGGGGGATTGGATGATCGGTTCAAAAACGGCGGCGAGCCTTATGGCCATCGCGGCCATGGTCAGCCTTTCCAGCTGTCAGACGCCAAACACGACTGCGGCTTCAATGTCAACGCGCGGTAGCAGCAGCGAAACGGCGGCTCTGAGCCATCCTAACATCGTCATCATCCTTGCCGACGATATGGGCTGGCGCGACGTCGGCTATCACGGCAGTGAGATCAAGACCCCCAACATCGATGCCTTAGCCGCCAAGGGTGTCATCCTGGATCGATACTACGCACAGCCGAGCTGCAGCCCCACCCGCACAGCCCTGATGACGGGCCGCTCGCCAATGCGGTTGGGCGTGGTTCAGCCCCTGTCGAAACTCGCGCCAACCGGCCTGCCCTTGAGCGAAAAGCTGCTCCCGCAATATCTCAAAGAGGCCAATTACCAGACCTTCTTGACCGGGAAGTGGCACTTGGGAGGGCGTCAGAGGGCCTATCTGCCGACTGAACGTGGGTTCGATCAATTCTATGGGTCTTTGAACGGCGGCATTGGCTATTGGGACCACGTCCACGGCGGTGGGCTTGACTGGCAGCGCAATGGCAAGACCCTGCGCGAAGAGGGCTATTCCACCGATCTCATCACGACCGAGGCCATCAAGCTGGTTCGCGGCCGCAACAAGAGCCGCCCCCTGATGCTCTACGCCGCCTTTGGCGCGCCGCACCTGCCAAACGAGGCCCCAGAAGCGGCCATCGCGCAATATGCGGATATCAAGAACCCGCACAGGCGTGTCCATGCGGCCATGGTGACAGAATTGGACTCGGCCATTGGTCGGCTCGTCGAAACGCTGAAATCCGAAGGCATGCTCGACAATACGATCATCTGGTTCATGAGCGACAATGGCGGCCTGATCGCTTCGCCGCCACCATCCTTTAACGTCCTTGGACAGCAGATCGCCAAGATGGAGGCTGCGGCCGGAACCAAATTGACGCCGCGCTTTATGGAGTTCATGAGGGTCAACAATATTGAAGGTGGGTCTGACAATCTGCCGCTCAAAGGCGCCAAGGCGACGGTCCATGAAGGCGCCGCACGGGTGCCGTCCTTCGTCTATTGGCAAGGAAAGCTTTCCCCGAAGACCTCGGCCCAGATGATCACCGCGCAGGATGTTTTGCCGACCTTGATGCAGGGCGCTGGGCTAAAGGTTCCCTCGCGTTTGGATGGGCGGAGCCTGTGGCCCGCCCTCACCAAGGCCAAGTCCCTGCCCGTATCGGACTATGTCATTCAGGCCAGCAAAGGTCTGGGTCAAGACGAGGCCTATTATCGCTATCCGTGGAAACTGGTTCGCATCGATGGTGCCCCTGAGGCGCTCTATAATGTTGAGCAGGACCCCAGCGAAAAAACCGACCTCGCCAAAAGCCGCCCCGAACTGGTCAAGACGCTTTCTGCCGCCCTCACCGCCTTTCCTCGCGGGCCGAGCGTGCAGGTGTCGATGAAGGACGCGATCCTCGATCCGGACTTCTTCGGTGGAAAGGAAGATCGCGCGCCTTGGGCAGATACGGTGCTGGGGCCAGCGCCTTCAGCAGATTGACCGAGGCCATAACCTCGAAGGTTATTGCCACCGCCCATGACCCGGCCCTAGTCTGTGAGTCTTACAAGGGTAGAGGTTGAGACAATGTTGGCTTTTCGCGTGATGCTCGGTCTGATCCTGATCATCCTTACGGCCTATACCGGCAAGGTCCTCAGCACAGACGGGTTTACGCTGTTCCAAGTCTTCTTCGGAGACATGGCCAAGTTACAATGGGCGGGGCAGTTCAATCTCGACTTTATGTTCATGCTGGCCCTATCGGCGGTGTGGGTCGCATGGCGCAACCGGTTCAGCCCCAAGGGTCTTGGATTGGCGGTTCTAGCCTTTTTTCTCGGATCCGCTTTTCTTGGTGTTTATCTCTTGGTTTTGAGTTTTCAACCCGGCGCGACGGGCAAGTCCATTTTGATCGGTGCGGATCGAGAATAGTAAGCATCTACCCTTGATGGCCAAACTCAATTTCGGATTGGCGACCTATATAAACAATACCGTATTTTAGAGCTTTAATATTGACAACTATCGTTGTCCGCGATTTGGATGCACACAACAGAGGCGCATCCCGATCATGAACCTATCCGCGAGTTCCAATATAGCCCTATCGCCTAAGGCCTTGCGTGATGGCCAAAATCGTCTGAGGGCCAGCTTAGAAACGCTCAAGGATCGACTCCTCAGTCCCGAAGCTCTGCTTCAAGGTCAACAGCGGGTCCTCGAACTGGTTGCCCGTAACGCCTCGCTCAAAGAAACCCTGTCTGAAATCGCGCGGCTGGCCGAAGATGCCTTTCCCGACATGTCCGCCTCTATTCTCTATTTCGACCCCGCATCTCAGGTTCTGCGCGCGGGCGGCTATAGCCGTCTGCCCAGCTCCTTTGCCGAGATCGTTGAGGGCATGGTCCCAGGCCCAAACATGGGCAGTTGCGGCACCTGCGCCTTCACCCGTGAACCGATCGTCAGCGTTGATGTGTTCGAAGACCCCCTCTGGATCGATTTTATCGGTGTTTGCCAAGAATATGGCATTCGCTCCGCCTGGTCGACGCCGCTATTGGATGGGCGGGACGGCTCTCTACTGGGCGTGTTTGGCATGTATTACCCCACGACCTGGTCGTCGGAACGGGCGATAGACATCTCGTTCGCGCAGGATTTCCACCAGCTGGCAACCATTGCCGCAGAGCGTCATCGTGATGAGGAACGGTCCCGCTATCTGGCCACTCACGATGCCCACACGGGCCTCGGCAACCGTAACCTTCTGATCGAGCAGGGCGAAGATATTGTCAATCGCGCCGTCGCGACCGGATCTCCCCTCACCTTGGCCTTCATCGATCTTGATCGCTTCAAGCCTGTGCGGCAACAGTTTGGTCACGCCCAAACCGACGTGATTTTCGCCCAGATCGCCACAAGGATGCGCGAACGATTGGATTGCGCCGAGCTATTGATCCGGTTCGACGGTGACGAATTTGTTGCCTTCCTTCCTCTTGCCATGGCCGACACAAAGGCTCTGGTGGTCGAGTTGGCGAATGATATGGCAATAGGCTTCGAGATGGCCGAACTGAACCTTCAGATCACCTTCTCCTGCGGTCTGTCGACCTATGACCATGACACCAGTGATTTGGACATGATCCTAATTATGGCTGATGAAGCCACTCGCGTCGCCAAGAAACTGGGCGGCGATATGATCGTTATTGCGGACCAAACCCTCGCTGCCCGCGCCAAGAGCGGACGCAGCATCCGCAAGATGCTCGAAGTAGCGCTCGAGACAGATGCCATTCAGCCCTTCTATCAGCCGATCATGAACCTCACGACCGGACGCGCCAAGGGTTTCGAGGCGCTGATGCGGATCACCGATGAGAAGCTCAAAACGGTGCCGATCCAAGATCTTATCGCTGTTGCGGAAGAAAGCGGCCAGATTCACCGCATCGGTTTGAAGATGTTTGAAGCGGCCTGCAAAGCGGTGGCAGATCCCAGCGACCCGCTCAAGGGGCTGTCGGTCAACGTCAATATCTCCGTCGCGCAACTCTTGAAGGTCGGAACCACGGAGCAGGTATTGGACAGCCTGGCCCGGTTTGGGGCTGATCCAGCCCGTCTTTGCCTCGAACTGACTGAAAGCCAGTGGCTAGATGGCGATGGTGCCGGTCGTCGCGCGCTGATGGAACTGCATGAGGCGGGACTGAAACTCGCTCTTGATGACTTTGGGACCGGCTACGCCTCGTTGAACTATCTGCGCTCCCTTCCCTTCGACATTATCAAGGTCGATCAGAGCTTCGTGAAACTGATTGGACAGGATCGACAGGCCGACGCCCTATGCGCAACGGTTCTGGCGCTCGGGCAGGCCTGCGGGCTTGATGTCGTCGCCGAGGGGGTTGAGACTCCAGAACAGCTCAAGGCCCTGCAAGAGATGGGCTTCGAGCTTGGCCAAGGCTATCTCTGGGCCAAGGCCATGCCTGTCGATGTCGCATCTAAATGGCTCACCGACAGCTTCATCTAGGCTGAGAACAAGCGTCTCTCGCGATCAATTGGCCTAAGGCAGAGTAAGAACAGTCTGCGGTATACCGCTGATCTCAACACGATATTTCTCGCGCAAGCCATCCAAAAAGGCCGCATTACGGGCCTTTCGAGCCTGCTCCTGATAGGCGGCCAACACATCAGACCGGACCTCATCCAAGGTGGGTGTCTTGGCGCTGATGCGGGAATCGACCTTGATCAGGTGATAGCCATAGGCCGATGCGATCGGACCAGACCATTGGTTCAGGGGCGCGGTCAGCAAGACCCCGGCAAAGTCCTGTCCATAGTCCTTGTTGAGATCGATCAGGCTGGCATCACTGTAGCTAAGCGGCAGAAGAAACGGCTCGCCAAGAGGGTCACCCTGACCGGCACTTACATTACCCAGCGCAGCCTTGGCGCGCTCAAGGGCTTGATCCTTGCCCCGGTCTGAATTGAAGAATTGGTGGCGGAAGGTGACACGCGGCGGTGCTTGATAGTCGGCCTTGGTCTTTTCGAAGAAGGCCTTCAGGGCGGCCTCGTCCGGCTCAGGCAAATTGGCCGTATCTTCACTGGCAAAGGTCATTTTCTGGGCCAAGCGCCGACGCACGATCATGTCATCCTTGTCGAGACCCAGGCGAAGGGCCTCACGAGCTAGGACCTCTTCGTCCACCCGCTCATGGATGATGCCTTGCAGCTCCTCATTGGTTGGGTCGCGCTGCATCTGAGTAGACCAATAACCGGCCAATTGGCCAAGCTCCTGCGCATCAATCCGTACGACGGGTTTCTGGAGCGATCGAGCCGCCAATATCCCGATGAACAGCACCGCGCCGATCAATAGGAAATGGACCAGCGGTTCACGCCCAGCCCGCACGATCAACGCACGGACGGGGCTCAGTTTAGACAATGACTCGGTCACACTGGCCCCTGAGGTCTAGAGACTGGGGGCATACCAGATGGGAGATGACCAGACGCGCTCCTGAATGGTCGGGAGTAGCGTTGGGTTCGGCGGGGTGCCGTTGCGAATAGCATCCCATGTTGACCAACGGCAGGACGGATTCTCAAGCACACGGGCATAGTAGAAGGCCCGCTGATTAGGCTTGAAGGTTGGGTCGCGCCACAGGGTCCGCATTTCCGCATCGCCCTTGAACTTGGTCGGCTCACAGGTGCTCAAATCGACCTTGGCCCCATTGTCCGGGCAACGGCCCGTCGCCGGATTGATTGCGAGATTGTCCGAACAGGCCACATCAAACACGGCTTCCTTGGCGACGCCGTTCTCGACCCATCCCTTGACGATCTGCGCGCGTTGCAGATAGCCCGAATTGGGATCGCGCATGGCCCAGAGGATGAATTCAGGAGCCTTACCCTTGGACGGCATCAGATCGCCGCCCATTGGCACGCCGCTGCGGTAGGCAACCGTGACCAGATCAGAGCGCTTTAAGATGTTCTGGGGATAGTCATAGGCCGCAAAGAACCGAACCCGCATGCGTGGTCCCGAAGTCGCGAAGGTCTCCTTGCGGCGCATGGCCGTATAGATCGCATCACGGCTATTTTCTTCCGCCCAAACCCCGGCTAGGCCCGAAGCCCCCCAAGATTGGAACCGCCCCAAATTTCGGTTCGGATCAGCGGTTGGAATATCCCAAGTCTTTCGACCCTCCGCGGGAACAGAACCCCGCTGTTCAGGCCTGCCGTCTGTGCGACCGACCTTACTGAAATAGTTGCGATCTTCGACCGAGCCTGGAGCGGCATTGTGCGTGTCACTGGCGCCGATAAAGCCGAACTTGAAGGGGTTGAAGCCCTTATTGTCCTGCATAAGGATCCCGGCCTTCAAGGCGTCACGAACATAGCCACCGGAGAACTTGGTGATCGCTTTGGCGCGGCCAATATAGCTTTCCATGATCTCGAAATTTGCCCACTCATCATTCGGTGACAAGGAGGGGTGGGTTTCGGATGTCCCTTTGATCTGGGTCATTTCGGCAAGGGGCTCATTGCGCATGCGCAGGTCGGCATAGGCCTTGTCCATGGCCCGCCCATCGCGGCGCGTTTGCTCATACATCAAGCCATCGCTGCCGTTCATATTGTGCGGGATAGCGAGCGCCTCGACACCAGCCTTGCGCCAAGTGTCCATCTGCAGCCAAAGATTTTCAGGGTCCTGAGACTCCACAGCTGAGTAGGGAAGCTCTGGCACCTTGGCGTTCTTGAAAATGACGTTGCGGTGAAGGTTCCGGCCATCGGGCGCTGAGGTGAACTCATAGCCCACAAAGGTCGTAAAGCGGCCAGGGTCATTATGTCGTTCGGCAGAGTCACGGATCTCGTTCCACGCCTTCGATGCAATGCGCTTATCGCTAAACTCTTTTGGTAGGCTGTTGGCACCCATGGCTTCAACAATGCGCGTGAAGGCCGCACCAATCTTGACCGGATCGGCACTGAACAGGCCATCAACGATGGGCAGCTTGTTCAGAGGACTGTTGGTATCGGCGGCCTCTTGCAAAGCGCCGATATATTCAGCGTGGTCCGTTACGGCGACGAAGTCCAAGGGGCCACCGGACAGCCGAATATTGAAGCCACTCGAATGGCCCAGAGTTTCGCCCTTCGCAAAGCGATAGGCATCATCCGGTGATGCGCGGACGTTGAAGATGTAGGCGTCAAAGGACAGCTTGGTGTGAACGTGCAGGTCACCAAAATAGGCGTTCCGCTCGGTGTTATAGCCGGGCAGACGGGTGGGTGCCGTCGCCTTCTTGGCGGCAACCGGAGCCTTTGCCGCGCCGGGCCCGGTGACGGCCGAACCCGACCCTGCTGTGGAACCTGGGAAAGCCGCTAGAACCACAGCCATTGCTGTGAGGCTTCCTGCTGTCGTGCGCCATCTGTTGCCCATGGTCTCGCCCCTAACAATCCTTGCCCATCAGGTCTGTTGCTGAACCCGTAGGAGCAGACTGCCTGAGCTCTATCGCAAACATTGCCCTGCCCTTCGGTCGCTGTCAAAGTCGCCGCGCAAACAAAGGTGCATTGATCGTGGCGAATTCGAAGTTTTTTACATGGCTCATGCCGAAATCTGTTGGAAACCTTGTCAAAAGTGCCGCCGCCATGATGATAGGCTCTGTCCTATCGGTGGTTTTGGCAAATGCCAGCCTCGCCCACGAGATTAGACCCGCAGCCTTACAGATCACTGAAACCACGCCCGGCACCTATGAGGCCGTGTGGAAACAGCCCGCAGTCGGCAATATGGCCATCCGCCTCGCCCCTCACCTTTCAAGCGGCAGCTTGAATAAGGAGCCCACGGCGCAGTCCTTAGAACCCGGCAAGATCATTAAGCGCTGGTCGGTCAAGGGCGGTGCTCCCTTGGATCAACAGACCCTCACCGTCGAAGGGCTTTCAGAATCGGTCACGGACGTTCTGGTCAGTGTGACCTCACCAAGCGGCAAGACCATCACCGCCGTCCTGCGCCCCTCGGCACCGTCCATGGTGCTGGGCCTTAGCGGACCGAAGGGACTGTCGACCCCGGCCTATCTGCGATTGGGGTTCGAGCACATTCTGACCGGCTTTGATCACCTTCTGTTTGTCCTCGGCCTGCTGTTGCTGGTCGGAACCAACTGGAAGATTCTTCAGACTGTAACTGCCTTTACCGTCGCCCACAGCATCACCTTGGCGCTGGCCGCCTTGGGTCTGGTTCAGGTGCCCAGCGCCCTGATCGAGGCCCTGATCGCCCTCAGCATCATCTTTGTCGCCTATGAACTGATCCCAAGGCGAGACATGACCATTACCACCCTTACCCGCCAGAAGCCTTGGCTTGTCGCCTTCATGTTCGGCCTGCTCCACGGCCTAGCCTTCGCCGGAACCCTAAGTTCGGTCGGTTTGCCCGCAGGCAGCACGGTTCCGGCCCTGTTGCTGTTCAATGTCGGGGTTGAGATCGGGCAGATGGTCTTCATAGCCCTGGCCGTCGGCGTCATCATCGGCCTGCGCCGCGTGAGACACCATCTTCCCGCCAGCTATGGGACGGTTTCGACCTATGCACCGGCATATGTGATTGGAGGATTGGCCAGTTTCTGGCTGATCGAGCGGACCATCGCCGCTGTTCTGGTCCCTTAGGACCGATCACCCAGACGGCTGGAAGTCAGCCGTCTGGGGTCGTTAGGTCAAACTATTTTAGAAGATTTCGAACAGACCGGCGCCGCCTTGGCCGCCACCGATACACATGGTCACAACGCCCCACTTGGCACCGCGACGACGACCTTCTTGCAGCAGGTGACCGGTGCAGCGTGCACCCGTCATGCCGAAGGGGTGACCAATCGAGATCGAACCGCCATTGACATTGTACTTAGCAGGATCGATGCCGAGCTTGTCGCGGCTATAGAGGCACTGCGAGGCGAAGGCTTCGTTCAGTTCCCACAGGTCGATATCGTCGACCGTCAGGCCCTGACGCTTCAGCAGCTTTGGCACGGCGAACACCGGACCAATGCCCATCTCGTCAGGCTCGCAACCGGCAGCGGCCCACGACACGAAACGGCCCAAGGGCTCAAGACCGCGACGCTCAGCTTCCTTGGCTTCCATCAGCACCACGGCGGCGGCACCATCGGACAGTTGCGAGGCATTACCGGCGGTGACGAACTTGCCTTCGCCCATGACGGGCTTAAGCGAGGCCAGGCCTTCGAGCGTGGTTTCAGGACGGTTGCACTCGTCACGGTCGACCACATAGTCCACCAAGCTCTCTTCCTTGGTTTCCTTATTGACGACCTTCATCTTGGTCGCCATCGGCACGATTTCGTCGGCGAACAGGTTAGCCTTCTGGGCAGCGGCCATGCGGCGCTGAGATTCCAACGAATATTCGTCCTGATAGTCACGGCTCAGGCCGTAACGCTGAGCAACGATGTCGGCCGTGTCGATCATGGCCATGAAGATCGCAGGCGCGATGTTCGCCAGTTCAGGATCGATGGACTCGCGCGGCATGCCGCCGCCTTGGATCGAGATGCTCTCAACGCCGCCAGCGACGACGCAATCAGCATTGTCACCCCGGATGTGGTTGGCGGCCATAGCGATGGACTGAAGGCCCGACGAGCAGAAACGGTTGATCGAGACGCCGCCCGTGGTCTTGGGCATGCCGGCCAATAGAGCGGCCAGACGCGCGATATTTGGCGCTGCGTGGGCATTGTTGCCCAGATAGCAGTCTTCGACGAAGTCCGCCTCTACGCCCGAGCGCGCCACAGCGTGCTTGATCGCGTGGGCCGCCATCGACATGGGGGCAGTCACATTGAACCCGCCCCGGCCAGCCTTGGCCAGGCCCGTCCGGGCATAAGAAACGATAACGGCGTCGCGCATAGGACTCTCCTGAGGTTTTTAGATAGGCGGTCAAACTATGACGGCTGTCCCAAAGATTGAAGCGGTAATCGCCGTTAGCCTGCAATCAATTCGACGGAAAACAGCTTTCGAGGAGCAACTGTGACCATTTTGGCCAGATTGAAAGGGTCTGAAGGGGTCAATCCACCCTGCCCTGTTCATCGTCCTCCAATCGCACTAGGTTAGGCTCCATGGCCAATCTTAGTCACCTGTGGCTTAAACCTGCCTTGCTGGCCGCGACATTGCCTCTGCTGGCAGTGGCTATTTCAGCCTGCGCGACCGTACCCGCCGGACAGGATCAAGCGGCCATTAGCGGTCTGCTCCTAGACCGGAAGGCCGTGACCGTTGGCAAAGGCGACGAGGCCTTGGCGCAAATGATGGCCAAGCCCATGACGCTAGACAGCGCCGTGCAGATGGCCATCGTCAAAAGCCCGAAATTAGCGCTGATCTATGGCCAACTCGGTCTCGATCAGGCTGATATTCTGGAAGCCATAGAGATCGCCAATCCGCGCCTCGGCCTCAGCAGCTTAAGGGCCAGCGGCGCTAAGTCTGAAGCCCAAAGCCTAACCCTGCCTGTCGCGGACCTTATCCTCCTTCCCGTACGCCTCAACCTGGCCAATCAGGCCAGAGCCCGCGCCCGCTACCAGTTGGCAAGCGCCCTATTGGACGTGCAGTTGGATGTGGAAGCGGCTTGGTATCAGGCCGTCGCCGCCGAGCAGGCCGCGCTGATGCGAAACGCGGTTGCAGCCGCCCTCCAGACCTCTGCCGATCTGGCCGAACGCTATTTCAACGCGGGCAATATTACCGAGCTGGATTTGAGCCATGAACAGGCCGCCGCCAGCCAAGCCCTGATCGCCGCGCAGCAGGCCGACGTGAGCGCCAAGGCGGCGCGGGCCAATCTCGACACTCTCATCGGCCTCAGCCCGACCGATCCCCTCTGGGCGCTGAGCTCGGCCCTACCCCTGCCGACTGAGAATGATGACAGGGTCGATGAGCTTCAATCCCTAGCCTTGAGCCATAATCTGTCCTTGATGGCCGCAGACCAAGACCTCTTTATTTGGCATCAGGTAACCGCGACACGGCGGGCGACCTGGTGGCTGGGGGACACAGCGCTCGGATTGGAACGCGAGCGTGACCCTGAAGGCGTTCGCGCCAGCGGACCTAGCCTTGACCTTGAACTACCGATTTTCAATCAAGGACAGGCCAAGACGGCGCGCCTTAACGCCAAACGCGACCTTGCCAAGGCTCAATCGGCGCAGATCCGCTTGAACCTCAGCCACCAAATCGCCGCGCGGGCCGATGAACTCCAGCGTCGCCGTCAGGTGGTCGCTCTGCACAGTGACGGCCTGATCCCCCAGCGCCAAACCATCGTCGCCCGCAGCCAAGAACAGCAAAACTATATGCTGCTCGGCGTCTTCGGCCTGATTGAGGCCAAGACCCGCGAATATGAGGCCTATGAGGGCTATATCGAGGCCGTGCGCGACTTCTGGCTCGCCCGCGTGGAACTGACCCGCTTGGTCGGCACAAGACTGCCCAGCACACCCGACACTCTGGAGGTGGGGCCCAGTGCGTCCGATATGTTGGAGCCTTCAGGTTCCGCGCCCATGACCCAGCACGATCACGATCACGCAGGCCAACCATGACCATAAGCCGCCGCGACATCATGCTGGCCACCGGCACCGCAGCCCTAGCCGCCACCGCCGGACCCGTAAGCCGCGCCAACGCCGCTGACGCTCCATCGGATCGACGATTCAAGCCTGTCCGAACCCTCAATGGCTGGACCCTGCCCTGGCGCATGAAGGACGGCATCAAGGAGTTTCATCTGGTTGCCGAGGAAATCCAGCACAGCTTTGCCCCGGGATCAGAGGCGACCTGCTGGGGCTATAATGGCACGACGCCCGGCCCCACGATCGAGGCGGTCGAGGGTGACCGTGTCCGGATCTTTGTCACCAACCGGCTCAAGGAACATACGACCGTCCATTGGCACGGCCTGATCCTGCCCAATGGCATGGACGGCGTCGGCGGACTGAACCAGCCGCACATTCTACCCGGAGAGACCTTCGCCTACGAATTCACCCTGCGCCAACATGGCAGCCACATGTATCATCCCCATGCCGATGAGATGACGCAGCTCGCCTATGGCATGATGGGTCTGTTCATCATCCATCCCAAGGCCGGTGAGGCGGTGCCGGTTGATCGCGACTATGGCTTCATCCTGCATAATTGGGCGCTGCATCCTGGAACCTGGCGGCCAGATCCCTCGGTGATGGTCAATTTCGATCTTTGGAGCTTCAATTCAAAGGTCTTCCCCGCCATCGAGCCTTTGGTGGCGCGCACCGGAGAGCGGGTTCGTATTCGGATCGGGAACCTGTCCATGTGGAACCATCCGGTCCATCTGCATGGCGTTGAGTTTGTGGAAACAGGCTCGGATGGCGGGCGCTGGCCTCAATCTCAGTGGCGGCGCGAGGTGACCTCTACGGTCGGTGTCGGTCAGATGCGCGATATTGAGTTCACCGCTGTACCGGGCGACTGGGCGCTCCATTGCCATATGTCCCATCACACCATGAACGCCATGGGTCACGACATTCCCAATCCAACCGGCGTCGATCAGTCTGGACTTGAAGCGCGGATCAAAAAGATCCTGCCCGGCTATATGGCCATGGGCCAGAATGGAATGGCGGAGCATCAAGAGCATACGGATGCAGGCCACCAAGGCCCGCCCAATACCCTGCCCATGATGGCCGGTAAGGGACCGTTCGGTAATCTTGAGATGGGCGGCATGTTCACGGTCCTAAAGGTTCGCGACGACATCCGGCCCGGTGACTATAGCGATCCCGGCTGGTACGTTCAGCCCAAGGGCACAGTGGCTAAACGGGTCAGCACAGACCCTGACTTCGGCACCCCACACCGCAAACCTGCTTAGGATTGGACATCTGACATGAGCACCCATTTGAACCGATCCTTCGCCATTCTTGCCTTGGCATCGAGCCTCGCCGCGTCCGGCGCACTGGCTCAAGCGGCCAAAGACCCCCATGCGGGCCACGATATGTCGAAGATGCAGATGCCGTCTTCATCCAAGGGTGCCAAGCCCGGCAAGGCCCATGTGATGGTCATGACGCTCGACGCGTCCACCCCCGCCGATGGCGCGACCGTGAAAGGTTCTCCCGCGAACCTGTCGCTCACCCTATCTCACGCGATGGTCTTTCGGTCGGTTCAGCTTCGAACCACCGCCGGTCAGCGGGTGCCGCTCAACGCCGCCCTGCCCACCACCATGGTCAAGACGGTGACGATCCCCGTACGGCCCCTCTCGCCCGGGCAATATATCGTCGAATGGCGCGCCGAAAGCGGCCACGAGATGGTCGGGTCCTTTAGCTTTACCGTACAGTAGGACCCGACCGCCTCGCCTTAGATAATCTGGCCTAGACGCGAGGCCGTATATTCGCCGCGATCCAGCACGACCGCACCATTGACGATGACCTTGTCGATGCCGGTAGCATGGCGGACATAGCGGTTGGCTTCACCGGGGAAGTCGCCAACGAAGATCTCGTCGCCGCGCCCGACCGTCTCGGCATTGAAGATCACCACATCAGCGGCCTGACCGATTTGAAGCGTACCACGCTCACGAATACCCCAATCCTTGGCCGGTTCGCCGGTCATGCGATAGATGGCCCGCTCGAGCGTCATCTTGCCGAAGGTCCGCACATAGCGCTCGAGCATGTCGGTCGTGTCGCCTGCGCCGCAGAACTGGGTGACGTGAGCCCCGGCATCCGAAGCGCCGATATGGATCAAGGGATGGTCTAGGATCTGCGAGACCATTTCAGGGTCAGCATGGATGACATTGCGAATTTGGAACTCGGTGCGAAGCCCATCAGCCACGGCTATGTCGAGCAACATGTCCGGCACAGACTTGCCCGCCTCTTCGGCAATGTCACAGAGCTTACGCCCCAGATATTGCTCATTTTCAGCCGCATAGACCCGCCCGATCAGCATGTTCCAAAACAGAGGCAACATCCGCGCCGCGTCGGCCACCAGCACCTCACGGGCGGCGGGATCCGCAAAACCTGCCAACCGCTCGGCCAAGGGCATCTGCATCAAGCGGTCCCACTTGCGAAGGCCGTAGAGCAGGAACGAGGTTTCCGCCAAAATGATGTTCATATCAAAGCTTCGCGGCATGGACTGACCAAAGACCTTGGCCCCGCGCTTTTGCTGCTCTTCCAGCTTGGCCAGTGAACGCTTCCAGTTCTCAGGCGCAACCGGGCTATAGGTGATCGGAGCGACCGAACAGAGCACGCCGCTGGCCAGGCTGATATCGCCAAGCTCTTCAATATTGGCCAACTGCTGCTCAATATCGATGAAATAGGGCACGGTCTGCAAAACGCCGCGTCCGCTCTTGGCCATGGCCTTACAGAGCGCCACCTTCTCGCGCATGTCGGCGAGGCGGCTTGGGACAGGACGTCCATTCTCATCAATGTCGACATAAGACGTCGACAGGCCCAAGGCGCCAGCGGCCATGGCCTCTTCCATCAGGCGGCACATCTCGTCAATTTCGCTATCGGTGGCGGTACGCTCTTGGCTATCGCTGCCCATCACATAGTAACGCAGCGCCGAATGGCCGACCAAGGCCCCGATATTGATGCCAAGACCCGGACGGATATGGTCCAGATAGTCGCCAAAGCTTTCCCACGAAAAGGGCACGGCAGCGGCGAAGGTCGGCTGTTTGATATCCTCGATCTTCTCGAACATCTTGATCAGCTTGGCCGAGCCATTGGGCCGAACCGGCGCGAGGCTGAGCGAACAGTTGCCCATCACCACAGTTGTGACCCCATGCTCCAAGCTCGGCGTTGCAAGACGGTCCCAGCAGATCTGCGGGTCATAGTGGGTGTGAATGTCGATAAAGCCGGGCGCAACAATCATGCCCTTGGCATCGATCTCGTGGTCGCCAGCTTCGATGCCTGCGCCAACGGCAACGATCTTGCCATCCCTTATAGCGACATCGCCGAAATAGCCCTCGGCACCGGTGCCGTCGACAATGCGACCGTTGCGAATAACGAGCTGAGACTGACCCATGATGTTTCCTGCCTTATCATTGATTAGGGACACTATGGCGACAGGGCAGACACCGCACAAGCCTGATCCTTTCCAGTCCGCGCCTTGCGGTTGGCAGTGGTCTTTGCCGAGGGTTTCATGCCAGCATGGGTCAGCGCACGAGGAGCCAATCCTCGGCAAACCCTTTGGGAGGAAGACCATGTACCAGACCGTGATCTATGAGACCCCCGCCCCGCACGTGGCCCGGCTGGTGCTGAACCGGCCTGAGACACGTAACGCCCAAGACACCCGCATGCTCTATGAGCTTAATCAGGCCTTTGATCGGGCAGCGCAGGACAATGACATCAAGGTCATCATTCTGGCGGCGGCGGGTCCGCATTTCTCATCCGGCCACGACCTGCGCGAACAGGGTGCGCTGGAGACCATGGCGGAGTTTCAGACCGTCGGAACCTGGTGCGGCTTTGGCTGTGCAGGCGCTGAAGCCCAGATGGCCCGTGAGAAGGAGATCTATATTGGCTTTAGCGAGCGGTGGCGCAACCTTCCCAAGCCAACCATCGCTCAGGTTCAGGGCAAGTGCATCGCGGGCGGCCTGATGCTGATCTGGCCCTGCGACATCATCATTGCCTCCGAGGACGCTTCGTTCTGGGACAATACGGTCGCCATGGGCGTCGGCGGGGTTGAGATGTTCAACCATCCTTGGGAACTGGGCTCACGCAAGGCCAAAGAGATGTTGTTCACCGCCGATTGGCTCAGCGCCAAGGACGCCGAAAAGCTGGGCATGGTCAACCATGTCGTGCCGCCTGAAAGCCTCGCAGACTTCACCCTCGCCATGGCCAACCGCATTGCGCAAAAGCCGCTCTTTGCCCTGAAACTGGCCAAGGAGGCGGTCAATGCCGCCCAAGATGCGCAAGGCCGAACCAGCGCTATGCAAACCGCCTTTGCTCTGCATCAATTGGCCCATAGTCATAATATGCAGGTCCACGGCATGATGATCGATCCATCGGGCCTCTCGCCCGCCGTGAAGCGCTAGGTTTCTAAGGACTACCCATGCACCGCTTACGATCCGTCTTGGCTGTGATAGCCCTCCTGCTGTGGGCCGGTCTGTCGACACCCGCGATGGCGCGCACCTCTGCGGATGCCCAGTTTGAGGCGATCTATGAGACCGAATGGGCATGGCGCGACGCCCAACTGATCGCCGACAGCTGGGACGGTCCGATCCGCGAGCGCATGCCTCAGATTGATGAGAAGAGCCAAGCCGCAAGGCTGGCCTATTGGGATGCCACCCTCGCCAAGCTGTCAAAGGTCCGGGTGGATCAATTGTCCGCCAAGGCGCGGGCCGATTACGGGGTCTATCGCCTTCAGATCACAACCCTGGCCAATATCCAGAGGTTCAAGGACTATGAGGCCCCGTTCAACTCGGACAGTGCCTTCTGGAGCGAAATGGCCTCGACGGCGCGAAAGCCGTTTAAGACAGTGCAAGACTATCGCAACTTCATCGCCCAGATGCAGACTTGGCCCAGCTATTTCGAGCAATCAGAGGCCAATATGAGGGCCGGATTGGCGCGCGGCTTTACCCCGCCCAAGGTGACATTGATGGGGCGCGAGGCCAGCGTTGCGGTGATCGCGCAGGCGGCCTCGCCTACCGACACCATCTTCTATCAACCTTTCAAAACCCTGCCCGCCAGCCTTTCGGCCGCTGAGCAAGAGGCCCTTCGCGCCCAGGCCATTGCCGTCATTCGCGATCAGGTCATCCCGGCGCACATTAAGCTCTTGGCCTTCCTCAAGGACGACTATCTGCCCAAGGCCACCGAGACCCTCGCCGCCGAAAGCCTTCCCGATGGCAAGGCCTATTATCAGGCCAAGATCCTCGACTATACGACACTCGAACTGACGCCGGATCAGATTCACAAGATCGGTCTGGAGCAGGTGGATCTGATCTCGGCCCAGATGCAAGCGGTCATGGGCGAGACCGGCTTTCAAGGCGACATGCCTGCCTTCCTCGCCTTCCTTCGCAAAGATCCCCGCTTCTATGTCACGACACCGCAAGCGCTGCTCGACCGCGCCGCCTGGGTCGCCAAGCAGTTTGACGGGCGGGCCGACCGCTGGTTTGGACGCCTTCCCCGCTCGCGCTTTGCCATTACCCCGGTGCCGGATGAGATCGCGCCCTATTACACCGCCGGTCGCGGGGGACCGGGGGTCTATCTGCTCAATACATATGATCTGCCGTCTCGGCCGCTCTATGCCCTGACCGCCCTGACCCTGCACGAGTCCGCTCCCGGCCATGCCTTCCAAATCCCTTTGGCTAGCGAAAATAAGGACCAACCGGCCTTTCGTCGCCAAACCTATATCTCGGCCTTTGGCGAGGGCTGGGCGCTCTATTGCGAGAAGTTGGGCGTCGAGATGGGCCTGTATGAGACCCCTTACGACCGGTTCGGCATGCTGAGCTATCAGATGTGGCGTGCCGCGCGATTGGTGGTCGATACAGGCATCCACGCCAAGGGTTGGACCCGCGATCAGGCCAGAGCCTACCTGCTCAGCCACACGGCCCTATCTGAACGCGAGGTCAATACCGAGGTCGACCGCTATATCAGTTGGCCCGGACAGGCTCTGGCCTACTATCTAGGCCAGATGGCGATCGAGAAGGGCCGCGCCAAGGCTGAGGCCGCCCTCGGTAGCCGCTTTAGCATCCGCGCCTTCCACGACACGGTGCTGTCGCTCGGTTCGGTTCCCCTGCCCGTCCTGACCGATCGGATCGATCAGTTCATTGCTGAGGGTGGGGTCGGGCCCTATCCAGACGAGGAATAGGCCCGCACCCTTGCCATTTCAGTCCGCGCAGGCCTAGACAGGGTTCCCGCGTCGTGAGGCGCTGACGACTGTTCGGACACCCCATGGCCTGGACCTGCACCTATAACGAGCCCGAACCCCAACGGATCAATCGCTGGCTGGGTCAGAGCGGCGTCTGTTCGCGGCGCGAGGCCGAGGCCTTTATCCTGCAAGGCCTAGTCTCCATTGATGGCGAGGTGGTTACCGATGCGGGCCGCAAGATCGAACCCGGCCAGACCCTGACCCTCGCCAGCGACGCTGAAGGGGCCTTGAGCGCCCAGTTGAGTATCATTTTCCATAAGCCCATCGGCATTGTCTCAGCCCAGCCCGAAGCCGACCAGATTCCCGCCGCGCGACTCTTGACCCGCGAAGCCCTGTGGGAAAAGGACGGCTCTGGCGATGATCCGATCATCCCCGATGTCGATGCCAGTCTGCCGGCCCTTGGCCGGCTCGATAAGGACTCGCGCGGGCTGTTGATCCTGTCGCAGGACGGGGTGCTGGCCAAGGCCATCATCGGCCCGGACTCGGTCCTGACCAAGCAATATGAGGTCACGGTCGAGGGCGACATTACCGAACGCAAGCTGAACCTCCTGCGCCGAGGCCTCGCCCTCGATGGTCGTCAACTGCGCCAAGCCAAGGTCACACGCACCGGCGAACAACAGCTCCGCTTCGTGCTCAGCGAAGGCCGCAATCGTCAGATCCGTCGGATGTGCGAGTTGGTGGACCTCTATGTCGTCGATCTCTTGCGCACCCGCATCGGCACGCTCGACCTCGGCAACCTGCCCGAGGGCCAGTGGCGCCACATGACTCCCGATGAGCGCAACGAACTGGTCGAGAGCTACTGAGCCTCAAATTCCGCGTTCCCCGCGAAGGCGGGGACCCAGAACCTTTCACACGGACCGACGGTGGCGGTCTAGGGCACGCTGAAAGATGAGGAGATGAAGACCCCCTCACCCAACCCTCTCCCCCAATGGGGGCGAGGGCTTTTCTAATCATTCTTAGCCCTCTCCCTGTGGGAGAGGGTTGGGTGAGGGCCTTGCTTGTTTTTTCTTAAAGAAAGAACCCCCTACCCCGGCTTCGCCGGTACTTCCCCCAGAGGGGGAAGATCAAGGGACCGTAAATCTTCCCCCTCTGGGGGAAGCGATGCGTAGCATCAATGGAGGCTTTGTTTCTAAATCTCTAAACCGTCTGCCCCGCACTCCAGCCACTGGCCCAGGCCCATTGGAAGTTATAGCCGCCCAGCCAGCCGGTGACATCCACCACCTCGCCGATGAAATAGAGGCCCTTAACATCCTTGGCCTCGAGCGTGCGCGATTCTAGATCGCGTGTATCGACACCGCCAAGCGTGACCTCCGCCGTGCGATAGCCTTCAGAGCCAACCGGTTTGACGTGCCAGTCCTTGATCGCATTGGCGATAACCCGCAGGCGTTTGTCCGAAAAGTCACCGATAGGCCCGCTGGCCCCTTCGAGATCGGCGATCAGTTGGGCGAGGCGCTTGGGGATAAAATGGCCGAGCACCGTGTGGATGGCTTGGCGCCCCTGCTCGGTCCGGGCCCGGCGCAGCTCCTCAAACAGATCGATGCCGGGGGCCATATCGAGCACGATCTCGTCGCCCTCACGCCAATAGGACGAGATCTGCAAGATCGAGGGGCCGCTCAGACCGCGATGGGTAAAGAGCATGGCCTCCGCGAATTTGGTCTTGCCGCTGGCGATCACCGCATCGAGCGACACACCCGACAGGGAGGACAGCCGCTCCAATAGGCCAATTTCAAAGGTGAGCGGCACGAGGGCGGGACGGATATTGGTCAGACGCAGACCAAACTGCTTGGCCAGATCATAGCCAAAGCCGGTGGCCCCCATCTTGGGGATCGACTTGCCGCCCGTGGCCACGACCACAGAGCTGCAGTGGATATGGTCCATGCCCTCAACTGTTACTCGATAGCCTTCATCAGTTTTTTCAACATCTTCAATGACCGACTTAAGGCGTAACTTGATGCCATAGCCATCCATCTCTTCGAGCAACATGCGGATGATCTGACCGGCCGACCCGTCGCAAAAGAGCTGGCCGAGGGCCTTTTCGTGAAAAGCGATATTGTGCCGCTCGACCATGGCGACAAAATCCTTGGGCGTGTAGCGTCGCAGGGCCGAGATGCAGAAACGCGGATTATCCGACAGGAAATGTTCCGGCGCCGTGCGCATATTGGTGAAATTGCACCGCCCGCCGCCTGAAATACGGATCTTCTCGCCCGCCGCATCGGCATGGTCCAGCACCAGAACCGAGCGCCCGCGCTTGCCGGCCTCGATGGCACACATCATCCCGGCCGCACCCGCCCCGAGCACCACCACGTCATATTGAGTCAAGATCTCTATCCCTTAGGTTCGCGCGCCCTATAGCACAGGGCCGCGAAAACCCCCTACCCCGGCTTCGCCGGTACTTTTCCCAGAGGGGGAAGATTTAAGCACATAGACCCGAGTTCCCCGCGAAGGCGGGGATCCAGAACCTTTCACACCGCCGGACTGTTCACGTCCTATCCTCGTCCTTCGACGGGCTCAGGATGAGGCTGAATTTGAAAGCGCAGTTCCCTCACTCTTCCTCATGCTGAGCCTGTCGAAGCACGAGCAAGCCCCCTAACCGCACCTAGGCCCGCTCAATCGGCGTTTCCGCCTCCAGCGAGGCCTTCATGCTGGCCCCAGAAGACGGAACCTTCAGCAGTTCCATGAAGGAGCGGCGCTCATCGGCGGTGCCCTCGGCAAAGGGACGGGTCAGGGCCGAGCGGGTCAGGCGCTTGGCCTCGGCAATCCCCTCAGCAGGCCGGGACTCAAACTCGGCAGCGATTTCCAGTGCCCGGGCCAAGGGATCATCGGCCACCTCATGGACCAAGCCTTGCGCCGCCGCCTGAGGCCCGGTGACCACCAGACCGCGCAGGATCATTTCCAGAGCCTTGGCCTCGCCGATGATGCGCGGCAGGCGCTGGGTTCCGCCGCCACCGGGAAAGATGCCCACGCGGATCTCTGGCAAGCCGATGGCCTCGACCGAGGTTCCCGCAATGCGCAGATCACAGGCCAGAGCCAGCTCAAAGCCCCCGCCCATACACAGGCCATTGATCGCAGCAATCACCGGCTTGGGCGCCGATGCGGTAATATCGACCAGCGCATAATAGCCGCCATCATCCTCAGCAGGCGGTGGCGATGGCGGGGCATCGCCCTTGACCACATCGCTCATCACCACCAACTCCCCCACATCATAGTGACGGATGAAGATGTCTGGCCGCCCGCCCGTATAGATGATGCAGCGCACCGTCTCGTCGGCCACCCCCGCCCGCAAGGCCGCCAAAAGCTGCGACGTCCCTGCCGCCGTCAGGGTTCCAGCGCCGGGATTATTATAGCTAATCACCAAGGCCCCGCCGTGCCGCGCCGTCGTAACAAAGGACATGATCTCGTCTCCAGCCCAAGGGTCAGACCGTCTTGGCGACCTTTGCAGACAGAGTGCATGGGGCTTGGCCCCAAAGGCAAGCGTTCAGAGCCGTTGCCAAAGCGATCCGGCCAAATGGATAGATGCCGCGCTGGAATATCTAAGCCAAACGTGCTATGTGACTATGTAGATGGTCAGGAGCTTGACATGGACGTGATAAACTTGGCGGACGCCAAAGCCCATCTGAGCCGATTGGTCGAGCAGGTCGAGGCCGGTGACTCGATAGACATTACACGTCGCGGTAAGCCCGTAGCGCGGCTCACAGCCGTGATCAAACCGCGCAAACCAATCGACGCCTCAATGCTTCACGCTGTAACCGAAGCGATACCGCCTCAGCGCGAGACTGCCGCTGATCTCGTACGCTCTATGCGAGATGGCGACCGCTACTAATGCTCTATCTGGACACGTCGCTGATCGTTGCTGCCCTCTCCAATGAAGCGATGACGCCGCGTGTTCAGGCGTGGCTGGCAGCGCAGGATCCTGCGCTGCTTCTGATTAGCGACTGGACCGTCACAGAAATGTCCTCCGCCGTGGCGATCAAGCTGCGAACAGGGCAGATCAACCTGGACCAGCGCGCGGCCGCGCTCTCAACATTCAACAAACTGATTTCAGAAAGCTTCACCGTGCTGAGCGTCAGCGGTCGGCAGTTCCGAGCGGCGGCGAAGTTTGCCGATCATCAAACCTTGGGGCTTCGGGCCGGCGACGCCCTTCATCTCGCCATCGCATCCGAGCGAGGCGCTACAGTCCATACACTCGACCGAAGACTCGCCGACGCCGGACCCGCGCTCGGTGTCCCGACGCAGTTTATGACCTGATCGGATCGGGGCTAACGGACAGATCGAGTACCGCGATAGCCCAACAGATCTGCCGACACGCTCCGGCCTATCATCAGCGTTGACGACCCAACCAGATTCAGACCGCGCCGCCAAAGACCGCCATTGCCGCATGGACGATCAGCGCGATCAGGGCCAGGCTGGACATTGCAAAGAGCGCAAAGCGGGGCATGACCCGGTTCACGGTCGCATGGACGATCGAATGGATCACGCGCAGGGCGACATAGACCCATGCGATCATCAGGTTGACGCCGCCGCCCTGATCGATCAGGGCCAGAACCAGACACACCGCATAGAACACTGTCGGTGCTTCATGGAGGTGATTATAGTTGTGGGCTTTCCACTGAACGGAGGGCGGGAGCAGTCCCTCTAGCTTGGCACCCGTCCAGCCTATATCGGCATTGGCCTCATCAGACTTCGGCAGCGCGCCAACCGCCGGGATGCGCGTGGCATACATCCACAGCCACATCACCATCGTCCAGATCGCCAGCGCAACCACTGGCTTTAGAATTTCCATACCCGTCATTGCCGTCCCCAGAATCGCTTTGATCGTTAAGGGATCATCCCCCACGACACGGGGGTCTGAGAAGCTTTATCCTTCAGTCAGGTCCTAGACCTAAGGCGCAGCGTCAATAATGCGGCGGCGGTGTGTCAGTCGCGCCAGCCCGCGTCAGGGCGGCGGTGTCCATCTCTTCACGCAGTTCGCCGAACCGGCGGTCCAGACCGTCGATCTTGCGCCACTGGGCAATCACCATCTCGTTCAGATCGGCGATCATGCGGTCCTGCTCGGCGAGGCGGGATTCAAGCTCGGCCATGCGGGCGGCGGTGTCGGCATCGATCATCGGCCCTATTCCCACTCAATCGTCACTACGTGTTTTTTCATATATTTTTCAATCACTTAAAAATAGTTTCAAACAACTTTGTAACTAACAATACCAACGAACCACCTAGCCCCAAAAGTATTTCAAAAAGTTCAACAAAAACAATCTTCAGTTACAAACTTTGAAACAACCTCAACAGCCCTTGTAGTTCTTAGCCACGCACTCACGAGCAAGAGCCTGCGCCGTTGATACATCATTTGATGTCATTTTTCCCGCAACGATGTCTCTGTTTTTCACTGCGTCAGCGTACCCCCCTGATGCCGCAATATTAGACCACATGTGAGCATGAATATTGTCCTGTATGACGCCCTGACCTAAGCGATACATTACACCGAGATTATGCTGCGCTTTTACATTCCCCTGTGCCGCCGCCGAGCGATACAATCTCACCGCTTCCTTGTAATCTTGTGTGACGCCCTGACCCTCGTCATACATCAAAGCCAGATTGTACTGCGCTTTCGCGTCACCCTGTGCCGCCGCCGAGCGATACAATCTCACCGCCTCCGTGTAATCTTGTGTGACGCCCTGCCCCCTGTAGTACATCAAAGCCAGATTGTACTGAGCAGCCGCATCGCCCTGCTCTGCAGCAAGCCGATACCATCGCGCAGCCTCTGCATAATCTTTAGTGACGCCCTGACCCTCGTCATACATCAAAGCCAGATTGTACTGCGCTTTCGCGTCACCCTGATCTGCTGCTAGCCTATAAAGCCGCACCGCCTCCGTGTAATCTTGAGTTACACCCTTTCCATCGCCATACATGATGCCAAGATTTATCTGCGCACGAGCATTTCCCTGCTCAGCAGCAAGCCGATACCACTTTACCGCCTGAGAGTAGTCCTGAACAACGCCGCTACCTTTGTCGTACATCAGTCCAAGATTGAACTGCGCACCAGCATAGCCCTGCTCAGCAGAACGCCTGTACCACTTTACAGCCTCTGCATTATCTTGATTTACGCCCTGACCCATTTGGTAAAACTCACCAAGCAGATTTTGCGCGACCCTATCGCCTCTAAGCGCCAAAGGTCCTAACTCACGCGCGGCTGTTGCTAAATCCAGTATGCTAACCGCATCCAAAGCCCTCTTCATTGCCGCTGCATCGTCGAAGTCCGTTTGAGCGACGACAGCCCCACCGCTCGCCACGAGCAGAGAGAGCCCAAGAGCCGTTGCTGTGAATATGCGCTTCATTTTGACATCCCATCCAAGATCAAACACAGACAACCCAACTTAACCAACAACCCTAGCCATAGCGCCTTCACTCAACTCTATATATTTCTGCGTCATCGCAAGCGACGAGTGCCGAGCAAGCGCCTGAACATCCCGAAGCGAACCACCAGCCGTTGCTATGTTTCGCGCCCACCGAGTGATCGCTGTCCGCCTACCACTATGCGAAGAACAGCCTGAAAAGCCAAGTTCACGATAGAGTGTCCAAAACCAGTTCGTCACGACTTGAGCCGAAAAAGCCTTGCCTGACCGAGATCTGATTATCGCGCCAGAGCAAGTTCTGCCGCCTTGAAACTCTTCAAGATGCTTCTTGAGCCGCCGACTTAGAAAGACCACGCCGCCGCTTTTGCCCTTAGCAGCCCGATCTTCCAGACGAATGACATCGCCGACATTGCCGTCTGAATCTGTCACCATTTCCCAAGTGACCGAAGCAATCTCTTTCGCCCTCAGCGCCGCATCAACAGACAGCAGAAACATCAAGCGATTTCTGTCCGCGCAGTTCGTTCCCGCCAAATGAGCCAGAACGACTTTTATTTGATTTTCGCCAAGCAGTTTTGCCTGCCTACCAAGACCCAATAGAAATCTCCAAGATCGTTATGATATATTAACTATAGCAATGTTTTATAATAAAGTCAATACAAATCAAAATATCTACATCTTTTGTTAGTCAATGAATACAACAACTTAGTCCACCATCATTACATAAGACGCATTTTATAATAATCTCGTCTTGATGATATAACCTTGACCCGAGTTTGAGTTGTTACGATTCATAAGAAGACGAGTGATCCTGTCCAAAAATCCGATCTCGTTAGCGTTCAAAGCCCTCACATCCATGACCGATCCGTCATCATCGTCTGAAATGAGTTGCTTCCCATATTTGCGAAACATCAAAGATTCAATCTCCTCGACGTGCTCCCTGCCAAACCCAACCTTAAATCGTAGATGATCGTTACCGCCTTTCGTAAAATAGTAAGCAAGATCACTAAGATTTTCGTCCAATGATTTTTTCTTACCACCCCACTGCTTGCTTAAGTTTTTCAGTTCAACCTGCCGAGAGCCCGACCAATAGTTCTTCAAACGATCTCTTAAGCCAGCCTCCCGATCCGCAAGATCACCAGAAGCATCCGCGCCCAAATCAACAACTATGTGAGCGTGAACCAACACCATCGTACCGCCTGGACCCAAGCGCGCCAGTTTGCCCTCAACTGTTTGAGACCAATCGCCAGTCTCCACTAGATGTTCCACCAGCAGCAACTTGTGCCTTTGCGTCGCCTCTTGAGATTGAAATGACCTCATAAGATCCAAAGAGATCAGTTCAAGTTCAACGACCCCAACCGACGAGAAGCCAGACAGCGCAGATTCTAGCCTTGATACCATTTGCTCAACGCTAAGCATGACCATCGCCTCACTGTCGTCAAAGACAGTCCCAACCACATCATGAATAACCGTCAAATATCTAAGCCGATCCTGCGCGACCCCCCCGCCAATATGCTCCTTGAATGCCATATACATAAGATCACCGTGACCTTTTGACTCTGAATCATTCAACAAAGTTGTTGTTAGAGCGCATCCTGACAGTTTAAGTTTCTTTTTCCGATTAGTTTTTAGAGCGAATCCGTCCTCCATGATTAAGTGGCGTATTCTATTAAATGTTTCAGACCTTTCATTTTTCATTATTTCAAAACTATTATCCATCGATTTACCACCTTTCGTTTAATATTTATATAATCCTGTAATACAACTCTTTCATCCGAGTGTGTAGTAACAGTGATTTCAGCATCAACAGCCAAGAAGACCCAGAGAGACTATGAACAGAAGAAACAGATGTAAGTGAAGACATAACATTCCATTTGTATAAATAAACACATACATCATGATATTAAATGATATTAAACACCCATTACGATCATCAACATTTAAGACCAAGAAAGATTATTCAATGACGAATCCACTACTTAGCCGAGAGCAACTGATACAATGCCATCTAGAAATATTGTCCGACGCTTCTGACGAGACAGAAAGATCATTTCTCGCGAAGAAAATATTAGAAATCTATTATGCAGAAGAGCAAGAAAATGAACAGAACAATGAACCTGAATAAACTGGTAGCCTTTAGAATAGACAACGCTCAAGAAGTCCATCTCAAAGAGATAGCCAAATCTAGGCATATTTCATTATCAACATTAATCCGCCTCGCCCTTAACAAAGAACAAGAGGACTTCATTGAAGCCAGAAAGCATGCAAACCGATGAAACTGAACCAAGACACCCGAAACGCGATTAGCCGAGCCTTGAACAGCAATGACGCAACAATCGCCTACATCTCAAGCGACCTCAAATCGTCAGCCCAGACCAAAATCATCTCTGAGCATACCGCTTCAATCAAAAAGGAAGTTTCTAAAAATAAAAATCTCGTACTTATCGCAATATCAGCCTCTTCAATAAATGACTTTCTCTCATGATTAAATCTAACATATATTATTAATAAAGTCCATCAAAAAATGATATTATTGATCGTTTTCACTGATGCCGTCCTTGTGAATCTTGAAGTTCTTTAAAGCAGCCCTTTTCTGCATTTCCAAGTCAATATGACCATAATGATTTTGAATGTTCAAAACGCCAGTTCCAGCAATCGCTGCAATGTCTGTATGCGAAACTTGAGCCCTCAGCCTCGCTGTTATTCCAAAATGCCTCAAAGAGTACCAAGTGATGTTCCTAGATTTATAGTCCAACCCTATTCCACGCATTAGATTTTCCCAATGCAAGTACCATTTCTGTTTAGATATTTTAGATTTACCGCCTATAGATGCAAATACATAGTCATCAGAACTTGAATGAGCCGCTCTCTCTTTAAGTCGACGAAAATATTCACCACCCCTAGTTTTTATCCGCCTATCTTTCCTGACCTTAGAAGTCTCCGCTCGTATATTCAGCGTTACAAGAAAACGATCCTTACCGATATCGTCAGTTATCTTCTCAATGTTTTCAACATCTCCCCACTTCAGTTGCCAAAGTTCGCCAACTCTCGCCATCGTATTGCTAGCGATCAAAACACAATCCTTGATTAGCAACCTCTCCAACCTTTGCTTCTCGTCGATGCATTCAGCCTTAGATGTGTAAGTCCTCATATATCGAACTAGAGCGTCATATTCTGCCAGAGTAAAAATACCTCGCCGACCGTATCCTTCGCGATTAGCAATATTTATTTTTCTAAAATAATATTTGTCAAAGTTCGCATGACCCTTTCTCCAAGCCATTGACTGCATATGATTTATTGTTGCTTGTTCATTTACGATAGTGACATCACGAACGCCATTTTTAGCGTTGAGTTTACGCCAGTTTGCATAATCATGCAGACTGTCTCTTGAGAGTTCTGATACTTTAAAACTTGCACTTTTGTATTCGAGCAGATGCTTTAGTTGAGATGAAATCGTAATCAGTCTACCTAAAGTTATATTTCCGACTTCAACATCTTCCTGTCGCCACTTCTTATATTCTTCGACTAGTTCGCCCAAAGTTATCGAAAAGATTTTTCGACCGCTTTGAACATCGCTCAAGACCTTTAGAACTTCGACCTCTGCCAATCTGACAGCAGTCTCGTAATCCCTAGTTCTTAGAGTTCGACGAACATATTTCTTTTCAGAAGATATCCACATTCTCAGTTGCCAGACATCGCCTGAAGCGAGTGTCCGAAAAATCTTCGCTCGACCATTCAGAATGTCGAACTCGTCAGTGTGAAAAGCAGTCTTGTTTAATCGAGCGCGTCGCTTCGTTTCAGTCACAGTTTTTACGATCCGTCGTAAATCAGATTCCTTTGTAAGAATCTTTGTAACTGAAACTTAAAAATGCAGCCAAATCAATAGCAGAGTTGATAGTTTGTGCTTGGTTTGTATGTAAAATATCTATAAATATCAACAGTTTGTATAACAATACTTACTCCCACTCAATCGTCCCCGGCGGCTTGCTGGTCACGTCATAGACCACGCGGTTGACGCCTCGGACCTCGTTGATGATCCGGGTGGCGCAGCGGCCTAGGACCTCCCAGGGAAATTCGAAGAAGTCGGCGGTCATGCCGTCGGTGGAGGTGACGGCGCGCAGGGCGAGCACGTCCTCATAGGTGCGCGCATCGCCCATGACGCCGACGGTCTTGACGGGCAAGAGCACGGCAAAGGCTTGCCAGATCTTGTCATAGAGGCCCGCCTTGCGGATCTCTTCCAGATAGATGGCGTCGGCCTGTTGCAGGGTGGCGACCTTTTGGGGCGTTATCTCGCCGGGGATACGGATGGCCAGGCCTGGACCGGGGAACGGGTGACGATCCACAAAGGCGGGTGCCAGACCCAGCTCGACGCCCAGAACCCGCACCTCGTCCTTAAAGAGTTCGCGCAGGGGCTCGACCAGTTTGAGCTTCATAAAGTCCGGCAATCCGCCGACATTGTGGTGGCTCTTGATCACCGCCGAAGGGCCGCCGCGCGCCGAAACGCTCTCGATCACGTCGGGATAGAGCGTGCCCTGGGCGAGGAAGGCTGCGCCATCGATCTTGGCGGCCTCGGCGTCGAAAATCTCGATGAACAGACGGCCAATCGTCTTGCGCTTGACCTCTGGGTCGCTGACCCCGGCCAACTGGCCCAAGAAGGTGTCCTTGGCATTCACATGGATCAGGGGGATCTTGTAGTGCTCGTTGAACAGGCTCACCACCTGCTCGGCCTCATTCAGGCGCAGAAGGCCCGTATCGACGAAGACGCAGGTCAGTTGCTCGCCAATGGCCTCGTGGATCAGAACGGCGGCGACGGAGCTGTCAACGCCGCCGGACAGGCCGCAGATGACCTTGCCGTCACCGACCTGCGCGCGGATCTTCTCGACCATTTCACGGCGGAACGAGGCCATGGTCCAGTCGCCCGAAAGGCCTGCAATCCCGTGGGTGAAGTTGCGCAGGATCTTGGCGCCATTGGGCGTATGGGCCACCTCGGCATGGAACTGCACGCCATAGAAGCGGCGGGCCTCGTCGGCGATGGCGGCATAGGGCGAGCCCTCGGACGTGGCGATGACCTCAAAGCCGGGCGGGATGGCGGTGACGCGGTCGCCGTGGCTCATCCACACGGTTTCGCGGGCATTGAGGCCGGCAAATAGCGGGCTAGGCTTGATGATGTCGATCTCGGCGCGGCCAAATTCGCCGTGATGGCCGCTCTCCACCGCGCCGCCAAGCTGAGCACAGAGGGCCTGCTCGCCATAGCAGATGCCCAGGACCGGAACGCCCATCTCGAACAGGCGTTGCGGCGCGCTAGGGCTCTCATAGTCGGTGACGCTGGCGGGGCCGCCCGACAGGATGATGGCCTTGGGGGCATAGGCGTCGAGGATGGCCTCGACCTTGTCATAGGGATGGATTTCGCAATAGACGCCGCTCTCGCGCACGCGGCGCGCGATCAGTTGCGTGACCTGGCTACCAAAATCGACGATCAGCACGCGCTGGTGGCCCGTGCCTGCGGGGGCGGCGATGGAAGCAGTCGTCTGGGTCATGGGCGCCTTTCAAACAGGGCTATGAAGAAGCCGTCGGTCCCGGTGCGGCGGGGCGAGAGCTGGAGTTGATGGCCACGGGCCAAGGTGCTGATCCGCTCGCGGCCTGCGGCGGTGAGCCCCGGACAGGTGGCGGCGACATCGGCGATGGACAGGGGCTGGAACTGCGGGTTCTTGGCGGCAAAGCGGGCGACCACATTGCCATTTTCTGCGGCCAGCACCGAACAGGTGACATAGGCCAGAACCCCGCCCGGTTTCACAAAGGCCCCAGCATCGGCCAGAATCCGAAGCTGTAGTGCGGACAGGCGGCGAAGATCATCGGCCGTCAGACGGGCCGCGCCCTCGGGGTGGCGCCGCCAAGTGCCAGACCCGCTGCATGGGGCATCGACCAGAACCCGGTCGGCGGCGGATTTCAGGTCCTCGACCGGATCACCCTTGGCCCCGATTTTGCGCAGATCAGCCTCGACCCCAGCCCGCTTGAGGCGCGGCTCGATGGCGGCGAGGCGCCGATCATCAATGTCGAAGGACACCATGCGGCCGCCCTTGAGACCTGCAGCCAGGGCCAAGGTCTTGCCCCCGCCCCCGGCGCAATAGTCGATGACAGTCTGACCCGGCTGGACGTTGCACAGTGCGGCCATGATCTGGCTGCCCTCGTCCTGAATCTCAAAGGCCCCTTCCTTGAAGATGTCGAGGGCTTGGATATCATCGCCAATGGCGAGGCGCAGACCCGCGCTGGCAAAGGGGGTTGGCTCGGCCTTGATGCTGAGATCGGCCAAGGCCGCCTGAACCGCGACCGGAAAGGCCGACAAGAGATTGACCCGGATATCCAGCGGTGCACGGCTTTGTAGCAGGGCACGCGTCTCGACCTGCCAATCCTTGCCAAAGGACCGGCCCAGTTCGGAGGACAGGAAATCGGGCAGTTGCGGTGAGGCATCATTGGCCGCTTCCAGCGCCGCCAGTTCATCCACCGTCAAGGGGGCTGGGCCATAGCTGATACCGCTGAACAGGGCCTGAACCCCATCTAGCTCCAGCCCATCATCCTGCATCAGAGATACGGCCACCATCAGCCGCCCGCCCCGCGCCGGAGCGCCTTGGCGAAGGCAGGCATAGACCCGCTCAGCAATAGCGCGCCTGTCTCCGGACCCGGCAAAGCGGTGTCCCGCCCCCCAGGTCTTGAGCGCCTTGTCCGCAGGCGCGCGCGAGGACATTAACCCGTCCAGAATGTCGATGGCAGCCTGTAGTCTTGCGGTTGGGGTCACACACTGCTCGGATAGTTGGGGGCTTCCCGGGTGATCATCACGTCATGGACGTGACTTTCACGCAGGCCAGCGCCCGTTATGCGGATGAAGCGCGCACGCTCTTGGAAAACCGGAATGGTCGCAGCCCCGACATAGCCCATCGAGGCGCGAAGACCGCCGACGAGCTGATGCAGGATGGCGCCGACCTGGCCCTTATAGGGGACCTGGCCCTCGATGCCCTCAGGTACCAGCTTGAGCGTGTCGGACACTTCCTTTTGGAAATAGCGATCCGCCGACCCGCGCGCCATGGCCCCGACTGAGCCCATGCCGCGATAGGCCTTGTAGGACCGGCCCTGATAGAGGAACACCTCGCCCGGAGCCTCATCGGTACCGGCAAACATCGAGCCCATCATGACGGTGGAGGCGCCCGCCGCGATGGCCTTGGCCACGTCGCCGGAATATTTGATGCCGCCGTCGGCAATGACCGGAACGCCGCTGGCCTTAGCGGCGCGCACGGCGTCAGTAATGGCGGTCAACTGAGGCACGCCCACGCCCGCGATCATGCGCGTTGTACAGATCGAGCCCGGACCAATCCCGACCTTGACCGCATCAGCCCCAGCATTGATCAGGGCCATGGCCCCGTCATAGGTGGCGACATTGCCTGCAACGAGCTGGACGCGGTTATTCTCACGCTTGACCCGTTCCACGGCCTGAGCGACCTGAATGGAATGGCCGTGGGCGGTGTCGATCACCACCACATCCACGCCCGCATCGATCAGGGCCATGGTCCGCTCAAAGCCAACATCGCCGACGGTAGAGGCGGCTCCGACCAGAAGGCGGCCCTTCTCGTCCTTGGCGGCATGGGGGTGGGCCTGCGCCTTTTCCATATCCTTGACGGTGACCAGACCGACGGCGCGGTAGTCATCATCGACGACGATCAGGCGCTCGATCCGATGACGTTGCAGCAGGGCGCGAGCCTCTTCAGGCGCGATCCCTTCACGAACCGTGATCAAATTGTCCTTGGTCATCAGCGCTGAGGCTGGCGTTTCCGGATCGGTGGTGAACCTCATGTCGCGGTTGGTCAGGATGCCGACCAGACGGCCCGTCTCGCGCTCGACTACGGGAAAGCCCGAAATCTGACGCTGTGCGGTGATGGCCCGAACGGTCCCGAGGGTCGTGTCCGGATTGATGGTCATCGGATTGATGACCATGCCGCTTTCATAGCGTTTGACCTCGCGAACCTGATCGGCCTGTTCGGCGACGGTCAGATTGCGGTGTAGGATGCCGAGGCCACCGGCCTGCGCCATGGCAATGGCCAGCCGACTTTCCGTCACCGTATCCATAGCTGCGGACACGATCGGAATGTTCAGACTGATCGCTTGTGTAAAGCGTGTGGCGGTGTTCACCTGCCCCGGCATCACATCGGATGGGCCGGGTTCAAGCAAAACGTCGTCGAAGGTAAGCCCCTCGCGAATCTCCATAGGAACTCTCCGTTTTGCGGGCCGCGTATAGCGCAAGAACCGCTGCAACGATAGCGCGGAATGGCGAAAGTTAGACCGAGCGGCCTTTAAAGCCGGTCGCGACCAGATAGACCTCTGAGCTTTCGGCTCGGCTGGCCTTGGGTTTGACGTGTTTGACCTCGGCAAAATTGCGCTTGAGGGTCAAAAGGACCCCCTCCATCTCGCCGCCTTGGAAGGCCTTGGTCACGAAGGTGCCGCCGGGGCGAAGGGTCTCAAGCGTAAAATCTACAGCCGCCTCGATCAGGCCGACAATGCGCAGATGGTCCGTCTGGCGGTGGCCCATGGTGTTGGGGGCCATGTCTGACAAGATTACATCCGGCGCACCGCCCAAGAGCTCGATCAAGCGATCGCCGCAGGCTGGATCAGTGAAATCCATCTGGATCATGGTCGCGGGCGGCATGGGCTCGACATAGAGCAGATCAACCCCGACCACATTGGACGCGCCCTTGGCTAGGGCCATCTGCACCCAACCACCCGGCGCACAGCCAAGGTCGATGATCCGCTGGCCCTGTTTGAGGAAGTGGTACTTCTCGTCCAGTTCTAGAATCTTGAACGCCGCGCGCGAGCGATAGCCCTTGGCCTTGGCCGCCGTCACGAACGGGTCGTTCAGTTGGCGAGAGAGCCAAGCCTGAGACGACTGGGTCATCTTATTGCCCTTGATCACCCGCACGGCCTTGGGACGGGTTCCGACCTCCTTGCCACGGGTCGGGGCCTTGACCAGACGCTTACGCTCTTGCGGCGGGGTTTCGGGTTTATCGGTACTCATGGGCATCAGTCTAAGGCAGTTCGGTTCGGAAGCGAAGCGGCGAACGACGAGCGAGTTGCTCACCTCCCCCTTCCGTTTCCCCCGCGCAGGCGGGGGTCCAGAACCGAGTGGCTCCGTCCGACAGCTGGCCCTCATCTGGATCCCCGCCTTCGCGGGGAACACGGACGAGAGAGAGGGAGAGGGTTGGGTGAGGGCCTTGTTTGTTTAGAGTCCTCAACCCGCCTGAACAGCCTTGCCATGACGCGACCGGCGTCGGCGGGGGCGTTTTTTGCGGTTCTTGTCAGACATGAGCGTCAATAAAAGACCCTCACGCAAACCTCGGTCCGCCACGCGGACGCGGTCACAGGGCCAAACCTCTTGGACGGCCTGCAAGATGGCGGCACCGGCCAAGACCAGATCAGCGCGGTCTGGGCCAATGCAGGGCTGAGCGGCGCGTTCGGAGGGAAGCTGCTTCAAGAGGCTCATGGTCGCGACCTCGCAGTCCTCGCGGCGCATCCACAGACCGTCAATCTGCGTGCGGTCATAGCGACGCAAACCAAGATGCAAGCCCGCAATCCCTGTAATGGCCCCCGAGGTCCCAACCAGATGGGCCTGTCCGCTGTCGAAAATGGGCCTCATGGGATCAGCATGGGTGAAGGCGGCGATGCGAACCTTGACGTCCTCGACCATGGACCGAAACCATGCCTCGCCCTGATCGGGGCGCTCGGGGAAGCGCTCAGCGAGACTGACCACACCCACCGGCAAGGAGATCCAAGCGCGGATGGGCAAGGCCGAGGGCACAAAATCTCGCGCCCGGACATCCAAGGCCTTGTCGGTCAAATCGACCCACGACAGCTCGGTCGATCCTCCGCCTACGTCTATAACCAGAGCCGCCAGCGAATCGCGGTCGAACAGGTTTAAGCAGCCTGCGACAGACAGTTGCGCCTCTTCTCGCGGACTAATGACCTGCAGCCGGATACCGGTTTCCTTGGCCACGCGCTCGACAAATTCCGCGCCATTGCTGGCCGAGCGACAGGCCTGAGTGGCGATAGCCTTGACCCGCAAGGTCCGGCGCCGCTTGATTTTCTCGGCACAGATGCGCAGGGCGGCCATCGCCCGGTCCATCGCCCCATCGGCCAAACGCCCTGACTGGCTAAGGCCTTCGCCCAATCGGACAATGCGCGAATAGGACTCAATGACCCGAAAGCCGCCCAAAGACGGGGTCGCGATCAGAAGACGGCAATTGTTCGTGCCCAGATCAACGGCAGCATAGAGCGGCGCCTCCACCGAGACAGGCTCAGCAGACAGTGGCTCTAGGCGGCCGACGGGGTCGGCTGCAGGGGGTGGCGCCTTGTTCATGGCCCAACTCGCGGAAGAGACAGACGGGATCGTCGCCTCGGTTGAGGTGACTGTAGCAACTCGTGGCTCAATCACAACGGCTGGCTTGAAGACATCACTTCTTGGCGCTCACCCGCGCCTAAACATTTTGCGCGGGCCGAACTGGGTGTATGAATGGAATCATGACGTCACGACTTGCAAAATTTTCGATTGGCCAAGTGGTCAAGCACCGGATTTTCGCCTTCCGAGGCGTGATCTTCGATGTCGATCCGCAGTTCAACAATACTGAGGAATGGTGGAACTCCATCCCCGAAGAGGTGCGGCCGCGCAAGGACCAGCCCTTCTATCACCTGTTGGCTGAGAACGATCAGAACAGCTATGTCGCCTATGTGTCCGAGCAGAACCTCCTGCCCGACGAGACCGGTGAGCCTGTCGGCCACCCCCATACGGCGCTCATGTTCGAAGGCTTCAATGAGGGCCAATACCGTCCGCGCTCGCGCATGGCCCACTAGCCCCAGCCTATTGGGTTACGGCCCCTTACGCCGCTCATCCTTACGCCAGCGGACCGACAGCTTGCCGTCGCCCTGACTGGCCAATTTCGAGATGATCGCCAGACGGCGGCTGACCCGCCACTCGACCTGAGCCGAGGGGCCTTCGCGGCCGCCGCCCGTCAGTTCGACATAGATATTGTCGGTGACATATTTCCCGCCAGATACGGTAACGCCTGATCCCGCCGTACCGCCCCCGAGGGCCAAGCGATCCAAACCGGCAAAGCTGCGAAGATTGCCGATCACATCAAGCCCGCCACCGGTCGCCAGACCGGTAACAGCAGAGGCCAACTGTGCCGCCTCTAAGGGTGATAGCTGTGAAGCGGAGCGGCCAAACAGCACCTGAGAAAGGACCTCGTCATTCGGCAGGACCGGGGTCGATGTCAAGCTGATCAAGGGCTTGGCCGCGGTTCCCTTAATCACGATCACCGCCGTGAGGTTGGTATCTTCACGGGTCGCGGTCAGGTCCAGCCGGATACGGTCTGGCCGTGTGGCCAGATAGATGGCGCCGCGATCATCGAAGGTGAACCGCTTGCCTGCAAAATCATATTCGCCGCGAACGACGGTGGCCTTACCGCTAAGGACCGGGGCAGCGGTGTTCCCGGTTACCCGTGCATCCATCGCCAGTTCCGCATCCAAGCCACGGCCCCGAACAAATATCCCGCGCGCGGCTTGCAGCCGAACATCCAGGGCCACCGCTGGAACCTTGATCGCCGCCTTTTCTGCGACCTGTTCGACGACGGGCCGGTTGCGTTCGATCACATCCAAAGACACCACAGAGGCTGTGGTTCGGGCATCTCCAACCACTTCGGCATGATCGATGATCAGATCACCGGTCGCGGTCGCTCGGCCATCGGCAGCGCGAATGATGGTTGCCGTGCCGCTTGCGCTGGCCTCCACCAGTTCATTATCGATCAGCTTAAAGCGCTTCAGGGCTAAGGTCAGGGAACTGGGGGCGTCCCGGCCCAGACCAACAAGCCCCTGCCCGGTTACAGTTCCTCCCGAACCATCATTGGCGCTTAGGCTCTTGACACTCACCTGATCGGCCGAAGCCTCAGCATGGAGGGCAAGATCGCGCAGACGCAAACCTGCGGCCACATCATCAAATGAGCCCTTGATCAGGTCGGCAGAACCCTGAAACTGCGGCTTGGCGAGTGTACCTGCAAGGGTGCCATGGGCGTCGACCAGACCCGCCACCGCCTGATTGCCACTGAAAAATAGGTCCCAGATCGGCTTGATCTCGCCGGTAACATCCACGCGGCCCGTCATCGGGCGATCCCGGACCAGCGCAATTCTAAACGGCTGAGCACTTGCCTGAGTGGGAAGGTCCACCTGCGTTTGCGCCTTCAGGCCCTGACCATTGCTGGTCTGGGCGTCGATCGACATTTTGCCATTGTCCAGACGCCCCTTGACCCATCCATCAAGCGCTAAGGACAGGGGTGCATCGGCGGCCCTCGCGCCTGAAAACTGCAGGTCGCCTTGACCTGTCAGCTGATCCCCCCGCCCGGCCAGCGAGAGGGACCCTTGCACCGTACCGGCCAAGTCCTC
>CANESI010000018.1 GCA_947441065.1 Caulobacteraceae bacterium
GGCGGCCTTGAAGATCGCCGTTGATATGGCGGCGGACGGCATGATCACCCAAGAAGAGGCGATCTTGCGCGTTGAGCCCTCGGCGCTGGACCAGCTCTTGCACCCCACCATCGATCCCAAGGCCGAGCGCAATGTCATTGCTCAGGGCCTGCCCGCATCGCCCGGTGCGGCGACGGGGACGGTCGTGTTTGATTCCGAAGAGGCCGAGCGTCTGGGCAATTCGGGCCACTCGGTCATTCTGGTCCGCGACGAGACCAGCCCCGAAGATATCCACGGCATGCACGCGGCACGCGGCATTGTCACGGCGCGCGGGGGCATGACCAGTCACGCCGCTGTGGTTGCGCGCGGTATGGGGCGGCCTTGCGTCTCGGGCGCAGGCGAGATCCACATCGACGGCAAGGCGGGCGAGTTCCGCTGCCGGGGCCGGACCTTCAAGGCCGGTGACATCATCACCATCGACGGCTCGCGCGGCGAGGTTCTGGCCGGGGCGGTCAAGATGGTTGAGCCTGAACTGACCGGCGATTTCGCGACCCTGATGGTCTGGGCCGATAAGGTGCGCCGCCTGAAGGTGCGCGCCAATGCCGAGACGCCTTTGGATGCCCAGACGGCCCGCCAGTTTGGGGCCGAGGGCATTGGGCTTTGCCGTACCGAGCACATGTTCTTTGACGCCGACCGTATCGCCGCCGTGCGCGAGATGATCTTGGCTGATGATGAGGCTGGTCGCCGCCTCGCCCTGGCTAAGATATTACCGATGCAGCGTAATGATTTTACGCAGCTTTTCACGATCATGGCGGGGCTTCCCGTCACCATCCGCCTGCTCGATCCACCGCTGCACGAGTTCTTGCCCCATACGGAAGAGGATGTGCGGGCTGTAGCTGAGTCGACCGGGCTCGATGCGCAAAAGCTGCTGCGGCGGGCCAAGGAACTGCATGAAACCAACCCCATGCTCGGCCATCGCGGCTGCCGGTTGGGCATTTCCTATCCGGAAATCTACGAGATGCAGGTCCGTGCCATCATTGAGGCGGCCTGCGACGTCGCCAAGACCGGTGATGCGCCAGTGCCCGAAATCATGCACCCCTTGGTCGCTAAGGGTGAGGAGATGAACTTCCTCCGTATACTGACAGACCGAACAGCCAAGGCGGTGATGGAAGAGCGCGGCGTGACCATTCAGTACATGGTCGGCACCATGATCGAGCTGCCCCGCGCCGCGATCCGGGCCGGTGATCTGGCCGAAAATGCGGAATTCTTCTCCTTCGGCACCAACGACCTGACCCAGACCACCTTTGGCATTAGCCGCGATGACTGTAGCCGGTTCTTGGAAGCCTATCTGGCCAAGGGCATTTTCGAGCGCGACCCCTTCGTGACCATCGACCAAGAGGGCGTCGGCGATCTGATCCGCATTGCGACCGAGCGGGGCAGGGCTGTGCGTCCGGATGTTAAGCTCGGCATCTGCGGCGAACATGGCGGCGATCCGGCCTCGATTGCCTTCTGCGAGAGCGTGGGCTTGGATTATGTGTCGTGCTCGCCCTACCGGGTGCCCATCGCCCGGTTGGCGGCGGCGCAGGCGGCGTTGACTCGGTAGGTTAGGGGCCGCGAACCCCCTTCCCCCACTGCGCGGGTGCTTCCCCCAGAGGGGGAAGATTTCGCTGTCGTTGATCTTCCCCCTCTGGGGGAAGTACCGGCGAAGCCGGGGTAGGGGGTCTTGTTTAAGTCAAACAAACAAGGCCCTCACCCAACCCTCTCCCTCAGGGAGAGGGTTGGGTGAGGGGGATATACCCACCGCGCCCTCTTGCGCGTTCCCCGCGAAGGAATGGGACAGGACACAGACCATGACCACCAACACCCCCAAGGCCGCACCCACCATTCCCTTGACCCATCTGGCCTTGGCACTCGCGGTTGTGGCGGTGTGGGGAAGTAATTTTGTGGTGATCAAGGTGGCCTTGGACCATTTGCCGCCCCTTCTCTTCGCCAGCTTACGGTTCTTCTTCGTCGCCTTCCCAGCGGTGTTCTTTTTCAAGCGGCCCAATGTGGCCTGGTCGCGACTGGCGACCTACGGCATCCTGATCGGGCTGGGTCAGTTTGGCATTCTCTATATCGCCATGAACGGCCAGATCGCGCCGGGGCTGGCCTCTCTTCTGATGCAGACCCAGGTCTTCTTCACCATTGGCCTGTCCATGGTGCTGAGCGGCGAGCGGGTGAAGGCCTTTCAGGTCATAGCCCTATTGATCGCAGCAGCGGGGATTGGGGTGATCATGGCCCATGCCGATGCCTCGACCGTCACGCCCTTGGGTCTGGTGCTGACCTTTATAGCCTCGATGAGTTGGGCCGGGGGCAATATCACGGCAAAGCGTGATCCGGGGGCGGACATGTTGGCCTATGTCTGCTGGGCGAGTCTCTTTTCTATCCCGCCTCTGGTGATCCTGTCCCTGACCCTAGAGGGCTGGCCCGCCATGGTTCACGCCGTCAGGGTTGCTGACGCTGCGACCTGGGCAGCAGTGGCTTGGCAGTCGGTGGGCAATAGTCTTTTTGGTTATAGCGTCTGGGGCTGGCTCTTGGCGCGCCATCCAGCGGCTACGATCACGCCCATGGCCCTGTTGGTGCCGGTCTTTGGTATGATCACAGCCAACCTAATGCTGGGCGAGGCCATGCCGGTCTGGAAACTGACCGCTGCGGGCCTTGTCATGATGGGGCTGGGCGTCAATGTCGCTTGGCCGCAGATCAGCAAGGCCCTAAGGCGCTAGGCCCGCTTGCGCACAAAGACGGTGCCTGCCGAATAGCCTGCACCAAAGCTACAGATCAAACCCGTCTCACCCGCTGCAAAGCCTTGATTATGCAGGTGGAAGGCGATGATCGATCCGGCGGATGAGGTGTTGGCATAGGTGTCCAGAACGATGATGTTCTCTTCGGGCGTTGGGTCACGGCCCAGAACCTTGCGGCCAATCATGTCGTTCATATTGATATTGGCCTGATGCAGCCACATGCGCTTGAGCTCGGAGCGTTCGAGGCCCAGTTCACCGGCATGGTCGATGATCATCTCGGCAACCATGGGCACCACATCCTTAAAGACCTTGCGGCCCTGTTGGATGAACAGCTTGTCGGGCTTGCCGATTCCCTCGGGCGCAGCATTGTTCAGGAAGCCGAAATTGTTGCGGATATTGTTGGAAAAAACCGTCTTGAGGCGCGTGCCCAGAATGTCCCAGCCGCCCGGTCCGGCCTGATCAGCCGCCTCAACGATCACGGCGGTGGCCACGTCGCCAAAGATGAAGTGGCTGTCCCGGTCCTTAAAGTTCAGGTGGCCGGAACAGACCTCTGGATTGACCATCAGCACCGCCTTGGCCGAACCTGAGGCGATGAAGTCGGCAGCCGTCTTGATACCAAAGGTCGCCGAAGAACAGGCGACATTCATGTCAAAGCCGAACCCCTCGATGCCGAGCGCATTTTGGATCTCGACCGCCATGGCCGGATAGGCGCGCTGCATGTTGGAACAGGCGCAGAGCACAGCCCCAATCTCGCTGACCGGCTTGCCCCAAGCTTCAATCGCCTGACGCGCGGCGGCGACGGCCATTTCAGCGAGGATCGACAGCTCGTCATTGGAGCGCTCGGGCAGTTGCGGACGCATGATGGCCGGATCGATGATGCCGTCCTTATTCATCACGAAGCGCGACTGGATACCGGAGGCCTTTTGCACAAATTCGGGGGAGGAGGGTTGCAGCGCCTCGACCGTTCCCGCCTCAATCGCCGCAGCGTGCTCTTCATTGAAGTTGGCGACATAGGTGTTGAAGGTGTTCACCAGCTCGGTGTTCGAGATCGAATAGGGCGGGGTGAACAGGCCGGTGGCGGCGATAACGGCTTTTTGCACGGGATAGCGATCCTTTTCGAGGCGCTGCCACTGCTGCAACGGGATGAAGCAGGGCCAAAGCGCGCGTCGGCACTATGAGATTCTGTCCCCTAGATAGCATGGCGAAGGACGCCGTCACCAGTGGGTTGCGCTGGGTCATGCTTGACGCGGGCCACGGTGCAGGTGAGGGTCGGCAAAACAGTGGGGCGGCTTGCGTGACTTTGAAATATATCATCACCCAGTTGGTGACCTTGGCCATTGTCGGCGGGATCATGGGACTGGTCGCTTGGGTCAAGATACCGCGTGCGACCCCGCCCTTGGACGAGGCTGAGGTAAAGCGCCGATTGGCCGAAGACTTTCCCCAGACCCCCTTGGATCAGATCTGGCTGGCGCTAGATGGAGCGGGGGCGGTTGCGAGGTCTGGTGATCTAGCCCTTTTGCTGTTTCGCATGGGCGATAGCTATGTTTCGCGCAGCATGGCCTGGTCTCAAGCGCTTCAGGCGCAAGCGATCAAGGGCCGGTTTTGTTTTAGATTCAATGATTTTGCAGCCCCAAAGGCGTCGTTGGCCCTCGCGCCAAACTGGGCCAAGGCCGCAATGGGAGAGACGATCTAATGGCTGCCCCCTCTGTACCGGCAATTGATCCGGTTACGCTCGCTGTCCCCTTTTTCATTCTCGCCATCGTGCTCGAGATCATTTTGGCCCGAATGGGCAAGGTCAAGGCGGTCTATGAGGCTAAGGATACCGCGACCTCCTTGCTGATGGGGTTCGGGAGCGGCATAGCCGGGCTCTTGACCGGGGGCATTGTCTTTGCGGCCTCGGTTTGGGTCTACAATTATCGCCTGTTTGACATCCCCATGTCGGCGGCTTGGGCGTGGCTCGCGATCTTCCTGCTGGAGGACCTGACCTACTATTGGTTCCATCGTTTGAGCCACGAGCGGCGGTTTTGGTGGGCGGCGCACGTTAATCACCACACCTCACAGCACTATAATCTGGCCACGGCCCTGCGTCAGACCTGGACGGGCGGAGCGGCGGGAACCTGGGCCCTGTGGCTGCCCCTATCCTTGCTCGGCTTCCCGCCAGCCATGATCGCCATCCAAAAGGGGATCAGTCTGGTCTATCAGTTCTGGATCCATACAGAGGCCGTGCGCCGGATGCCGGTCTGGTTCGAGGCCCTGTTCAATACCCCGTCCCATCACCGGGTCCATCATGCGCGCAATCCGCGCTATCTGGACAGCAACTATGCCGGCATCCTGATCATCTGGGACCGCATGTTTGGCACCTTTGTGCCGGAACTGGATGAGGAGCCGTGCCGTTATGGCGTGGTCAAAAACCTTGGGGATTTCAATATTTTCCGCGTGGCTTTTCACGAATGGGTTGGGATCTTTTCGGACCTCTTGACGGCCCGGTCTTTGCGGGAAGCCTTTGGCTATCTGTTCGGCGCGCCCGGTTGGAGCCCGGATGGATCGCGGCAAACCTCCACCATGCTCAAGGCGCAGTGGGCAGATATGCAAACGGCGGAACCGGTGAAAACCGATCCCGCCGCAGCGTCCTAGAGTGGAGGTCTAAGCTTTAGAACTGCTTGCGCAGGGTCACGAACATCTGACGTGGCGAGCCAACCATAAGGGTTTGGCCATCGCCCGTTGGGTCGGAATTGCCAAAGCCTGCCGAACCGACTGTCGAGATATATTGCTCATCCAGCAGGTTGGTGACATTGCCCTGAACTTCCAAACCGTTCAGCAGGGTATTGTCGGACTTGAAGCGATAGCCGACGGTCAGATCAAAGACGCTAACCGAAGGCACCGTAGCGTCGCCCGTGTAGGTGTAGGTACGCTGGTCCGTATAGGAACCGTTCAGGCTTCCGAATAGAGCGCCGTCATCATAGGAAAGCGTGCCCTTGAGCATGTTTTCTGGTGCATCGACGATGGTCTTGCCGGAGATCTTGGCCGTGACGACACCAGCGCCATTGCGCACGTCATCGTCATAGGTCGACTTGTTGAAGGAGTAGGAGCCCGACAGCTTCCAATCGTCGGTCAGACGATAGGTACCCGCAAACTCCAGACCGTCCGAGGTCACGCCGCCGACATTGGTCAGAACGGTTGGGTTACCAACGATGGCCGCACCCGTAGAGGTGCCCAAGATGCGGTTGTCGAACTTGACGTGATAGAGCGCCAAGACGCCTTGGAAATTTTCGTTCCGATAGCGATAGCCGCCTTCAATCGTCTTGGAGGTTTCTGGGTTCAGCTTTGACTTGATCGCTTCAAAACCCGCTTGGCTGGTCGAGAAGGGACCCGAGGTGGCCGACGACACAAAGGCGCGAGCATTTTCGCCGTAGGAGCCGAACACTTCGCCCATGGCACCGAGGTCATAGTTGAAACCAACCTGTGGCAGGAAGCCCTCATCGACCTTGATCGAACCAACGGCATTGGAGCCGATCAGGCGAACAGCTTCGTTTTCAACATTGATGGTCTTGAAGCCAAAATTGACCTTTAAGGCGTCACTGACCCGCCATGTATCTTGCAGATACATGTTGTTGGTCTTGGTGTTGAAATTGTATTCCCACTGGGTGAAGAAGGGTCCCGTTTGGAACTTCAGGCTGTCGCGTGGCTTGTCGACGCTGTTGCCGTAGAAGCGGCGGGCGTGATGAAAATCGTTATCTTCCGTCCAGATGCCGGCTTCGATGGTGTGGTCACCAACGACATAGGTCACGTTCGCAAGAAAGCCCAAACGGTCGATATTATACTCGGAGGTACGCTCTGAAATCGGCGCGCCGCCTGGGGTTGGCACATAGGGTGTGAACCAGGTGCCCATGCCCTTATTGGTGTGGCGATAGACGGTGGCCGTGGCTGACAGGGACTTGGTGATGTCCCAATCAGCGGTGAAGCCGCCGAGGGTGTCCTTACGCAGGCCCGAAGCGTCAAAATAGACATCGTCAACGGTCGTGAACGGGGCTGGCATAGGCTTGCCGGTCTGGTAGGCGGTCGCGATCTGCTTGGCCAAGGTCCAGTTGTTCTTGATGTTGTCGATATTGTAGCCGAGACGCTTGATCATGTTCAGCGACACGTCTTGATAGTCGTTCTCGGCGCGGTCAGACACGTTCAAGAAGGTGGTGGTGGTCACGGGACCGATCGGCTGAACGAACTTGGCGTCGATCTGGGTTTGCTTTTGCTCGCCGCCATAGCCCTTCCACTTTTCAGCGGTCTGGTTGGCGTAGCTGATATAGCCGCGGCCACCGGTGGGCAGGTCGCCGGTCTCAACGCGCACGAAGCCGTGGAACGTGGCGTCGCTGCCGGTCGTCAGAGCGGTCAGGACGCCGAACTTGTTTGAGGGATCGATAGAGGTGAACTTCAGCGTACCGCCGAGGTTTGAGCTGGAAGCCGTTGAGAGGCCACCGGCACCTTGAGCCAGTTCTGCACTGGCAATGTTCTC
This sequence comes from Caulobacteraceae bacterium, assembly GCA_947441065.1. GTDB lineage: Bacteria > Pseudomonadota > Alphaproteobacteria > Caulobacterales > Caulobacteraceae > CAISGS01. The sequence goes on from CANESI010000018.1 coordinate 7,267, forward strand.
GGAGGTAATGGCGCGGCTGATGTGCAGGCCGTTATGGTTGCCGTAGGACATGTCGCCCAGTGGCACGCCATCAAGGGTGAAACCCATTTGATTTTGGTTGAAGCCACGAACCGAGATGCGGACGGCCCACTCGTAGGTGCCATAGGCGTCGGCAGACTGATAGTTCACGCTCGGCAGTTGCGACAGGACCTTCAGCGGGCTGGTACCCGGGGTCGCGACGAGAATGTCCACGGCCTGAACGGTCTGGACCTGGCGGGTTTCGCCACGGCCATAGACGACGATCTCTTCGACGGCGGCTTCGTTGGTGGCGATTGCAGCCGCTTCGGCCTCAGCGGCGAAGGCAGGTGCTGCACAGCACAGAGCGAGCGCGGAGGCGCTCAAGAGAAGACGTAATTGCATTTGGATATCCCCGTTAGCCCGACCGCATTTTGCGCAGTTGGATCAGGGGTGGGGTTAACGATGTTCTGTGACGGTAACAGTTCGATAATATGACACTTTTACTAAAACTGGCCGATTTCTATCGTCAGTTCAAAGTGGCGAGCGGGTGTTTATGACCCGTCGCGGATGAGGGGTAGGGAAAGTCCGAGGGTCGAGCGGTTTTGCAGTTGTTCGCGACAGAAGCGGAATAGCTCGGCGGGGCGACCGCCGGTCTCCACATCATAGCGCCCAAGCCCCTCGACAAGACCGGTCCGGTCCAACACGCGTCGGAAGTTCTGCTTATGCAGCTTGACGCCGGCCACGGCCTCAACCGTCCTTTGCAGTTCGGAAAGGGTAAAGGTGGGGGCGGTCAGTTCGAAGACAACGGGGCGATATTTCAGCTTGCCGCGCAAACGGCCCAGACCTGTGGCCAAGATGCGGCGGTGATCGGAGATCATAGGCTCACCAAAGGCAGGCGATAGGGCTTGGGGTTCTGGCGCGGGCAGACCCCAGGCTCGGTCACGGTCACGCGCGGCCTCGGGGGCCAGTCCGGCCTCATAGAGAAGCTCGTATCGTTCTAGAACCCGTTCTTCATTCCAAAGCGCGCCGTCGAGGGCAAACAGGGTGCGGGCGCGATCAAGGCGGCTCTCGCCTTCATTGCCGCGTCCTGCAGAGGCCCAGTTGCGCAAGGCCGGGGCAATGGCCTCATCAATCAAGATCGGGCGACCCTGCCGCCAATCTTCCCACGGAAAGAACCGTGACCAAGACGACCAGGCGGTGTCGGGGGCGGAGGTGTCAATGGGCACGGGCGTTAGGGCCAGATAGCCCACCGAGATCACCCGCGCTGCGCCTGCGCCAACATCTGCGAGCGGGGCGTCGCGGCCCTTGTCGCCGAAGGTATAGAGCTGCTCGACATAGCCGAGGTCAAAGCGGGTCTGTTCGGTCACGAAGGCCCGAAGCGCCAGCTCGAAGGTGCGATGGCCATCGGGATCGAACGGTCCGAACGGCAAGCCCGCAAGCGTCGAGGCCTCTCCGGTCAGGGGATCATGAGGGCGAACCGTCAAGACTACGGCCTCGCCGTCGCGGATGGCGACAACGACGGCAGACAGACCAATGACGATCAAGGTACTCATAGGATTTCCCTAACCCTGACCGCGCCGATTGGCCAGAGGGGTCTATTCTGTATGAAAGGCTGAACTGTCACTCACATAGCCTGCGGCCAGCGACAGGACCTCAAAGCGGGCCAGAAACCGCGCCTGGGCCAGGCCAGTTGGCAGGGGATCAATCACCAGATCATAGGCTGACGGCGGCGCACCGAACAGGCTGACGGCCTCCTCGTTGGTGAAGCCGGCCAACTGTACCGCTTCATAATGGGCGCTGGCGCGGTCCGATTGCTTGATCAGGGCCTTGATCTCGTCTGGAATGTGGACCGGAAGGCCGAAACGAATATGGATGGCCGCCTCTAGCCGGTGCTCGAAGGTGCGGTAATTCAGCCCAAGTGCGGCCTTAAAAGGGGAGATCATGTCGCCGATCACATATTCGGCGGCATCGTGCAGCAGGGCCGCGAGGCGCCATTTGGCATCAAGGCCAGGGCGAATATGGGCGGCAATTTCCTCGACCACTACCGCGTGCTGAGCCACGGAAAAGCCATGCTCGCCTTGGGTTTGACCGTTCCAGCGCGCCACCCGCGCTAGGCCATGGGCGATGTCCTCGATCTCTATATCCATCGGAGAGGGATCAAGCAGATCCAACCGCCGACCCGACAACATCCGCTGCCATGCTCGAGGACTATCGTCCCGCGTGCGGGTTTGTCGCACTGCTTTCGCCACGAAAAGGGTTCCTAACTGTGTGGTCGCTCGTCTGTCGCGAATGTTCGACGACAGATCAATAGCTAACGCGAACGGGAGATAGAGATGAACTGGGCCAGAATTATGGTGCCGTTGAGCGGCAACCCCGGCGATGAGGCGGTTCTAAAGTCAGCGGCCATCATCGCAAAGCTATTTCAAGCCGAACTGGCCGGGGTCTATACCCCGTCTGACATTGCCGACCTCATGCCATGGATGGGCGAGGGCTTTATGGGCGGCGTGCAGGTTAGCGCTGTGGAGAGCCTGCAGGAAGCCATTCAGGAGGGCGAGCGTAAGGCGCGCGCCGCCGTGGAGGCGACCGACTATGATCATAAGGCCGTTGTCACCATTGCGTCGCCGGTGTGGCTTGGGCTGTCGAGTGAAAGTCGGCTCTCGGACCTCGTTGTCTTTGACGACCATGCCGCGCGCGGCCGAGGAGCCTTGGCTGAGAGTTTCCAACAGGTTGTCGTTGATGAGCAACGCCCTGTTCTGGTTGCCCGAGCGGGCCTAACTGGAACTGCAGTGGCCGCCATTGCGTGGGATGGTGGCAAGGAGTCGTCTCGCGCGGTGCGCACCGCCCTGCCATTGCTGGAAAAGGCGTCCAAGGTGGTGATCCTTGCGGCACCGACTGAGGCTCCGCGGCCCTATGATCCTGCCCGATTGCAGGCCTTTCTCACGGCGCGGGGTGTGAAGTCTGAGATCATGGCCCTTAAGGCCAATGGCGAGGTTGCCCCGCTGTTGCTGTCGACGGCGAAATCTATTGGCGCTGAATTGATGATTGCCGGTGCTTTTGGCCATCCTCGCCTGCAAGAATTTGTTTTTGGCGGCGCGACAAGAAGCTTTCTGCACGCGGACGGTCCGTCACTGTTCCTCTCGCACTAGAGGGGCGAGGAGCCCTGATCATCATGACTATGAGCCGAATTACCCTTCGACTGGCCCGCAACCCCTCGACACCCTTTGTCGAGGGGGATCCGGAGCGCGGCAATGTCTTGCTGGCCCCCCTGACGGCCGACGGCAAGATCGATGCCGATGTCTATGCGGCAGCGAAAGCGGCCTGCACCGTTCGCCGCTTTGGGCCCGGTATGGATGCGGTTGAAGGCCGGCTTAGGCGGCACGCGTCGGTCTGGTATTTTGACTATGACCCGGAACGGTCATCCGATGACGAGTGGGGGTTCAAGCTGGGTGAGCATCGGTTCTTGCCCGGCGACTACATCACCATCACCGATGATGCGGGCACGCCTCTAACCTATCAGGTGAGTGAGATGGTTCAGATCGGTGCGGTTTGACCTAATAGGCGCTCGCAATTTCGACCAAACGCTCGAAGTCGAGCTTCACTTTCTTGCTGACAGAGTCCTTACTCTTCAGGATCCCGATCACCTGCGGACCTGTTTCGGGGCCTCTGACGACGAACCCAAGGGACCGAAATCCTGAACGGTTGGGAATGTCGAAACGAACGGAAACGGTACGACTGATCAAACCCTCGCGAGTTCTAATCGAAAAGCTGTCCGTTGCGCCCTTGCTATAGCTTATAGCCTTTTCAATGAGATCCTTTGATTGGTCGCCGGAAATCAAGGCCAACTGGATGGCATCCATGGTTGCCTCTGGCGATTTTGTGCCGAGGTCCGCCAAGTGGAGTTCAACCTGAACGGCCTGATCATTTTCTAAGCCGTAGGCGCAGGAAGAGCCGCCCGTTGAGTTTGATTGCCGAACGAGGCCACCTTGCCGTTCGGGGCAGGTTAAGATTTTGACTTGGTTCGACGTCGTTGGGGCAGCGAGATAGATGCCTGATGTCACGGACGCACAGGCCGTGAGGATCGCGCCCAGCCCAACGGCGGACAAGACTAACCGTAATCTTGAGGTCCTCGGCATAAAAAACCACCCTGAAGCCTAGGCGTTCAGGGTGGTTCTGATAGACGCGATGGTCAAGACCATTCTTATCTAGGATGGTAAAGCCTACTGCCCTGGACGGGTGCCACCTTCGCGGCGCGCCAAGAAGGCCAGGCGTTCGAACAGATGGACATCTTGCTCGTTCTTCAGCAGGGCACCGTGCAGTGGCGGGATCAGCTTGGTAGGATCCTTTTCGCGTAGGACGCTTTCGTCGATATCTTCGACCAGCAGCAGCTTGAGCCAATCGAGCAGTTCAGACGTGGAGGGCTTCTTCTTCAGGCCGGGGACCTTACGCATATCGTAGAAGATGCGCAGAGCTTCAGCGACCAGCTTTTGCTTGATGCCGGGGAAGTGGACGTCGACGATGGACTTCATCGTGTCGTCGTCTGGGAAGCGGATATAGTGGAAGAAGCAGCGGCGCAGGAACGCGTCGGGCAGCTCTTTTTCGTTGTTCGAGGTGATGATCACGACGGGACGAACCGCAGCCTTAATGGTCTGGTTGGTCTCGTAGACATAGAATTCCATCCGATCCAGCTCTTGCAGCAGGTCGTTCGGGAACTCGATATCGGCCTTATCGATTTCGTCGATCAGCAGAACGGGGCGGACGGGCGCGTCGAACGCTTCCCACAGCTTGCCCTTCTTGATGTAGTTACCGATGTCCTTGACCTTCTCGTCGCCAAGCTGGCTGTCACGCAGGCGGGTCACGGCGTCATATTCATAGAGGCCCTGTTGGGCCTTGGTCGTCGACTTGACGTGCCAGGTCAGCAGGGGTGCACCCAAGGCCTTGGCGACCTCATAGGCCAATACGGTCTTGCCGGTGCCGGGCTCACCCTTGATCAGCAGCGGACGCTCCAAGGCGATCGCGGCATTAACGGCGACTTTTAGGTCTTCGGTGGCGACATAGTCGCTGGTGCCCTGAAAACGCTGGCTCATCTGTGGTCGTCTCCTAAGGGGTCGCTTCCCAACGGTGGGGCGATCCTCAAACCCGTTTTTAAACTCCCCCCAACCTAAAGGCCGTTTGAAGGGTTTCAAGCACGATTACGGCTTTGAGGCCGTGCGAGCCACTTAAAACGTTCGTTTGAACCGAGGTGACCTAAGGGCAGGGGCTATGGGAGCGAGACAAAGGTCTGCGTAAGGGCGTCTGAGATCTGTTCCATCACCGGTTGCCAGTCTCGGAAGGCCTCGGGCGTGAAGACGCGGACCTGCGGATACCAGGGCAGGGAATCGGTACCGAGGCGGGTCCAGGCTCCGGGAATGGAAATGATCCAGACCGGCGCACCGCAGGCTGCAGCGATATTGGTGGTGGCATTCGAAAAACCGAGTGTCAGATCGAGCGCGCAGGCGAGGGCACCGACATCGGCTAGATCGTCTTTCAGATTGATCCCCGGCGGCTGCCAGATATCGATGCCATAGTCTGCCTTAGCCTGAGCGATCTCGGATTGCGTTTCGCCATACTGCATATTGACGAAGGTGATGCCGGGCGTCTCCAAGACCGAGCGCCATTGCTCAAACGGCGAGAAGGACCGCAGGCGCGATCCATCCATGCGCAAGCTTTTCCACAATATGCCGACCTTGGGACCGGGAGGCGCGGACTTCAACTGCTCCGTCCAATAGGCGATCCGCTCCGGATCCGCCGTCAGGAAGTTCTTTTCCTTCGGGAAGGCTTCAATCGATCGGCGATATTTCCGCAGCAGCGAGGCGAGGGGAGCCCATGCGTCAATGACCGACGGATCTTCGACAAATCTTGCTGCCCGCACAATGCGGTGCTCGTAGCGGAAGGTGACGTGGGCACCCACCTCGATGGTGGGGAAGGACTGTTGGAACAGGTCAACCAATCGCTCTTCAACCGCTAGGGTCAATTTCCCCGTTGGGCCTATATCTTCGATCAGGTCCGGCAGGAGGTTGCCGAACAGAACCTCGTCGCCAAGGCCTTGCTCACCGATCACCAAGATGGATTTGCCCCGAACATCCATGTCTGGGGTCCATTTGGGGCGGTCTATATAAAAATGCAGGACATCGGAGAAGTTGGGGTCTAGCCGAACCTCATACTCGTCCCAGCCTTCACCGATCTGGCCAAGGCACATCAACATGGTTGAGCGCGACATGCGCATCATGGCGATCTCATCAAGGCCGACCCTGCCGGTCATGGCCTCGTCGCAGGCATCTAAGGCCGCATCCAAGTCCCCTAGAATTTGATGGGCGTTGCCGAGATTGTACCGCGCCTTAGCGAAGGTTGGATCGTTACGCAGCGCCTCTTCATAGAACAGCTTGGAGGATGCCACCTCACCCTGTTCGCTGAGCACTGTGCCGAGTGTGTTCCAAAGCAGGGGGTCTTCGCGATGGACTTTGAGCGCTGATTTCAGCACATCGACGGCTTCATCATAGCGTTGCCCGTCGCGTAGGATGCAGGCCAGATTGTTGGCGATCTCGTTTGAGGTTGGGTCCTTGACCAGACACAGGCGAAAGAGCTGCTCGGCGATTTCCTTCATATTCATTCGGTAGGCCAACCGCCCGAGGTCAGAGGCTACCATTTCAGGATCGTCGAGCAGTTGGAATGCAGACTCGTAGCATTTCAGGGCGTTCATCAGATCGCCCGTTTTCTCTTTTGAGATGGCCAGCAGGTACCAGCCCAGCCCGTTACGTTCATCTATGTCGAGGACAGCGAGCGCTAACTCTGTCGACTTCGCGTAATTGTCCTTTTTCAGGAAATCCAAACTCCGGTTGATCAGGGGGATCAGAGATTGGTGGCGCAGCGCGTCGGCGTGGGACTTGATTCGGCTCAGGGATCGCTTGGATGCCGAATCGCCTGCCGTTTGTGACGCGGCAACGCGAGGAGCCGCCTGAGCGCCGGTGGCGATCTGCTCCCCCAATTTGGCGGGATCAAGTTGAAGTCCAAAGGCGGTGGAGGACTGTAACTGGTTGCGCTTTGCCATAGCTGGCCCATCGGTCTGTAAAGCCATTTTGGCTGGTCCAACTTAAGATGACGCTGAAACATTAACGACGCGCTAACCATGTTGGGCTATCGACGCGCAGCAAGTCGATCCCAGTTCCGTACAACATTAAATTCGCAATCAACGGGTTACGGTATAGGCTTGACGAGTTTGGGGGCTTTTGGTCTCCTAGACAGACGGTCGTCTAACCCACGGTCTGAACATCGGAGTCCGCCCAGATGCCCCTTAAGTTGTCACTCAAGCCAGGCGAGAAATTCGTTCTGAACGGGGCCGTCGTGCAGAACGGCGATCGGCGCGGAACGCTGATTTTGCAGAACAAGGCCTCCGTCCTGCGCGAAAAAGACATCATGCAGGAGGCGGAGGTTGCGACACCGTCGCGGCGTATATATTTCCCCGTGATGATGATGTACCTAGATGAAACATCGGCTCATCAGTACTATGACGAATTCGTTCTGCGATTGAGTGAGTTTATGGCCGTGATTGAGAACCCGAGCGTGCTGACGGACTGCGTCGGCATCTCGAAGCACGTTCTGGCGCGGGAATTCTATAAGGGCTTAATGCTGGCCCGGAAGTTGATGGAATACGAAGACGAGAGGTTGGCGAATGTCGCTGCAGGCCTACCAAAAAGCGTCAGCGCGGGCTGAAAACCCCCGTGAGATGGAGTACCGCCTGTTCGGGCAGGTGACCCGCGCCTTGATGGCTGCGGCGGAAGTTGACGTGTCTGATACCGCCACGCGCATTGATGCCTTGGACTGGAATCGGCGTCTTTGGTCGGTCTTGGCGACGGACTGCGCCGACTCCGCCAATAGTTTGCCGGTAGAACTGCGGGCCCAGATCATTTCCTTGAGCATCTGGGTCAATAAGCACAGCAGCGCTGTGATGCGTCGGGAGGAAGATTTTGCCCCCCTGATCGACGTCAATCGGATCATGATGCAGGGCTTGGCAGGTCAGGTCGACGGACCGGCAGAATAGCCTCTAGGCGCTCTTTCGGTCATGTTCTGCATGGACCGCGAGTGTGTGTCCGCGAAATTCTCATTTATCATATTGTTTTAAATTAGTTTTCTGCCCTTGAAAGCGACAGGTTTAATTCAATAATTCTTATTATTGATTTATTAGATAGTTCAAGTTATCAAAGTAGGCGGCATAAATTGCCGGGGGGTAAAAATTACCCTGATCATACAGAAGGATCTTCGATATGACGCTATATAGCGTTAATACGAACCGTAACGCCATGATTGCGCTTCAGAACTTGAACGTAACGGGCTCGGAACTCGGTGTTGCTCAACAGAGAATCTCGACCGGACGTAAGGTCGATAGTGCAAAAGACAATGGTTCGACCTGGGCGATCGCCCAGTCCATGCGGGCCACCTCGACCTCCCTTAATGCCGTTAAAGATTCGCTCCAGCGGGGGCAATCGACCCTTGATGTTGCCCTTGCTGCCGGGTCGTCCGTTTCGGATCTGCTTTTGCAGATGAAGGAAAAGGCGCTTGCGGCTTCGGACACCACTCTTGATACGGCAGGCCGTTCGGCCCTGAACGAAGACTTCAAGGCCCTGCGCGATCAGTTAGCAAAGACCGTTTCTAACGCCGACTTCAACGGCACCAATATGATCAAGACAGGCGGCAGCAGTCTCGCGGCCCTAGCCAATGCGGCGGGTACCAGCAAGATTACGGTTGCAGCGCAATCGCTAGGTTTGGGAAGTGCAAATCTCGGCGGCAGTACCGGCATTATCAGTACGTCGAGCATCGGTACTGGAACCGCGTCTACAGCTCAGGCTATGATTGCGACCGTCAATACTGCCATCGGTAAGGTCAGTACGGCGCTAGCAAAAATGGGTACTGGCTCTAAGGCCTTCGATCTGCACCTGTCCTTCATTATGAAGCTTCAAGACACTTTGGACGGTGGCGTGGGCAACCTCGTCGATGCCGATCTGGCCAAGGAAAGCGCCAAGCTGCAGTCTCTACAGACGAAACAGCAGTTGGGTGTTCAGGCCCTATCCATAGCCAACCAATCGACCTCGGCCCTACTTGGGCTTTTTCGATAGGTTAAAATAACCTTGATATTTAGAGGGGCGAACGCTTATAGTTAGGCCGTTCGCCCCCATAATAGAGAGGACACAGCTTCTAACGCTGTTAAGCTTCGAGATGATTGGAAAGATTGATCCTTCGCCAGTAGCGAATAGCTTCTCTCAGGACCTCGCAGTGAAAAATCCTGCTGGGGGCGAGCCGAATCTGTCTGTTACGCCGGTGAAGTCTCTAGGTCCAAAGGACTTGACTGGAGCGGACTATCGGTTGGTCATTGAAAAGAGCAGTGAGACGGGAACCTATGTCTACAAGACATTGAATTCCTTTACGGGAGAAGTGGTTAGCCAAAGACCCGCTGGGGATCTGTTGCAGATGGGGGCATCGGCTCAATATGCCCCCGGTTCAATCGTGAGCTCTAGGGCCTAGGGTAACGGACGGTCTTCTCGACGGGTTTCAGTTTTGATTGGTTTTGTCAGTTAGGCCTGTAACCTATGAAGCGTAGAATCGGGCTAGATTGCAACCTAGTCGTTATGTGATAGTCTAAACTAGTATATCGTTACTGAGTCGGTTTTCGGCTACCGTTCGGCAAAAGGTCGTTCAGGTTAGGGCCGGTGGGCTTCAAGAGGTGAACACTCGTGTCGATTGGCGTCAATAATAACCAAGCCGCCTTGATCGCGCTCCAGAACCTGAATCGCACTCAGGACGATCTGATGGGTGCGCAAAAGCGCATCAGCACAGGCCGCGCGGTTAACGACGCCAAGGATAATGCCTCTGTATGGTCTATAGCGCAAAAGCAGCGCGGTGATGTCGGTGCATTGAGCGCCGTAAAGATGAGTTTGGACCGTGCCAGTTCCATCGGTAACGTGTCTATGATTGCAGGCACGGCCATCTCTGATCTGTTGGTGCAGATGAAGGAGAAGGTTACCGCGGCGATGGATAGCTCCATCGATACCGTGTCGCGTGCCGCCTTGAACAACGATTTCAGAGCGCTGTTGAACCAAATTAAATCGACAGCGCAAAACGCGACCTTCGATGGCGCTAACATTCTGGATGGTTCCGTCACCATTGGCATTAAGTTCCTGTCCAATGCTGATGCGACTTCGACCATCACGCTTGCCGTGCAGAACATGTCCATCGGCGGTTCCAACATCACCTTCAGTGCAGGTTCAACCATTCTGACGGCCACCCTCGCATCCGCGGTGATGACCAAGCTGTCTGAATCATTGATCAAGGTGAACTCCTCCATGGGCAGTATGGGGGCTCAGGTCAGGCAGATCGAAGCCCACAATGTGTTCGTCTCGAAACTCTCAGATGCGCTGGAAACGGGCATTAGTCGGTTGGTTGATGCGGATATGGCTAAGGAGAGTGCGCGGCTCCAGGCTCTGAATGTGAAGCAGCAGCTGGGGGCTCAGTCCTTGTCGATTGCGAACCAGGCCCCTCAAATTGTCTTGAAGCTCTTCCAGTAATTGGACGGACGCAGCCTTAGATCCTAAGGTGATCTCGTCTCGGCCGAGAGGCCTCCAGAGTTTTCACCATGGTCGAACTCAAACCTGTTTCCGAAAGCGATCGCCAGCGTCTTTACGATTGGCGCATTGATCCGAGCGTTGATCGCTGGATGAGTGACGCGGTTGCTCCCGATTGGGGCCTTCATAATTTCTGGTTTGATAGCCTTCTCAACGATCCCGATGTCCAGGGTTGGGTGATTTATTTTGCTCATGAACCCGTAGGTTTTCTGTCTTTGACGGGGCTGTTGAGTCCGAATCGGCGTGCGGAATGGGGATGGTATGTCGCTTCACCCGTTGCCAGAGGGAGAGGCGTAGGCAGGGCCGCGCAGGTTTTGGGCCTCGATATTGCGTTTGGCACCTACGGACTAGAACGGGTCTGGGCGCAGGTGTTGGCGGATAATGATGCGGCCTTGCGCGCTCAGGGTGCTGCGGGCTTTCGTCGAGAGGGATATCTACGAAATCATCTGTTTAAGGCTGAAACCTTCCACGATGTCGTCATTCTAGGCGTTCTCTCAAATGAGTGGAAAGAGAGCCGAGAAAGGCTTATAAGCAATCTCGTAAGAACGGGATTGCTGGAACCCTAAGGGGCCCACACCCACCGTTAGGTTAATACTTTTTTACACCTTTGCGTTCACGCTAGAGATGCAAAATGCATCCGGGGTAAATCTCTTGATCGGCATCGATTCAAGCCTGTTGACCGCCTACTACCAATCGCTCAGCGGTGGGGCGGGTTCGCTTGGTTCAAATCCCACTCAAAACCAACCCGCATCGTCCTCGATCGCAACGAACGGGAAGTCCAAGGCGGTTTTGCCGATTGCGCCTTGGGAATCGCGGTCTCAACTTCTCCGCGCGCCTGAGCTGGTCAAAAAGGCCCTTGATGGTCGGTCTTTGATCGACCCAAACGGATTTCAGTCGAGTGGGACAGATCCGAAAAGCGACTATGGGAAGCTTTTCACCCTCTATCAGGGACTGAACGGGCTCACAGGTCTTGTTGACAGTATCCAAGCCAAGAACATCACGGCGACAGAGAAGGCCAAGATCCAGGCTGTTTTCAACAAGGGGCAGGCCGACATTTCGGCCTACATCGACAGTCTCAAACTGGATGCCATGTCTTTGACGCGGGGGGCTGCGACCTCAACCCTGAGGACATCAGCAGGCGTTCATCGTTCGAACACGTCCTACACCACTGCGCCCCTGCACACAGGAACAGCGACCGAATCCGTCAAGGCGTTCGAGGGACCGATTGTCTTTGATGTGGCCGTTAAGGGCGTCAACACGACCAAGAATGTCCATATTGACCTGGCCGGAATGGGTGCAACCACGCGGTCAATCAATGAGGTCACTGCCTATATCAATAGCCAACTCAAGGCGCAAAACATCGCCACACGCTTTGAGAAGCTGAGCATTCCGGCTGAACCCAAGACCATTCAGTCCAATGGCAAGACGGTGACATTGCCTGCGGGTAGCCCGTCTTGGTCTTTGAAAATTAAGGGTGATATTGGCGAGATCTTGACCTTCTCGACGACAGACAAGGCCGATGCGGTCTATCTGACTCAAACCGCTGGTGTTACCTCGCCGGTCTCTACCCTAAAGCCCGCTCCGGGTATAACGCCGCCAAAGCCGACCTTTAGTCAGCAAGAACTGCTGAAGTTCCAAACCGATCTCACAACCGCCACGGCACCACCAGACGCCTTTCGCCGGGTCGGAGAGACCAATTACGTTGATGACCTAGCCTATAAAAAGGTGTTGGGCCCTGAAATCACCGCGATACGCGCATCGCAGACCACGTCTGACGGTTCGGTCTATATGCTTGCCGATATCAAGGCGGCCGTCGGTGATCAAACCATCAAGGGCAGCGGGGATGTTGCCCTGATCAAATATGACTCGGCTGGAAACGTCATCTATACGCGCACCCTCGGCGCGGGGGACAATGCCTCTGGTCTGGCCATGAGTGTCAGCTCTGATGGCAAGGTCGCGATTGCGGGATCTGTCACCGGCGTTTTGTCTGGAGCTACCAACGGTTCGGGTTTGGCGACCGATGGCGTGACGACAGCGCCAGCCTCAACCTTGACCAAGACACCGACGCCAACAACGGACAGTTTTGTCACGCTGTTCGACGCAAAGGGCGAAGAGAGCTGGACCATGCGCCGGGGGGTTACCGCCGATGATGAGGCCACCGCGGTCGCCTTTGCGGCAGATGGGTCGGTCTATGTCGCCGGCCGGACCAAAGCGGCCTTTTCCGGAAATGCTGCGGTTGGTGGCTGGGATAACTATATCCAAGGCTATGGTTCCAACGGTGCTGTGGTGCCCAAGACGGTGTTCAAATTTACCGGGCAGTTCGGTAGTACCGGGGATGATCGTCCGGCCTCGATGATTGTCGATGGATCAAGCCTGTTGGTCGGTTCCAAGGAAAATGGTCGCGCCATCCTTCGCAGATTTGACATCCAAGCCACGGGCGCACCGACCCTGGCGGCGACGCGCGATCTTGGCGACCTGATGGGTGGAGACCTGACGGGTATCGCGCTGAACGGCGGCAATCTGGTCGCGGTCGGGTCCAGTTCGAATGCGGCGCTGTCGGGCGCAACGGTCTCTCGGGCCGCATCGGGCGGACAAGATGCCTTCGCCATGAGCCTTTCTAAGGACCTCGTTGCCAGCAGTTCGGACCGGATCGCCTTTCTCGGCGGCGCCGGTCAGGACAGGGCGACAGCCATGACGGTCTCTGACGGCAAGCTTTGGCTGACGGGCACCTCGACTGGGGCAATTGATAGTGCAGCGCTAATGGGGACCAAGGATGGCTTCGTCTCGCGCTTTGACATTTCAACCGGCACCCAAGAATGGACGCGCCGCTTCACGGCCAAAGAGAAATCTTCGATCCCAAGCTCGATTGCGGTCGCCTCTGGCGGTGCATCTGTGCTTGACCGGTTGGGCCTACCCAGCGGCCAGATCGCCTATTCGGACTCGACCCTTTTGACCTCTGCAACCTCCGTGCGGGCAGGGGACCAGTTCAGAATCCGGACCCAAGAGGGTGGGCCCACCACCACCATCACCATCTTGCCGACCGACACGATGAAGACCCTGCAAGAGCGCTTGTCGTCGAAATTTGGCAGTCAGGCCAAGGTCACCGTAGCCAGTGCCTTGGGCGTAGATAAGCTATCCATCACCTATGCCAGCGGCCGAAGCAGTGTCGAACTTTTGGCGGGTCCCTCGGGTAAGGATGCTCTAGAGGGGCTTGGTCTGGCGGAAGGTCAAATCCGAAGCTTTGCCTATGACAAGACCGTCAACCAGTATACCTACGGACTGAAGCTTGATCGGGACCTGAAGATCGATACGCCTGAAGCGATCAAGCTTACGACAGAAGATATTCAAACCGCCATGTCGACCATTCGCACAGCCTTTAGAGCCATTGGGACAGGCTTAAACCCGACCGAGGCGGCGGCTCAAGCGACTAAGGAAGCCAAGGATCAGAAGACCCAAGGGGCTGTGCCCGCCTATCTGACCAAGCAAGTGGCCAACTATCAGGCGGGTCTCAACCGCTTGACCGGCGGTGGATAAGGTTGCCGTCGCGACTTGAATAGTGCGCCCTGACAGCGTAGCGATCTTCCATGAGGTTTGTTCGAAATCGACGAGTCGTTTTGGCTATCGGTGCGGGGCTTGCGTTGATCGCGGGCCTCGCGATTGGTCTGTTCATCATGATGCGTGACCATGGCTCCAACAGTCCGCCGCCAGCCTCCAACGGCGGGCTGGTTGTTGAAATGGGTTCTGTTGATGAGGCCCCGTCAGCCAATGGGCGCCAGCTACGCTGTTTCGTTCGCGGTCAGTTCGTTGGCATGGCCAGCCTTGTGCAATGTGCCAAGAAAAACGGGGTTTCCACACAAGGCCTTGATGTCGGCCTTGATGCCAATGGTGCCTTGGCGGCAGCTGATGGGGCGGGGGTCGTCGTAACGCCACTCGAGCCGGACCAGATTAAGGACCAGATCGAAGATGAGGTCTTGGGCCCGCCAGTTGAGCCTAAAACGGCTGAGGTTGCCGAGGTCAAAAAGCCTGCGGTTGCGGCCTGTATGCGATTTTCTTCCGGCGAATGGCGCAAGGTCGGCGATGAGCTTGAACTGAACAGCTGCGCGCGGACCCTCTTTGACGGCAAGTGCGAAAAGGACGGATCGGCGAGCTATGGGCGATGGGGAACCCAAACCCTTCGTCTGGTGCCCGGCAAGATCGAGCAATCATCGGACAATAAGAGTTTTGCCATTCTGGTCGAGCAAACCATGCCAGGATGTCACCTGCCTTAAGGGGCGCTTTTCCCAGAGGGCCAAAAGCAATTGGCGAGGAATGGCCGTTCAACCATGAAACATGCTCACCCCATTGCTTTGGCGTTATTAGCCATAGTGACCGGCCTGTCGCTCTCGGCCTGTACCAAACAGATTGCCGCCCCACTCGAGCGCGGGGCCTGCTGGCACGCCGTGCCGATGTCCGATGGCGCCATCAAGTTCAATGATTTGGCCAAGAACCAGCCGTCCATCGAGGCCTGCGCTGCACGTCTTGAGGATATGCGGTTAAAGTTCAAAGCCTTAGGCTCGCAACAGACCTATATGCTTGGGGCCTATCAGGGAAATTACCTGTTCCTCCAGCCCGAAGGGGTTTTTACGTCTCGCACCTACAAGGGGAATCGCTATTTGGTCCTTGTGCGTACCGGTGATGGACGATTGGCCAAGATTGGCGAGATGCCATTGCAATAGGCTCTGTTTCGAGTCACTGTGAACGGAACGAGAACATCTACCAGGCGCTGCAACGGAGCAGCCACATAAGCGGGGGTCCCCATGGCGGGAAGTGTTAACAAGGTCACTCTGGTCGGTAATCTGGGTAAGGATCCCGAAATCCGCACGCTCAATTCCGGTGATCGCGTGGCCAATCTGACGGTCGCGACATCGGAAACCTGGCGCGATAAGTCTTCGGGCGAGCGTAAGGAAAAGACTGAATGGCACCGCGTGGTGATCTTCAACGACAATCTGGTCAAGGTTGCTGAGAATTTCCTGCGTAAGGGTGCCAAGGTCTATCTTGAGGGCTCGCTACAGACCCGTAAATGGACGGACCAGTCGGGGGCTGAAAAGTTCTCGACCGAAATCATCCTGCAGAAATATCGCGGCGAACTGACCATGCTCGACGGCAAGGCCGGCGGCGGTGCAGGCGCGGATGATCGTGATGAAGGCTATTCGAGCGGTGGCGGCTATGCGCCATCGGGACGTGCGGCTCAGCCCTCTGGCCCGCGCGAGAGCTTCTCGGCTGATCTGGATGACGAAATCCCGTTCTAGGAGCAGGCTGAGTGTTAAAACCTGCGGCAGGGTCGCCCCTGCTGCCCCTTGAATGGGCCGCGATTGTCGGCATCGTTCTGGTCTGGGGCATCAACAATATCGCAGCCAAATATATGACCGACCATGTCCCGCCCATCTTTATGGGCGGGGCAAGGTTCGCGGTAGCCCTGCTGTTTTTGTTTCCGTTCATCAGGCCACCCTTTCCCGATCCCAAGCGGCTCCTTATCATCTTGCTTATGATTGGGCCCCTCAATGCGGGGCTCATCTATCTTGGCTTTTCGATGGTTAACTCGCTAAGCGCCTTCATCGTTTCCCTTCAGCTTTGGGTGCCCTTCACGGCGCTTTTTGCCTGGTTGATCTTGGGTGAAGCGATGGTGGGGCTTCAGCTTCTTGGGCTCGTCGTCGCCTTCGGTGGGATTGCGTGGATGACCCTGTCGCCCGGAACCCAAGGGGACATTCCGGGCATATTGGTCGGGGTCGCAGCCAGTATCTGTTGGGCGCTGGGAACCATCCTTGTGCGTCAAGTGCCCAGTATTAAACCCTTGAAGCTGCAGGGTATGACCGCGCTTCTCTCCACGCCCCTGATGTTTGCGGTCGCGTTTGGCACTGAAAAGGACATTGTTCCTGCTGTTGTGGCGGCGCCGATGATGGTTTGGGTCTGCGTCATTTGGGCAGCGGTCCTGTCGACAGTGGGCGCAACCGCGATGATGTTCTGGCTGGTTCAGCGGCGCGAACCAGGTCGGATCATGCCCTATTTCTTGTTGACCCCTCTGGTGTCAGCGGTGATCAGCGTCCTATTCATGGGCGAGATCGTCACTTGGCAAGTGGCGATAGGCGGTGCGGCCACCTTGGCTGGGGTTGCCTTGGTGGCCCTGTCCGAACGCCGTCTGGCCAAGGCCAGCGAAAAAGGCCTCGAGACTACCTAATCACCGCGCAGGCAATACGCCCGCCCGCGCCGCCAATCGGCTGGCTCATATGATCGTCAGGATTGGCGTGGATCACGAGGGCTGATCCATCTGCGTCGCGCAGGGCCTGCTCGCTCGCCGATGAGCCTGCCTCCAAGCGAACAGCGTTGCTGAAGACCTGCGCGTGGGCCGAACCATCTGCTGCAGCATAGAGATTGACCATATCGCCATGATCAGGCCCTGCGGGGTTGAGAAGCCCATGCGGCTTCTTGCTCTCAGCATGGTTCATATGGCCGCCGCTGGTCATGAATTTGGGGTCAGAACAGTCGCCGGTCTGATGGAAGTGCATGCCATGCCAGCCGGGCGTCAGGCCCTTGGTGATATCGACCTGCAACAGAACGCCGGACGGCGCGGCCGTTAGGCTCAACGTGCCGATGCTCGTGCCATCAGCGATCTTGATGGAGGTGGTCATAGCCGTGGGGGCAGCGGGTGCTGTGGCTGCTGCTGGAGTTGCCATTGAGGCATGATCATGCACCTGCGCGAGCGCTGGAACCCCAATCAGGGAAAAAACCGCTACTGAGTTTAGTAAAAGCTTCATGTTTCTGGCTCCTGCTTTTGCGCCGTGGGCTTAGGGATGCTAACTGTACGCCTTAAGATCGGTCTAGCGATTCATCATTCGAAAAGTTCTGAAAATCAGTGTCCGACGAAACAATCAACTCCCCCGAAGAGACCCGCCGCGGCGGCATTGCGCCCATCAATATCGAAGATGAGCTAAAGCGCTCCTATCTCGACTATGCGATGAGCGTGATTGTCAGTCGCGCCTTGCCCGACGCGCGTGACGGCCTCAAGCCGGTGCACCGCCGCATCCTCTTTTCGATGCATGAGCAGGGTTATGGCCCATCGGGCGCCTATCGCAAATCGGCCCGTATCGTCGGTGACGTGATCGGTAAATATCACCCGCACGGTGACACAGCCGTCTATCACGCCATGGTCCGCATGGCGCAGCCCTTCTCGATGGGCATGGTTCTGATCGATGGTCAGGGCAATTTCGGCTCGGTCGATGGCGATATGCCTGCGGCCATGCGTTACACCGAAGTTCGGATGCTGAAGACGGCTGAAGCCCTGCTTGCCGACCTCGACAAGGGGACGGTCGACTTTCAACCCAACTATGACGGCTCGGAAAACGAGCCTGTCGTGCTGCCATCGCGGGTGCCAAATCTGCTGGTCAATGGGGCAGGCGGCATTGCCGTGGGTATGGCCACCAATATCCCACCTCACAATTTGGGTGAGATCGTGGATGCCTGTCTGGCCGTCATTGATAATCCAGCGATCCCGCTCGATGAACTGCTCGACATCGTGCCTGGCCCTGACTTCCCCACGGGCGGCGAGATCATTGGCCGGACCGGCGCGCGTGAAGCCCTAATGACCGGCCGTGGCTCGGTCATTATGCGCGGTGTGGCCACCGTTGAAGAGGCGCGCGCCAATCGCGAAGCCATCATCATCACCGCCATTCCCTATCAGGTGAACAAGGCCAATCTGGTCGAGCGGATCGCCGATCTGGTGCGGGAAAAGCGCATCGAAGGCATTTCCGACATTCGCGACGAAAGCGACCGTCTGGGCATGCGGGTCGTTGTTGAGCTTAAGCGTGACGCTTCGGCTGAAGTGATCCTCAATCAGCTCTATCGTTACACCCCTCTGCAAAGCTCGTTCGGCGTCAATATGCTGGCGCTGGACCGGGGTCGGCCCGAGCAGATGGGCCTGCGCCGCCTGATCGACTGTTTCGTAGAGTTCCGCGAAGAGGTTGTCGTCCGCCGCACCAAGTTCGAACTGACCAAAGCCCGTGATCGCGGTCACGTCTTGGTCGGTCTGGCCATTGCCGTGGCCAATATTGACGAGGTAATCCACATCATCCGCTCGTCCAAGGACCCTGCCGAAGCGCGTGAGCGTTTGGTGGCGCGCGATTGGCCAGCGGGCGATATGAACCCACTGATCGAGTTGATTGCCGATCCACGCACCTTGGTCGTGGGTCTGGCCGACGGGGCACCCGCCGTGCGCCTGACGGACGAGCAGTCCCGCGCCATCCTGGCCCTGACCCTGTCGCGCCTGACCGGACTTGGCCGCGACGAGATCTTTGGCGAGGCCCGCAGTCTGGCCGAGGCCATCGCCGGCTATCTCGAAATTCTCGCCTCGCGCGACAAGATCATGGCCATTGTCCGCCAAGAACTGGTCGAGGTGCGCGAAGCCTTTGCCATTCCGCGCCGGACCATCATCGTCGAGGGCGATGCGGATATGGAAGACGAGGACCTGATCCTGCGTGAGGATATGGTCATCACCGTCACCCATGGCGGCTATGTCAAGCGCACGCCTCTGGCCACCTATCGTACCCAGCGCCGGGGCGGGAAGGGCCGCTCTGGCATGTCGACCAAAGAGGAAGATGCCGTCACCCGCGTCTTTGCGGCCTCGACCCACGCGCCGGTGCTGTTCTTCTCATCGACGGGCAAGGTCTATAAGCTCAAGGTCTGGCGTTTGCCGCTCGGATTGCCGTCCTCGCGCGGCAAGGCCTTCGTCAATCTGTTGCCACTGGAACCCAACGAATCCATTACCTCGATCCTACTCTTGCCCGAGGATGAGGCGCAGTGGGACGGCTTGGATGTGATGTTCGCCACGCGCTCTGGCAATGTTCGCCGCAACCGTCTGTCCGACTTTGTTCAGGTCAATCGCAACGGTAAGATCGCGATGAAGCTGGATGCCGGGGACGGTATTGTTGGGGTCGGTCTCTGCACCGTGAACCACGATGTCCTTCTGACGACTGCCTTGGGTCAGTGCATCCGCTTTGGTGTCGATGATGTCCGCGTCTTTGCGGGCCGTGAATCTACCGGTGTGCGCGGTATCCGATTGGCGGAAACCGATCAGGTCATCTCGATGGCCATCCTTCTGCATCTGGGCATCAGCGCGGCCGAACAGAGGGCCTATCTGAAATATGCCAAGGCTATGCGCGCCGTTACGGGTGAAGCCGTCGATGAGGCCGAGGTGGCCGTGGTCGATGAGCCAGAGACCGATGGTAGCGGAGCCGAAGAGGGTGAAGCGGTGCTCAGCCTCGAACAGATCAGTGCCTTGGGCGCGCAGGAACAGTTCATCCTGACCCTCAGCGACACCGGTTATGGCAAGCGCAGTTCCTCGTTCGAGTACCGGGTCACCGGGCGCGGCGGTAAGGGTCTGGTTGCCCATGACCTTTCCAAACGCGGCGGCAAGGTTGTGGCCTCGTTCCCGGTCGAGGATGGCGACGAGATCGTTCTCGTCACCGATCAGGGCCAATTGATCCGTTGCCCCGTTGCAGAGATCCGTATTGCGGCACGGAACACCCAAGGCGTGACAATTTTCAGAACCGCAGATGACGAACGTGTCGTATCAGTTGAGCGGCTGGCTGAAGGTGATAAGGGTGACGATGACACAGGTTCAGAGGACGGTACTGAGCCCTAATCACTAAGGTCTAGGTCGACACACCGGTAAGGGACGCACAAGTCGTCCCGCCGGAACGGAAATCTGAGGGGATATATTGTTTATGGAACGTGTTGGGCTCTATCCGGGGACCTTTGACCCCATGACCAACGGCCACCTCGATATCATCGGGCGCGCCGTCAAGCTGGTCGATAAGCTGGTCATTGGTGTTGCGATCAACGGCGATAAGGGGCCCCTGTTCACGCTTGAAGAGCGCTGCGCCATGGTTCTGGCCGAGACCATGCCTTTTGCCAAACATGCCCAGATTGAGGTTCGGCCCTTTGAGGGCCTGCTGATGCACTTTGCACAGGATGTCGGGGCTCAGATGATTGTCCGTGGCCTTCGTGCGGTCGCTGACTTTGAATATGAGTTTCAGATGACGGCGATGAACCAGCAACTGAACCGTGAGATCGAGACGGTGTTTCTGATGGCCGACCCGCGTCACCAGGCTGTGGCGTCTCGTCTGGTCAAGGAGATCGCCAAGCTCGGAGGGGATATTAGCAGCTTCCTGAGCCCGACCATGGCGAAGATCCTGCTCGAGAAATACAATCGCGCTTAAGGGATTGCCGCAATATTGCGCCAATTCGGGGATAGCCCATCTATAGATTGGGCCTCTCCATCGTGGCGGTAGGCCACCGATCGCGCCAAGATGTAGAATGAGGACGGCATGAAGAAGATCCTATCGGCCTTGACCCTGAGCCTTCTGCTCGGCACCGCTATGAGCGCCAATGCTGCGGCACCTAAGGCCAAGGCGACAAAGGCTGTTGCGCCCGCTGCAGCGGCCAAGGGACCTGCGGCTGGCGATTGGCGCGTTCCTGATCCAGAAAATGTCGTCGTAATCGATACGACCAAGGGCCGGATCATTGTGGAGTTGTCGCCAGAATTGGGTCCCAACCACGCGGCGCGGTTCAAGGAGCTGACCCGCGAGGGGTTCTATAATGGCCTGAAGTTCCACCGCGTGATTGACGAGTTCATGGCCCAGACGGGTGACCCGCAAGGGACCGGCGAGGGCGGCTCGACCAAGCCTGATGTCGCGGCTGAGTTTACCTATCGTCGCGGCCCGCAAAGCCCCTTTGTACCCATTAGCCAGCCCATCGGGATCCAGTCGGGATTTGTCGGTGCCGTGCCCGTCATGACCCAGATCGATGATCTGATGGCCATAACAGCGGACGGCAAGGTCCATGCTTGGGGCCAGTTCTGTCCCGGCGTCTTGGGCGCCGCGCGGGGTGAAAATCCTGACAGTGCCAACAGCCAGTTCTTCTTGATGCGCCAAGCCTTCCCGTCGCTGGACAAGCGTTACACCGCCTATGGCCAGACCCTATCGGGTCTCAACATCGTGCGGGCGATCAAGACCGGTGAGCCTGTGGTCGAACCTGACACCATGACCAAGGTCCAGATGCTGGCCGATATGCCCGCCGCTGAGCGGCCTTCGATCAAGGTGCTTGATGTGCGCAGTGGCTATTTCAAGGCCATGGTTGAGACCTTGCGCGCCAAGAAGGGTGCTGATTTTTCTGCCTGCGACATCGACCTTCCTGTCGAGGTTCGCTAGGAAGACCCGTCTTTCATTTTTAATCGAGAAAAACCATGGCTGCCGATCCAGAAAACACCCTGTTGTTGACGCTTGAGACCGGCGTCGTGACCATCGACCTGCGTCCTGACCTCGCTCCCGGCCACGTGGCCCGGATCAAGGAATTGGCCCGTGAAGGCTTCTATGATGGCGTCGTCTTCCACCGCGTCATTCCCGGCTTTATGGCCCAGGGCGGCGATCCTACGGGCACCGGCGGCGGCGGCTCGTCCAAGCCTAACCTTCAGGCCGAGTTTAGTAAGGAACCGCACCTGCGCGGCGTCTGCTCGATGGCCCGCACCTCTGCGCCCAATTCGGCCAATAGCCAGTTCTTCATCTGCTTTGATGACGCGACCTTCCTCGACAACCAATATACGGTTTGGGGGGTGGTGTCGGACGGCATGGACCATGTTGACGCCCTGCCAAAGGGTGAGCCACCACGCAGCCCAGGCAAGATCATCACAGCCCGCGTTGCGGCTGACGTTTGAAACTTTCAGACTTTGACTTCCATCTGCCGGACGAGGCCATAGCCTTGCGTCCGGCAGAGCCGCGCCATAGCGCGCGGCTTCTGTTGGTGCGGCCGGGGCAGGCTCTGGCCGATCATCAGGTCCTTGACCTTCCAGAGCTTTTGCAAGCCGGTGACGCGCTGGTCTTTAACGATACGCGCGTCATTCCCGCTCGCCTGTTTGGCAGCCGTACACGCGGTGAGAATGTTCAGGCCGTCGAGGCGACCTTGCACAAGCGTCTCAGCCCCAATGGCTGGACCGCCTTCATGCGTCCGGGCAAACGTCTCAAGATTGGCGATCAGGTTGTGTTTGGCCCGCATGAAGACCGGGCTGCCGATGGGCAAACCCTAACCGCGACGGTCGAGGCCAAGGGGGAGGGCGGCGAGGTGAACCTATCCTTCGAACGTTCCGGCGTTGAACTCGACCTCGCCATCGCCGCCATCGGCCTCATGCCCCTGCCGCCCTATATTGCCGCCAAGCGCGCCGAGGATGAGCGTGATCGGCGCGACTATCAGACCGTCTATGCCCGCGAAGATGGTTCGGTCGCGGCCCCCACGGCGGGCCTTCATTTCACACCTGAGTTGCTTGCCCTTTTGAGGGCTAAGGGTGTCTCCTTGCACTTTGTCACGCTCCATGTCGGGGCAGGGACCTTCTTGCCGGTGAAGACCGACGATCTGACCGATCATAAGATGCATGCCGAATATGGCGTGGTGACGGCTCAGACGGCGCAGGCCCTAAACGCGGTCCATGCCAAGGGCGGGCGGATCATCTGCGTTGGTACGACCAGTCTTCGTCTGCTGGAAAGCGCGACGGACGAGGATGGCACCATCCGACCCTTTGCCGACGATACGGCGATCTTCATCACGCCGGGCTATCGCTTCCGCGCCGCCGATGGCCTGATGACCAACTTTCACCTGCCCAAATCGACCCTCTTCATGTTGGTCAGCGCCTTTGCCGGGCAGGCCCAGATGCGCGCGGCCTATGAGCGGGCCATCGCCACCGGCTATCGGTTCTATTCCTATGGCGACAGTTCCCTGCTATGGCGCGCCTCCTAATGGCAGAGTTTAGCTTCGACATTCACGCCACCGATGGTGCAGCCCGCACCGGGGTCCTTAAGACCCCGCGCGGGGACATCCGCACGCCAGCCTTCATGCCAGTGGGTACGGCTGGGACGGTCAAGGCCATGACGGTCGATCAGGTGGCCCAGACCGGTGCCGATATCATCCTTGGCAACACCTATCACCTGATGCTGCGTCCGGGGCCAGAACGGCTCGAGCGGCTGGGTGGCCTGCACAAATTTATGGGCTGGAACGGTCCGATCCTGACCGACAGCGGCGGCTTTCAGGTCATGTCCCTGTCCGGCATCTCGAAAGTGACCGAGGATGCTGTGGCTTTTCGCAGCCATATTGACGGCTCCAAGCACATCTTGACGCCCGAACGCTCCATTGAAATTCAGGCCGACCGGATCGGTTCGGACATCATCATGCAGCTCGATGAGTGCGTGTCCTATCCAGCCGAAGAACCCCGCGCCGCCGCCGCCATGAGGCTCTCGGCGCGCTGGGGGGCACGCTCTAAGGCAGCCTTTGGCGAGCGTGAGAGCCAAGCCCTGTTTGGTATTCAACAGGGTTCAACCTTCGAGGCCTTGAGGCGCGAATCCTCCGAACGTCTGATCGAGACTGGCTTTGATGGCTATGCCATTGGCGGGTTGGCGGTCGGTGAGGGCCATGAGGCCATGTGCGATACCCTGTCCTTCTGCGCGCCGCTGTTGCCCGTCCATCGCCCGCGCTATCTGATGGGGGTTGGCAAGCCGATTGATCTGGTCGAGGCGGTCGCACGCGGCGTGGATATGTTTGACTGTGTCCTGCCCACCCGCTCGGGTCGCCACGGTCAGGCCTGGACCTGGGACGGCCCGTTGGCGCTGAAAAATGCCCGCTTTGCTGAAGATGACACGCCGTTGGATGAGGCCAGTTCCTGCCCGGCCAGCAGCGCCTATTCCAAGGCCTATCTGCATCATCTGGTGAAATCCGAAGAGATCTTGGGCCAGGTGCTTCTGTCTTGGCACAATATCGCCTTCTTCCAAGCCCTAACGGCAGCCATGCGCGCCGCTATCAGCGAAGGCCGGTTCGAGGCCTTCCGCAGAGATTTTAAGGCGCGGCAAGTGCGGTAAAGAAAACAAGGCCCTCACCCAACCCTCTCCCACAGGGAGAGGGCTAAGAGGGGATAAGCCCTCGCCCCCTTGGGGAAGACGGGGTTAGGGGCTCGTTCTCTTTCTTCCGAGTTCCCCGCGAAGGCGGGGACCCAGACCCTTACACACCGCCGGATCGGTCATGGAACATCCCCTCCCACGCGCCGAGTGCCCTGCGCAGGCGAAGATCAGTGGGCCGCTTACCGCCTCAGTGAAAGGGTCTGGATCCCCGCCTTCGCGGGGAAGACGGGGGAGGGTAGGAGGCTGTTCAATTTCTTTCACTGTCCCCGCGCGGGCAGGGCTATGCCGCCTTGCCTTCAGTCTCGGCCATGCGCTGGATGGTCGCATAGTCGGTCTTGCCGGTGCCGAGGACGGGGATTTCAGTGACATGCATGATCTTGCGCGGCACAGCCAGTTCGGGCGCGCCGATGCTCTGCGCATGGGCAACGAGGGGCGCGACCTGGGCGTCTAGCCGGTCGGTGACCAGCACCAGACGTTCACCCTTGCGTGGATCGGGCATTGAAATCACCGCGTGGCGCGCATCAGGCCACATCTGCAGGGCGAGATCTTCAGCCGCCGTCAAGGACACCATCTCCCCGCCGATCTTCGCAAAACGTTTGACCCGGCCCAGAATGGTGATCCATCCATCATCACCCAGTTCCACCACATCGCCTGTATCGTGCCAGCCATCGACGGGGGCCTCGACCCGACCATCGTCATTGAGATAGCCAACCATGACATTGGCCCCTCGGACATAGAGACGGCCGCCCGTGGGGATGCCCTCGACCGGCTCAACGCGGGTTTCAATGCCGGGAAGCAGGCCACCAACCGTGCCGTGACGATTATCGGTTGGCTTATTAACCGCAATGACCGGCGCGGCCTCGGTCGCTCCATAGCCTTCCAGCAAGGGGATGGGACCGAACCGGTCCTTGACCAGCTTGTGGGTCTCGTCGCGGACCTTCTCAGCGCCGCAGACGACGAACTTTAGGCCTGAAAGATCTCCGGGATCGGCCGCGCGGGCATATTGGTTGATAAAGGTGTCGGTCGCCAGCAACACGCTCGCCCCGCTTTCACGCACCAGCGTTGGGATCTGTTTGACGTGAAGCGGCGAGGGATATTCGAACGCCTTCATGCCGTTAAGGATCGGCAAGAGCACGCCCGCCGTCAGGCCAAAACAGTGGAAGGTCGGCAAGGGATTGAAGAAGACCCAAGCTGGATCAAGATCAATATGTGCGGCGATCTGGCGAACATTGGTCACCAGATTGGCTTGGCTGAGGATCACGCCGCGCGGTGCACCAAAACTGCCAGAGGTGAACAGGACGACGCCCGTCGAGTCCGGACTTGCCTTGGCCCGGAACCGGCGCGGCATGGCTCCCGCCGCAGCCGCAAAGAGCTTATCGCCAAGGCCAAGACTGGCCCGGACATCTTCAAGATAGTCGACTTGGCAGACTTCGCTCAAGGCATCGGTCAGGTCTTCAAGCTTGCCCTGTTCGACAAAGCGGTGAGCGGTATAGACGCGGCGCAGGCCAGCGATCTTGACCGCGGCCTTAAGGTTGCGAATGCCGGCTGTGAAGTTGAGCATGGTCGGCACGCGGCCAAAGGCGTGGAGCGCAAAGAAGGTCACGACGACCGCCGAACCCGATGGCAACAACAGTCCGACCCGTTCACCGGGCTCAGTCACGGCCGCGATCTTTCGGCCGAGCGCGAAGGCTGCCCGGATCAATCCTGTGTAGCTCAGCGGATTACGGTCTTGATCTTCGAGGATCAGTTTCTTGGCACCGTAGAGGTTGCTGGCCTCAATCAATGCATCAAACACCGAGCTCTGACCCGATGTGGCGTCGTATGCCTTTGGCATTACGGCGTCGCCTCCCTGTCGTTCATCCAGTTCGTTGTCACAATTTGATCTTTTTTGCGCTGAGGTCCAACAGAAATAGGCAGTTTGGATGCAAAGATGTCGCCAAGGCTTGATCATCGGCGCGCAAAGTCCGATTTAAGGACCATGGTCACGCTCATCGACACCAATGCTGCCCCAACCTTGCGCCATCCCGAAAAGCGCAACCGTCCAGAATCAGCGGTTCTGCGCAAGCCCGAATGGCTGCGCGTAAAAGCCCCCGGTTCGGAGGGCTATAACCAGACCCGTAAGATCGTGAAGGACAATGGTCTGGTGACGGTCTGCGAAGAGGCGGCCTGTCCCAATATCGGAGAGTGCTGGAGCCAAAAGCACGCGACCATGATGATCATGGGCGATACCTGCACGCGGGCCTGCGCCTTCTGTAACGTCAAGACCGGTCTGCCCGGGCCATTGGATGCCAGTGAGCCAGAGCGGGTGGCCTTGGCGGTCCAGCAGATGGGCCTTAGCCACGTCGTCATCACCTCGGTGGATCGGGATGATCTGGTTGATGGCGGCGGTGAGCACTTTGCGCAGGTGGTTCGAGCCATCCGGGCGGCGGCTCCGGCCACGACGATTGAAATCCTGACCCCCGACTTTCTGCGCAAGGATGGCGCAGCCGAGCAGGTGATTGATGCACGGCCAGATGTGTTCAACCACAATCTGGAAACCGTACCGCGCCTCTATCTCAAGATCCGCCCCGGTGCGCGCTACTATCACTCCTTGCGCCTGCTCGAACGGGTTAAGGAGCGTGATCCTGCTCAGTTTACCAAGTCTGGCCTGATGGTCGGATTGGGCGAGACCAAGCAAGAGGTCATGCAGGTGATGGACGATATGCGCTCTGCTGGCATCGATTTCATCACTATCGGGCAATATCTACAGCCGACGCGCCGTCACGCCCCCATCGATCGCTATGTCGAACCGGCGGAGTTTAAGGCCTATGAGGCCATTGCGAGGGCCAAGGGGTTCTTGATGGTCTCGGCCAGTCCGCTGACGCGGTCTTCACACCATGCGGGTGAGGATTTTGCGCGTCTGCAAGCTGCCCGCGCTGCCAAGGCGGCGGCAATGTCAGCCCAGCGCTAGGACCTTCGCCCCCTTGCGCCACGCCCTGACCAAGATATTGCCCTATAGCGTCGACCAGATGGTCGCGCTGGTCGGGGACGTGGAGGCCTATCCAGACTTCATTCCGTGGATCACCCAGATGCGCACTTGGAACGCGCTGACCCGCGCGCCGGGTGTGACTCAAGTCGATGCGGAAGCGGGTGTCGGGTTCAAGTTCCTGAGCGAGCGCTTTGCAACCCGGGTTCTACGGGACGAAAACCAGGGCCGGGTCGAGGTGGCCTTGCTCTATGGCCCCTTTCGCAAACTGTCCAATATCTGGGCCTTCTATCCTGACCCTGCCGGAACCCGGATTGAGTTCAGCATTGATTTCGAGTTCAAAACCCGTCTGCTCGATGCGCTCTTAAAAGCCAATATGAACAGCGCTATAGAGCGGCTTATTCAGTGTTTTGTTGAGCGTGCCGAGCTGCTCTACGCCAGCCCTAAGGCCTAGGTTAGGCGGTCGCGCAGCATTCCCAGCGCCACCTTGACCGCCTCCATGCGGATCTCATCGCGCCCCAGATCTCCGAACCGCTCGACCCGGTGGATCACCGAATGGTTGGTGCGGAAGGTGGCAAAGTGCACCAGTCCGACGGGCTTAAGGGTGGTGCCGCCGGTTGGGCCTGCGACGCCTGTGATCGAGACCGCAATATGGGCGTTGGAATTGTTGACGGCCCCCTCGGCCATCATCCGCGCGACGGGCTCGGATACGGCGCCATAGTCCGCGATCATGTCGCCCGGGACATCGAGCATTTCGGACTTGGCGCGGTTGGAATAGGTCACGAAGCTGCGCTCCAGCACGTCTGATGACCCGGAAATGGCGGTAATGGCCGCTGAGACCAGTCCGCCGGTGCAGCTTTCGGCGGTCGTGACCCGAAGCCGACGCTCCCGCGCCTCATCGACGAGCAGGCGGGCGAGGGTTTCGATTTCCAAGGGAAACATGGCGCTGTCTTTCAAATAAGCTCTTTGGGGATCATGGCCCGTTCGCGCGCCGGTGACAATGAAAGAGCGAGGCTAGAGCGGCATATCAATAGAGGCGACGGCCTGAGCCGCGAGGCCCTCTTCGCGCCCGGTAAAGCCCATCCTTTCCGTCGTTGTGGCCTTGATACTGACCCGATCAACCGGCAAGTCTAGGATCTCAGCGACCCGTTCTCGCATGGCTTGGCGGTGCGGTTTGATTTTGGGGCGCTCGCAGATCAGAGTCAGATCGATATTGATAATCACCCCGCCCTTGGCCTGAACGAGGTTGGCGGCATGTCTCAAAAAGACCTCGGACGCCACGCCGCGCCAGTGCGGATCGGTTGGGGGGAAGTGATCGCCGATATCGCCCTCGCCAATGGCGCCTAGAATCGCGTCTGTCAGGGCGTGAAGCCCTGCATCTGCATCGGAATGGCCGATCAGGCCCATCTCGTGGTCGATCTTGATACCGCAGAGCCAAAGCTCTTCGCCTGCGCCAAACCGATGGGCGTCTATGCCCTGTCCGATCCGCACCGCGCGGCGACGGGCGGCTAGCGCTTCGGCCATGGCAAAATCCTCAGGATAGGTCAGTTTAAACAGCATGGGATCGCCGGGAACGGCCAAGACCCGGCCGCCAGCCGCCTCCACCACGCCTGCATCATCCGTCATTTCCGCGTCGAGGGGCAGGGCGTCGTAGGCTTTGATGAGCGCCTCAAACTGGAAGGCTTGAGGCGTTTGGACTCGATAGAGCCCGTCTCGTGAGGCGGCGGTTAGGAGACCTGCGTCGTCTTGACGTTTGAGGCTGTCGGCCATGGCCAACGCTGGAACCGCACCCTCGGCCTCTGAGAGTCTGTCCAGCAAAGCCCTGATATGTTTGGCCGCAACAAAAGGTCTGGCCGCATCATGGATCAGGACGGACGCAATGGGGTGAGGGCTGGCCTTCAAGGCGTCTAGGCCTGCTCGGACGGAGTCGGTGCGCCTCGCGCCGCCGATGACGCTGTGCCAACCTTGGAGCCCCTCAAGCGCCGATTGGGCCTCTGCCTCGGCGCCTTGCGGAATGACCACGATCAGAGGCTTGGCGCCCGCCTGCAACATTGCCGCGACGGACCAGCGCAGGACGGGTTGGCCACCGACCTGTCGCCACTGTTTGGCCGGGCCGGAACCTGCCCGTTGACCCGAGCCGCCGGCAACAATGATCGCTGAAAATTCCATGTCTCTGTTTTGGCCATCAGACCGCGAAAGTCTAGACTAGACGGCATCGATTTATCTGCCTAAAAAGTGAGCTTAAGGGGTGACTAATAAATGGGCGATTGGCTATCCATTGGGTCTGAAACCGTTCAGGGGCGCGTCTTTCTTGCGCCGATGACGGGCGTCAGTGACCTGCCATACCGGATGACGGCACTCAAGCAGGGGGCTGCCTATGTCGCCACCGAGATGGTTGCGTGCGCCGATCTGGCCAAGGGACGCCCTGACGTTATGCGCCGCGCTGCGATTGGCGAGGGCTCTCATCTGATGGTCATGCAGCTGGTGGGTCGCGAGGCCCAGTGGATGGCTGAGGGCGCGCGGCTTGCCCAGAGCGCCGGGGCCCAGATCATCGATATCAATATGGGCTGTCCCGCCAAAGAGGTAACCGGTGCCCTGTCGGGGTCCGCCCTCATGCGCGACCTTGATCTCGCCGAAAGCCTGATCCGCGCCGTGGTCGATGCCGTCGACGTGCCTGTGACCGTCAAGATGCGGCTCGGCTGGGACGAAAATAGTTGCAATGCGCCGGAGTTGGCCCAGCGCGCTGAGGCCGCTGGGGTCAAGGCGGTCACCATCCATGGGCGCACCCGTTCTCAGTTCTATAAGGGCCAAGCCAACTGGGCCGCGGTTCGGTTGGTCAAGGAGGCTGTTTCCATTCCTGTGATCGTCAATGGCGACGTGGTCGATCTGGCCAGCGCAAAGGCGGCTCTAGAGATTTCGGGCGCGGATGGCGTGATGATCGGGCGAGGGGCCTATGGCCGTCCGTGGATTGCCTCGGCCCTATCGGCGGGTCTGCGCGGTGAGGCCTTTGCAGAGCCGGACATCGACGGCCGACTCTCCATTGCGCTCGATCATTTTGATGCGGCCTTGGCCTTTCATGGTGACCATCATGGGGTTCGTATCTTTCGCAAACATCTGGGCTGGTACATCGAGGCTGCCCCTCGGCCAATCGATCCCGCCCTTCGCCGCCAAGCCAAGGCGACACTCTGCCGCCTTGAAGATCCCAGAGCGATCATCGAAGGCCTAACCGCCCTTTGGTGTTCTGATAATGAAAGTCTGGCCGCATGAGCCTGAGCAGCAGTGGTAACCGCCTTGGTAAGGCCGGCAAGATGCCGGAGGCGAAGCAGAGCCTGCGCGCCACAGCCTTTGATCTTAGCCCAGAACCTGCCTTGGTTATTGGCGAGGAGGGCGGGATCATCGCCGTCAATGAGGCTGCAGAAACCCTTTTCGGCCATGGATTGAGCCTACTGGCGCGGGGACGGTTCCGCGATGCCTTGCCGACGGGATCAACGCTGGTGTCCCTGATCGACCGCGCCATCGACCAAGGCGCGCGGGTTCGAGAGCGCGGGCTGGAGATTAGCCTCTTTGGTCAACCCACTTTTGAGGCTGATGGTGCGGCCGTGCCTATGGGCGATGGCACCATTCTGCTGACGCTGCATCCTCGGCTGACACCGCTGGGGTCTGAGCGGCTCGGGGACTCGGCGGGCCTGCGATCGGTTGTCGGACTTGGACGGATGCTGGCCCATGAGATCAAGAACCCGCTGGCCGGTATTCGCGGGGCGGCCCAACTGCTGAAATCCAGCGCTCGGGCTGAGGATGCGCCGCTCGCCCAACTCATCGTCGATGAGACCGACCGAATTCGTCGCCTCGTCGATAAGATGGAGGCCTTTTCGGACAATGCGCCGCCGGTGCGTGAGCCGGTCAATATTCATCTGGTCCTAGACCGGGTGCGGGCACTGGTCGTTAATGGCGTGGCCGATGGTCTGAACTTGAAAGAGACCTATGATCCGTCCTTGCCTTCGACCTATGGCGACGAGGACCAACTGATCCAGATCTTCCTCAATCTGGTCAAGAACGCCGCTGAGGCCGCCCATTCGCGTGGTGACGGACGCGGAGAGGTCCTGATTTCGACGGGCTATCGCCACGGCGTTCGGGTTCGCACCACCAGCGGTCAGACACCGCGCGGTGCGCCGCTCGAGATCAAGATTACCGACAATGGCCCGGGGGTTGCGCCCCATCTGCGCGACCATCTGTTCGAGCCCTTTGTGACCAGCAAGACCTTTGGTGCCGGTCTGGGTCTAGCCTTGGTGTCCAAGTTGGTTGTGGCCCACGGGGGCATGATCGATTTTGAGTCAGAGCCCGGCCGCACAACCTTCCGCGTTCTTCTGCCCATCGAACCGTAAGTGCACGTCCTCTCCCCCGTGCTGTCCAATTGCTGTGAATAGGTTTGCCCCATGTCTGCTCACCACAAGATCTTGATCGCCGATGATGATGCCTCCATCCGGCTGGTGCTGAGCCAAGCCTTTACGCGGCTCGGCTATCAGGTGCGCGCAACGGGAAATGCGACGACCCTGTTAAAATGGGTGTCGGACGGGGAGGGTGATCTGGTCATAACCGATGTGGTCATGCCTGATGAGAATGTCTTCGATGTCCTGCCCCGCATCCGCAAGGATCGGCCCAAGCTGCCGATCATCGTGATGAGCGCTCAAAATACGCTCGTCACAGCGGTCAATGCTGCCGAGGTCGGGGCCTTTGAATATATCCCAAAGCCCTTTGATCTGGATGACATGACCGCTGCTGCCAAGCGCGCCCTGTCGCGGCCTGCCGATGGCGAGGCGGCTAAGGCTCAGGCCCGCGCGGTTCGTGACGAGCGTTTGCCGCTGATCGGCCGTTCTGCCCCGATGCAGGAGGTTTACCGCACCATCGCGCGTCTGGTCGGCGCAGACCTGACAACCCTGATCCTTGGCGAATCTGGCACTGGCAAGGAGCTGGTCGCCCGCGCTCTGCATGATCTGGGCCGTCGCCGCGATGGCAAGTTTGTGGTCATCAATCTGGCCGCAACGCCGCGCGAGCGGGTTGAGACCGAACTGTTCGGACGCGATGAGGGCGAGAGCGGCAAGCTCGTCGAAGCCGACGGCGGAACCCTTTTCCTCGACGAGATTGGCGATATGCCGCTCGATGCCCAGACAAGGTTGCTGCGGGTCATTGATGGGTCGGAATCGGCGCTGAACCCAAAGACCAACCGCCGCCCCAATGTCCGGATCATTGCCGCCACCAATCGCGATCTGCGCAGTTTGATCCAGCAGGGTCTGTTCAGAGAGGACCTGTTCTTCCGGCTCAATGTTGCGCCGGTTCGGTTGCCGCCGCTTCGAGATCGCACGGAGGATATTCCCGATCTAGCCCGCTCGTTCCTGCTGCGCGCCAATCGGGAAGGCTTGCCGTCCAAGACCATCGATCAGAATGCGCTTGAGCGTCTAAAGGTCCATAATTGGCCCGGCAATGTCCGTGAGCTCGAAAACCTCATCCGCCGCATCTGCGCCCTCTATGGCGAGGACCTGATTACGGCCCGGATCATCGAGCGCGAACTTCAGGACCATAGTCCAGCTCAGCTCAGTGAAGAGGGGCCGATCACCCTGTCGGGCCTGATTGAGCGCTATCTCAGCCGTCACTTTGCCGATCAACCTGACGGCATCCCCGCTGTTGGGCTCTATGACCGTATCCTCATGGAGATGGAGGCCCCTTTAATCAAGCTGACCTTGAACGCCACACGCGGCAATCAGGTTCGGGCGGCAGAGATTCTCGGTCTCAACCGCAATACCTTACGCAAAAAGATCCAAGATCTCGGGGTCAATATGGCCAAGCCTAAGCGCTAAACCAGATTGTCACAGTCGGTCGACGCTCAAGCCCCATAAATCTGAGGCCGATGGTCACTATTGACGCCCATTGGCAACATGGGTGTTGAAAATAGGGCACAGTTGATCCTACTCTCACCCCATGAGTGATGACGCCCTTCGTCAAAGGCTGTTTGATCCCGCCGCGCTGATGAGCCGGTTGAGGGTACGCGTCGGCGAGATCGCGCGCATTCGATATGGTCTGGGTCTTGGGTACGCGCTCGCCTGCATCTTGACGGTTGTGGCGGTGTCCTTGGCATCATCCGCTCCCGGTGAAGGGCCGATTGGTCCCGCCAGCCGCGCGGTTCTGGCCCTCCTGATCTTCAATCTGCTTTTGATCCTTGCCCTCGTCGGCGCGATGGGTTGGCGGGTGGCGCGCTTGGCGACCCAGTCCAAGGATGCGGGCTCTCGGCTACATTTGCGCTTCGTGACCCTGTTCGCCGCTGCCGCTGTGGCACCCGCTGTCGTGGTCGCGATCTTCTTTGGCCTTCTGGTCAATCAGGGCGTCGATAACTGGTTTAACCTGCGGGTTAAGACGGCGGTCGAAAATGGTGCCGTCTTTGCCAATGCCTATCTGGAAGAGCAGAAGGGCTATATCCAGCGCGAGATGGGCGATCTGGCCAGTGACCTCAATCAGGTGCCGACCAAGCTGACTGAAAGTCCGGTGACCTATTCCAGTTACCTGCGTGATCAGGCGGCCTATCGCGCCTTCCCAGCGGTCTATGTCATCGATCACGAGGGCAGAATTTTGGCCCGAGCCGAATCCCCCAGTGCGCCGCCCTATCTGGCGCCGCCGCCCAGCACCTTGGTTGCGGCCGATACGGGCGAGATCGTCATGCGGCCCTTTGCAGCCGAGAATCTGTTTCGCGCGGTCTATCGGCTCAAGGCCTATGATGACGCCTATCTCTATACGGCTCGCTATGTCGAAAAGGGGCTGATGCAGCGGCTGTTCCAGTCGGAAAAGTCCGTGCTCGACTATCGCGATGCTGAGACCAATCGCGCCCGTATCCAGACCGTCTTTGCCATGAGCTATGTCGAAACCGTGCTCTTGGTGCTGGTCGGTGCGGTGTGGCTGGGCATGGCGGCGGCCTCGGCCATTGCAACACCCATTGCCAAGCTGGTGCAGGCGGCAGACCGGGTGGCAGGCGGCGATCTGACGGCGCGCGTCGAGACCGTGCGCTCACCTGAAGAGATTGCCGTCCTGTCAGACGCCTTCAATCGCATGACTAAGGACCTTGGCGATCAGCAACAGGCGCTCATTGCCGCGAGCATCGATGCGGAATCGCGGCGGCAGTTTATTGAAACGGTGCTCTCGGGCGTCAGCGCGGGCGTGCTTGGCCTTGATCCTCAAGGGCGGATTTCAGCGACCAACCATCAGGCCATGGCCTTGCTGGATATGGAAGATACGCTGCTCTACGGCCTGCCATTGAGCGAGGTCGCGCCGGAATTTATACCCCTGGTCGCCATGGCCCAGTCCGCGCGCGGCGAGGCGGAAGAAGAGGTCGATATTGTTCGCGGAGCCCAGACCCGCAGGCTAAGGGTGCGCGCCTCTACGACGGCGGAAGCGGAGGTCGTTTTGACCTTTGACGACATTACCCGCCTGGTCACGGCCCAGCGCAATGCAGCTTGGCGCGATGTGGCACGCCGGATCGCCCACGAGATCAAGAACCCGCTGACCCCAATCCAACTGTCCGCCGAGCGTTTGCGCCGCAAATATCGCAGTGAAATTCAGAGCGATCTGGAGACCTTTGATCGCTGCACCGACACGATCATCCGTCAGGTCGGCGATATTGGCCGAATGGTCGACGAGTTCTCATCCTTTGCCCGTATGCCCGCGCCACAGTTTTCGACCTGTGACGCCAATGAGATGCTGCGCCAAGCCGTCTTTGCCCAGCGCGTTGCCGATCCTGAAACCGTCATCGTCTTGGAAGAGCCGGATGAGACTATCGGCCTGACCTGCGACGCGCGAATGGTGGGGCAGGGGCTGACCAACCTTTTAAAAAATGCCGGTGAAGCCATATCGGCTCGGCGCCTCAAGGAGCCCGATCTGCAGGGCCGGATCATGGCGCGGCTCGTCCTCGTCGATGGCGCGCCAGCCTTTGAGGTTGAGGATAATGGCATTGGCCTGCCGTCCCGCGATCGGGACCGTTTGACCGAGCCCTATGTGACGACGCGGGAAAAGGGAACAGGCCTTGGCCTCGCGATCGTAAAACGGATCATGGAAGACC
The DNA here is from genome assembly GCA_947441065.1 of Caulobacteraceae bacterium. Lineage (GTDB taxonomy): Bacteria > Pseudomonadota > Alphaproteobacteria > Caulobacterales > Caulobacteraceae > CAISGS01. The sequence goes on from CANESI010000018.1 coordinate 42,943, forward strand.
ATGGCGGTGATTTGGCCTTGTCAGATGCTGCTGTAACGCCCGGAGCGCGAACAAGCCTTCGTTTCGCCCGGTCGAGCAGAGTTCAAATGTCTCTGGCAAAGGCGCCAGCGACGGAGAGAGGAAGTCATGGCGGCTGATATTCTTGTAGTCGATGATGAGGCCGATATCCGCGAATTGGTGGCGGGCATCTTGGCCGATGAGGGCTATGCCGTACGCACGGCCCCGGATGCGAACGCGGCGCTGGTCGCGATCAATGCGCGAAAGCCCTCCCTGCTCATCCTAGATATCTGGATGCAGGGCGGCGGCATGGACGGGCTCGAACTGCTCGACATGATCAAGACCTTGGACGCTGATCTGCCCGTCGTGATGATCTCTGGCCACGGCAATATTGAAACAGCCGTCAGTGCCATTCGGCGCGGCGCCTATGATTTCCTCGAAAAGCCCTTCAAGTCTGACCGCCTTCTATTGGTGGTCCAGCGGGCTTTGGAGTCAGCCAATCTGAAGCGTGAGAACCGCCGCCTTCGCCAGCAGACCTTGGCACCGGACGGTTTCATTGGCCATTCGGCACCGGCCCAGCAATTGCGTCAGCTGATCGGAAAGATCGCCCAAGCCAATAGCCGCATCTTGATCTCTGGCCCTCCTGGATCGGGTAAGGAACTGGTCGCGCGCCTGATCCATGATGCCAGCGCCCGGTCGGGCAATGAGTTTGTGGCCATTGCAGCAGCGGGTATGACCACGGACCGCATCGATCTGGAACTGTTCGGGGAAGAGGGCGCTGACGGCCATCCCAGCAAGATCGGGGTCTTTGAACGGGCCCACGGCGGCTCGCTTTATCTTGATGAGATCGCCGACATGCCAAGAGAGACGCAGGGGCGCATCTTGCGCGTGCTCGTCGATCAACGGTTCCGGCGCGTTGGCGGCACGACCGATGTTCAGGTCGATGTGCGGGTGATCTCCTCGACCGCGAGAGACCTGCGGGAAGAGATCGCGGCCGGTCGGTTCCGTGAAGACCTGTTCCATCGCTTGAATGTGGTGCCCGTGCGCGTGCCCGGCCTGTCAGAGCGGCGGGACGATATTTCCGAACTGGTCGACTATTTTATCTCCGCGATCAGCGAGGCCACGGGCCTTCCGCGCCGGATCTTGGGCGACGACGCCATCGCAACCCTTCAGGTCCATGCTTGGCCCGGAAATGTTCGCCAGTTGCGCAACAATGTTGAGCGGCTCTTGATCCTCGCCAGCGGCGATCCTACCCAGCCGATCACAGCCGAGATGCTGCCTTCGGAGGTCGCGACGGCGGGAACGGCGGGCTCGATGGGGGCTGAGCGGATTATTGCCCTGCCGCTGCGCGATGCCCGCGAGGTGTTTGAGCGCGAATATCTCAACGCCCAGATCATGCGCTTTGGCGGCAATATTTCGCGCACGGCAGCCTTCATCGGTATGGAGCGCTCGGCTCTGCATCGCAAACTCAAGTCGCTCGGGGTCGCCCCCCTGCGATCCGGCGAAGACGAGGAAGACTGATGGGACGGGTTGCCTATGTGAACGGCCGGTATCTGGAGCACAGTCAGGCTGTGGTCCATGTCGAGGACCGTGGCTTTCAGTTTGCTGATGCGGTCTATGAGGTCTGGGCGGTGTTTGATGGCAAGCTGGCCGATTGCGAGGGCCATTTTAACCGGCTCGACCGCAGCCTTTCGGAACTGTCCATTGATCAGCCCATGAGCCGGGCGGCCTTGCGCATGGTCATTGGCGAGACCTTGCGGCGTAATCGCATCAAGGACGGCATGGTCTATCTGCAGATCAGCCGGGGCGTTGCTAAGCGCGACCATGCCTTCCCCGATCCCGCACCCCTGCCGACCGTGGTCTTGACCGCAAAGTCGATCAATTATGACGCCCTAAATGCCAAGGCTGCCAAGGGCGTCAGCGTCATCACCCAGCCCGACATTCGTTGGGGCCGCTGTGACATCAAGACCGTGGGTCTTCTTCCCAATGCGATGGCCAAGACCTTGGCCCATGATGCCGGGGCCGAAGAGGCTTGGCTTGTCGATGAGATGGGGCTGGTCACTGAGGGCGCTTCAACCAATGCCTGGATCGTCGATGCCTCCGGAACGCTCCGTACACGCGACACCCAAGCCAATATCTTGCGCGGCATTACTCGTGCGGCCCTGATAGAGCGATTGAAGGAGGAGGGGATAGGCTTTTCAGAAGTCCCATTCTCGGTTGAGGAGGCCAAGGGCGCAAAGGAGGCATTTTTGACAGCAGCGTCAGCTTTTGTGCTTCCGATCGTGCAGATCGACAACATTACCATTGGTAATGGACGGCCGGGACCTTTGAGCTTGAAGCTAAGGGGCCTATATATGGAGACGGCCAGACGCACAGCGAGCTGACCGCGAAACACTCATGTGTGGGGGCATTTTGCCTCCGATTAAGAAAAAGAGGGTCGAAAAGGCCATGTCGAACGATAAGAAGCAAAATCTGCAAGACACCTTCCTGAACAGCGTCCGCAAGACTCGCACACCCTTGACCATCTTTCTGGTCAATGGCGTGAAGCTGCAGGGCGTCGTGAGCTGGTTTGATAATTTCTGCGTGCTGCTGCGCCGTGATGGCCAGTCACAGTTGGTCTATAAGCACGCCATCTCGACCATTATGCCCGCACAGCCGGTTCAGCTGTACGAGCCTGAGCAAGATTTCGACGATTGACCGACAGTTTTGTAGACCGCACGCCAGAGGTCCAAACGGCGCTGGTGGTTCATCCGGTTCGCGCTCAGGGCCGCGGCTCCGTCAATCGGCTCCGTGATCCCGCAGCGCGTCTGGAAGAGGCCGTGGGCCTAGCCGAGGCGCTCGATGTCGTCATCTGCGGTGCGCAGGTCACGCCCCTTCGCACGGCCATGCCCGCGACCCTGTTCGGTAAGGGCAAGGTCACCGAGATTGGCGATCAGGCTCGCGATCTGGGGGCCAATGTCGTCATCATCGATGATGCCCTGACGCCGGTCCAACAGCGCAATCTGGAAAAGGCGTGGGAGGTCAAGGTGCTCGACCGCACCGGCCTGATCCTCGAGATCTTCGCGCGCCGCGCCCGCACCCGTGAGGGCAAGCTTCAGGTCGAATTGGCACGTCTCGACTATGAAAAGTCACGCCTTGTGAGGACCTGGACCCACCTTGAGCGCCAGCGCGGCGGCATGGGCGTCATGGGCGGCCCTGGTGAAACCCAGATCGAAACCGACCGGCGCCTGCTGGCCGACAAGATCGGTAAGCTGAAGAAAGAACTGGATGAGGTGCGGCGCACCCGCGCCCTGCACCGTGTTGCGCGTCAAAAGACGCCCACGCCGACCATCGCGCTGGTGGGCTATACCAATGCCGGCAAATCGACCCTGTTCAATCGCCTGACCGAGGCCGAGGTTATGGCCGAGGACATGCTGTTTGCCACCCTCGACCCGACCTTGCGCACTGTGCGTCTGCCCGGCGGGCGTCCTGCGATCCTGTCCGACACAGTGGGCTTCATCTCGGACCTACCGCACGAACTGGTCGAGGCCTTCCGTGCGACGCTCGAAGAGGTCCAAGAGGCGGATGTCATCTTGCATGTGCGCGACATCGCCAATCCCGACAGCCGCGCTCAGGCCCATGATGTTGAGTCCGTCCTCGACCAGATCAAGCTTGGCCGCGACAGCGACCGCGTCCTGATCGAGGTCTGGAACAAGGTCGATATGCTCGACGAGGAGGGCCGGGGCGAGGTTCTGGCCCGCGCCCTTCGCTCTGACGAGGCCATGGGTCCGCTCGCCGTCGCGGTCTCAGCGGTCACGGGCGAGGGCATGGACCGCCTTCGCCAAATCCTTGCCGACCATGTCGATACCGGCGAAGAGGCGACCATCACTCTGGCCTATGCCGATGGCCAAGCCATCGCTTGGCTCTATCGCCATGGCCGGGTGCTCAAGCGGGTTGATCAGGACGATGGCGCGGTTGTGCTACGCGTGAGGCTGGATGCCCAGGCCATTGGACGGTTCCAGCGGGGATTTCCAGCGGCTATGATGGATTAGGGATCAATTCCTTTTACCGCGTCATTGCGAGGCGCATCGCGCCGAAGCAACCCAGGGGAACTTCAATTTTGGTCCGAGTCAGACCCCTGGGTTGCTTCGCTGCGCTCGCAATGACGCGAGTATAGCAAAGCCCTTTCCCCCCTTGAGGGGGAGAGGGTTGGGAGTGGGTGGTGTTCATTCACGATCCTCACAGTCATCCTAACCTTACGCCCGTCCAAGGACGAGGGTTCACCACGAACGACCCGCCTGTGTGCAAGGGTCTGGGTCCCCGCCTTCGCGGGGAACACGGGTGTGAGGAGGCATTAAACCGCCCCCTCTCGCGTCATTGCGAAGCGCGTTGCTTCGCTGCGCTCGCAATGACGCGTTTAGGAAACAAGGCCCTCACCCAACCCTCTCCCACAGGGAGAGGGCTAAGAACGAATAAGCCCTCGCCCCCTCGGGGGAGAGGGTTGGGTGAGGGGGCCTATCCGCCACCTTCGCCCCCTCAAACGCTAGCCCTTGGCCTTATCAATGGCCTTGGCCGCGTTCCACAGATCATCCATCTCAGCCAAATCAGACTGATCCGGAGACCGACCCCGTTTCGCAAGAGATCGTTCTATATAGCTGAAACGCCTCACAAACTTAGCATTGGCACTGCGCAAGGCATCTTCGGGTTCAATGTCCAGTTTGCGGGCCAGATTAGCCACCACGAACAGGAGATCACCCAGTTCCTCGCGCGCCTTAGCCTGATCCCCAGCATCGATCTCGACCTCTAGCTCGGCCAGCTCCTCGCGCAATTTGGCCAGAACCTCGGTCGTGTTGGGCCAGTCAAAGCCCACGCGGGCTGCCCGTTTGGTGAGTTTTACCGCACGTGTCATGGCCGGAAGACTGGCGGGAATATCATCGAGGAGGCTGGTCGCCTTACCCTTTGCAGCCCGTTCCCCAGCCTTGATCACTTCCCAAGCGTCGGTCTGCTCAGCCGAGGTTCGGCCACCGGCCTGTCCAAACACATGGGGATGACGGCGCAGCATCTTGTCGCAAATGGCCTGAGCGACGTCGGCAAAGTCAAATTGCCCCTGTTCCTGCGCCATCTGGGCATGGAACACGGTCTGAAATAACAGGTCGCCCAGTTCGTCGCGAAGGTCGCCCAAGTCACCGCGCTCAATGGCGTCGGCAACCTCATAGGCCTCTTCAACCGTATAGGGCGCGATGGTGGCGAAGGTCTGTTCCAGATCCCAAGGGCAGCCGCCGACCGGATCGCGCAGACGGCGCATGATCTCGAGCAACTGAAAGATCGGGTGTTGATCATCCAGGGGCAAGGACGGCGCATTCGTCGCCATTCAACTATGCGCCTTCATTGGGCGTTTGCGCCTCATCGCGTTGGCGCAAGGCCTCACGAATGGCGCCGTGGCGGGTCGCGTCCAATCCATAGTCCTTGAAGGTCCAAGCCGCGACAAGGGCCAACAGGCCAGGAACGACGCCGTAGAGGACCTGTAGACCAATCAAGGCTTGAGGCGAATTGTCTGTGCCGCCGGCCTTGAAGCCCATAGCATCAAGGCCGAAATAGGTGACACCAACAGCCAAGGCATAGCCAATCTTGCTCGTCCCCGCCAGCACGGCATAGAGCAGGCCTGTGCGGTCTATACCGGTCGTTAGCCGCTCCTCATCGCCAACATCAGCCAGCATTGAACGCAGCAGCACCCCGGCCGCCGCATAGGGCAGACCGGCGAGGAAAAGGCCAACGGCCATGAAGGGCAGGGATACGGAAGGCCAAAAGACGAGGGCGCTTTGGGTTACCGCATAGACGATCGAGGCAACAATCAGCGCCTTGTGCTTGCCAATGGCGTTGCTGAGCCTTGACCAAAGCGGCGCGCCAATCAGTGCGGCGATGAAATAGATCAACAGCATCAAGCCCGCTTGGGTCTTGTTGAGGTTTTTTACCTGCTCAAAAAAGAAGAAAAACAGGGCGCCCGTGATGCCAGGGGCGAGCCCCAAGGTCAGGTCGGCCAGCATGATCCGCCGCACGGAGTCGTTCTTGAACAGGTCGAAATAGGCTCTCAGATTGGCTGGACGGTGAGCGACGGGGGCCAGATTGACGGGTTCACCGACGACCTTGGTGGCCAAGAGGATCGTTAGGGGTAAGAGAATGACGATGAACCAGCCCATGGCCTGCAGGCCCCCGGCATAGTCCATATGGGCCACGGCTGACAGGATCGGCGGCAGGGCCAGAACAAGGATCATGCCGATCACGTTACCGGCCTGCCAAAAGCCATAGATCCGAGACCGCTGATTATAGTCTGACGACAGGACCGAGGCCCAGGAGGTGTGGGCCAAAACAACCGCCGAATAGGAGATGTAGGTCAGGGCTAACCAGAACCACAGATAGACCGGCCCAACGCCCTTTTCGGCCATAAACAGCATATAGGTCGACAGGACGAGGATCGGCGTATTGAGCAACATCCACGGACGAAACCGACCCATGCGCGTGCGGGTGCGATCCATCATCTCGCCGAAAATGGGATCCAGAAAGATGTCTGAAAACCGAACCGCCATGAAGGCAAAGCCGACCATGGCTAGGTTTAGGCCCAGATGGTTGGCGTAATATTCCGGCAAATAGACGACGAGCGGAAGACCCAAGGCGGCCAACGGCAGGGTAGGGGCAGAAAAGGCAGAGAGGGTTAGTCTGCTCGGCGGCGGGCCCTTGGTCATGGTACGGTTATCCCCGGTCATGCCGATCTATCCCGTCGGCCTAGACGCCATCTGACCGACAGTCGCGGGCAACTGCAAGCGGGAACTCTTATTTCTGGGAGATATCCTCATGTCCTTCGGCGACTCTGCGGGCAAATCCGTGAATGGCCTGCTCAGCATCACCCCAGGTGCCAAGGCCTTGCGCCCAGCGGATGTCGCTCTCGTACCAGCTATAGCCCAGCTTGATGCGGCTCCCATCGGCATTGATCTGCTCACCGCGAATTTCTGCGCCGCCAATGCCAAAGCTCTGCATGGATAGGCCCGGACGGTCCGTCATCTGTTTAAAGGTCGGATGGTTGGGCTTGGCATCCACCAGCACCAACTCCAGCGACGCCCCGCCAGTCGCATCGGCCTTGAACCGGCCCTTGGCCGTCAGGGTCCGTTCGACGGTCTTTCTCAGATAGTCGGCCAACTCGCCGACCTCCCTTGTGCCATAGGTTTTCACGCCGCCAGAAACAAACTTCGGATCGAGCGTCACCGTCACCCGGCTCACCACAGGATCAACCGGCTCAGCAAAAGCCGCTGTGCCCATAAGGCTCAATCCCGCCACCACCATAAAGACCCGAGCAGAACGGTTCATGGAATTCTCCCGTCGAAAGGACTGACCTTCATCCTGAAACGAGACTAGGGCAAAAATTGGACGGTGGGTGACATTATTAGATGGGCGCTACATCAAAAGTGCGTCTAAGGAAGATTATGGGAAATAAATAGCTATCATTCCGCATTGAAACCCATTCACGTCGAGGTTTTCACCGGATGGCCCGCGAACTGAGGCGCCTCATCGCTGATCCTTTCCCATGACGGCATTTCGGCGACGAATTCGTGGAACCGGACCTGAATTTGGGGGTCATCATCGAGGCAGTTGGCATTGATGGGGAAACTGTCGCCTGCTCCGGGTTCGCCTAGCGCCGTGCCACAGAGTGGGCAAAAGCAGCGATCATATTTGTATGGCGGGATGGCTTTATAGCGTTGGACCATATCTTGCCCGCTGATCCAGCGGAAACTGTCGCCCCGAACAAAGACGAAGGTACTGGCGCCGACCTTGCGACAGCGGGTGCAATGACAGACCCCCATCATCGACGGCGGCTCAGATAGCTCAAAGGAAATCGCGCCGCAGCAACAGCTACCTTTTATCATCTGAAGGTCCTTGGAGTTTTGGAGCGGATTATGTGTGATGGCTTGGCGATCATAATGAAAGCGTCCGCTTCATGAAATAGCGCGGGTAATATGGCGCTGGCCCGTCGATTTGACCAAATATGGTGAAGCCGTGCTTTTCATAGAAGGCTCGGGCTTGGAACGCCTGTGTATCGAGAAGCATATGGTGGCACTGTCGGTCTCGCGCGGCCTGTTCTGCAAGGGCCAGAAGATGAGAACCAAGGCCCCTACCCCGCAAGGATTGCGGCAGTGCCAACATATCAATCTGGAAGCCACCCCACCGTGACGTGGCCACCAACCCACCGATGACGCTCCCCTCAGGATCGGTGATCAGAGCCGCAAAATCATGGTTGTCGAGAACCGGCACAGTGTCGATCGTGAAGGCCCGAAGCGTCTGTAAAACAGCCGCATGATCTGAGGACGTCGGATGATCGGTGACGTGGACCTGAGTGTCGCCAAAGGTGGATAGGATTGGCTTCATGATCGGTCCTTAGGCGGCGACCTTAGCGTCATTGATGCTCTCGTTGCCGGACTGACAATACCAGCCCAACATGTCAAAATTGAAAAAAGCGTCATTACGTTGTGTTGTCAAATGGCCTGTTTCGTATTCCTCGTTCCCAGAGCCGTCGGTTATGTCGCTCCTAATGAAGCCGTGGGCCTCGGCGAAGTTTCGGGGCTAAGCGCTGCTGAACCCCCTTGGCCTGGTGTCTATCAGCCACCTACCGAGCCCGGCATCTGAGGATGCGCCACCCCATCAGACGGTTTCGATCTGTGCTCAGGCAAATTTGGCGCGCCAAAAAGAACCGGTTTTAATCGTTAGGGTAATGGTTTTTCTATAGTCATGGAGCCGATAAAGAGGAAGTATCGTGATCATCTCGCCGACGGGGACGTGTTATGCGCGATCATGAACTTCGCCTCCGCGTGGTTGGCGAAATGCACCTGCGGAAATGGCCACTGATCACGGCTTCATGCCATATCATTCAGTGGGTGCTAACGGTTGACGATGACGAGCGGGCGCAAGAGCTGACCGCGATAGAAGTGCTTTCGGGCAAAGATGATCTCGCGCGCAACCCGTCCCACCGCGAAGGCCAGATTAATTCTAGAGTGTCTTTCACCTGGGA
>CANESI010000019.1 GCA_947441065.1 Caulobacteraceae bacterium
GGGCTTTGGCAACATCATTGTGGACGCGTAAAAGACCATCAGGTCAATCGGCCCTGTAATGATCGCCACGATCAACAGGCCTTGAAGCCAAGGGCGTGTTTCGAGAATTTCAAACCTTTGGATGAGGCTGATAGTGACCGCTCCCACTGCGCTGCCGCCGATCATCAGCCCCGCCCAATAGACGAGGCGAAGGGCAACGGGGGTGCCGTCCGTGCCAAAGGCTCCGGAGAAGGAAAGAAAGAGGGCCGCAAGAACCCCGATTCCCAAGCCCCGCGCATTGCGCATCAACAGCCCGGCCGTTGACAAAGCGCCAATGGTGGCGCCTTTTCTTTGGCGAAGGGGCGGTGGTGATTGGCGAAGATCGGGCTGCACCGGCGGGTCGGGCCTCTTAGTGTGGTGTCGACAGTTTAATCCATGAGGACCTAACATGATCGACGAAGCTGGCAAGCGCCGCATCCCACCCCTCGTCTTGAGCCTTGGCTTGCTCGCCTTATTTGTCGTCGCTGCGGCCTTGATCGGCCTGCCTCAATCCATCGGACTGCATCCTCCAAGGCTGGATCTCTTGGCCGCGCAACCGCTCAAGGTTCAGGTCCATGTTGGCGCCGCCCTTTTGGCCTTTTGCTTGGGGCTCGTGCTCTTTGCTGCGCCTAAGGGCACCTTGCCGCACCGGACCTTGGGTTGGATTTGGGTGATCTTCATGACGACCGTGGCGGTATCGTCCCTGTTCATCACCAGCCTTAATGGAAATGCCTATTCATGGATCCATCTGCTGTCTGGTTATACGCTCCTCACGCTCCCCCTTGGGGTCTTTGCGGCGCGGCGCCATAAGGTTCTGGTGCACCAGCGCGCCATGACCGGCATGTTTCTCGGCGGCATGGTGATAGCCGGAGCCTTCACCTTCCTCCCGGGTCGCTTAATGTGGCGCGTGGTCATGGGCTAGGCCTGTCAACCCTATGGTCGATCGTCGAGCTGTTTGAGGGGCAGCGCTATAATCTCAGATCAAGGTCGCGGGGGTTGAATTTCCTCTTTGGCTCCATTGATCTGGCCGGAAGCGGGCGTTCATGGCCTGATGCTGGGCGTCTGTTCTGGTGGTTGGCGCAATGGCGCAAAATCCCACTGTCCGTGTCGGCTCGGATAAAGAACAAATTCGGCGCAAAGCGTGTTTTCCTTGGCCTGTTTGGTTGCGCCTGCGGATAGCCGTCTCTATAACGCGGTTCAAGATTGGTGCCGAACCTGTGTTCGGTGCTGTGTTTTCCGCGATCTTCTAGCCGCGACCGGACCTCATGAACATTCACGAGCATCAAGCCAAGGCCGTCCTCAAAGAGTTCGGCGTTCCTGTTCCACGCGGCTTTGCCGCCTTTACGGTCGATGAGGCCGTCAAGGGGGCTGAGGCCCTCGGCGGTCCCGTCTGGGTCGTCAAGGCCCAGATCCATGCCGGTGGCCGGGGCAAGGGCGGCGGCGTTAAGGTCGTCAAGTCCATCGAGGCCGTTCGCGAAGAGGCGACCCGCATGTTGGGCATGACGCTGGTCACCCATCAGACCGGCCCCGCTGGCCGTTTGGTTCGCCGCCTCTATGTCGAAGAGGGCGCGGCCATTGCTCGCGAGCTTTATCTATCCTTGCTGGTTGACCGGGTCACGTCTCGCGTCTCCGTCGTCGCCTCGACTGAGGGCGGCATGGACATTGAGGAAGTGGCAGCCCACACGCCTGAAAAGATCATGGCCTTCTCGATTGACCCAGCGACCGGCGTCTTCCCGCACCATGCGCGGACCTTGGCATCGTCCTTGGGCCTGACCGGCGCGGCCGCCAAGCAGATCCAGACCCTCCTGCCTTCGCTCTATAAGGCCTTTGTCGAGCGCGACATGGAGATGCTAGAAATCAATCCTCTGATCGTCACCGCCGACGACCAGCTTCGCGTCCTCGACGCCAAGATCTCCTTCGACAGCAATGCCCTCTATCGTCAGCCGGAAATGCGCGAGCTTCGCGACATGACCGAAGAGGACGAAAAAGAGATCGAGGCCTCCAAGTACGACCTGTCCTACATCACGCTCGACGGCGAAATTGGCTGTATGGTCAATGGCGCGGGTCTGGCCATGGCGACGATGGACATTATCAAGCTCTATGGGGCCGAGCCTGCCAACTTCCTCGATGTTGGCGGCGGTGCTTCCAAGGAAAAGGTTACGGCAGCCTTTAAGATCATCACCTCCGATCCGGCGGTGAAGGGGATCTTGGTCAATATCTTCGGCGGCATCATGCGCTGTGACATCATCGCCGAAGGCGTGGTGGCTGCGGTCAAGGAAGTCGGCCTGAAGGTGCCTTTGGTGGTTCGTTTGGAGGGCACCAATGTCGCCCTCGGCAAGCAGATCATCAATGAGAGCGGCCTAAACGTCATCGCAGCGAACGACCTGTCGGACGCCGCAGAAAAAATCGTCAAGGCCGTGCGGGCCGGAAACTGAGCTAGATCCCACCGGGTCTGAAGATCGATTTCTAGAAAGCTGAAGCAGGGCGCATGTCCATCCTGATCGACAAGAACACCAAGGTTATCTGCCAGGGAATCACCGGTTCTCAGGGCACTTTCCACACTGAGCAGGCCATGGCCTATGGCACGCAGATGGTTGCTGGGGTCACCCCCGGCAAGGGCGGCATGACCCATGTTGGTCTGCCCGTCTATGACACGGTCGCTGAAGCGCGCGAGCGCACGGGGGCTACGGCCTCTGCCATCTATGTGCCGCCACCGTTCGCCGCCGACTCGATCCTCGAGGCCATTGCCGCCGAGATCCCGCTCATCGTCTGCATCACCGAAGGCATCCCCGTGGCCGACATGGTCAAGGTTCGCCGCGCGCTCGACGGTTCTAAGTCGCGCCTGATCGGTCCAAACTGCCCTGGTGTCCTGACACCTGATCAGTGCAAGATCGGCATCATGCCGGGAAATATCTTCTCAAATGGCTCGGTGGGTGTTGTTTCACGCTCCGGAACCCTTACCTATGAGGCCGTGTTCCAGACCACGAATGTGGGCTTGGGTCAGACCACCGCGGTCGGCATCGGCGGCGATCCGGTCAAGGGCACCGAGTTCATCGACATTCTGGAAATGTTCTTGGCCGACGAAGCCACCAAGTCGATCATCATGATCGGTGAAATTGGCGGCTCTGCCGAAGAGGATGCTGCGGACTTCATTAAGCATTCTAAGATTAAAAAGCCTATGGTCGGGTTCATCGCCGGCCGCACAGCCCCTCCGGGGCGTCGGATGGGTCACGCGGGCGCGATCATCTCCGGCGGTAAGGGTGGCGCTGAAGACAAGATTGCAGCGATGGAGGCCGCGGGTATCCGCGTGTCACCGTCTCCCGCAGCACTGGGCCAGACCTTGGTCGAGTTGCTTAAGAGCCTGTGATCTACACACGCAAGGGAGCGATCCGCATCGGCTGATGTCCTGCGGCGGATCGCCTAGGAACGAAGACTATGGCGGACGATACCGGGCGGCTGAATCAACTTCTTGAGCAGACCTCCTTCCTCTACGGCGGCAACAGTGCATTCGTGGAGGCGCTCTATGCGCGGTGGGCGAAAGACCCCGCCTCGGTAGAGCCGTCGTGGCAGGTCTTCTTTGCCGGTCTGCAAGAGCCGGCCAGCGATGCGGTTGACGCTGTGCGCAAGCCCGGTTGGGTCGGCGGCCAGACCCCTCAGGCCCGTCCTGACTGGCTATCGGCCCTTGATGGCCAGTGGCCAGCGGTCGAGGCCAAGATCGCTCAAAAGATCACCGATAAGGCTCCTGCGGCAACGCCAGAAGCGGTTCGCGCCGCCACGCTCGACAGCCTGCGCGCCATTATGATGATACGCGCCTACCGGATGCGCGGCCATCTGGCGGCCAATCTCGATCCCTTGGGCCTGGATGAAAAGCCTGACACGTCAGAGCTCGATCCGGCCAGCTACGGTTTCTCTGAGGCCGACTATGACCGACCGATCTTCCTAGACTATGTTCTGGGCCTCGAGACCAGCACGCTGCGTGAGATCGTCTCGATCCTGCGCCGGACCTACTGTGGCAATGTCGGCGTGCAATATATGCACATCTCCGATCCGGTCGAAAAGCAGTGGCTGCAAGAGCGGATTGAAGGCAAGGACAAGGAAATCACCTTCACGCCTCAGGGCAAGGTGGCAATCCTCAAGAAGCTGATTGAGGCCGAGGGCTTTGAGCGCTTCCTGCACAAGCGTTTCCCCGGCACCAAGCGTTTTGGTCTGGATGGCGGTGAGGCCACGGTCCCCGCGCTCGAACAGATCATCAAGCGCGGCGGCGCTCTGGGCGTCGACGATATCGTCATTGGCATGCCGCACCGTGGCCGCCTGAACGTGCTGGCCGCTGTGATGGGCAAGCCCTATCGCGTCATCTTCCACGAGTTCCAAGGCGGCTCGTCCGTGCCCTCCGATATCGGCGGCTCGGGCGATGTGAAATATCACATGGGCGCTTCGTCGGACCGCAGCTTCGACGACAATAATGTCCACCTGTCCCTGACCGCCAACCCGTCTCACCTCGAGATCGTTAATCCGGTGGTGCTCGGTAAGGCCCGTGCCAAGCAGGCGGAAAAGCTTCGCCAAGACCCCGAGGGTGGGCGTGGTCATGTCCTGCCCCTGCTGCTTCACGGTGATGCGGCCTTTGCTGGTCAGGGCGTTGTGGCGGAATGTTTCGCGCTGATGGGTCTGAAGGGCTATCGCACAGGCGGTACCATCCACTTCATCGTCAATAATCAGATCGGTTTCACCACCAGCCCCCGCTTTTCGCGCTCGTCCCCCTATCCCTCGGACGTGGCCTTGATGGTTGAGGCCCCGATCCTGCACGCCAATGGGGATGACCCAGAGGCCGTGGTCTTTGCCGCCAAGGTCGCTACCGAATATCGTCAGAAGTTCGGTAAGGACGTGGTCATCGATATGTTCTGTTATCGCCGGTTCGGCCATAATGAGGGCGACGATCCGACCATGACCCAGCCCTTGATGTACGCCAAGATCAAGGGCCACCCCTCGACCCGCGAAATCTATAGCCAGCGCCTTATTGAGCAGGGCGTGGTTACCGCTGCCGAGCTTGACGGTTGGTTGACCGGCTTTGAGTCCTTCCTTGATGCCGAATTTGAGGCCGGTAAGGTCTATAAGGCCGACAAGGCCGACTGGCTGGACGGGGCTTGGAGCGGCCTTGCGCGCCCCGACGGCGATGATCGCAAGTTCGATACCGCCGTGCCGCTGCAAAAGCTCAAGTATATTGGCTCGCGCCTTACGACGGTTCCCAACCACATTGACGTGCACAAGACCGTCAAGCGCGTGGTCGAAGGCCGCCGGACCGCCATCGAAGCTGGCGAAGGTCTGGACTGGTCAACGGGCGAGCATCTGGCCTTCGCCACCCTGCTGGATGAGGGTTTCCCCGTTCGTCTGTCCGGTCAGGACAGTGTGCGCGGCACCTTCGTGCAACGCCATTCGGACCTGATCGATCAGACGACCGAAGAGCACTATACGCCGCTGAACAATATCCGCCCCGGTCAGGCCCATTATGAGGTCATCGATTCGCTGCTCTCGGAAGAGGCGGTTTTGGGCTTTGAATATGGTTTCAGCCTTGCCGACCCCAACACCTTGGTGATGTGGGAAGCGCAGTTTGGTGACTTTGCCAATGGCGCGCAGGTGGTGGTGGACCAGTTCATCAGCTCGGGTGAACGCAAATGGCTGCGGATGAGCGGTCTGGTGATGCTCCTGCCTCACGGCTATGAGGGGCAGGGTCCAGAGCACTCCTCGGCCCGTCTTGAGCGCTATCTGCAAAGCTGCGCCGAAGACAATATGCAGGTGGTCAATGTCTCGACCCCTGCCAACTATTTCCACGCCCTGCGTCGCCAGATGCACCGTCCGTTCCGTAAGCCCTTGGTGGTGATGACGCCCAAGTCCTTGCTGCGTCACAAGAAGGCCGTGTCCAAGCTGACGGAAATGGCCGAGGGCTCGTCCTTCCACCGCGTTCTATGGGATGATGCCGAGATCAACCCGGCCCTGACCTCGACCAAGCTGAAGTCGGATGATCAGATCCGCCGCGTGATCATGTGCTCGGGCAAGGTCTATTATGACCTGCTGGACGATCGCGAAAAGCGCGGCATTGATGATGTTTATCTGCTGCGCTTGGAACAGTTCTATCCCTGGCCCGTTAAGTCTGTGACCAAGGAGCTGGCGCGCTTCAAGAATGCAGAACTGGTCTGGTGTCAGGAAGAGCCAAAGAACATGGGGGCATGGACCTTCGTGGATCCCTGGATCGAGCTGACCTTGGCTAAGATGAAGATCAAGGCCAAGCGCGCTCGTTATGTCGGACGTCCGGCCTCTGCCTCCACGGCGGCGGGCCTGATGAGCCGTCACGTGAAAGAACTTGAAACCTTCCTCGGTGAGGCCTTCGCCTAAGGCAAGCCCACCCTTGGGACGCGATCGCGTCCTGCCGTTTTGACTGGAGTAGATAGACCGATGGCCGACATCATGACCCCCGCCCTTGGCGAGTCCGTTGCCGAAGCGACCGTGGCCCGCTGGACCAAAAAGGTTGGTGATGCGGTCAAGCGTGACGAGATGCTGATCGAGCTGGAAACCGATAAGGTCAGCCTCGAGGTCGTCTCTCCGGCTGACGGTGTCTTGACTGAGATTGTGGCCGCTGAGGGCGATACGGTCCTTCCCGGCGCTCTACTCGGCCGTGTCACCGCTGGCGCGGCGGCAAGCCCGTCGTCTCCTGCGCCTGCTCCGGTCGCAGCCCCTGCTCCAGTGCCAGCGCCCGCCCCTGTGGCCGCTGCGGCTCCTGTTGCCCCATCGGTCCGCCGCATTGCCGCTGAGACCGGTCTCGACACCAGCACCGTTGCCGGATCTGGCAAGGATGGCCGGGTGACCAAGGGCGACGCTCTGGCGGCCCTCGAAGCCCGCGCCGCTGCCCCAGCGGTCGCCGCCGCCCCCTCCGCGCCGCGTCCGGTTCATGAGCGTGAAGATCGGGTCAAGATGACCCGCCTGCGCCAGACCATCGCCCGGCGCCTGAAGGAAGCTCAGAACACCGCCGCCATGCTGACGACCTTCAACGAGGTCGATATGACCGCGGTCATGGCCCTGCGGAACCAGTACAAGGACGTTTTCGAAAAGCGTCATGGCGTCAAGCTCGGCTTCATGTCCTTCTTTGTGAAGGCCTGCGTCGAAGCCCTGAAGGACGTGCCCGACGTCAATGCTGAGATCGACGGCACCGACCTGATCTATAAGAACCATTATGACATCGGCGTCGCGGTCGGCACCGAAAAGGGTCTGGTTGTTCCCGTGGTGCGCGATGCTGAGACCCTCAGCCTTGCCGGTATCGAAAAGGCCATTGGCGCTCTGGGCAAGAAGGCCCGCGACGGTCAACTGTCGATCGACGACATGCAGGGCGGTACCTTCACCATCTCCAACGGCGGTGTCTATGGCTCGCTGATGTCGACCCCGATCCTCAATGCGCCCCAGTCGGGCATATTGGGCATGCACAAGATTCAGGACCGTCCGATGGTGGTCGGCGGTCAGATTGTCGTGCGTCCGATGATGTATCTGGCCCTCAGCTATGACCACCGCGTGGTCGATGGCCAAGGCGCCGTGACCTTCCTGGTCAAGGTGAAGGACTATATCGAAGATCCACAGCGCCTGCTGCTGAACCTCTAGTCGGCGGGCCGGAAACCCCGGCCTTAGCCACCCCATCTTTCTGACCATTCAACGACCCAAAGCGGATTTAAGCTCATGGCCCAGTACGACGTCGTCATTATCGGGGGCGGCCCCGGCGGCTACAATGCGGCGATCCGCGCCGGTCAGCTTGGCCTGAAGGTCGCCTGTATCGAGGGGCGCGGCACCCTTGGCGGCACCTGCCTAAATGTCGGCTGCATCCCCTCCAAGGCGATGTTGCATGCTTCTGAGCTCTATGAACTGGCGAACAAGGATTTCGCCAAGATGGGCATCGACGGCAAGGTCACGGTCAATCTGCCGGTCATGCTGCAACAGAAGGCCGATTCCGTTCTGGCCCTGACCAAGGGTATTGAGTTCCTGCTCAAGAAGAACAAGGTCGACTATATCAAGGGTTGGGGCAGCATTGCCGGTCCAGGCAAGGTCGCGGTTAAGGCCGAGGACGGCACTGAGACGGTTCTCGACACCCTCAATATCATTATTGCCACGGGCTCAGAGCCTACCCCCCTGCCGGGCGTGGATGTCGATCAAAAGCGGATCATTGATTCGACCGGCGCTCTGGTCATTCCTGAAATCCCCAAGTCGATGGTCGTCATTGGCGCAGGCATTATCGGGCTTGAGCTCGGCTCGGTCTGGCGCCGCCTTGGCGCCGAGGTCACGGTCGTGGAATATCTCGACCGCATCACACCGGGCATGGACGCCGAAACCGCCAAGACCTTCCAGCGCATCCTGACCAAGCAGGGCGTCAAGTTCAAGCTGGGCACCAAGGTCACGGGGGCCAAGGCCTCCAAGACCGGCGTCGCCCTGACGTTGGAGCCCGCCGCTGGCGGCGACGCTGAGACCTTGAATGCAGACTATGTTCTGGTCGCCATTGGTCGTCGTCCCTATACGGACGGTCTAGGGCTGGAAACGGTCGGGATCGTGCCGGATAAGCGCGGCTTCATCGCCAATGACCATTTCAAGACCTCGGCCCCGGGCGTCTGGGTCGTCGGTGACGCCACCTATGGCCCCATGCTGGCCCACAAGGCCGAGGATGACGGCGTGGCCTGTATCGAGCTGATCGCGGGCAAGGCCGGACACGTGAACTATGATCTGGTCCCCAGCGTCGTCTACACCTTCCCGGAGGTGGCTTGGGTCGGCAAGAATGAGGAAGAGCTGAAGGCTGCCGGCATCGCCTACAAGTCAGGCAAGTTCCCCTTCACCGCCAACAGCCGCGCCAAGGTCAACCATGAGGGCGAGGGCTTTGTGAAGGTGCTGGCCGATGCCACCACCGACCAGATCCTCGGCGTCCATATGATCGGCCCACAGGTCGGCGAGATGATCGGCGAATATTGCGTGGCCATGGAGTTCTCGGCCTCGTCCGAAGATGTGGCCCGCACCAGCCACCCCCACCCGACCCGCTCCGAAGCCCTGCGCCAAGCGGCCATGGGCGTCGAGGGCTGGACCATGCAGGCCTAAATCAGGCCGCAACCCATCAGACGATCTTGGGCGCATCCTCAGGCATGGGGGTGCGCCTTTTCGTAGGCGGCCATCAGGCCTGCGGCATCCACATCCGTATAGCGCTGGGTGGTGGAGAGGGACGCGTGGCCGAGCAGGTCTTGGATGGCGCGAAGGTCTGCCCCGGCCCCCAACAGATGGGTGGCGAAGGAGTGGCGAAGGGCGTGGGGTGTGGCGCTATCGGGCAGGCCCAATCGCCCGCGTAGATTTTGCATCAGGGCCTGAGCATGGCGCGGACTATAGGCTCCGCCGCGTTTGGCCCGGAACAGGGCATCTTCGGGGGTCAGCTTGAACGGCACCTCGGCCAGATAGACCTCTACCGCCTCGGTGACCGCAGGCAGGACGGGCACGATGCGGGTCTTGCTGCCCTTGCCGGTAATGCGCACCGAGCCTTGCAAAGGCGCATCGGCGAAGGTCAGGGACAGGGCCTCGGAAATGCGCAGGCCGCAGCCATAGAGCAGGGTCAGCACGGCGCAGTCGCGCGCCACCTCCCACGGCTCGTGCTCCAGATCGCTGGCGGCCTCTTCGATCAGACCGAAGGCCTGATCCTCGCTGACGGGACGGGGCACTCCGGCCTTGACCTTGGGGCCGCGCACGAGGCTCATGGCGGCATTGGGCATGCCCATGCGCCGGTCAAGCCAGCGATGGAATGAGCGGATGGCCGATAGGGCTTGGGATAGAGAGCGCGGCGACAGGGGTCTCTCGCACTGGACCCGACTGGACAGATAGGACCGCACCTCGGCGGCGGTGATCCCGCCCAGATCCCTGAAACGCAGGGCCTCGCCGCGATGGGTCTCGATGAAATAGAGATAGGGCCCGACACAGTCACCGTAAGCTCGCAAGGTGCGCGGCGAGGAGCGACGTTCATGGTCCATATAGATCAGCCAAGCGCGCAGCCCGTCCTGGGCCGTGCTCAGATCGCTTGGCGAGCCTAGAGCACCGGCCATCGTTCAGCCGTCCGTTCCACCACCCGCGCCAAGAAGGCGACCAGTTCAGCCCCCATATCGGGGGTAAAGCCCTCAGGGTCAGACGAGCCAAAGGCTAAGACGCCTTGCCGGGCCGGGTTCCAAAGGACGATGCGCACCAGAGCGACGCTTTGGATCCGGTCGGCATCTTCGCCAAAGAGCACATCGGCGAGCCGGGGTTCACCCAGCCGGGACTGTCCCTCATGGCCAAGAACCGAATCGACCGTGCCAGGACCGAGCGCGCGCCACCCAGCAGGGGTCCGCTCTGGCCCCTCAAGGCCGATGACCCCGCAGGATAGGCCAAAGCGCAGTTGGGCCGCATCATTGAGCCGCCGCGCCAGATCCGAATGGTTGCGCGCTTCGAGCAGGTCGCAGACGGCGGCGTAGGACTGGGCCTGAGCGGCAAAATTGGCCTCTGCCGTATCTTCCAGCTCCTTACGGGCGCTGGATTCGCGGGACTTGGCGGCGCTGAGGCGGGCCAGAGCGGCGGGACCAAATTCCACGACATTGGCCGCATTGATCCGAAGACCAATCTCTTGCAATAGGGCCTCGTCCTCCCGGATCAGGCTGGGATGTTGGACGAGAAAATCCCGTACCTGACGCCAGTCGGCCTCTCGGTCCATGTCGCTCTGGGAAGGCGGTTGATCGCTCACAGTCTGACCGTTCCTAAAGGATCGACTGGCCAGTCTTGGCCCAGTCGGCATTGAACTGTTCAAGGCCCCGGTCGGTCAGGGGATGCTTATAGAGCTCCAAGAACACCGACGGTGGGATGGTCGCGCAGTCGGCCCCAGCCAAGGCGGCGGCTCTGACATGGGCGGCATTGCGCACCGAGGCCGCCAAGATCGCCGTGCTGAAATCATAATTGTCATAGATGGTCCGAATATCGTGGATCAGCTCCATGCCATCGGCACCATGATCATCGAGCCGTCCAATGAAGGGCGAGACAAAGGCCGCGCCAGCCTTGGCGGCCATCAGGGCTTGAGCGGCAGAGAAGCACAGGGTGACATTGACCATGATCCCTTCGATGGCCAGAGCCCGGGTCAACATCAGGCCTTCGCGGGTGAGAGGTGCCTTGACCACGACATTGTCAGCAATGGCGGCCAGCTTGCGGCCCTCGGCGATCATCGATTCCAGATCCGGTGCGACCACTTCGGCGCTCACTGGGCCCTCGACGAGCGCACAAATCTCAGCAATGACCTCCAACATGGGACGTCCAGACTTGGCAATCAGGGTAGGATTGGTGGTAACCCCATCCACAAGGCCAGTTTGCGCCAGATCCTTCAGGACCGCCGTGTCTGTCGTATCGAGAAAGAGCTGCATGTTCGAGGGTCCTATGTCGGTTGCGTTGACGCTTTTAAACTGCTTCGCGGCCCCCGGCCATGGCTGCCCGCAATCATGAGCCGGATCGCCGAAATTCTCCTGCCCTTGCCGGTGCCGGAGGCCTTTGACTATGCTGAGCCTGAGGGCATGGACCTGTCGCCCGGCGCACTGGTCAGCGTGCCGCTCGGCAGTCGGACCCTGACCGGCGTGGTCGCCGCCTTGCGGGACGGGCAGGGCGGCAACCGGCCTCTCAAGCCGGTGTTGGAACATTTGACCGGGCTTTCCTTGCCGCCCACCACCTTGGCCTTCGTGCTCTGGGCCGCGCGCTATAGTGTTGATGTGCCGGGAGCTGCCCTGTCGATCGCCTTGCGGGGGGCAAGGGCGCCTCGGCCCCGGCAAGAACGGCGGCTTCAGGCCTCTGGTACGGTTCCGGCGCGGACCACCCCGGCTCGAAGCCGGGTTCTGGCCGCCGCTCAAGAGCCCATTTCCGGACCTGATCTGGCTATTGCCGCGCAGGTTTCGGCCGGGGTAATCAAGGGGCTGGTCGATGATGGGGCGCTCAATGTGATCCTCACCGACCCTGATCCCGGCTTTGGGGTTCCCGACCTGACCTTGACCGGCGCCCAGCTCAATCCAAGCCAAGCGGCATCAGCCAAGGTTTTGACCGGCCTTGTCCAGACCGGGGGTTTCTCAGCGGTGCTGCTCGATGGGGTGACCGGGTCAGGCAAGACCGAGGTCTATCTGGAGGCGGCTGCGGCGGCGCTGGCCCAAGACCCCACGGCGCAGGTTCTGGTCCTGTTGCCGGAAATTGCCCTGACCCAAGCGGTGCTCGCGCGGTTTGAACAGCGTTTCGGAGCCCGCCCCGGAGAATGGCATTCGGCCATCGCCTTGCCGCGCCGCCGCCAGCTTTGGGAAGCGGTCGCAGAGGGTTCCTGCCGCATTGTGGTGGGTGCCCGCTCGGCCCTGTTCCTACCCTTCAACAATCTCAAACTGATCATTGTCGATGAGGAGCATGATGGCTCCTATAAGCAAGAAGAGGGCTTCATCTATCAGGCCCGCGATCTGGCCGTGGTGCGGGCTAAGCTGGAAAATGCGCTTGTGGTTTTGGCCTCGGCCACGCCGTCGATGGAGACCCTGTGGAACGCCGAATCCGGCCGCTATCGCTGGCTAAAGCTATCGGCGCGGCATGGGGCGGCGGTCTTGCCGGACATTGATCTGATCGATTTGCGGTCAACGGCGCTGGAGGCGGGCCGATGGCTATCCTTGCCGCTGGTTCAGGCCATGGCCGAGACCTATGGCCGAGGCGAGCAGACCCTGCTGTTCCTCAACCGCCGAGGCTATGCGCCGCTGGTCCTGTGCAAGGCTTGCGGCGAGCGGATGACCGCGCCCGACACCGAGTCATGGCTGGTCGAGCATCGCTATACGGGGCGCTTGATCTGCCATCTGACCGGATTTTCGATGCCCAAGCCCAAGACCTGCCCCCATTGCGGCGCGGCCGACAGTCTCGTCTCCATCGGCCCCGGCGTCGAGCGGGTCGAGGAGGAGGTCAAGGAACGGTTCCCCGAGGCGCGGGTCGAGGTCTTTTCCTCCGACACGGTGGATAGCCCTGAGGCGGCGCGGGCTCTGGTCGAGCGCATGACGGCAGGCGAGATCGATATATTGGTCGCCACCCAGGCTGCGGCCAAGGGTCACAACTTCCCCAATCTGACGCTGGTCGGGGTGGTGGATGCCGATCTTGGCCTAAGGGGCGGCGATCTGCGGGCGGCGGAGCGGACCTTCCAGCTTCTGGTTCAGGCGAGCGGGCGGGCAGGGCGCCATGAGCGGGCGGGCCGCGCCCTTCTCCAGACCTATCTGCCCGAACATGAGGTGATGCAGGCGCTCAAGGCCCAAGACCGGGACGGGTTCATGGCCGCAGAGATGGCCGAACGGGAACTGGCCAAGCTGCCGCCCTTTGGCCGATTGGCGGCGGTCATTGCCTCAGGGCCCGATATTCCAGCGCTGGAGGCCTATGTTCAGGCCCTTGCCGCAGCCGTACCCAATGCGGAGGGGGTCGAGGTGTTCGGCCCGGCCGATGCCCCTCAGGCTCTGGTGCGAGGCCGTCGGCGCAAACGATTCCTCGTTCGCGCCGACCGTTCCGTCGATCTGCAGGGCTTTTTGTCCGCTTGGCGAGCACGGACCAAGGTCCCCAACTCGGTCCGCGTGGTCTTTGACGTCGACCCCTACAGTTTCCTGTAGGGGCCAAGTCTTAAAGGCAGGGAGCGAGGCTAGTGCTCCGCTTTGGCCTTCTTCTTCGCTTCCGCACTTCGCGCCATCATGTTGAGACCTTCCACCAGGCCCGAGAAGGCCATGGCGGCATAGATGTAGCCCTTGGGCACATGGTGGCCGAGGCCATCAGCGATCAGGGTGGCACCTATCATCAGCAAGAAGCCGAGGGCCAGCATGACGATGGTCGGATTATTGTGAATGAAATCGGCCAGAGGATCGGCTGCAACCATCATCACGATCACGGCAATGACGACGGCGATGACCATGATGGGCAGGTGCTCGGTCATGCCCACCGCGGTCAGGATCGAATCCACCGAGAAGACGATGTCGAGCAGGATGATCTGCACGATGGCTGCGGCGAAGTTGGTCGCGATCGGTGCCTTCTTGTCCATCATGTCGTGACTGGGGGTCACATCGACCGTGTAGTGAATTTCCTTGGTGGCTTTCCAAAGGAGGAACAGGCCGCCGACGATTAGGATGATGTCGCGCCATGAAATCTCTTGGCCCAAAGCGGTAAAGACGGGGGCGGTCAGGCCAACGATCCAGGTGATGGCCGACAAAAGTCCCAAACGCATGATCAAGGCGAGGCTGATGCCGATCCGGCGCGCCTTTTGCCGATCCGCCTCAGGCAGTTTGTTCGACAGGATCGAGATAAAGACCAGATTATCGATGCCGAGCACGACCTCCATGACGACGAGCGTCACAAGCGCTGCCCAAGCAGCGGGGTTGGCGGCTAGGGCGATTAAACTGTCCATGGAGGTGTCCTCATTGTCGTTCGAGGCGCGTCAAACGCGCGCGGGGGCGGCAGTGTGACCCATCTTAAAGCGAGACTTCCCGGAAGAGAAAGCCCCAATACAATCGGGCCGCGTTTCAGATAGGCACTCGAACCGCAAATGGAAGTGTTTGCCTTGGTTGCAGCGATTTAGATCGCATGCTATGTCCCGCGCGGCTTTGGGTTAGGGGTCTTTTCGAAGGCTCTTTTTCCCTCGCAATTCTACAAGCGACGTCACGCCTTCAGGCAATGACAGGCCCCTACGCTCTGATGACGAACCCGTTCGTTGGCAGGGCATAATCGCATCGGACGGATGACTAAGTGGCGGACGATTCCAAGACGACGGATGTGGGCGCGCGTTATGCGCAGGCCCTGTTTGATTTGGCCAAGGACAGTGATTCGATCACTGCCATTGAGGCTGACCTAAAGACCTTGAAGGCCATGTTGGCAGAGAGCGCGGACCTGCGCCGCCTTCTGCCCTCACCGATCTTCAAGTCGGACGTTAAGGGTAAGGTGCTTTTGGCCCTCGCCGATGCTGGTGCCTTCAACGCCACCACCAAGAAATTCCTTGGCTTTTTGAGCCAGAATCAACGGGTCGCGGCGCTGCCGTCGATCATCACCTCCTTTGAGCAGCTGTCGGCTGCCCATCGCGGTGTGGTGACGGCGGACGTCGTTACAGCAGTGAAGATGACTGCGGCCCAGACCAAGGCTGTTGCTGCCGCCCTTCAAAAGGCACTTGGCAAGGCTCCTGAAATTGAAACTCGGATCGATCCTTCTATTTTGGGTGGGATTAAGGTTCGGGTTGGTTCGCGTCTGTTCGATGCTTCGCTTCGTTCGAAGCTCGACTCCCTCAAGTTCGCTCTGAAACGGGCATAGGTTAAAAGGTTCTGGGCATGGATATCCGCGCAGCCGAAATCTCGGCGATTCTGAAATCCCAAATCGCCAGCTTTGGCGAAGAGGCTGACGTTTCTGACGTTGGTCAGGTTCTGTCGGTCGGCGATGGTATCGCTCGCGTCTATGGTCTGGATAAGGTCCAGGCTGGCGAGATGGTCGAGTTTCCAAAGGCTGGCGTTAAGGGCATGGCCCTGAACCTCGAGCGCGACAATGTCGGTATCGTGATCTTCGGTGAAGACCGCGCCATCGGTGAAGGCGACGAGGTCCGTCGTCTCGGCGAGATCGTGGACGTTCCCGTCGGTCGTGGCCTTCTGGGCCGCGTCGTCAATCCTCTGGGCGAGCCTATCGACGGCAAGGGTCCTATCGTTGATGTGGCCGAGCGTCGCCGCGTGGACGTCAAGGCCCCCGGCATCATCCCGCGCAAGTCGGTGCACGAGCCTGTGCAGACCGGCCTCAAGGCCATCGACACCCTGATCCCCGTTGGCCGTGGCCAGCGCGAACTGATCATTGGTGACCGTCAGACCGGTAAGACCGCTGTGGCCATCGACACCATCTTGAACCAAAAGGCCGCCAATGCGGGCACGGACGAGAGCGCCAAGCTCTATTGCGTCTATGTCGCCATCGGTCAGAAGCGTTCGACCGTGGCCCAGATCGTCAAGACCCTCGAGGAAAATGGCGCGCTGGAATATACGATCGTCGTGTCAGCAACGGCTTCTGAGCCTGCACCGCTTCAGTTCTTGGCTCCTTTCTCGGGCTGCGCCATGGGCGAGTGGTTCCGTGACAACGGCATGCACGCCCTGATCATCTATGATGACCTTTCCAAGCAGGCCGTGGCCTATCGCCAGATGTCCTTGCTTCTGCGTCGTCCTCCAGGGCGTGAAGCCTATCCCGGCGACGTGTTCTATCTCCATTCCCGTTTGCTGGAACGCGCTGCGAAGCTGAACGAAGCCAATGGCTCCGGATCGCTCACCGCCCTTCCGCTGATCGAGACCCAAGCCAACGACGTGTCGGCCTATATTCCGACCAACGTGATTTCGATCACTGACGGCCAGATCTTCCTCGAAACCGACCTGTTCTATCAGGGCATCCGCCCCGCCGTGAACGTCGGCCTGTCGGTCAGCCGCGTGGGTTCGTCCGCTCAGATCAAGGCCATGAAGCAGGTTGCCGGTGCGATTAAGGGTGAATTGGCCCAATACCGCGAAATGGCCGCCTTCGCGAAGTTCGGCTCGGACCTCGATGCCTCGACCCAGCGCCTGCTGGCCCGCGGTGAGCGCCTGACCGAGTTGCTCAAGCAGCCGCAATATTCGCCTCTCAAGGTCGAAGAGCAGGTCTGCGTGATCTATGCCGGTACGCGCGGCTATCTGGACGCCTTCCCGACCAAGTCGGTGGGCCGTTTCGAAGCCGAGTTCCTGTCGCGCCTGCACAGCCAGAACCCTGGCCTGCTGGAAGGCATTCGCACCAAGAAGGCCCTCGACGCTGACCTCGAAGCTGAACTGAAGGCTGCTCTTGAAGCCTTCTGCTCCACCTTCGCCTAAGCGCTGAAAGACGGGGAAAGCAACGCCGGATGGCTAGCCTGAAGGAAATGCGCAATCGGATCGCCAGCGTGAAAGCCACGCAGAAGATCACGAAAGCAATGCAAATGGTGGCAGCGGCCAAGCTGCGCCGAGCCCAAGAGGCCGCCGAACAGGCGCGTCCCTATGCTCAGCGTATGGCTGCGGTCATTGCTAATCTCGCCGCCGGTGTTACCGGTGATGCCGCTCCGCGCCTTCTGGCCGGTACGGGCCGTGATCATAACCATCTGGTGATCGTAGCGACGGCTGACCGGGGTCTTGCTGGCGGGTTCAATACCCAAATCGTTCGCGCCGCGCGTGAAAAGATCGCCGCCCTGATCGCTGAGGGCAAGGATGTTCGCATCATCTGCGTTGGCAAAAAGGGTCGCGATCAGCTTAAGCGTCAATATGGCGACCGCTTTGTCGAGACCTTCGACCTGTCGGCCAACCGGGTCATGACCTTGGGGGCCGCTCAGCCCATTGCCGATCTGGTGCTGGCTGAATATGAGACCGGCAAGGTCGATGTGGTGACCCTGATCTACAGCCGCTTTAAGTCTGTGATCGCTCAGATCCCGACCGCGAAGCAATTGATCCCAGCCATGGTCGAAGAGGGCGCTGCCGTCACCGATCTGGGCGGTGCAAACTACGAATATGAGCCCTCGGAAGAGGCCATTCTCGAAACCTTGCTGCCGCGCAACATCACCATTCAGATCCTTTCGGCTCTGTTTGAAAACAACGCCGGTTTCTATGCTGCTCAGATGAGTGCCATGGACAATGCCACGCGCAATGCCGGCGAAATGATCAACAAATACACCCTTGAATATAACCGCTCGCGCCAAGCGATGATCACGAAAGAGCTAATCGAGATCATCTCCGGGGCCGAGGCCATCTAACGAAAGACCGACCATGACCATCATGCCCACCGGCAAAATCGCCCAGGTCATCGGAGCCGTTGTGGACGTCGAGTTCGACGGTCACCTGCCTTCGATCCTGAACGCGCTCGAAACCATCAACACCGCCTCTGGCGCGCGTCTGGTTCTGGAAGTCGCCCAGCACTTGGGTGAGAACACGGTTCGCACCATCGCTATGGACGCCACCGAAGGCTTGGTTCGCGGCCAGCCCGTGACCGACCTTGGCACCGCCATCAGCGTTCCGGTTGGCCCCGCCACTTTGGGCCGCATCATGAACGTGATCGGCGAGCCCATCGACGAGGCCGGCCCGATCAACACCACCGAGCGCCGCTCGATCCACAAGGACGCGCCGTCCTTCGCCGATCAAGCCACCTCGGCTGAGATTTTGGTCACCGGTATTAAGGTCATCGACCTGCTCTGCCCCTATACCAAGGGCGGCAAGATCGGCCTGTTCGGCGGCGCTGGCGTGGGCAAGACGGTTCTCATTCAAGAACTGATCAACAACATCGCTAAGGCCTACGGCGGCTATTCGGTTCTCGCTGGCGTGGGTGAACGCACCCGCGAAGGCAATGACCTCTATTACGAAA
Organism: Caulobacteraceae bacterium; assembly: GCA_947441065.1. GTDB lineage: Bacteria > Pseudomonadota > Alphaproteobacteria > Caulobacterales > Caulobacteraceae > CAISGS01. Next base: position 18,436 of record CANESI010000019.1, read on the forward strand.
TGATCGAGTCGAAGGTGAATATCGACCCGAAGGAAAATAACGGTTCGACCGAAGGTTCGCGCTGTACCCTGGTCTATGGCCAGATGAACGAGCCTCCCGGAGCGCGCGCCCGCGTCGCCCTGACCGGCCTCAGCCAAGCGGAATATTTCCGTGACGAAGAGGGCAAGGACGTTCTGTTCTTCGTGGACAATATCTTCCGCTTTACCCAAGCCGGTTCGGAAGTGTCGGCTCTGCTGGGCCGTATCCCCTCCGCCGTGGGCTATCAGCCAACCCTGGCCACCGAGATGGGCAATCTGCAAGAGCGCATCACCTCGACCAACAAGGGCTCGATTACCTCGGTTCAGGCCATCTATGTGCCCGCCGATGACTTGACCGACCCTGCGCCTGCCGCCTCCTTCGCCCACCTGGACGCCACCACCGTTCTGAACCGGGCCATTTCGGAGCAGGGCATCTATCCCGCCGTGGACCCGCTCGACTCAACCTCGCGCATCCTCGACCCACGCATCATTGGTGATGAACACTATGCCGTGGCCCGCCGCGTGCAGGAGATCCTGCAGCAGTACAAGGCCCTGAAGGACATCATCGCCATCTTGGGCATGGACGAGCTGAGCGAAGACGACAAGTTGACCGTCGCCCGCGCCCGTAAGATCCAGCGCTTCCTGTCGCAGCCCTTCCACGTGGCTGAGCAGTTCACCAACAGCCCCGGCAAGCTGGTTCCCCTCGAAGACACCATCGCCTCCTTCAAGGCCGTGTGTGACGGTGAGTATGACCATCTGCCAGAAGCGGCCTTCTACATGGTTGGCGGCATCGCCGAAGCCGTGGAAAAGGCAGAGCGTCTTGCGGCTGAAGTGGCCTAAAGCCGATGGCCAAGCTGCACTTCTCTTTGGTCGCGCCTGAGCGGCAGCTCTTTTCGGGCGATGTTGATCAGGTTGACGCGCCAGGGGCCGAAGGCGACTTCGGCGTTCTGGCGGGCCATGCGCCGTTCATGACCACCCTGCGCGAAGGCATCGTGACCATCACGGACGGCACCACCCGCCGCGCCTTCTCGATCCAAGGCGGTTTTGCCGATGTCACCGGCGACGGCCTGACCATCTTGGCCGAACAGGCCGTCGAGGCTGAGGTTTCAGCGGTCCACTAAGGCCCCTGACCTATCGCGATTAACGAAACCGCCGCTGGAGTGATCCGGCGGCGGTTTTTGTTTGGGGTGGGCTTTGCTCTAAGTGGTGGCTCGGAACATCTGTACAGACCTGACAAGATAATTGTCCCCCTGCGACAAAATCCTGCTTGCGTGCGGAACCAAAAAAGGCTCTATCGCCCTCGGGCCACGCCTCCCCAACGGGGCGCTGCTCATCTGTAAGGATGGGAAACACAGATATGACAAACCTCGCTAAGCCAGCGATGCGCCCTGCGCGTCCTGAATTTTCTTCCGGACCCTGTGCCAAACGGCCGGGATGGAACCTTGACCAACTCTCGGGCGCCGTGCTCGGTCGGTCACACCGCTCAAAATTAGGTAAGGGTCGTCTCAAGGACGCTATTGATCGCACCCGTGCGGTTCTGGGCGTACCCGATGACTATCTGATCGGCATCATGCCGGCCTCGGACACGGGCGCGGTCGAAGCGGCCATGTGGTCGATGCTGGGCGCACGCCCCGTGCAGATGCTGGCCTTTGAAAGTTTCGGCAAGGACTGGGTGACCGATGTGGTCAAGCAGTTGAAGCTCAAGGACACTGAGGTCCTCGAGGCCGATTACGGCCTTCTGCCTGACCTGACCAAGGTCCGCGCCGATGCCGATCTGGTCTTTACCTGGAACGGCACGACCTCGGGCGTGCGGGTTCCAAATGCGGATTTTATCTCTGCGGACCGCGAAGGCATCACCATCTGTGACGCCACATCGGCCGCCTTTGCTCAGGACCTCGACTGGGCCAAGCTCGATGTGACCACCTTCTCTTGGCAAAAGGTGCTGGGCGGCGAGGGGGCTCACGGGATGCTGATCCTGTCGCCGCGCGCTGTCGCTCGCCTCGAAAGCTATAGCCCCGCTTGGCCGATGCCGAAGATCTTCCGCCTGACCAAGGGCGGCAAGGTCAATGCCGAAATCTTTGAAGGCGCGACCATCAATACCCCTTCCATGCTCTGTGTTGAGGACTATCTCGACGCCCTGACCTGGTCGGAAAAGATTGGTGGCCTGACCGAGCTTCGCCGCCGCGCTGATGCCAATCTTGGCGTTATCGCCGACTGGGTGGCCAAGACCGATTGGGTTGACTTCTTGCCCGTCGATCCTGCGACCCGCTCCAACACCTCGGTCTGTCTCAAGGTGGTGGATGCTCGCGTCGCGGCCCTTGATGCCGCTGCTCAGGCTGATTTCGCCAAGAAACTGGCCAGTCTGCTGGAAAAGGAAGGCGTGGCTCTGGATATTGGGGCCTATCGCGACGCCCCTCCGGGTCTGCGTATCTGGTGCGGCGCTACGGTTGAGACGTCCGATCTGGACGCCCTGACCCCGTGGCTCGACTGGGCCTTTGCCAGCGTCGCAGCCGACTCCCTTTCCGCCTAATCATCCTCAAGGCCTCGCCCCGACCTGTCTGAGCGCGCAACGCGCCGAGGCGGGGCGAGGACCTATCCCCTTCATCCGACCCCCGGAGATAAAATCATGGCCCCTCGCGTTCTCATTGCTGACCAACTGTCCCCCGCCGCCGTCAAGATTTTCGAAGCGCGCGGCGTTCAGGCCGATGTCATTACCGGCCTGACCAAGGATCAACTGCTCGAGATCATTGACCAATATGATGGCCTCGCCGTCCGCTCCGCTACCAAGGCCGACAAGGACGTCATCGCCAAGGCCAAGAACCTAAAGGTGGTTGGCCGCGCTGGTATCGGTGTCGACAATGTCGATATCCCCGCCGCCACCGCCGCTGGTGTCGTGGTCATGAACACCCCGTTCGGCAACTCGATCACCACGGCCGAGCACGCCATCGCCATGATGTTTGCCCTGGCCCGCCAGCTTCCCGCCGCCGACCTGTCGACCCAAGCCGGTAAGTGGGAAAAGAACCGCTTCATGGGCATCGAGCTCTATAGCAAGACCCTCGGCCTGATCGGCTGCGGCAACATCGGCGGCATTGTCGCCGACCGCGCTAACGGCCTGAAAATGAAGGTCATTGCCTATGACCCGTTCCTGTCGCCTGAACGGGCCGTCGAGATCGGTGTCGAAAAGGTCGAGCTGGACGAGCTTTTGGCCCGCGCCGAGGTCATCACCCTGCACACCCCCCTGACCGACAAGACCCGCAACATCTTAAGCGCCGAGAACCTCGCCAAGACCCGTAAGGGCGTGTTCATCATCAACTGCGCGCGCGGCGGCCTCGTCGATGAAGCCGCGCTTCGGGCCGGTCTAGACAGCGGCCATATTGGCGGCGCGGCCTTTGACGTCTTTGTCGAAGAGCCTGCCAAGTCGAACGTTCTGTTTGGCCATCCCAACTTCATCGCCACGCCCCATCTGGGGGCCTCGACGGCGGAGGCGCAGGAAAATGTCGCCCTGCAGGTCGCCGAACAGATGGCTGACTATCTGCTGACCGGCGCGGTCTCGAACGCCCTGAACAGCCCCTCGGTCAGTGCCGATGAGGCTCCAAAGCTGAAGCCCTTTATCGCCTTGGCGGAAAAGCTGGGGGCCTTTGCCGGACAGATGGTCGATTCGGGCCTCAAATCGATCGAGATCGCCTATGTCGGCGAGGTCTCCAAGCTGAACGTCAAACCCTTGACCGCCGCCGCTCTTGCCGGGGTTCTGCGTCCTATGCTGGCCGAGATCAACATGGTCTCCGCCCCCAGCGTGGCCAAAGAGCGCGGCATTACGGTTTCGGAAAGCCGTCAAGAACTGTCGCCCGTCTATGACAGCCTCATGCGCATCACGGTGACCTCGGCTTCGGGTGAGCGGGCCTTTGCAGGGACGGTCGTCGGCGGCATTCCCCGCGTCGTCGAGGTCAAGGGCATGGATCTGGACGCCCCCTTCTCGCCCGCCATGCTCTATGTGAACAATCTCGATAAGCCAGGCTTTATCGGCGCGGTTGGCGCACTTCTGGCCGATGCTGGGATCAATATCGCGACCTTTAATCTCGGCCGCACTGCGGCTGGCGGCGACGCGATCTGCCTGGTGGGCGTTGACCACGCCCCGAGCGAGACCCTGTTGCAGGCCGTCAAGGCCTTGCCGCACGTCAAGGAAGCCCGCGCACTGGTGTTCTAAGATCAGAAGGCAACAGGCTGGGATGATCCGGCCTGTTGCTCCTCCTTTATAGTCCGCCTACAAATTGGTTTGGGCTGCGGGCCCAAAGGTGTTTTTTGGGTTGGTCCGATCGTGAGGATAAATAGGTCACTTGGCTTGATCTGGGCGGCGATGCTGTCGTTCAGCCTAGCGCCGCTTTCAAGTGCTCGTTGTGCGGAACTGTTGGTCGGGGCCTTTGCCCACGATGTGACCTTCATCGGTAATGCCATAGGCGTCGGCGCGGCGGGCCGTGAGCAGGGGACAGACCTTCACATCGGGATCCGGTCTGATCCTGTAGAGGCCTTGCGCCTGATTGGACGGCCACAAGCCCAGGGGTTTGTTTCGCTCAACTCTGATGGAACCAGTAATTTTGTGGCAGTAGGCCTGTCCTGGCCTGTGGACCTGCCGGGGCGGTTCTATGTTCGGCCGGGTTTGGGTCTGGCCTATACGGATGGCAAGGTTGATCTACCGCCCGTCAATGCGCCTGGCCTTGCCCCGTCAGAGATCCAGCGCCGCTTGAAACTCTACAATTCCCGAATCGATTTTGGCTCGCACCTGCTGTTTCAGCCCGAGCTGTCGGTCGGAATAGGGCTCTCACCACGCTGGTCGGCCGAACTGACCTATGTCCATCTGAGTAATGGGCAGGTTTTTGCCCGCGGTAAGAACCAAGGGCTTGATGACGCGGGCCTTCGCTTGATCTACAAGCTGGGTTCAATCCGTTAGCGCCCCGGTTCGGCGGCGTGTCTCTACGACCTATCATCTAAGGAATAGTCTATTGGCCAACGTCACCGTGGTCGGCGCCCAGTGGGGCGACGAGGGTAAGGGCAAGATTGTCGATTGGCTGTCCAATCGCGCGGATGTCGTGGTTCGCTTTCAGGGCGGTCATAATGCCGGCCATACGCTGGTCGTCGGTAATGTGACCTATAAACTCTCCTTGCTGCCCTCGGGCGTGGTGCAGGGTAAGAAATCGATCATTGGCAATGGCGTCGTGGTTGACCCTTGGGCCTTTTTGGATGAGATCGCCCGGATCGGCGGCCAAGGAATTGTCATTGGCCCTGATCTTTTGGCCCTAGCCGATAATGCGGTCCTGATCTTGCCCCTTCACCGCGACCTTGATCAGGCGCGCGAAATCCAGGCGGGTGCGGCCAAGATCGGCACGACGGGCCGGGGCATTGGCCCGGCCTATGAAGATAAGGTCGGCCGCCGCGCCATTCGGGTTGCAGACCTGGCTGAGCCAGATTCCCTGCCGACCAAGATCGCGCGATTGCTTGCCCACCACGGTGCCTTGCGCCGTGGGCTCGACCTGCCTGAAGCCGATGCGGAGGCCCTGCTTAAGGCCCTGCTAGAGGTCGCCCCCAAGATACTGCCCTTTGCCCAGCCCACTTGGCGCCTGCTCGACCAAGCGGTCAAGGAGGGTAAGCGCGTGCTGTTTGAGGGCGCGCAGGGAGCCTTGCTTGATGTCGATCATGGGACCTATCCCTATGTGACCTCGTCTAACACGGTGGCGGGTCAGGCGGCAGCGGGATCGGGTCTGGGGCCACGTTCGCCCGGATTTGTGCTGGGTATCGTTAAGGCCTACACCACCCGTGTGGGTGAGGGACCGTTCCCCACGGAGCTGTTCGATGAGCAGGGCCGCCAGCTCGGCGAGCGGGGTCATGAGTTTGGCACCGTTACCGGGCGTCCGCGCCGCTGTGGCTGGTTCGATGCGGTTCTGGTTCGTCAGTCCATCGCTATCAATGGCATTCACGGCATCGCCTTGACCAAGCTCGACGTGCTCGACGGCTTTGAGACCCTCAAGGTCTGCGTCGGCTATCAGATTGGCGACAAGCTCTATGATTATCTCCCTGCGGGTATGGCCGCTCAGGCTGCCGCTGTTCCCGTCTATGAGACTTTGGAGGGCTGGAGTGACAGCACACGTGGCGCGCGCAGTTGGAAGGACCTTCCAGCAAATGCCGTGAAATATGTCCGCCGAATAGAAGAATTGATCGAGGCCCCCGTCGCTCTGCTGTCAACCAGCCCTGAGCGCGAAGACACAATCCTGATGAGAGACCCATTCCAAGACTAATTTTGCCCGGAAAGATTGTTTAATAGTTCTTGGTATGTTACTACTCTAACTGGAAGATCGTTAATTCGCGCTCAGGCCGCGAACGGAGCGCCGGTTGGCTTACAAAGAACAGACTCCAGCACCTGCGCTCGCGAACCGCCTGAAGCGCGTATTGATCGTTGATCCCAACCCCCTAGCGGTCAGCATCATGTCCGATCTCATTCAGCAGGTCGGTTCGGCCAGGGTTTTTAAGACGGATCGGACCGATTACGGCCTAGAAATGGCGCGTGAGGTTAATCCTCATCTGGTCATTATCGAGTTCGCCGCACAGCAGTTCGAAGGCCTGAATTTCGTTCGGACAATCCGGCGAAGTACTATGCCCTGTCGTAAGGTGCCGATTGTTGTCACAACAGCAGCCTCCACACGTTTGGCAATTGACCATGCGCGTGATGCGGGGGTGCATGAATTCCTCGCCAAGCCCTTTACAGCGAATGACCTTTATCGACGTGTTGAGGCCGCCGTGCTTCAGGATCGCGATTGGGCGGAAAGTCCGGACTATGTGGGTCCTGACCGTCGGCGGTTTAATTCCGGTGCCTATCGCGGAAGATTGAAGCGCGAACATGACCAAGAGCCGCCGTCCATTCAGGAGCGGATGGGGGGCATCCTCAACCAGATGAAGACAACGATTGAGCGGGTCGAGAGCGAGCCTGCGACCTCTGCGCGTGAACTTCTGCAGCTGGCCGAACAGCTCAGCGCCATCGGCCTTGAGATCCATGACTTTTCCATCGGTCAAGCGGCGTTTGAGCTGAAGACCTTCGTCCTGTCGTCCGTAAGGGCCGGTGGATTGACGAAGGCCAATATGCGCAAACATGCGGCCAATCTGATGACCGCGATGTCGGCCATGGCCAATGTCGGAACGTCGGTTAAGAACGCGGTCAGCAGCAGTTCTGGCCGAGAGAAGAGCCGGTCTGGTTCAATGGCTCATAGCCTTTAGGCAAACCGCCGCTAATGGCTGTCGATCCGCTGTGCAGCAGCAGCGGCCATCATGGACTTTTGCAGCTTCTCAAAGGCGCGGACCTCGATCTGGCGCACCCGTTCACGACTAACGCCATAGTGACTGGCCAGATCCTCAAGCGTCGTGGGATCGTCCTTGAGGCGGCGCTCGGTCAGGATGTGACGCTCACGATCGGACAGTTCGGTCATGGCCGATTGCAGCAGGGTCGTGCGGATGCCGTGTTCTTCGCTATCGGCCAATTGAGTCTCTTGGCTCACCGCATTGTCGTCGGCCAGCCAGTCTTGCCACTCGCCATCACCATCGACCCGCAAGGGTGCGTTGAGGGACGCGTCTGGACCGGACATGCGCCGGTTCATCGAGATGACTTCCTCGTTTAGAACGCCCAGACGGGTGGCGATGTGGCTGACCTGTTCAGGGCGAAGGTCGCCCTCTTCAAAGGCGCTAATTTCCGACTTGGCCTTACGCAGGTTGAAGAACAGCTTCTTTTGCGCACCGGTCGTGCCCATCTTTACGAGCGACCAAGACCGCAGGATATATTCCTGGATCGAGGCGCGGATCCACCACATGGCATAGGTCGCCAAGCGAAAGCCGCGCTCAGGCTCGAACTTCTTGACCGCCTGCATCAGGCCGACATTGCCTTCGGAGATCACCTCGCCAATGGGCAGGCCATAGCCGCGATAGCCCATGGCGATCTTGGCCACGAGACGCAGATGTGACGTGACCAGACGATGGGCGGCATTGGGGTCTTCATGTTCGCGCCAACGCTTAGCCAGCATGAACTCTTCGTCCTTGGCCAACATAGGGAACTTGCGAATCTCAGTCAGATAGCGTGACAGGCCGCCATCGGGCGACATCACCGACAAGGATTGAGCTGCAGTAGCCATAGGTAGATCCCCTAATATCTTGGCGAGTGACGCATAGTGCTCCGTCGTCCTCCCCCTCGGGTGAACAGATAGGGAGTGTCTGTGGCCAGTTTAAGTCCCGCTGGACACAAACTTACCCTTTCAGACTGGCCATCACATTACAAATTGGCGAGGCGGACGTTATAGCGCACCCAAGCGTGCTGCTAAACCGGCCATATCCGGCGGTAACGGGGTCTCAAACCTTAGATTATCGCCGGTTATGGGGTGAACAAAGCCCAAAACCGACGCATGCAAGGCTTGGCGCGATAGTCCGGCCTCGGCGATGGCTTCGCGCACGGCAAGGGCAGGCGGTCCGCCGCCATAGACGCTATCGGCCAAGCAGGGCGTGCCCTTGTGGGCCATGTGGACTCGGATCTGGTGCGTTCGCCCAGTCTCTAGGCGGCAACTGATCCGTGCCGCATAGGGCTTGGTCTCGGGCCCAAAGGTCTGTTCGACCGTGTAGCGGGTGATGGCCTCGCGCCCACCACTCTTGAGCACGGCCATCTTCTTGCGGTCGGTGGGGGATCGCCCGATCTGGGTGACGATGAGACCGGCTCGCGGCTCAGGCACACCCCGAACCAGCGCCGTATAGACCCGGTCAATATCGTGGGCGGCAAAGAGGGCCGAAAGTCCGGCATGGGCGGCATCGGACTTGGCCGCGACCATGACGCCCGATGTGTCCTTGTCGAGCCGGTGAACAATGCCAGGCCGCGCCACCCCGCCAATGCCAGACAGGCTGCCCGCGCAATGGTGCAAAAGTGCATTGACCAGCGTGCCCGATGGCGTGCCCGGCGCCGGGTGAGCAGCCATGCCGGCAGGCTTATCAACAACGATCAGGTGGGCATCTTCGAAAAGGACGACGAGGTTTAGATCTTCTGGTGCCGGAAGTGCCGCCAGCGGTGCGGGCATCACCAGCACATAGGTCCCAGCCTTAGCCTTGACGGAGACGTCACTGACAACCTTGCCATCAAGAAACAGGGCCCCTTGCCCCATAAGGGCCTGAATCCGCGCCCGAGACAGATCCGGCAGATGTGCGGCCAAAACCCGATCCAACCGATCCCCCGCGGCCTCTGGCGAGATGACGATTTGGAGGGCCTCGTCCTCTAAGGCGTCACCCGGATCGGACTGTAGTAAATCTACCATGGATTAATCATAATTCGGTTACGGTCCTGTAGCGAAGCTGACACCCGATTGATCTAGCCCCTAGTCCGAACGTTTCATTCTTGGGGTCGACACAATCATGCTTTCCTTGCGTATCCGGTCATTTTCAATGGCCAGCATTCTGGTGCTGAGCGCCGCTACGGCTGCCCATGCAGAGGTCGCAGCCAATTCTGGTCCCGCCGAAGAACTGGTCGTGACCGCGCAAAAGCGCGAGCAAAAAACCATTGATGTCCCCATTGCCCTGACCGCCTATTCGGGCAGTTTTCTTGATGAGATCGGCGTTCAAGAGTTTGAAGAACTTTCGGCCTTTGTACCCGGCTTCGAGGTGCAAAACCAGTCACCCAACAATCCCGGCTTTGTCATGCGCGGCGTTACCTCCGATGACGGCAGTGCCACGGTTGAGCCTCGTGTGTCGGTGTTCCAAGATGGGGTGTCCATCTCCAAGTCGCGCGGCTCCTATGTCGAGCTGTTTGATAATGCGCGGATCGAGATCAGTAAGGGTCCTCAATCGACCCTCTTTGGCCGCAGTGCTCTGATTGGTGCGGTCAATGTCATTCAGAACAAGGCCTCTACGCGGGGCGTAGCTGGATCAGCCAAGTTCGAAGTGGGCAATTTCAACTATCGGTCCTTGGATGCGATGGCCAATATTCCGCTGAGCGAGACCTTGGCCCTTCGCGTGGCTGGCCGCGTTAAGAAGCGCGACGGCTTTGTCGAGAACGCCTTGGGCGGCCAGGACTTCAACTCCACCGACACAGCGGCCTATCGCCTTGCCTTGCGTTGGACCCCGAGCGAAAGATTGACCAGCGATCTGATTTTCAATCATCAGACCGACAATCCGACCGGAACCTCGTTCAAGTCCTTGACCTATCTGCCGACCGAGCCTTTGACGGGCAAGGTTGTGGGCGATCTGGGCCGTAATTCTGGTGCGGCCCTTGGCGCTAGCGACGGGTTTATGGGTGGTCGTGACCTTGGTTTGGAGCGCACCGTCTGGGGCGTTACCGGCATTGTGGCCTATGAAATCAACCAGACTCTGAACCTGACCTCGACCACAGCCTTCCGCCGGTTTGAGTCTTTGGAAATTTTCGATGCAGACGGCTTCTCCCTGCCCCTGTTCGTCTTCGCCGAAGATGCACGCGGCGACCAGTATAGCCAAGAGATCCGGGTCAATTACGATAGCGGCAAGCGCCTCAGTGCGTTCGCCGGTGTCGGCTATTTCTACGAAGACGGCTCGCAGGCGGTGCCACTGCAATATAATGAGCGCGTTTTCGCCTCGCGCTCAAACCCCGCCGTAAACAGCCTTCTAGGCTTCGTTGCCCCCAATGTGGGTTCGCTGGATGCGATCAATGCCTTCCCCGCCTTGAGCACGCTTAAGCTGGTTCACAGAGAAACCTTCCAGAACTTTGGTCGCACGACGTCTTACGATGTGTTCGCGGACGCGACCTATAAGGTTACCGACGCCTTAGAAATTTCGGCGGGTGTTCGTTATACGAGCGAAGATAAGCGTTCGGGCTATCGCGGAACCTTGGACAATGGCGGCTCAGTCTTTGCCAGCGGTTCGGCCGCTCGGGCTGCCGATCCCGCCACCGCCCGAGGCATTTTCTTGCAGACCACACCGGGTGGTAAGCCGCAATATAACTCCCTTAGCGATTCTGGCATGACCTACCGCGTGGTTGGTCGCTATGCCGTCTCGCAGGACTTTAGCGTCTTTGCTTCCTATGCTCGCGGTCGCCGACCAAAGGTCTTGTCTGTTGCCGCCCCCTTGGCGCCGCAAGGCAATGTACGGTTCGCACCCGTTGCCGCCGAGATCGTTGACTCTTACGAACTGGGCATTAAGAGCCAGTGGTTCGATCGCCGCCTTGGTCTTGAAGGCTCGGTCTATCGCTATAGCTACACCAACTTCCAAACCAGTATCCAGGTTGCGCCGGGCGTGTTCCAGACCATCAGCGCGGGCGATGCCTCCTCAACCGGCTTTGAGGGCCAGATCAATTGGCGGCCGGTCGACCAGCTGCGTGTTTTCGGCACCTATGCCCATGGCCCAGCCCGGTTTGACAATGGCCGTTTCAAGGGCAACCAGTGGCGTCTGTCGCCCGACAACAGCGTTTCACTCGGGTTAAAATATGAAATGCCAGTGGCGGGAGGGGCCATTTCCCTAACGCCGACCTACACTTGGCAGTCCAAGCTGTTCTTTGATAATGACAACGATATTCCGGCTCTGCAGAGCACCGGCGACCGGGTTCAAGACGAGTTCCAAGACCCCTATGGCCTGCTCAATCTGCGGGTGACCTTCAAGCCTACCGATGCCAAATGGAAGCTTGAGGCCTTTGCCAGCAACCTGCTGGATCAAGACTATATCAAGGATGCGGGCAATACGGGCGGTGCCTTTGGCATTCCGACCTTCATCGCTGGCGAGCCCCGTTACTTTGGGGCATCCTTCTCCATAACCTACTAGGCCTACAACCGGCCACCAGAACACCAATCGGAACGGACACACGACATGACCCTTGATCGTCGCCAGGCACTGGCCCTAATGAGCGCTGCTGCTGCGGGTACCCCCGCAGCGGTGGCCGCCAAGTCGAACAGCACACCAGCCTTCGCCCATGGCGTCGCCAGCGGCGATCCCTTGGCTGACCGTTTGGTGATCTGGAGCCGGGTGTCGGGCGTCGGGACGACGAGTGTGCCGGTTCAATGGCAGGTCGCTACCGATGCTGAATTTACGCAATTGGTCGCCAAGGGCCAAACTGTGGCGGCGACAGCGCGCGACCATACGATCAAGATCGATGTTAGCGGACTTAAGCCAAACACGGACTATCTCTATCGCTTCATCTGCCAAGGCGTGACCTCGCCGGTAGGCCGTGGGCGGACCTTGCCGACCGGTTCGGTGAAGGATGTGGTGCTGGCCGTAGCGAGCTGTTCGCTCTATCCGGCGGGCTTTTTCAATGCCTATCAGGCCATTGCCAAGCTCGAGCGCGTCGATGCCGTGCTACATCTGGGCGACTATATCTATGAATATGGCGCGGCACCCGACGACTATGGCATGTCAATCGGCGCCAAGATTGGGCGCGTGACTGAGCCCGCCAAAGAGATTGTCAGCCTTTCGGACTATCGGACCCGTCACGCGCAATACAAAAGCGATCCGGACCTCCAGGCTGCCCATGCTCGCGCGCCTTGGATCGTGGTCTGGGATGACCATGAGACCACCAACGACGGATGGCTCAATGGGGCTGAAAACCACCAGCCGGTGACCGAAGGCGATTGGGCCGCGCGCAAGGCGGTTGCCTTGCGGGCCTATCATGAGTGGATGCCGATCCGCGATCCCGCACCGGGACAGTCCCTCTCGGCCATCAACCGGTCCTTCTCGTTCGGTGATATCGCGACCTTGATCATGACCGAAACCCGCCTGTCGGCACGTGATGAGCAACTGACCTATGAGGCAGACCTGCTCGTTAAGGGTCCGGATGGAAAGCCTGTGCCCGACCTGGCCGGTTTTAACGCCAAGCTCAATAGTCCTTCACGCCAGCTGATGGGTCCTGTCCAAGAGGCTTGGCTGGGTCAGGAACTGGACCGCTCGGTCAAGGCTGGCCAGACATGGCAGGTGCTTGGCAATCAGGTGGTCATGGCCCGGGTCAAGGGTCCGCAATTACCGAAGGTTATGGGCCCAGAGGCTTGGGCGGCGATGTTGGCCAAGATACCCGAAACCTATCGCGCGCGCTTTGCCGAGGCTGCCGAACTGACGGCGCTGGAAATTCCCGGAAATCTTGATAGCTGGGACGGCTATCCGGCTGCCCGCGAGCGGGTCTATGACCTGTTCAAGGCCGCCAAGGCCCATCCGATTGTCCTGTCGGGCGACAGCCACGCCTTTTGGGTCAATGATCTGTTTGATGCGTCTGGCAAGAACCGTGTCGCGGCCGAGTTTGGCACAACGGCGATTACAAGTCCCGGCTACGGCGATGTCATGCCCGACGCGCCTCTGAGCGAGGCCTATGTCACCCGCAATCCAGAGGTTCTGTTCACTGACCAAGCGGCCAAGGGCTTTGTGCTCCTGACCCTGACCAAGGACAGTGCGCGCGGTGACCTAATGGCGGTCTCGACGGTGGTGCGTAAAGAGTTTGAAACCAAGACCTTGGCGACGTGGGTTGTAGCACCCGAACAGGGCGGCGGCGTGGGTCCGCTCAAGCGAGTCTGAACCCTTAGGTCGCGGCTTGATCTTGAGGCCGCGACCTTTGCCAAGCGCCCCAGGCAAAGACCGCCACGCCCGTCCAGATAAAGACGAAGGAAAGGGCGCGCAGGGGCGTGAAGGCCTCACCATTGGCCAGTCCGATACCGAACTGCACCGTTGGGCCAATGAACTGCAAGAAGGACATGGTCGATAGCGGAATGCGCCGCGCCGCCCAGCCAAAGGCCGCCAAGGGGGCCACGGTCGCTGGGCCGAGCAGCAAAAGCAGGCTGGTGGCACTAAGACCCTGACCCAGATGGCCTTGGCCCTGCATCTGAAGCCAAACCACATAGGCAAGGCCCGGCACGGTCAGGATCAGACATTCGATAAAGAGGCCGCTTTGCGCATCGGCGGCGATCTGTTTGCGCAAGATCCCATAGAGGCAAAAGGACAGGGCCAAGGCCAGCGACATGAAGGGCGGATGGCCCAGTGCCGCGGTCTGGAACAGGACGCCGATGACCGCAAGGCCTATGGCCACCATGCCCACCCTGCTGATCTTCTCGCGAAAGAGCAGCGCTCCGGCCAGCATGTTCATCAAGGGATTGATATAGTAGCCGAGACTGGCCTCCAGCGTGTGGCCGCTATTGACCGTGATCAGGAACAAAAGCCAGTTCAAGCCGATCAATAGGGCCGAGAGGGTCAACCAGCCCATCAGCTTGGGATCGCGCAGGATGGCCATGACCTGACCGCCTTGCCGCGCGAGCAGCACCAGACCGCCCGCCCAAAAGACTGACCATAGGGCGCGGTGACCGGTAATCTCCCAAGGGGAAATGCCGCTGCGGCCCATGGCCTGGAACATCAGGGGCATCAGCCCCCACATCAGATAGCAAGAGATGGCCGCAGCGACCGCAGCGCGCTGTTCTTTCGCTGCGGCTTCTATGGCCTCTGGGCTCACGAGCCTGAACGCTCCAGCAGGCCTCTACGATCGAGAAGCTGAGCGATCTGCACGGCATTGAGCGCCGCGCCCTTGCGCAGGTTATCGGACACGCACCACAGGTTCAGACCGTTCTTAATGGTCGGGTCCTTGCGGATGCGGCTCACATAGACCGCATGCTCACCGACCGATTCGACGGGGGTGATATAGCCGCCCGCTTCGCGGCGATCCAAGACTACGACGCCGGGGGCTTCGCGCAGGATCTCGCGGGCCTCGTCCTCATCCATGGCGGTTTCAAACTCGATATTGACCGATTCTGAATGGCCGACAAAGACGGGAACCCGCACACAGGTGGCGGTGAGCTTGATCATCGGGTCGAGAATCTTCTGGGTCTCGACCGTCATCTTCCACTCTTCCTTGGTCGTACCGTCGTCCAAGAAGTCGTCACAGTGCGGAATGACGTTGAAGGCGATCTGCTTGGAGAACTTCTTCGGCGGTGGTGCACCGAGGACGAAGACGCCCTTGGTCTGGTTCCAAAGCTCGTCCATCCCTTCCTTGCCCGCGCCAGAGACGGACTGGTAGGTGGAGACCACAACCCGCTTGATCCGAACCTCATCGTGTAAGGGCTTGAGGGCCACGACCAGTTGTATGGTCGAGCAGTTCGGATTGGCGATAATGTTTTTCTTGCGGAAGCCCTCAACAGCGTCGGGGTTCACTTCCGGCACGATCAGGGGAACGTCTGGGTGCATGCGCCAAGCCGACGAATTGTCGATGACCACAGGGCCAGCGGCACCGATCTTTTCAGACCATTCCTTAGACACAGAGCCGCCAGCGGACATCAGCACAATGTCCACGGTCGAGAAATCGAAGCTGTCCAGCGCCACGCATTTCAAAGTTCGCTCGGCGTAGGAGACCTCCATGCCAACGGATTTTCGTGATGCCACGGCATGGATCTCATCAATGGGGAACTCCAGTTCCTCAAGGATGTTCATCATTTCACGGCCCACATTGCCGGTGGCGCCGACGACGGCCACACGGTACCCCATCGCATTACTCCTCTGTCTCTTTAAGAGAGGCCGGAGCGATACGCTTCAATTGCCTTGGGTGCAAGACAGTTGTGCCTGATTCGGACCTGCGAGCCCTCAGCCTGGCATAGGTGCCGCGCCCAACTGTCCGTGCGCCGCATTTTTCACGATGACAGCGTAATCATTGCCAGACTCGCCCTTGGGGGGTTTGCCCCGGCGGTCTTGATCTTCTAAACGGATTTTTAACGTGAGCTTTTTGGCTTGGTATCTGTCCGCCTCTTGGGGTGGAAACCAGCAGCTCACATTGTTCGATGATGGCGTAGATCGTCGAAATGATTGGGACCGGTAACGGATCGGGCGGCCCACTTAGCCGTTTGATTTTGTTATATTTGTTATCGATTACCGCCAGTTTAGCAGGGCGTAGTCGGATCGAATTTTGGAGACGACCCTGTGACGAATACCTCTTCTGTTCCCGGACTTGATCCTGCGCCAACCAAACATGCCAAACTGGTCGCTTGGGTCCGTGAGATCGCTGCCCTGACGACCCCGGATCGGGTCCATTGGTGCGATGGCTCCGATGCCGAGTGGGAACAGTTGACCGCAGGGTTGGTCGCTTCGGGCACCATGGTGCGTCTTGATCCAGCTAAGAGGCCCAACTCCTTCGCTGCCAATTCTGATCCGCGCGATGTGGCCCGGGTGGAAAGCCGCACCTTCATCTGTTCGGAAAATGAGATCGACGCCGGTCCGACCAACAATTGGATGGCACCAGACCAGATGCGCGCCAAGCTTCAGGGCCTGTTTGCAGGCTGCATGAAGGGTCGCACCCTCTATGTCGTGCCCTTCAGCATGGGTCCAATCGGCTCGCGCATCAGTGCGCTGGGCGTTGAGATCACCGACAGCGCCTATGTCGCCGTTTCCATGCGCGTCATGACCCGGATGGGCACAGCGGCGCTCGAGGCCATCGGTGAAGACGGGTTCTTTGTACCTGCGGTCCACAGCCTCGGAGCCCCCTTGACTGAGGGTCAGGCCGATGTGGCGTGGCCCTGCAATGACGATAAGTACATTGTTCACTATCCCGAGACCCGCGAGATCTGGTCCTATGGGTCCGGCTATGGCGGCAATGCCCTGCTGGGTAAGAAGTGCTACGCCCTGCGTATCGCCTCGGTCATGGCCCGCGATGAAGGCTGGCTGGCCGAGCACATGCTGATCCTCAAGCTGACCTCACCGCAAGGTGCGGTCCATTATGTGACGGCAGCCTTCCCCAGCGCCTGCGGCAAGACCAATCTGGCCATGTTGCAACCGACCATCCCCGGTTGGAAGGCTGAGACCATCGGCGATGATATTAGCTGGATGCGCTTTGGCGACGACGGACGGCTCTATGCCATCAATCCAGAGGCGGGCTTCTTTGGCGTGGCTCCGGGGACCGGCAAGCACACCAATCGCAATGCTATCGAGACCCTTCACGCCAACACCATCTTCACCAATGTCGCGACAACGGCTGATGGTGATGTCTGGTGGGAAGGCCTGACCGATACCCCGCCTGAGGGCCTAACCGACTGGAAGGGCCGCGCTTGGACCCCTGCCTTGGGCGAGCCTGCGGCTCATCCCAATGCCCGTTTCGCCGCCCCGGCTGGCCAATGCCCCACCGTCGCATCGGAATGGGAAGACCCCAAGGGCGTGCCAATCTCGGCCATTCTGTTTGGCGGACGCCGGGCCTCGGCTGTGCCCTTGGTGACTGAAGCCTTCAATTGGCAGCATGGAGTGTTTTTGGCCTCGAACGTCGCCTCTGAAGGCACGGCTGCTGCCGAAAACAAGGTCGGTGAATTGCGCCGCGATCCCTTCGCCATGCTGCCCTTCTGCGGCTACAATATGGGCGACTATTTCAATCACTGGTTGTCCATTGGCCAAAAGGCCGACGCCGCCAAGCTGCCGCGCATCTATTTCGTCAACTGGTTCCGCAAGGATGAGGGCGGCAAGTTCGTCTGGCCCGGCTATGGCGAAAATAGCCGTGTCCTGAAGTGGATCGTCGAACGTCTCGAAGGCACGGCGCAGGCTGAGGCTACGCCGATTGGTAATCTGCCGGCCAAGGGGGCGATCGATACGTCTGGCCTGAACCTGTCTGAGGCTCAGATGGACCTGCTCCTATCGGTTGACCGTGATGTGTGGCGCGAAGAGGCGTCCCTCATCCCGGCTGCCTATGACCGATTTGCCGACCGCCTGCCCAAGGCCCTATGGCAGGAACTTGACGCCCTGATGGAGCGGCTTGAGGCCGACGATGCGCCGACACCAGCGCGTCATCTTCAGGGTGAACTGAACTAGCCAGCCGTCACGACCTGTGGGGCGGCGCTGCATCGCCGTCCCCGCCCTTCTCGGTCCGGCAAAGGCTGCACCCGTCTTTTAGAACTTCATGATTAAATGAGTTGTTTACTGGCCTCTGTCATTTAGGTGGTTATAGCTATCGTTTTGTGGGTCCCACGCCCGCATTCGAATGCCCCACACTCGGTTTGGCGACTCCAAGCCCAGAGGACTGAAATGACCGAACCTGCTTCCGCTTCGAGGCTGCAACTGACCGAAAATCTCGACCTCAAGGCTGCAGGCCCCCTGCGCTCTGAGCTCCTGACCCTTCGGCATACGCCTTTGGACCTCGATGCTTCGAATGTGCAGCGTCTCGGCGGGCTCTGTTTACAGGTCTTGATGTCCGCCCAAGCCACTTGGGCAGCAGATGCCATGCCCTTTGCCATTTCCTCACCCTCCCCAGCATTTCAAGAGGCCTTGAGCCTGTTTGGTGCCGAGGATCTTCAGCCGTTCGTTCAGCAGGGCTAGTCCATTGAGCAAGATCGTTTTGACCGTTGATGACTCCCGCACCATGCGCGACATGCTGATGCTGGCTCTGGGCGATGCTGGTTTCACCGTGGTGCAGGCTGTGGACGGGGTCCATGGTCTCGAGGTGCTGGAATCCATGGCCATGCCCGATGTGATCATCACCGATATCAATATGCCGCGTATGGATGGATTTGGCTTCATCGAAGGGGTGCGCAAGAGCGAACGCCATCGCGCAACCCCGATCTTGGTCCTGACCACCGAAAGCGACTCGGTAAAGAAAGAGCGCGCGCGCTCAGCCGGTGCCACTGGCTGGATCGTTAAGCCCTTTAACCCAGACAAGCTGATCGACGCCGTTCGCCGCGTCGCGGCCTGACGCGCCCTGTAACCGGAGCAAACGCCCGTGGATCCGTTAGAAGCGATCAAGGTCACATTCTTCCAGGAATGCGAAGAACAGCTGTCCGAGCTCGAATCGGGCCTCTTGGCCATGGAGCAGGGCGAGACCGACTCTGAGACGGTCAATGCCGTGTTCCGCGCCGTTCACTCGATCAAGGGCGGCGCTGGGGCCTTTAGTCTCGAGCCTCTGGTTCGCTTTGCTCATGTGTTTGAAACCACGCTGGACGATGTGAGGGCCGGTAAACTCGCACCGGATAATAATGTCGTTAAGGTCATGCTGCGCGCCGCTGATGTGCTGGCCGACCATGTCCGCGCGGCCCGTGACGGCGGTGTGGTTGAAGAGGCGCGTTCGCAGGAACTGGCTGCGGCGCTCGAAGCCTTAAACGGTGCCGCAGCGCCGGCTTCAATCGTCAGCGAAGATTTTGACGATATGCCCGGCTTGGACTTTACCCCGCTGACCGTGTCGGATGATGACGGGTTTGGAGATGATTTCGGCTTTACGCCCTTGGCGGCGGGGATCATCGATCTTGAGCCCGAGGGCCCGGCCCTGCGCCGCTGGACGGTGCAACTGCGGCCCAAGAACGCGCTCTATGCCAAGGCCAATGAAACCGGCCTGCTGCTGCGGGAATTGAAGCGTCTTGGGGATATTGAGGTCTCGATCGACGGCTCCGAGCTTCCCGGCTTGGCCGAGTTGGAACCGGAGCACGCCTATCTGAGCTGGACGATTGTCCTGACCACGGATCGCAGCCAATCGGACATTCAAGAGGTCTTTGAGTTTGTCGATGGCGACTGCGACCTGACCATTACGGCAGATCAATTGACCAGTAGCCTCCCAATGATGGGTGAGGCGAGCATTGATGAGCCCTTTGATGTCATGGCCCTGATTCAACAGGCCCGGGCCGATGTTCAGGCCGCGCCGGCAGCGGCTATCATGGCTGAGATCTTGGCCGCGCCAGCCCCGGCGCCGGTCTTTGCCGCCTCGGCACCGTCCGTTCCAGCGCCCGCAGCGGCGACGGCGACTGCTGCGGCAGGGGTGGCTCCGGACGCGGCCCATGGCGCAGCGGCCCAGCAGGCGACCATTCGTGTGGATCTGGACCGGGTAGACCGACTGATCGATCTGGTCGGCGAGCTGGTCATCAATCAGGCCATGTTGGCCCAGCGCGTGACAGAGAGCGGCGTTCCGCGCTCTTCGAACATTGCCATGGGTCTTGATGATCTCGAACATCTGACCCGCGAGATCCAAGACAGTGTGATGGCCATCCGCGCCCAGCCGGTCAAATCGGTGTTCCAGCGCATGCCGCGTCTGGTCCGTGAAGTTGCGGCCATGACTGGCAAGCAGGTTCGCCTAGTGACGGAAGGCGAGGGCACCGAGGTTGATAAGACCGTCATTGAGCGCCTGACCGACCCCATCACCCATATGATCCGCAATGCCATCGACCACGGGCTTGAGCGGCCTGAGGTTCGGGTAGCTGCGGGAAAGGGCCCTGAAGGCACAGTGCGTCTGTCGGCGGCCCATCGCAGCGGCCGGATCGTCATTGAAGTCTCCGATGACGGTAAGGGTATTGACCGGCCCCGCGTGCGCCAAATTGCCATTGATAAGGGCCTGATCGAGGTCGACTCCAACCTCAGTGATGAGGATGTCGACAACCTGATCTTCATGCCCGGCTTCTCGACCGCCTCTTCGGTGTCGGACATTTCAGGGCGCGGCGTCGGCATGGATGTGGTCAAGCGCTCCATTCAGGGGCTCGGCGGCCGGATCGCTATCACCTCGCGGCCCGGTCAAGGCTCGACCTTTACCTTGAGCCTACCCCTGACCCTTGCGGTCTTGGATGGCATGGTCGTGTCGGTTTGCGATCACACATTGGTTGCGCCCCTGACCGCGATTATCGAAAGCCTGCAGCCTAAGGCTCAGGATGTGCGGGCCATAGGTCCGGACGCCTATGTCATTGCCATTCGCGACACCTATACCCCTCTGATCGATGTCGGGGCGATGCTGGGCTATCGGACCACGCCGCTTGATCCGACCAAGGGTGTGGCCCTTTTGGTCGAAGGAGAGGGCGGCGCGCGGGCGGCCTTGATGGTCGACGCCATTCAGGGCCAGCGGCAGGTGGTGATCAAGTCACTCGAAGCCAATTACCGACAGGTCGAGGGCATTGCCGCCGCCACCATCCTTGGCGATGGACGCGTGGCCTTGATCTTGGATGTCGACAATGTGGTAGCCGCCCGGCGACGGGAAAAGGCCCGCAGTGACGCGAAGCTGGCAGCGGCAGGTTAGGACCATGACCCCAATGACCACCTCCTCCAACAGTGCTGTTCGTGAGTTGATCTCGTTCCAGATCGGCGCGCAGGAATTTTGCGTCGACATCATGTCGGTGCGCGAGATCCGCGGCTGGACCCCGGCCACGCCCTTGCCCAGAACGCCCGTCTTTGTGCGCGGTGTGATCAATCTTCGCGGCGCGGTCCTGCCCATTGTTGATCTGGGCTCGCGTCTGGGTCTGCAGATGACCGAACCGACTGAGCGGCACGTGATTATCGTGACCCGGATTGAAGAGCAGCTTGTTGGTCTCCTAGTCGATGCGGTCTGCGACATCATCACGGTGCGCGACGACCAGATCCAGTCGACGCCAGATGTGGCCTCCGACCTCGTCCAACAGTTCGTCAAGGGCATCCTGTCGATGGAAGGCCGGATGATCAGCCTGATCTATCTGGAGCGCGTCCTGCCCGACCGTGAAGCTGAAGCCGCATGAGTGATCAGGCAGACATTAAGCGGCCCGTCAGCGCTAGCAAAAACCTCGTAGAGGGGGAATATCCCTTTACCCAAGAGGATTTTCGCAACATCGCCGCCATGCTGCATGCCGATGCTGGGATTGCCCTGCCGGACTCCAAGGCGACCTTGGCCTATTCACGGCTTGCAAAACGTCTGCGCGCCTTGGGCCTGAAGACATTCAAAGACTATTGCGCGCTTGTCGCTAGCCAAGCCGGCGTGGAAGAGCGCCAAAAGATGCTGGCCTCGCTGACCACCAACGTCACAAGGTTCTTTCGTGAACCGCACCATTTCGAGCATCTGAAGACCAAGGTCTTGCCCGACCTGTTGGCGCAGGCCAAGCGCGGCGGACGGGTACGGATCTGGTCGGCGGGCTGTTCAGCCGGCCAAGAGCCCTATTCCATCGCCTTGACCATCCTGTCGCTGCTGCCGGATGCCGGGCGCTATGACATCAAGATCTTGGCCTCGGACATCGATCCCAATGTGGTGGCAGAGGGCAAGGCGGGCTTCTATGACGAGGAATCCTGCTCCGCTATTCCACGCGACCTGATGAAGCGCTGGTTCGTGCCCAATCCCGCTGACGCCTTCAAGCGTTGGGGCGTGGGCGACGCGGCGCGCGATCTGGTGACCTTCCGAGAGTTGAACCTGATGGGCCAGTGGCCAATGAAGGGTCCGTTCGACGTCATCTTCTGCCGCAATGTGGTGATCTATTTCGAAGAAGAGACCCAAGCTCGGATCTGGAGCCGCTATGCGCCGCTCTTGAGCCCTGGTGGGCGGCTCTATATCGGCCATTCTGAGCGGGTGTCTGGTCCTGCAACGACACTGTTTGAGACCGACGGTCTGACCACCTACCGGCTTGTGGGGGGTAAGGCTTGAGCCCTGTCCGCGTCCTGATTGTCGACGATTCAGCCACCATGCGGGGGCTGATCAAGGCTGTGCTGTCGCAAGACCCCGCCATCGAGGTGATCGGAACCGCGTCCGATCCGCTTGAGGCGCGCACCGCGATCAAGTCCCTCAATCCCGACGTCATTACCCTCGATATCGAAATGCCAAACATGAACGGTTTGGAATTTCTCGAAAAGATTATGCGCCTGCGCCCCATGCCGGTGATCATGGTCTCGACCCTGACCCAACATGGCGCGGTAGCGACCCTCAAGGCCCTTGAAATTGGGGCCTTTGATTGTGTGGGCAAACCCATGAACGGGGTTGCGGCCAAGGAGGCCTTTGCCGAGCTGGCCGACAAGGTCAAGGCCGCCGCCCGCGCCAAGATGCGCGCCTTTAGTCAGGCGGTGGTCGCCAAGCCGCAGGCAGACGCCTTCAAGTCCGATGGCCGGGTTTTGGCCATAGGGTCTTCGACCGGTGGTGTTGAGGCCCTGTTGGCGGTTCTGTCGCACTTTCCGGCCAATTGCCCACCAACCGTGATCACCCAACATATGCCCGCTAGCTTTACGGCCAGCTTTGCCGAGCGGCTCAATCGCAGCTGCGCAGCCTCGGTCTGTGAAGCCAGCGAAGGCGCACCTCTCGAGATTGGCCAGATCTATCTGGCGCCTGGCGGGGCTCAGCATCTGGAGGTCAGCGGCCTTGGCCAACTGCGCTGCCGCCTCAAGCCTGCCGATCTGGTCAATGGCCACCGCCCATCGGTGGATGTGCTGTTTGAGTCTGTGGCGCGCACCGTCGGTGGTCAGTCGGTGGGTCTGATCTTGACCGGAATGGGCCGTGACGGCGCTAAGGGTCTTAAGATGATGCGCGACGCGGGGGCCTCCACCCTTGGTCAAGACGAATCGTCCAGCGTTGTCTACGGCATGCCGCGCGTGGCCTTTGAAATCGGTGCTGTAGAGCGTCAGGCGCCCTTGGAGCGCTTGGGTCCTATGGTGCTTAATCTTTGCAATCTAGACCGGCGGGAGAGGGCGTAATGCCAGCGGCCTCGGGAATTTCTGTTCTCATCGTAGACGACCAAATGACCATGCGCGCCTTGGTGCGCAATGGCTTGCAGCAGCTTGGCTTCACCGAGTTTCGCGATGCGGTCGATGGTGAAGATGCCTTGCGGCAACTGATCTCACGCCCGAGTCAGCTCGTCATATCCGACTTCAACATGCCCAAGCTGGATGGACTGGCCCTGTTGCGCGCCATCCGTGGCCATCCACCGATTGCCAAGACCGCCTTCATCATGCTGACCGGCCGCGCAGACCGCGAGTTGGTGCAGCGCGCCGTGCAGTTCGGGGTCAATAACTATCTGGTTAAACCCTTCACGGTGACCATCCTGAAAGAAAAGATCGAAGCGGTCTTTGGGCCCCTCACATGAGCCTTGTGTCACGCGACCAGGAGCCCCTTGCACTGCCTGAACGACGTGTGCACGTGGTTCAGGGGGAGCACTATGTCACCGATGACCCCAGCGTCATGCTCACCACCATTCTCGGTTCCTGCGTTGCCGCCTGTATTCGTGATCCCTTGGCCGGTCTGGGCGGTATGAACCACTTCCTGCTGCCCGGTGGTGAGGGTGAAGATGTCACGACTGACTCTGTGCGGTACGGGGCCTATGCCATGGAGGTCTTGGTCAATGGCCTGCTGCGGCAGGGCGCGCGGCGTGAGCGGCTTCAGGCCAAGCTCTTTGGCGGCGCCAGGGTCATCAGTGGCCTGACCGATATTGGCGATCAAAATGCCCGTTTTGCTGAGCGCTATCTGAAGCAGGAGGGAATCAGCTTTGCCGGCGGTAGCTTGGGCGGAGAGCGGGCCAGGCGGATTCAATATTGGCCCATTTCTGGGCGGGTTCGGCAGATGGCACTGGCCAAGGATGAGGCCAGTGTGTTTGAAATCGAGCGGCGGACCAAGCCGTCTGCACCGGTCGAGTCCGGCGCGTTGGAGCTCTTTTGATCATGGAACCCTCAAGTCCAGTCCAGGCGCTCTGTTCCACGGATGGTCAGGTTCGCCTGTCTGAAGTGATCCAGACTGCGGCGCTTGAAGCCCGTGACCTTGCAGGCATGGGCAACCGGTTCCAAGGACTGGTGGCCGAACTGATGGCGTCCTCCCAAGGTGCCCATAGTGCAGAGCGGATCGTTCAGGCCCAAGGCCTGGATTCCCTGATTCAGCGCCTATCGGCCCTTTCCTCCTTTCTCGAAGCCCTTGGTCCGGGCCTGCCGCCCGAATGGAAGGTCAATCCGGTCCAAGCCAGTCAACACCTAACCCTTGATCACTCCGTGCGCCGTTTTGGTCGCCGGGCTGAAGATCGTATTGCCGCGGCGATAAAGCCCGGCGATGTCGATCTTTTTTAGGGGTCAAACATGTCGCCTCCCCCCACCAACCCTAAGGCCAAGATCAATCTCGAGCGGGCCACCGTTCTGTTGATGGAGGCCAGTCCCCAGGGCATGGATATTCTTGTCCAGGTGTTCAGTGGATTTGGCGTACGCACACCGCTTCGGGCCATGTCTGGGGCCTCTGCGATGGAGTTGGTCAAGAGCCATCTGCTAGACCTGATCATCGTCGACGCCCAGCTTTCAGACATGGAAGGCTATGAGTTCGTAAAGTGGCTGCGAACCTCGAAAATTGAACCAAACTGCGCCGCGCCGGTCATTTTCATGTCGGGCCACACCCAAGTGTCCAATGTGACCAAGGGGCGCGACTGCGGCGCAAGCTTCTTGGTTGCCAAGCCCATCGTGCCTCGCGTACTTTTGGATCGGGTGATCTGGGTGGCCCGCGAAAATCGGGTCTTTATCGAGTGCCCAACCTATTCTGGTCCTGACAGGCGTTTCAAATTTGTTGGTCCGCCTCCGGGCACCGAAGGGCGGCGCTCTGATGACCTTCCGTTAGAGGTGGGTACGGCCAGCACGCCCAACATGTCGCAAGACGCCATCGACTCCTTGCTCCAGCCTCAGAAAGCACAGCTGTGACGGTAACAAGACGCCGATTTGAAAACCGGCTTTCCAAATTGATCAAGCTTCCCGGCGGCAAGACCGTTCAGGAGGCGATGGACGATGCCGACAGCAATATGGAATCCATCCGCGATAAGGTCCTCAGCGCGATGGACAAAAAGGTCCTCCAGCTTCTGGACAGTGCTGCCTCGGTCACGGCAGACCCCAATCGTGAGGCCCTGACCAATTGCTATAATGTCGCCAACGAAATCTTTGCCCTCGCCGGTGCCTTTGGTAAGGAGCAGATGGGCGACGCGGCCTACAGCCTGTGCGAACTGATCGATCGGTCGCTTGAGGCGGGCAAGTGGAGTGACCCTGCCTTTCAAGCCCATATGAACGCGCTTCGGCTGATGCGCCATGATGAGACTGAAGAGGGCCAAGAGGCCCGCAAGGTCGTCTTGACGGGGCTAAGAAGCGTTATTGATGCGGTGACCGGGCCTGCTGCGTCTAAGGCGCGTTAAGGTTTCCCGATCGCCTCAATCGCGTTCGACGAGCTTGCCCTGATCCATGACGCGGTAAAAGCAGGATCGAAAACCGACATGGCAGGCCCCGCCGTCGCCCTGGGGCAGGACCTTGATCCAGACGGCGTCCTGATCACAATCAACGCGAAGTTCTGTGACCCTTTGAACCTGACCGCTGGTCTCGCCCTTTTTCCAGAGGGCTTGGCGCGAGCGGCTGAAATAGTGGGCCTCGCCCGTCTCGATGGTGAGCTTTAAGGCCTCTGCATTCATCCAGGCCAGCATAAGCACCTCACCGGTCTCAGCATGGGTCGCCACCGCCGCGATCAGGCCCCTATCGTCAAAGCGAGGCGCCAGATCGACGCCGTGCTCTAGAGCCTCTTGATCGGCGGCGACGAGAAAGTCTGCCATCCGATCAGCGCGGATTGGCAAGAGCGAGGAAGCGGTCTTGCAGGGCCTGGTTGGTTTTGAATTGGCCCGAGAACCGTGTGGTGATGGTGCTGACATGGCGGTGGTGAACGCCGCGCGTCGACATGCACTGGTGCTCAGCATCGATCATGACCGCGACGCCCGCTGGATCTAGGCTTTCATTGATCGCATCGACGATCTGCTGGGTCATGGTCTCTTGCGTCTGTAGGCGCTTGGCATAGATCTCGACGACCCGCGCCAGCTTGGACAGACCCACGACCCGATTGGTCGGCATATAGGCGACATAGGCCTTGCCGATAAAGGGGGCCATGTGGTGTTCGCAGTGGCTCTCTACCTCTATACCGCGCAGCATGACCATATCGTCATAGCCCTGCACATCTTCGAAGGTCCGCGACAGTTCCACCGATGGATCCTGCTCATAGCCTTGAAACCATTCACCAAAGGCTTCGACCACGCGCTTGGGGGTGTCGAGCAACCCTTCACGGCGCGGATCATCTCCGGCCCAAGCGAGCAGGGTGCGAACGGCAGCCATGGCCTCTTCGCGGGTTGGCTTGATCAGACCTTCTGAATCTGATCCAAAATTGCCAATAAGGGTCCGGTCTTTTGCCAGAGCATCCATGGGAGAGTCCTTGGGGTTGAGTTGCGCCGGAACGAGGGTTCCGGGATGACGCGTGACACCCAGTACCTCTACGACCAGAAAGCCCGATCGGATCAGTACGGTGGAAACCTGTGATGGCTAGTCGCAGGACAAATAGTTATATGGGCTTAAAATGGTCTTTGGCTAGCCCAACTGAGCCCCCACTTCGTATTGAATGATGTCCATGACCCTGATGCTCCACGACACCTTGGCCCGCGACAAGCGTGCCTTTGAACCTGGCAACCGCAGGCGGGTGACGCTCTATGTCTGTGGGCCGACCGTCTATAACTATGCCCATGTCGGCAATGCCCGCCCGGTGGTGGCTTTTGATGTGCTCTATCGCCTGCTGCGCCGCCTCTATGGCAAGGATGCGGTGGTCTATGCGCGCAATTTCACCGATGTTGATGACAAGATAAACCTCAAGGCCGCCGAAGAAGGCGTTGAGATCGGCGTGATTACGGATCGCTATATCGCCGCCTACCACGCGGACATGGATGCCCTGTTCGCCCTTCGGCCCAATCTGGAGCCGCGTGCGACGGAGCATATGGGCGATATTATCACCATGATCAGCGGTTTGCTGGCCAAGGGCGCGGCCTATGAGGCCGAGAGCCATGTTCTGTTCGACACTCAAAATTACGACGCCTACGGCCAGCTTTCGGGCCGCAATCTCGACGATATGATCGCGGGCGCACGGGTCGAGGTGGCGCCCTATAAGCGCCACGGGGCCGATTTTGTGCTGTGGAAGCCCTCAAAGCCTTCCGAACCGGTCTGGGACAGCCCCTTTGGTCCGGGCCGTCCGGGTTGGCATATTGAATGTTCGGCCATGGTCGAGGCGGCCCTTGGCTCTCCCATCGACATTCATGGCGGCGGTCACGATCTGATCTTCCCGCACCATGAGAACGAGATCGCCCAAAGCGTCTGCGCCAAGGCGGGTCCCGGTCATGAGCATCCGGTCTATGCCCGCTATTGGATGCATAATGGCTTCCTGACCATGGACTCCGAAAAGATGTCCAAGAGCCTTGGCAATGTGCTCTTGGTTCATGATCTGGTGCAGCAGGTGCCCGGAGAGGCGATCCGCTGGGCGCTTCTGTCGGGTCACTATCGCGCCCCGCTGGACTGGACCGCCAAGCTGCTCGAACAGTCGATCAAGGCGCTGGACCGGCTCTATGGCGTTTTGCAGCGGGCTAAGGCGGTCAATATGGACATTCTCGAAGATGACGAGGTCCTCGCCCCCCTGATGGATGATCTCAATACGCCCTTGGCCTTCAGCCGCCTCTTTGCCTATGCCGACGATCTGGATCGCTCCATTCGCAATGGCACCGACGATGGGCCGGAACATAAGGGCAAGCTGATGACCCTCGCGGGCGTGATGGGCTTTCTACAGGCCGATCCGGATGCCTGGTTCAAGGGCGGCGCGGATGAAGACCTCAGCGCGCGGGTCGAGGTCCTGTTGCAAACGCGCAAAGAGGCGCGGGCCAATAAGGATTTTGCCGCCGCCGACCGCATCCGCGATGAGCTCAATGCCCTCAATGTGGTCGTTATGGATGGCCCGCAGGGCGCGACCTGGCGCTTTAGAGACGCTTCAAATGACTAGCCTGTACACCATTCAATTCGCAAAGACCGGGAAGGGATAATGACCAGCTTTTTTGAAAACCGCGCCGGTATTGCCGCGCCCGCTGCGATCGTCTGGGAAGTTCTCTATGACGTCGAAAACTGGACCCAGTGGAACCCTCTCTATCCAGAGGTTCAAGGCAGCGTGCGGATTGGTGAGACCTTGACCCTAAAGCAGATCCTGCCCGGTGGTGAGGAAGAGGTCCTGCGGCCGCGCATTACCGAGTGGGTTCCGCAAAGCCACATCTATTGGCATATGGCCTGGTTGGGCGGTCTGGTCAGAGCTCAGCGTTATTTTGAGATCGAAGCGGTCAGTGAGACGGGCAGTATCTTTGCCAATGGTGAGGTCTTTCGCGGCATGCTCGGCCCCTATGTCGGCAATCGGCTTCAGCGTCGCCTGAGGGCCGGATACAAGCTGATGGGTGACGCGATGAGAGATCGCGCTCAGGCCCTCTGGATTGAGCGGGGCGGTGACCCCATCTTAATTGAATGATCGACGACCTCTATTCCAGCCGCATTCTCGCCTTGGCCGCCAATATGCCCCGAGCCGGGCGGCTGGCTGCGCCTCAAGCCTCGGCAGAAAAGGTCGCAAAGCTTTGCGGTAGCCGCATTATCGTTGATCTGGTCCTGACTGATGGTCTGGTCAGTGATTTTGCCCAAGAGGTTCAGGCCTGCGCCTTGGGTCAAGCCTCTGCAGCCATTTTGGGAGCCAATATCATCGGTGCGACCATCGACGAAATCCGGCAGGCCCGAGATGGCCTAAGGGCGATGCTGAAGGAAGCGGGCTCAGCCCCAGAGGGACGTTTTGCGGATTTGGGTGTCTTGGCACCGGTAAGAGATTATCCCGCTCGTCATGCCTCAACGCTCTTGGCCTTTGAGGCGGCTTTAGAGGCGGCGGCTGCGATTGATCAATGAAAAGTGCCTCTATTGCCGCTAAAGCACTGCCTTTTGCAGCCCATGCGGTTGGCGTGATTATGTGGGGATGGTACGACGGACGCTCTATGGTTCCGCGTTGAATCGGTATGATAGCGATATGATTGGCCTCTATGACCGTATTATTGGCTTCGGGCTCAGGGCCTACAAGCTGATCCTCTCGCCCCTGATTGGGCGACAGTGCCGGTTTGAGCCAACCTGCTCGCAATATGCGGCAGCGGTCTTGATTGGCCATGGCCCCGTTCGCGGGGCCGGGTTGGCGTTCAAGCGTATCTGTCGCTGCCGTCCTGGCGTGCCGTGGGGTTATGATCCCCCTCCGCCGGGTGCGCGAGAGGCGAGGATCGCTTTAAGGGATGGCCCTAAGGCTTCTCCCGTTTGGAAGTGTGATGAATGATTGATCTTGTCTTTCCTGACGGTTCGGTACGGTCCTACCCCGTCGGGACCCGTGGCCGCGATGTGGCTGCGGGCCTGTCCAAGTCGCTTGAAAAGAAAGCGGTTCTGATCAAGCTGGACGGGACGCTACTCGATCTCGACCGGCCCTTGACCGCTGATCTGCTGACCGATGGCAAGATTGAGATTCTGACCCGTGACGCCGAGGACGCCCTTGAGGTCATTCGCCACGATACGGCCCACGTCTTGGCCCAAGCGGTTCAAGAACTGTTCCCCGGCACTCAGGTGACCATCGGTCCCAATGTCGAGAACGGCTTCTATTACGACTTTGCCCGCGATGAGCCCTTTAGCCTTGATGATCTGCCCAAGATCGAAGCGCGTATGCGTCAGATCGTCGAGCGTGATGAGCCCATCCGGCGTGAAGTGGTCGACCGCGACGCGGCCATTGCCGATTTCGAAGCCATGGGCGAGGCCTATAAGGCCGAGATCATTCGGGGGCTGCCCGACGGTGAGACGGTCACCGTCTATCATCAGGGCGCAGCTTGGAAGGATCTCTGCCGCGGCCCGCACCTGCCCTCGACCAAACATGTCGGTAAGGGCTTTAAGCTGACCAAGCTGGCCGGTGCCTATTGGCGCGGCGATCAGAACAATGCCCAACTGCAGCGCATCTATGGCACGGCCTGGGCGTCCGAGGCGGACCTCGCCGAGCATCTGACCCGCATCGAAGAGGCCGAAAAGCGCGACCATCGCCGCATTGGCAAGATCATGAACCTGTTCCACCTTCAAGAAGAGGGCAAGGGCATGGTCTTCTGGCATCCCAAGGGCTGGGCCCTCTATCGCACGCTCGAGGCCTATATGCGCCGCCGTCTGGAGAAAGAGGGCTATCAAGAGGTCAAGACGCCTCAGGTCCTCGACCGGTCCCTATGGGAGAAATCGGGACACTGGGAAAAGTTCGGCAAGAATATGTTTGTCTGCGAAACCGACGAGGGCGATACGCTCGCGGTCAAGCCGATGAACTGTCCCGGCCATGTTCAGATCTTCAATGTCGGCCAGAAGTCCTATCGCGACCTGCCGCTGCGCATGGCCGAATTTGGCTCCTGCCACCGCTATGAGCCCTCAGGCGGACTGCATGGGATCATGCGGGTGCGGTCCTTCACGCAGGACGACGCCCACATCTTCTGCCGCGAAGAACAGATCGAGGAAGAGACGACCCGTTTCGTGGCCCTGCTCAATTCGGTCTATGACCAACTGGGCGTCACCCTGCACAGTATCAAGCTGGCCCTGCGTCCCGATGTGCGGGCCGGTTCCGACGAGGTCTGGGATCAGGCCGAGGCCAAGCTGGAGCGCGCGGCGACGGCGGCCGGTGTCAGTGTTGAACTCATACCTAACGAAGGGGCCTTCTATGGTCCAAAGCTGGAATTCCACCTGCGCGACGCCATTGGCCGGACCTGGCAGTGCGGCACCTTGCAGTTGGATTTTGTAACACCTGAACGTCTGGATGCAGAATATATCGCTGAAAATGGTGCAAAAGTGCGACCGGTAATGTTGCACCGCGCAATATTGGGCACATTTGAACGGTTTTTGGGAATTCTTATCGAGAATTATGGCGGTGCCTTCCCGCTTTGGCTTGCGCCGGTTCAGGTGGTTGTGGCAACCATAACCTCAGACGCTGATGATTATGCGCGCACCGTTGCGGCAACCTTGGCGGCAGCGGGACTGCGCGTGGAAACCGACCTTCGTAACGAAAAGATCAACTA